>NZ_NFJR01000014.1 GCF_002159975.1 Barnesiella sp. An22 | reverse complement strand
CTATAAATGTAAATGTTCCCGTAACACTCAAAGTCAAGGATGAAGCCTTGACATCAGTCCTTAATAAACTTCTTGCCAATCATGGTATAAGCTATGTTATCGACAAAAAACAAATTGTACTCAACAGTAGGTCGACTAAGGTAAATAAAAAAGACTCTGCATCCAAAGGTAATAAGATTAAAGTTTCAGGTATTGTATCGGACCCCTCCGGGGAGCCTCTGATTGGAGCCTCGGTAAGGAGTGACGTTTCAGCAGTCGGTGTATCAACCGATATTGATGGCCGATATGAAATAGAAGTGCCTGCCGGCAGTAACATTCTATTTTCATACGTAGGCTATTGCTCCGAAAAAAAGAAAGCAGAGAAAAGCGGGGTACTGGATGTCACTCTAACCGAAGACTCTCAGCTGTTAAGTGAACTCGTGGTCATCGGCTATGGCACAATGGATAAGAAAGAACTGACGTCGGCGATAAGCCATGTTGGCGAGAAAGACTTCTTGACTATCAGTTCATCAGACCCAGCCCGTTTGATTCAGGGAAAAGTATCCGGAATGTCGATTTCAAATACTGCAGCAGCCGACCCCAACAACACCTCAAGCATCCAGATCAGAGGTGTTTCCTCCCGCTCAGCAGGTCTAAATCCCCTTATCGTAATTGACGGTGTACCAGGTGGAAGTATGGCAAATTTGAACCCGAATGACATCGCGTCTTTTGATGTGTTAAAGGACGGTGCGGCTTCAGCAATCTACGGCACACAGGGGTCGAATGGCGTTATTCTTATAACTACAAAGAAAGCAAGTAAGGACGGCACATATAATGTTACATATTCAACCACTCTTTCATGGGATAAAGTAAATAAGGATCTGGATATGATGAGTGCCGATGATTATAGGAATGTCCGTCTTCCTTGGGGTGACAATGGAACAGACCTTGGAGGAAACTACGATTGGTTTGATGGAGTTAGCCGCACAGGCTTTGGCCATAAACATAATATTAGTGTTTCAGGTGGAAATGAACGTGCTAACTTTCGTGTCAGTGGGGATTATAAAAATTCACACGGCGTAGATTTACGTTCAAAACGAGAAGAGTACGGAGGTAGAGCTTCCGCCGGACTGAATTCCAAAGGTGGGCTTTTTAACCTGAATATCAATCTTGCGCCACGAATTATTTCCAGTGATGCTGCTGATTGGAACGTATTCAGAAACGCAATTTCAGCGAATCCGACAACCCCGTTGATGGATAGAGAAGATCCGACCCGCTATTACAATTTCTTTGGTCAGACAAGTGCCTATAACCCGGTGGAAGTACAGAAATTAGAGAAAAATCATACTGATACCCAATTGATTGATATGGATGGCACTGTGAAACTCAATCTGTTGCCTCTTCTTTGGACAGGTAGTAGGGAGTGCCCAATTACATTGAATACTCAGATTACGTTTGCAGAACACCGTTATACATATGACCAAACATGGTTCCGTCCGTCAACAAGCACATTGGCCGTCAACGAAGGTTTTGAAGGTCAGGCTAGCCGTTCCTATTCAATGAGCAGGCAGGATGTTTTGGAATGGATAGGCAATGCCACCGGTAAATTTGGTAAAAACAATGTAAAGCTAATGCTTGGTTATTCATACCAGTATTTTCAAAATTCCGGTTTCAGCGCTGAAAACAGCGATTTCCCGAATGATGGATTAGGTGCTGATAATCTTGGTTCTGGTGAATACGCTAAAGATGAAGGTATTATCGGGATGAGTAGTTATAAAAATGACAGTAAACTCATTGCCTTTTTTGGTCGTGTCAGCTATGACTGGGATGGCAAGTACCTTATGACTGCATCAATAAGACACGAGGGTTCATCAAAATTTGGCAAAAACCACAAATGGGGCAATTTTCCCGCCGTTTCAGTTGGATGGCGCATAAGTAATGAAAATTTCATGGAATCGACACGCTCGTGGCTGAATGATTTGAAAATCCGTGCTGACTACGGCGAAAGCGGTAATCAGAATTTCGACAGCTATATGTCGTTGGCAACAATGAGCGGCTACGGCTATGCTTATATAAATGGCCATTTTCTGCAAGGATGGGGAGCATCTAAGAATCCTAACCCTGATCTGAAATGGGAACGTGCGAAAAACTGGAATGTCGGACTTGACTTCTCGATGTTCAACAACCGGTTCTCTGGATCGTTGAACTACTTCCGCAGAAGAACGGAAGATCTGCTCGGCGACTACAATGTCTCGGTCCCTCCTTATATGTGGCCTACGGCTTTTGTGAACGTCGGTACGATGGAGAATTCTGGCTTTGAGTTTGATCTGAATGTAAATGCCGTGCAGACACGCGATTTTACCTACAGCTTCAATGTCATCGGCTCCACGATAAAAAACAAATTTATCGATTTCAGTAACTCAAAATATATCGGCCAGGATTTCTACAACATGTGTGAGACGGAAAATCCGTTTCCGTACTATTATCTGCAACGCATTGAAAAAGGTCAGTCGATTGGAAATTTCTATATGTGGAAGTATCATGGAATCGATCACAACGGCGAATGGCTGGTTTATGACAGAAACGGAGATGTGATTTCGGCCAGCCGTGCGACTGAAGAGGATAAAGTGAAAGTTGGCAATGGTCTGCCAAAATTCACCATGTCAACGACTCATAATTTCCGTTACAAAAACTTCGACCTTGCCCTTTTCTTCCGTGGCGCTTTCGGATTTGATTTGTTCAATATCCACGATTTCTATTATGGCACACGCAAGTATAGTGGAAATATGTTGAAGAAAGCATATGGTAAGAATTTTAAAATAAGTTCAACCGGCTCTCATGCCGTAACTGACTATTTCCTTGAACGAGGCGACTATTTCAAACTTGACCAAATCACTCTTGGCTATACTTTAAATGTCCCCAAGGCAAAATATATGAATAGCTTGAGAATCTACGGAGCGGTAACAAATGTCTTTACGATTACCAAGTTTTCCGGGGTTGACCCCAGTACATATCCTGTCAATGGCCTTACGCCGGGAGCGCAAGGGTCGTGTATGTACTATCCGACAACCCGGCAGTTTATCCTCGGTACACAGATTGAATTCTAATTAACAAAAATGATCGACATCATGGAAAAAAACATCATAAAATCCTTGTGCATCGTTTTAGGGATCATGTTTCTATCAGCATGCACAAACCTCGACGAAACCATCTATGACCAGGTTGAATCGAACAACTTCTACAATACACGAAAGGACGTTGAAAGAGTTGTAGCACGACCCTTCGAGCACTGTTATCATATGCTGCAATTCCGCCACTTCCTTCAGGAGCTTCCCTCCGATCAGATTATCTCTCCGTCTCGCGATGGATGGTGGGATGACGGTGGCCGATGGCGGCGTTATCACTATCATACATGGACTGCGGAGGATGATTACTTCGAGTTTCTCTGGAACAGTGGCTTCGAAGGCATCGGTCAGTGCAATTTCGGCATAGAAGAACTTGAAAAAATCGATAAGGCGAAATTTAATTTCACCCAGGAAGAGATTGACGGCTACATAGCTTCATTGCGTGTATTGCGGGCATTCTGCTATCTTAGCCTGCTCGATGGTTTCAGGAACATTCCCTATGTAGTGTCATTCGAGGATCAGACTAAAAACACTGAGGGGCAAGTGGAACCACAGGTGATTTTCAATTTTATTGAAACTGAGCTATCAACACTCATACCCAAGCTGCCAAAGAAAGAAGCTCTCGGCACATCATCGGAATTTCTAAGCAAATGGACTCAAGCAGGTGCGGCAGCCCTACTTGCAAGGCTATATCTGAATGCCGAGGTATATGTTGGATCAGAGCGATACACAGATTGCGCTAAACTCTGCCAGGATATTCTTGACGGTGTATATGGAACCTATGAAGTGGCAAATCGTTGGGACGCTGCATTTGATTGGGACAACAATACCTGTGATGAGGTCATATTTGCATTCCCGAATTATCCCGGTGGTAATGAATATTGGAATTATCATGCAAATACATATTGGTGGACTGTTCCTGCGAATGCCCATCTATACCTTAAAGATCAAAAGTGCAAAGCAGGTGGACACAACACCAAATATGCCGCCGCTCCCTCATATGACTTGACAGGCAAGCTTTATACCGATGAATTGGGAATGCCTATTCAGAAATTCCGTAAATACCCCGGCGATGAACGAATGAAACTTTACAAGAATCTCGGCAATGGTAGGCGTGAAGGTTTATTCCTTTATGGCTATCTTGAATATACTGATGATAATGGTAAAGTTAAGAAGGTTCGTGCTCCGGAGCGTGACTATGACTTATATATCCGTGACGCAGTTGGTGATTTCCAGAACCTCGATCCTGAACTTTGGCCATCAAACAAAACCAGCTCTATGACAACCGGCGATCATAATTCAGGATGGCATTATGTGAAATATCCCATGTACAGCGATGATGACCCACACCAATTGGAAGCGGCATATGCCGAAATTCGTCTCCCCGAAATTATATATATGCTCGCCGAATGCAAGCTCCGTTCCGGAAACACCCCGGATGCCGCTGCGCTTCTGAACAGCGTCAGACGCAGAAACTATCCGGTTGAAAATCTTTCAGAAGTCCTGTATGAGCCTGAAGGAAGCGCGAAATTGGATATGCAGGAAATGCTTGACGAATGGGGGCGTGAATTCTTTGCCGAAACTCGAAGAAGAACAGATCTGGTAAGATATGGCAAATTCAGTTCAGGCAAATGGTGGGATAAAACTCCTGACGTCGACAACCATACGGATATATTCCCTATACCATTCAAAGCACTTCAGGCTAATCCACATCTGGTGCAAAACAAAGGTTATTAACAAATCCATCACTCATCAATAGAACTATGAATAGAATTAAAAAATCTCAAGTCCTGATGTTTTTCTTCACATTATGCGTAATGAGCTCTTGTGAAGGAGAGAAGGATTTGATTGTATCTGACTTTAAAAGTCCGATACATACTAAAGAACTGTATCTTGTAGGTGATGCAGTGCCGACCGGCTGGTCATTCGAAGATCCAACTCCGATGCAATGCTCCGAGACGGATCCATATATATTCGTTTACAAGGGCCAACTGCATGAGGGAGAATTCAAGGTGAGTCTCGCACCGACATCAAGTCTTGATGTGGATTTCATCCGTCCGATTTATTATGGCCAGGAAATAGGTAAGGAACCGCTTGAAGCGGTCAAGTTCCAGATGCATGCCGACAACCCTGATGAAAAATGGCTTGTTGTCGCCAACGGCACCTATGAACTCACTTTTAATCTGCGCGACTGGACACTGAGCACCGAATATCTCGGTGAATTCGTGCAGCCGGAGGTTGCGCCTATCGAAACGGAGACCCTCTATATTGTTGGATCGGCCACATCAATCGGTTGGAACATAGGGAATGCTCCCGAGACAGCTAAGAAAAGCAAATATATTTTTGAATATGAATGTTGGTTGAACGAAGGTGAACTTCGCGCCACCACTAAAAGAGCCTGGGGCTATCATATTCGCCCGGTAACAGACCATGTCAAAATCGGGAAAGACGGAATAGAAAATGAAAACTTCATGTATGTTTGGGATCCCGACATCAATTGGCTTGTCACCGATCCAGGCAATTATCATCTGACATTCGACCTTGAGAATTGGACTCTTAAAACCGAATTCCTTGGTGGAGAGAATCCCGACCCGGAGGTTAAAAAACCTATTGAGACCTCTACATTGTTTATGGTCGGCGATGCTACTGTGAATGGATGGAACGGTGATGCCATGACGGCATTGACTCGTGATGCGTCAGACAGCCATGTTTTCACCTATGAGGGCAATCTTTATGCCGGAGAGTTCAAGGTTTATCCCAAAAGCGGAGATGAATATCCGTCGTGGGATGCGATCCGACCGTTGGGCGGAAACAGGCCGATTACTAAGACTGACATAACAGAAGAAGAATTCGATTATTCTCTTAACCCTGACTACAAGTGGGTTGTAAAAGATGCCGGGAAGTATCGTCTGACCTTAAATCTAAGTAAATGGACGATGAGCTGCAGCTATCTCGGTACCCTTGAAGATATCGAGATACCGGTAAACCCGATTGAGACCGAAGAATTCTTCATTCTGGGAGACGCCGCTCCTTCTGGATGGGATATATATAATCCCACCCCCGTCACACGAGTATCAAAGTATATTTTCGTGTATGATGGGCATCTCAATGCCGGGCGCATGCGTGCGACTCCTGTCAAGGACTGGGGAATTCATGTTAGGCCGAAATCTGATAACTCACCCATTGGCATCAACGGAGTTGCGTCATCAGGATTCATATATACTGCGAATCCAGACTATAACTGGAACGTAGAGAAAGCTGGAAACTATAAATTAACTTTCGACCTCGAACATTGGACAATTAAAGCCGAATATAAAGATTGACAAACACTCACTGAAGCATGAAAAAATACTTATTCTTCACGATTTTGAACATCCTTGTCATCATGATGGCTGGATGTTCAGACGATCCGAACTATGTTATGAATCGTCCGGATGTGCATGAACATCCCGAACTGACAGACATCGCAGGCTTCCATTCTTACAAAGCCCCATTATATTGGAGTATATATGAAGCGTGTCTCGACCAACAGGATCTGCCCGTTGAAAAACAGCACTTTTCTTTAGAGCAATGGAAGGAGGTTATCGATTGGGTTGCGACTGAACTCAAACCTCATGGATACGATATGGTATGCACTGATGGCTTCCTTGATACGCAATGTGTAGATGGTATCTTCAAAACACATTATGGAGGTACTGCTTACAGGGATATAATCGATTATGCACATTCCAAAGGTCTGAAAGTCGGAATATATGATATTCCGATGACATATACCTGCGCAGAACGCGATAAGGTTCCCGGTACTGAATATTCCATGGGCAGCCTTCTATATAATCCCGACATTGATGAAGTTATAAATCCGAAGGCTAATGAGCCGTATAAATATATAGTTATGTCGCATCCGGGAGCACGCGAATATATCCGGGCACTGATTAGATATTACAAAGAGCTTGGAGCGGATTTCCTTCGATTTGATTATCTGAGTCATTACGAAGATGGTTTCGACAGGAATAATATTGTCGGCAAAGGATATGGCCGTCAGAACTATGCCGATTTATTGGAGACTATTGCATTGGAAGCCAAAGAACAAGACATTATGGTTTCGCTTGTAATGCCACATTTATATAATGATGCCGAGATTGAAAAACGTTATGGCCATATGATACGTATAGTCCGTGACACTTGGACCGGGGGTTGGCTGCATACATCTTCTCATGACCGCGGCAAAATCTATAACCGTTGGTCGAATCTCAATAACCAGTTTGACGGTTTCACTTATTGGAGCCACTTGAGCGGCCGCGACAAGGTCATACTTGACGGCGATTTCACGATTGCCCATAGTTTTGAAACCGATGCTGAGAAGAAATTCTGCATCTCCATACAGTTGATGGCCGGAGGACCGATAGCTGTTGCAGACCAACCCGGTACCATTGGTGATAATTTAAAATACTACACAAACGATGAAATGTTGGCACTGAACCATGATCGTTTTGTTGGTAAACCGCTGTCAGATGTAGTTAATTCTGAAGGCAGTAATGTGTGGTATGGCCAAATGAGCAACGGCGATTACATCGTAGGTCTTTTTAACAGAGAGGACAATCCTAAAGTCTTCAATGTAGCTTTCGCGGACTTGGGAATCAGCAGTCCTATGAAAGTGCGAGACCTCTGGGAGCATGCCGATGAAGGCACCGCCTCGGCAATCAACGCGCAAATCGAGCCCCATGGATGCAAAATAGTAAGGCTTTCCAAATAATATAAATAGTTCAACCCCGAAAAACAACAATTAATCATGAAAAAAATCTGTTGGTTAGCTGCTGTTGCAACCCTGTCGATATCAGGCACTGCATCAGCTCAAGCAACCCTGTCGGAAATTTCCGAGCTCTTCATGGTAGGAGATCCTACCCAATGGAGTGCATTCGAACTCGTCAAAACATCTGATCATGTCTTCTTCTATCAAGGCAAGGTGGAAGGCGGCGACGGTGTCTCCACCGGACGCTTCCGTGCCAGTGCATGGGGTGCTGATGTCGTATTCAACGGTCCTCAGGTTCATGCCGTCGAGGACAAGACTCTCCTCAGCCCCGCGACATCGGCGACTGCCAACATCGACTATAACAACATGGAAGGCGGCGATAAGAACTGGTATATCGCCGAAAGCGGCAACTACCGTATCGTATTCGACCTTGATAAGGCCATCGTTTCCATCACTTCGGACTTCAGCGAAGTCCTTCCCGTGATTACTCCCAGCGTATACGCAGTGGGCGATGCCACTATCGGAGGCTGGAATCCGGCCGAAGGCACTCCTTTGACCCTGGACGCGACTAATCCCTACATTTTCACATATCAGACATATATGAAGGGCGGTGCTTTCAAGTTCAGCCTGCGCAATGATAAGGAGTGGGATGGAAACTGGATTCATCCGGCGCAGAATATCACCATTGGTGCAGAAGGTTTGAAAAAATGCGCCATAGAAGTATTCCGCGGAGCCGACCTGAATGACAACCAGTGGACTGTATCTGAAGCTGGAACATACAAGATTACGCTTGATTTGCGTAACATGGAGATGAGCGCAGAATACCTCAGCGACAAAGTTATCGCTAACCAGCTCTATATGGTAGGCGACCTTACAAACTGGTCTTTCCAGCCAATGGAACAGGTTTCGCCTAACGTCTTTGAGGCGACTTTCGACAACTGCGAGTCTGGCAAAAGATTCCGCGCATCGATGGCTCCCGTATGGGGAACACATCTTCGCCCCGAAATAGACAATACTGAGTTGGCAATCGACAACAAGTACGGTCTGGATATCAAGATGGATCAGAACGAAGATTACAACTGGACAACCAAAGAACCGGGCACTTACAAAATCCGCTTCGATCTCAACAAAATGAAAGTCTCAGCCAACAACGAACCCGCGACATCAATAACAGAAATCATTCAAGATGGCGGCAATGCCACCTGCGAATACTTTAACCTTCAGGGTATCCGTGTAATGAATCCTGTTGCCGGGGAAGTATACATTCAGCGAACCGGGACTACAGTCAGAAAAGTTATCATCCGCTAACAAAAGGATATAATACAATATCGGGGGTTGCAGTCCATCGACTGAGCATGAACTGCAATCCTTGTTATTTCCATTTCACGAAACAAACAATACGTATTTTTACCATGGCCATAAAACATTTCGTCATAGCATCAGCCCTTTTAGTAGCATTTACAGCACAGGCCGACCGGCATATGTCACAGATTGATAATATTGATTTTTCACACGTGTCGATATGCGATTCTTTCTGGTCGCCGAGGTTGGATGATCTGGCAAATAAAACCATTCCTCACTGCATTGATCAGATTGAGAATAAGACATTACGAATGAGTAACTTTATCAATGCCGCAAAGGGGCATGGCGAGCATTCCGGACTATGTTATGATGATTCCGATGTGTATAAGGCAATGGAAGGAATGGCCTACAGCCTCATCAATAATCCGGATTCGATAATTGAGAGAAAACTGGAAACCTGGATCAATATGATTGCAGATGCGCAATGGGATGACGGCTATCTGAACACATATTATACCATCGTAGCTCCAACTCCTCGATGGACAGATATGATAATGCACGAGATGTATTGCGGAGGCCATCTCTTTGAAGCTGCTGTTGCTTATTATTCCGCAACCGGCAAACAGTCCTTTCTCAATGTTGCGAAACGATTTGCCGACCATATGATGCAGACTTTCGGTCCGGATAAGCGACACTGGGTGCCTGGACACGAGGAAGTGGAACTCGCCCTTGTGCGTCTGGCAGATGCTACAGGAGATAAAAAATACCTCGATTTTGCCCATTGGCTTCTTGAAGAGAGAGGTCACGGTTACGGATCGCATGGCAACGGTGCGCCATGGGGAACCGAGTATTGCCAGGATGATAAACCAGTAAGGGAGATAACAGACATCACGGGGCATGCCGTCCGAGCCATGTATCTGTTCTGCGGTATGGCTGACGTTGCCGCTAAAAAAGCTGACAGAACTTATCTCGACGCGCTTCAGCTGGTATGGGAAGATGTGACGGAGCGCAATATGTATGTCACCGGGGGTATTGGATCCTCAGTCCATAACGAGGGTTTCACGGAAGACTATGACCTACCCAATCGTGAAGCTTACTGCGAGACCTGTGCTTCGGTGGGTCTTATAATGTGGGCATCGCGGATGAACCGTCTTTTTGGAGATGCCGGATATATCGATGTTCTAGAGCGGACAATGTATAACGCCGCTCTTGCCGGTGTCCAATTAGGAGGTGAAAAATTCTTTTATGTGAATCCTCTCGAATCGGATGGTTCACACCATCGTCAGGAATGGTATGGGACAGCCTGCTGCCCGAGTAACATTTCACGCTTCCTACCTTCTATGGGGAATTATATCTATGGGATTGACAAAGACAATATTTACGTCAATCTTTTTATCGGAAATAAAACAGAGATTGACGTAGACAGCGTGCCTGTGCATATGTCGATATCTGGCGGATATCCTTTTGCAGGGGATGTCAAGATTACAGTTAAACCGGAAGGAAGCCTGCCGAGAAACATAAAGCTGCGAATTCCCGGATGGTGCGATGAGTATGCGCTAAAAATCAATGGTGAGAACCGAAAATTTACGAAACAAAACGGATACGTGACTATTCCTGTTGATAAGATGGGAGCAGACATAGAACTCAGTATGGCAATGCCCGTCAATATTATGGCGGCCGACCCGAAGGTAAAAGAGAATCTTTGCAAGAGAGCTGTTATGCGTGGCCCTTTGGTTTATTGCATGGAGGAATGTGACAATCCCTGCTACGATGCTGCCACCATTAATCACGATTCTGAATTTTGTGTTGAAGACGGGGAGGGATTGCTCCGTAATTTCAAGATTCTAAAAACAAACGAAGGAAATATCACATTCATACCATATTTCGCGTGGGATAACCGCAAGCCAGGTAAAATGAAAGTCTGGGTCGACCTGGGCAAATAATATTAAAAAACTACCTTCTGCCAATCAAATCATATATATCGCAATGAAATACCATTTCAAGGCCGTCGTAGTGTCATTAATATTATGTCTTGGTTCAATTATTTGTGCACAAGGCATTGCACATGCTACTGATTCGAAATACCTCGACTATTCGGCTCCACTGGAAGAGCGTATCGAGGATGCACTTTCGCGTATGACTCTTGAGGAAAAAGTCAAGATGGTTCATGCCCAGTCGAAATTCTCCTCTGCCGGTGTTCCCCGTCTCGGAATCCCGGAACTATGGTGTACTGACGGGCCTCACGGCATTCGTCCGGAAGTATTCTGGGACGAATGGAACAGCGCCGAGTGGACCAATGACTCTTGCACTGCATTCCCGGCTCTAAGCTGCCTGGCTGCCACATGGCGCCCGGAATTAGCCCGTGAATACGGCAGAGCCATAGGCGAGGAAGCGCGATATCGCCGCAAAGACATTCTGCTTGGCCCCGGAGTGAATATGATGCGTACACCTCTCAACGGCCGTAGTTTCGAATATATGGGCGAAGACCCGTTTCTTACGTCAACAATGGTCGTGCCTTATATCCAGGGCGTTCAAAGCAATAATGTTGCGGCATGTGTCAAACATTTTGCTCTGAATAACAACGAAGACAACCGTTATACGACGAATGTACATGTCGGAGAACGTGCTTTGCATGAAATATACCTCAAACCGTTCAAAGCTGCCGTAGACGGCGGCGCATGGGCCATTATGCCGGCTTATAATCTCTTTGAAAACCGCAACTGCTGCGAGAACCCGCGACTTTTGAAAGACATATTGAAACAACAATGGGGATTCGACGGTGTCGCAGTCAGCGACTGGGGAGGTGTGCACAACACCGACGCTGTTCTTGAAGGTGGGCTTGACCTTGAAATGGGTACCGGCACTGACGGTGTGTCGGTAAATATGAATGCCTACGACAGCTATTATATGGCCAACCCCTATCTCGAGAGACTGAGGGATGGTCGTGAATCCGTTGACGATCTCAATGACAGAGTGAGGCGCATACTCCGCACAATTTTCCGCACGTCAATGGCTCCTTCCAATTGGAAAGGCCGCTTCACTTGCCCCGAACATTATGCCACAGCCCGCAAAATCGGCTCCGAAGGAATTGTTCTCCTTAAAAACAACGGTATACTCCCTTTGAAACAAGATATCCGCAAAATTCTTGTAGTAGGTGAAAACGCAGTGAAGATGATGACCGTCGGAGGTGGCTCGGCTTCTCTGAAGGTACAGCATGAAGTTACTCCATTGGCCGGATTGAAGTCGGCATTACATGATGTGGTTGTTGACTGGGAACGAGGATATATCGGAGCGGGAAGCACGGTATTCGACAATGTGAAAAGTCAGGACTTCGAGATGTTGGCCGAAGAGCGAACTCCCGAGCAACTTAAAACCGATGTACTTGCAAAAGCGAAAGACGCCGATGTCGTGATATTCATTGGCGGCTTGAATCACTCCCTCTGCCAGGACACCGAGAATTCCGACCGTAAGACTTTGCAGCTTCCATACGGACAGGACGAACTTATCTCAGCTATTGCCGATATAAATCCCAATCTGATTGTGGTAAATATTTCAGGCACACCGGTATTGATGCCCTGGGCGGATAAAGTGGCCGCTATTGTCCAGGACTGGTATCTCGGCAGTGAGGCTGGCAACAGTCTTGCCGATGTCCTTACCGGCAAAGTCAACCCGTCGGGGAAATTGCCATTTACTTTCCCAAAGCGCATTGAGGACTTGCCTACTAATGGTGAGCGCCGTTATCCGGGAATCCGACGGGCTGATTCCGACATTTATGACATATATTATGACGAAGATATTCTTATAGGATATCGTTGGTATGATTACAATGGACTTCCGGTGTTGTTTCCGTTCGGCTACGGCCTGAGTTATACTGATTTTAACATCGGTAAACCGGTCGTGACCCGGACTGGTATTGGCTATAACCTGAAAATGGATGTATCGAATATCGGTTCGACATCCGGCGCAGAAACGGTACAGGTATACGTCTCGGCTCCCAAACTGAAAGGACTGCTTAGGGAAAAGAAGAAACTTGTTGGTTTTTCAAAAGTGGATCTCGCACCGGGCGAAACCCGCAGTGTGTCTGTTGACATTCCGTTCTCTTCTTTGGCTTATTATGATGAGGAAACGGCTTCTGAACGTATACTGGATGGTAAATATGTCTTTTCCGTAGGCTCGTCATCAGCCGACCTGCCACATAAAGTCGCTGTGAAATATGATAGTGCGACCGATATAGGGGGAAATCCCTGTTTCCCCGGGTGGTATGCCGACCCGGAGGGAATCGTGTATGGCGACACGGTGTTCGTATATCCTACGCGCAGCCTTCCTTTCAAGGAGCAGACCGCAATGGACTGCTTCTCTACCACCGATCTCATCCATTGGACTAAACATGAAAACATCATCAGTACAGAAGATGTCAAATGGGCCTGGGGTGCGATGTGGGCTCCGGCAGTGCTTGAGAAGGACGGGAAGTATTATCTTTTCTTCGGGGCAAACGATGTCCACGAGGGCGAAATCGGCGGTATTGGTGTCGCAGTCAGCGACAAGCCGGCAGGTCCGTTCAAGGATCTGCTTGGCCGACCGCTGATAAATGAGATAGTGAACGGGGCGCAGCCAATCGACCAGTTCGTTTTCAAAGACAAGGATGGGAGTTATTATATGTATTACGGAGGCTGGGGACACTGCAACATGGTCCGTCTCGCCGACGATTTCAAATCTCTTGTCCCTTTCCCCGACGGCTCGCTCTACAAAGAAGTGACTCCAAAGGATTATACAGAAGGGCCGTTCATGCTTGTTAAGGACGGGAAATATTATTTCATGTGGAGCGAGGGCGACTGGACCAAAGACGACTACCGGGTGGCCTATGCAATCGCCAATTCTCCTTTCGGTCCTTTTGAACGGGTAGGCACTATCCTGGAATCAGACCCGGAAATAGGAACCGGCGCGGGACATCATTCCGTGATCCGGTCTGGCGAAACGGGCAAATACTATATCGTCTACCACCGCCATCCGCTCGGAGCGACCGACGGCAACGACCGCGTCACATGCGTCGATGAGCTTCATTTCGACTCAAATGGCAGAATACGCCCCGTGAAGATGACTTTCACAGGGGTGCCAGCAACAAAATTCTGAACCAACCGAAGCAATAGTATGAATCATTCTAATATAACCACAGCCGTCCTGCTTTTACTCTATGCCGCTACCGCTCAGGCTCGTGATACAGATAACAACGGCTTCATCGACAGTCTTATGGCTGAGATGAGCATTGAGGAGAAAATCGGGCAGCTGAATTTGCCCGTCGGCGGAGATGTGGTGTCAGGAACAG
This sequence comes from Barnesiella sp. An22, assembly GCF_002159975.1. Taxonomy (GTDB): domain Bacteria; phylum Bacteroidota; class Bacteroidia; order Bacteroidales; family Barnesiellaceae; genus Barnesiella; species Barnesiella merdigallinarum. The sequence continues at coordinate 42,327 of NZ_NFJR01000014.1, read as the reverse complement.
CACAGGCAGCCGTGCTCGACTCTCTTATCATGCAAGGAAAAATTGGCGGCTTCTTCAATGTCAAAGGAGTTGATGCGGTTGCCCGCTTTCAAAGGTTAGCAGTTGAGAAAGGTCCGCACGGCATACCCTTGCTCGTGGGAGCTGATGTGGTGCATGGTTATGAGACAGTCTTTCCAATCCCTTTGGCATTGTCGTGTTCATGGGACAGCACCGCCATAGCCGAAATGGCCCGTATCTCAGCTATCGAGGCTACAGCCGACGGTGTAAACTGGAATTATAGCCCGATGGTCGATATCTGCCGAGACCCGCGTTGGGGCCGTATCGCCGAAGGATCCGGCGAGGATCCGTATCTCGGAAGTGTTCTCGCCCAAGCGTATGTTCATGGATATCAGGGCGACGGGATGCGTTCTGACTCATCCCTTATGGCTTGTGTGAAACACTACGCATTATATGGAGCTGCGGAAGGTGGACGCGATTACAACGGCGTTGACATGAGCCGCGAATGTATGTTCAACTATTATATGCCCCCTTATAAGGCTGCCGCGGATGCCGGTGTCGGTTCGGTGATGACATCGTTCAATCTTATCAACGGTCAGCACGCCACTGCCTCGGAGTGGCTTATCAACGGGGTTCTGCGTAACGACTGGGATTTTGACGGTTTTGTTGTCACTGACTACGGCTCAATAGACGAGCTGCCGATTATGGGAGTGGCAGACAAAGAAGACGCCGCCGCTGTCACATTAAGGGCCGGCACAGATATGGATATGGTTACAGGCAGATATCTCAACGATTTAAAAGGTGCTCTTGAGCGCGGACTTGTTACTGAAAAGATGATAGACGACGCGTGCCGTCGCATCCTGATTGCCAAACAACGGCTCGGACTATTCGACGATCCATATAAATATTGCAAGCCTGAGCGTCTGGCTAAAGATATGTACACGCCCCGACATCGCAAGATTGCCCGGGATATCGCCGCCGAAACCTTTGTATTGCTTAAAAACGACAAGCATCTCCTTCCTTTGCAAAAGAAAGGTCGGATTGCGCTTATCGGTCCTCTCGCCAATGCCGCAAACAACATGAGCGGGACTTGGAGCGGCTATTGCAAGCCTGAAAATCACAAGTCGCTGCTTGACGCTTTCCGCGACGCCCTCGGCACCGATGCTGAACTGCTTTATGCGCAGGGAAGCAATATCTACTATGATGAGACTACCCAACGAAATTGCGACTGGGGCCGTTCTATCGCTCGCGGGAACGATGACGAGATGCATCGTCAGGCCATAGAAATTGCAAATAACGCAGATATCATAATCTGTGCGCTTGGCGAAAGCGCGGAAATGAGCGGTGAGTCGTCGAGCCGTGCGGAAATCACAATCCCCGATACTCAGCGCGATCTTCTCAAACAGTTATACGCTACCGGGAAGCCTGTAATACTGTTGCTTTTCACCGGCCGTCCTCTTGTGCTTGACTGGGAGGACAATCACATTCCAGCCATACTGAATGTGTGGTTCGGAGGCAGCGAGGCAGCCGATGCCATAGCGGACGTTGTCTTCGGCGAAAAGGTGCCGTCCGGGAAACTGACTACCACATGGCCGCGTTCAATCGGCCAGATACCACTGTATTACAATCATCTGCCCTCAAGTCATCCCGACTTTGATTCCACGCAGTTTAACCCCTATCGAAGCAACTATATCGACGTGAGCAACGAACCTCTTTATCCGTTCGGTTATGGATGCAGCTATACCACATTCGCTTATTCAAAACCATATATAAGCACCGACCGATTGGCAAAAGGAGGGGCTATATCGCTTTCAATAGATGTCAGCAATGCCGGGGATTACGATGGATACGAAATTGTGCAATTGTATATCAATGATCCAGTTGCCCGGATAGCCCGTCCTGTCAAAGAATTGAAATCTTATAAACGGGTATTCATCCCGAAGGGTGAGACCGTGAATGTCAGCTTTGAGATAGACAGCGACATGCTCAAATATTATGACAACGAGCTGAAATATGGTTATGATTCGGGTGAATTCCGCGTTATGGTGGGTCCAGACTCAAAGGATCTTCAATCCTTGATTTTTTATGCCGAATAAAACAATGAAACATATTATCTATTTCGCAGCCGCACTGATAATGGTTGGCTGCGCATCAAATCAAAAGACGACTTTATCAGGCCTTGACAAAAATGATTTTGACACCATTGTCAACAATCAGAAAATATCCCTGTTCACCTTGCACAACGGCGATATGGAAGTCTGCGTCACAAACTACGGAGGCCGAATTGTGTCGCTTATGGTTCCAGATAAAGACGGCCGACCACGCGATGTCGTGCTCGGGCATGACAACATCCGTGACTATCTCGAGATCGACGGCAACTTCGGAGCGATTATCGGACGATACGGCAACCGAATCAACAGAGGCCGCTTTACGCTCGATTCAATAGTTTATCAACTGCCACAGAACAACTATGGGCATTGTCTCCATGGTGGGCCGATAGGTTTTCATCATTCAATATGGAGTGCCACCCAGACAACTGACACCACACTTGTACTTACACTGCACAGCACTGACGGCGATGCCGGCTTCCCGGGAAACCTAAACGTCGAAGTTGTATATAGTTTAACTTCCGATTGTGGATTGAAAATCGCCTATACCGCCTATACCAATAAGCCGACCATCATCAATCTCACAAACCACAGCTATTTTAATCTTAGCGGAGACCATACAAAAGAGATAACCGATGAACTGCTGACAATAAAGGCTTCAGGTTTTACCCCTATCGACTCGACGTTTATGCCGACAGGAGAAATCCGTTCCGTCAAGGGAACAATATTCGACTTCAACCACATGCACGCTATTGGAGAAAACATCAATGCTGACGACGAGCAAATCATCAATGGAATGGGCTATGACCATAACTTTGTCCTTGACAAGAGTTGCCCATTTGCAGCGCAGCTTTATGATACCGTGAGTGGTATTGTAATGACTGTTAGCACAGATCAGCCAGGCTTACAGTTCTATTCAGGTAATTTCCTCGACGGCCAGGTCTGTGGAAAGAATGGAATTGCCTATCCGAAACGGTCTGCTCTATGCCTTGAGACACAACACTATCCTGACAGCCCTAATCACTTAGATTGGCCATCTGTGCGCCTTAATCCCGGAGAAAAGTACCATACTGAGACTGTATATTCATTTTCAATACGTTAGAACTATTATGTATAGATTTAGAACACTTATCGTGATGCTGAAATTATGTCTGCCATTCCTGGCTTACCATACGACATTCGCACAAGCACCTGAACTATATGTCCGTGGAATCTCCGATGACTGGACCGTTCAGGAAAAATACAGGATGGTAAATGATAACGGCGTATATTCACTCTACATCGATGAACTGTCGTCGGTCTACACATTCAAGATATGCACGGAGGATTACTCGCTTCAATATGGTTCGACAGACACTTTTGAATTTGATGTGCCAATGGCCTGCATCAATGCTTATGGCAACAATTTCCGTGTAAAACAGATCAATGGAAATTCGACGACCGTGTACGGCGCGACACTTCTGTTTGATTATAGCAATCCTTCGGCACCAACATTGACAGTGTGTCCTGACATATATCTAGCCGGTGATGTCACTGACTGGAGCAATCACAAGAAAGGATACAGATTTATCAAAGAGGGCGATTCCTATGTGCTGCGGACAAAAGATTTAAATGGCCGATTCAAGATTGTTGCCGCTGTTGCTCCAGAGTGGGATGCGCAATATGGTGGCGTGGCATCGATTAAATCAGGCAGGACATATCAATTACAACGCGATGGCTGTGATATGACGATTGAAAATCCTCTCGGCGATATTGAACTGGTATTTAACAAAGTAAACAATCGACTGACAGTCAATAAATTTTCTGATATCTCCGGAAATCTGACATACTATCTTACCGGCGATTTCAATAATTGGAATCCTCATGATGAACGGATGCGTTTCATCGGGTCAGAGGGAATTTATGAATTGAAGATTCCACGCCTCACCGGTGAGTTCAAAATCACCACACCCGATTGGAAATGGCAATTTGGATCAATGGTTAAGGGTATTAAATACAATGAAGTGATACCACTTGAATCTGCCCAAAACGAGTGCAACATGTATTTCGAGGAACCGATTGCTCAGGAAGTGGCCATAACACTTGATATGAACAACCTCACTCTGTCATGTATCGGAATGCCGATGCTTTATCTCGTCGGCGACTTTAACGACTGGACCATACTGCCATTCTATGCGTTCGATTACAATGACGGAACATATACTCTTAACACGCCTCACTTCACCGGAGATTTCAAGATAGTAGACCGCGAGTGGAATATCCAGTTGGGGACAAAGACGCAAGAACAAATAGAAGCGGGCAAGAACTTCTGTCTTGACTATGCCGCCACCGTGGGAGACAACATCCGCTTTGACGGCATTGATAATGCGAATTCCGACACTCGTCTGAGAATGACTCTAAAAGCAGATGGCATAGGCAATAAGCCAACCTCAATAACAGAGCCACCACTGATTACTAATTCCGAAATACATTATGACTATTTCAATCTTCAGGGAATGAAAGTCAATCGCCCCACAAAGGGCATTTATATCCGTCATAACAATCAGATAAGCGAAAAAATATATATACGATGAAAAGAATGACATTACACAGTATTCTTACGCACCTCTGTCTGATAATGTGTACCGCCGGTGCGGTGTGTCAGAATCATTATCTTCCCAATCCAACTCTGCTTATAGAACACGATACAACGCCGGCAGATATAAAAGCCTGTTATGTATCATATGATGGATCGAAGCTGCTGTCGACCGAAAACTTGAAATTTGACGACAGCAGCCGGGACAAGTCAGAGGGTATGATAAACATAAACACCAATCAATTATATCAGGAAATCGACGGTTTTGGCTTTGCCATCACCGGCTCGGCATCATACAATCTATCCAAGATGGAAGCATATCGACGCCACGATTTTCTTGTCCGTACATTCTCGCCCGATGAGAATGTCGGTTATGGATGCTCTTATTTAAGGGTGCCCATAGGTTGCAGCGACTTTTCGTTGAGCGACTATACATGCTGTGATACACCCGGTATCGAGAATTTTGCACTCACTAACGAAGAAACTCGTTATATTATTCCTGTGTTGCAGGAAATATTGCAGATTAATCCCGATATCAAAATTATCGGCGCCCCGTGGACTGCCCCCCGCTGGATGAAAACTAACGGAGAATGGACAGCAGGTCATCTACGTGAAGAATGTTATCAGGATTATGCCTTGTATTTCGTGAAATGGATAAAGGCTTTTGCTGAAAATGGCATCCACATTACTGCTGTCACCCCTCAGAACGAACCTCTCCATGGAGGTAATAGCGCTTCGATGTTTATGCTTTGGGAAGAGCAACGCGATTTCATCAAGACAGCCCTTGGTCCGTCGTTCAGAGACAATAATATCGACACTAAAATTTATGTGTTTGACCATAATTATAGCTACGATAATTGGGAGGGACAGATAGGTTATCCCAGTCTGATATATTCCGATTCTCAAGCCAAACAATATATTTCTGGAGCCGCATATCATAATTATAGCGGGGATGCTTCGGAAATGACCGCAATACACGACGCCAATCCTGATATGGCATTGCTTTTTACGGAATGGACGGCAGGAGAATGGTACCTGCGAGTGGATCATGCAAGAATTCTCGAAGATGTGAAAAATCTGATTTTTGATGTTGTCAACAACTGGGGGCGCGGTGCGATAGTGTGGAATATGATACTTGATAACAATCATGGACCGTATCGTCCGGGAGGATGCTTTAACGGTAACGGAGCTGTTGACATTGATATCGAGACATATGGCAAGATAACATATAATTCATTTTACTATACAATTTGCCTGGCGATGACAGCCTCACGACCCGGTGGACACAGAGCGTCTGTTGACGGGAATGTCGCCGACACGGAGTTCGTAGCCTTTTCAAATCCAGACGGTACAACAGGAATCATAGCTACCAACAATTCTGTCAATGCGAAGAAAGTGACGATTTATGATGGCAAGAGATACTTTTGCATTGATATCCCACCTCTCACTGCGGCATCCTATCGTTGGCAATGAACTTTCGCTAATATCGTTATAGCTTTTAGATTCGGTATTTCTCATATAAACAGACTATTATATACCATTTTGTAATGTCTCCACCAATATTTGTCTCGTAATAAATATGATTCGAAAATCGGGCCTTCCTCATATACCGATTATATCCGGATATATCCTTATTCTTGTGCTCACTGTTGCAATAGGTTATGCCTATTATAACGAGGAGCACACTTTATCTCTGATGGATGAGAGGAATCGTTCCGCCAATGAGCTGCGTCGGGAAATAAACGAACTTAACATGCACATGACAGCACTCTCGCTTATGGGCGAAACCGCGATGGAGTGGACTGACATGGAGCGGGACAGATATCATCGCCAGAGACTCCATATCGACAGCACACTGTGTGAGTTCAGCCGGATCTTCATTTCGGAGGCAGCCGACATAGACAGCCTCCGTATTCTTCTTGAGGACAAGGAGAAGAAACTGCTCCAGCTTGCAGAAATATACCGGCGTCAAAAGGCTCTCGGTGACGAGATGGCCAACAAACTGCCTGTGATAGCTCGCCAGAGCGCCAAAGAGGAGCCAAAGAAACCTAAGCGCAAAGGCTTCCTCGGTTTATTCGGCAAAAAGGAAGAACCAAAACCCTCTGCCACCACGACCATGCTGTACAGTTTCAACCGTGGTCTCATGGCTGAGCGCAGGGCGCAGAACGAAAGCCTTAAAGCCCATGCAGACAGCCTGTCACGGCAAAACAGGAATCTTAACGTCCGCTTGCAGAATCTTATAAGTTATCTTGACGGTAAGGCCCAGGCTGATCTCCGGCAGCAGGAACTTGAGATTGCAGCTACCCGTGAAGAGTCATATCGTGATATAGGTGTACTGACAGCCATCACCCTATTGATGCTGTTCGTTTCTTATGTCATAATACACCGCGATATGAAGCGGCGAGACCGGAATAAGCACAAACTGGAGGAAAGCATACGGCAGAACCGGTCGCTGCTTGAAATGCGTAAGAAAATAATCCTCACCATATCCCATGACATACGCGGTCCGCTAAACGTGATAAGCGGCAGTGCAGAACTTGCCATTGACACCCGCGACAAAAGGAAGCGTGACGGCTACCTGAACAATGCACGGTACCTTTGCCGCCACGTGGTTCACCTTCTCAACAACCTGCTGGATGTCTACCGGCTCAATGAGGCGAAAGAGACCCCGAACAATGTCCCGTTCAGGCTGAACGTACTGTTTGACAGGATAGCCATCGGTGCGGCGCAGATAATCAATGACAAGGGTCTGCTGTTCAAGCACGATTACAGGAATATCGACGTGACAGTAATCGGAGACGAGGACCGAATAGAGCAGATTGCCGACAACCTGCTGTCGAATGCCGTCAAGTTCACACAATCCGGATCCGTCGGAATCGCGGCATCATACGACGACGGCCGGCTTGTAATGGATATCAGCGACACAGGCATCGGTATGTCGGAAGAAACCGTGGACCGCATATTCAGGCCGTTCGAGCGTGCCGACAACGTGGAGCATGTGGAGGGGTTCGGACTTGGACTTTCCATCACCAAGGGACTGGTAATTATGCTCGGAGGAACTATCGACGTGATAAGCAATGTCGGCAAAGGCACAACTTTCCATATCACCATACCGCTTGAACTGACCGGGAATATAGAATCATCCAGCATTCCGGAAGTAAAGCCTGTCGGTGTTTTGCGTCTGCCGCATAATGTAATCGTTATAGACGATGATCCGCTCCAGCGTGATATCATAAGCGAGATGCTTGAACGCAACGCTGTTTCGTGTAAGGTATGCGCCACAGCCTCTGATGTGGTGAAGGCAATGCGTGAACGCGACTACGATATACTGCTTACCGATATAAATATGCCCGGCACCGACGGATTCGCACTGCTTGAACTGTTGCGCAAGTCCAATATAGGAAATTCAAGGACAATCCCGGTGGTGGCAATGACAGCCAGGGATGATGACGAGACCAGACCGCTGATTCAATGCGGGTTCTCCGGCTGTATATTCAAACCTTTCTCCATGCAGGAACTGCTTGAGCGCATATCCATTATAATGGCCAAATCATTGCCGCTTGATGGAGACCGGATTGACTTTTCCCCACTGATTGCAAATGTCGCCAATCCCGTAGTCATATTGCAGGGACTTGCAGATTCAACATACGATGACATTGCAGAACTGAAAGAGTCTGTCGCTAAAAACGATAGAAAAGCCATTTCATCCGTGTTGCACAGAATAAAACCTGTATGGGAAATGGTTGGCATTGAAAGCGTGCTTCAACCGTTAAGAAATGCTGTCAAGAAACGGAGTACAACCACGGCTGATATTGAAATCCTCATGTCAGATGTGATTTCGGCAATGGAGAATCTGATTGAGAATATAAACGAAGAACTGGAAACAATAAAGAATGAAGAGCAGGATACTGATAGTTGAGGACAACGTGACCCTCTCCCAGATGCAGAAGGACTGGCTCACACGCGAGGGATATGACGTCATGACTGCAATAGATGCAATCGTGGCACGCAGGCATATACGCAGAACGGATTTTGACCTGATACTCTCTGATGTACGCCTGCCCGAAGGGGACGGTCTGTCACTGCTTGCTTGGCTGAAAAAAGAGAAGCCGGGCATTCCTGTTATCATTATGACGGAATATGCCTCATATCCCGATGCCGTCAAAGCCATAAAGATGGGCGCGAAGGATTATCTGCCAAAACCGGTACACCGTGAGCGACTGTTCGAGATTGTGAAGGAGCTGATGCATCCGGCTGTGACCATACAGCATTCTCTTGAACGGCTTTTCAAGCGTGACAGCGCGAAGGCGCGTGAGGCATTGCACCTGGCGAAGCTTGTAGCTCCTGCCGACATATCGGTGCTTATTCTCGGCGCCAACGGAACCGGCAAGGAGTCCATAGCCCGTACCATTCATTTCAACAGCCCAAGAAAAGACGAGCCGTTTGTCGCGGTGAACTGTGGCGCCATACCGCCGGAACTTATAGCCTCCATGTTCTTCGGCCATGTCAAAGGCGCTTTCACAGGAGCGGATTCCGACAGAAAAGGATATTTCGATGCCGCGAAAGGCGGCACTCTGTTCCTTGACGAGATCGGCACGCTCCCTTATCACACTCAATCATCATTGCTTAGGGTATTGCAGGAGAATGTATATATGCCGGTCGGAGGAAACACCGAACGCCGTGCCGATGTGCGCATAGTCGCGGCAACCAACGAGAATATGGAGAAATCCATAGCCGAAGGTCGTTTCCGCGAGGACCTTTATCACCGTCTTTGTGAGTTCGAGATACACCAGCCATCTCTGGCGGAATGTCCCGAAGATATCCTCCCGTTGGCCGAGTTCTTCCGCAAGAAGTTCTCTGATGAGCTTCACAAGGAGACATCCGGATTCAGCGCAGATGCCGAGCGGATTATGCTGGCACACTCATGGAGCGGCAACATACGCGAGCTTCAAAACCGGGTGCGTCGGGCTGTGCTTATTTCCAAAGCACCTGTTATCGCAGCTTCGGATTTGAATATCCGTAAATCCACAAGTGATAATGTCACAAAAGTCGTTCCCGATTTGCGCCCCATAAAGGATGATGAAGCTGAAAAGCAACTGATCATCCGCACTTTGGAATCAAGCAATGGCAATAAGACAAAGGCGGCGAAAATGCTCAACATCAATCCTACGACATTATATCGCAAGATGAACAAATACGGTATAGAGTAACATTTATGCCCTGACATACAGCCCTTCTCGCTACTTTTTTGTAACTTTGGGGCGTGAAATAGAAAACACAGGTAGGCGTATTCCGATATGCCTGCCGTTACATACATAAGTTCGCAAGAGTCTCAGACAGAAATCTGGCAGTTGATGTTTAAGGAGAATCATTGCGTAATACTTATGCTGTGCGTATCGCATAGCGTGGTGTTGCGTATTCTCCTTACGGTTTTGCCAGAACCGCTGTCTGAGTGCGTGGACATCGCGCTTTTTCTTTTGCAATGTAACAGAGAAATGAAACGACATGGCAACGGTACGCATCATAACAGCAATGACTATCGACGGTTTCCTCCCGGATGCCGACAATCCCCGGATGCGTTGGCTTATGACCGATGCCAAAGGGTTCCGGCACTGGCATGACATAGGCACATACACACTCCAAGCGGATTACCCGGTCCTTGATCTTGTATGTGACAAGGACAGCACCGACAAATCCTGCATATACACCGCCGAAGTATCGGATCTGGACGGGATGGAGCTTATGACACGGCTCTTCCGTTACAATATAATAGACGAACTGGTAATCCATATTTTGCCTGAAATTGCAGGAACAGGAACCCATATCTTTCAAAACGGCGTGCCGTCAGGGTGGATATTAAGCAAATCCAGCCGGTTAAAGAACGGGATTTGCCGAAACATCTACCGGCGCAAAGCGCGATAATCTCGCAATAGACTATTGCATACCGCCGGAAAGTCTTGCATTTTGCAATACATCTGATTTCCATCATTTCACGCTTGAATATTTTTATCGCACTGATATTCTGATGAATATCGGTGTCTTGTCATGCCTTTTGGTGGCGGTGGCACGGCATTAGCCAATATATGTAGTATAACCGATTGCGCAACACGGTGTAGAACAAACCAATTCATTTACATCAAAAAGAACCGATTATGCTATATAACGAAACAGTGCATAAGATGTTTACCTCGCTCATGGAACGCTTTGACAAGATGGAGCGGGCATTCGAGCGGATGAACAAGCTAAAGGATTGTTTGGACGGCGACACGCTGCTCGACAATTACGACCTGTGCCGGTTGCTCGGCGTCACCAAGCGCACCCTTGCGAGATACCGCCAGAAGAAGCTTATCCGCTACTACATGATAGACGGACGTACCTACTACAAGGCATCCGAGATACAGGAATTCCTACAGATGAAAGGGAAGTCGCTACCCGCCGCCGTGAGCCACTGAAACACATATCGTAAAATCTAAAAAACGTAACATCATGGAAATAATAAGCATGGACATCAGAACTTTCGACGCCCTGTTCTCCAGAATCAGGGAAATCGAGGAAAAATCCGAACTGCTGAGCCGAAAGCACGAGGACATCGGCCTTAAGAAATGGCTCGACAATGAGGATGTATGCAACATTCTCGGAATCTCAAAGCGCACCTTGCAGACCTACCGCGACAAGGGTATCCTACCGTTCAGCCGTATAAGAAACAAGCTCTTCTACCGTCCGGAGGATGTAGAGAAACTGCTCCAATCATCGTATTACCCCAACACATCACAGTTATGAGCCATTATTTTATCGACAGGCAGGATCCGCGTGTGGCAGACCTGTTGCGCCGCCTCGGAAACATCGGGCAGGCGCTCGGACAAGTTGAATCGGTAGCACGTCCCATGTTCAAGGGGGACAGGTTCCTCACTGACGAGGAACTGTCTCGCCTGCTGAAAGTGAGCCGGCGCACCTTGCAGGAATACCGCACCGCTCGTCTTATTCCTTACTACATTGTACAGGGAAAGGCCCTATACCGGGAATCCGAGATACAGAGCCTTCTTGAAAAGGCGCACCGGAAATGCGTGGAGGAACAGAAGTGGCTGTAAAAGCCGCTGATTTCCGCAATATGCGCGCCACTATCAGACATAGGCGGGAACGGTCTGCAATCACAGGCCGTTTCCCGCCTTGTTCCTGAAATTATATTTCCTTCTCTTTTCCATTGCCTTATCCATGCTTTCGTCAATCAAGGTTATTTCAGAACCGGTTGCCTGCATACGCAGACGCTTCATGTCCTCATCCACCTTGCGGTCAGTCACCTGGGCGTATATCTGGGTTGTGGTAATGCTCTTGTGTCCCATCATGTGGCTGACTGTCTCAATAGGAACGCCCATCGACAGCGTGATGTGCGTTCCGAAATTATGCCTCGCCTTGTGAAAGGTAAGGTAAAATCCATATTCCTCGCCAAGTTGTCTGGTCAACCTTATCAAGTGGTTCCTGCAATATAGATTGAAAATCTTCCCGTTTTGGCGCTCATCCCTGTATTTCTCCATTATCCGCATTGGGATGTCAAGCAGACGTATCGCCGAGCGGCTGCCGGTCTTCTGCCTGTTGACGTGTATCCACCATGTGCCATCGGGAGCCTGGGATATGTCATCCTCCGACAACTGTTTGAGATCCGCGTATGCAAGGCCGGTGAATGTCGAGAAGATAAACCAGTCGCGCACTCTTTGGAGATTGGGGGCGTCAATCTGCTTTTCCATAAGCAGTTTCAAGTCGTCAAGCCTCATGTGGCGGCTCTTGCGCCGTGGCAACGGGGGATGGAGTCTCGCATAAGGGTCACGGCGGAGTGTACCCTGACTGACGGCTCGCGTCGTCATCTTCTTCAGACGGTAAAGGTGCTCATGGACAGATTTGGGTTTTAGCCCACGGTCTGCGCCGAGAAACACCTCGAAGTCGTCATAGAAAGCCCTGTCAAGAGCGCGGAGCGGAACATCCTCCATATTCCGTTTCCCGGTTACAAATGCCGACAGATGCCGGTAGGAGTTGAGATAGCTCTCATATGATTCCTTAGTGCGGTCTACTCCCACACGCTTGTGGAACTCCTCGTTATGCTCGCGGAAAAGGGCCAGAAGGGTTGATGGCTTGCGACCGATGCCTTTCATGGCGTTCTTCACAAGCTCGGCGGTGACGAAGCCAAGACTGCGCCTTATATCCTCATAATGCTCGTTTATCTCGACTGTCAGCGAGTCTATGGCGCGGTTCACGGTCACGGCATTGGCACTGCGTCCGTCGGCACGCCCTTTTTCGGGGTTCCAGATATCAGGATTCACAGACACTTTCGTGCCTATCTGCTCCCATTCGGCGTCTATGCTGACCTTGCACAAAAGCTGGCATGTCCCGTCCTTGCGGACTTTTGTCCGGTTGATGTAGAAGAGTATGGCGAATGTGCTGCGCCGTTTGGGTGTATTGTTGTCTTTATCCTTTTTCATGACTATGTGAGTTTTAGTTTATTAAATGGCGACAGTGAAGCGTGACGCTATCCGGCTGTCAAGGTTCTGTGTGTCTGTGCCGATTTTGTCATCGGTCACTTTCGCGTAGATCTGCGTCGTGGTAATCCGGTTATGTCCCAGCATACGGCTGACGGTCTCAAGCGGCACACCGTGCGCCAGCGTGATTTCGGTGGCGTAGGTATGACGCCCGCAGTGATAGACCAGTCTGCGCTCTATGCCGCATATCTTGGCAATCCTTTTCAAATATGTGTTCAGGGTGGAGTTGCTGTACATCGGCAGAAGTTTCCCTTCAGGTGCCATTCCACGGTATTTCTTGATAATCCTCAACGGCAACTCAAGCAACGGTATCTCATATTCCATCTTCGTCTTTTTGCGCGAGGATTTTATCCAAACCGTACCGTCCTCGGCAGTTTCAAGATTATCCTCAGTCAGAAGACACATATCGCCGTATGGAATGCCTGTATAGCAGGAGAACAGGAAGAGGTCGCGGACATGGTACAGACGGCTGTCATGAAGCGGTGTCGTCATAATCCGGTGGAGTTCCTCCGAAGTAAGGAACTTCTGCTCACGCTGTGGCTTCTCCGCCTCGTATCCGGCAAAAGGATCTGCGGTTATTATGCCGTCGGTGATAGCCTCCGACACTATCATCTTCAACCGTGTGGTATGGAATTTCACGGAGGATATAGCGAGTCGGCGCTGTGTACGCAGGTAGATGTCATACTTGTCTATGAAGGAACGGTCGATAGCCGTAAACGGAATGTCGGACAACTTATATTCCGTTTCCAGAAATGTTGCCAGGCATTTGTATGTGTAATGGTAGGATTTCAAAGTGGCATGGACCCGGTTCACGCCGACACGCTTTGAGAAATTCTCTATGAACGTGCTGAAATATCCCATCAGTGTCTCCTGTCCGAAAGCCATGCCCTGTATCTGGCACTTCACATCATCGGCAGTCACGCCCATGCGGACAGCCGACAGTTCCTGATAGACGGAAAGTGCGCTTGCCCTGATTTCGTCAAGCTGGCGGTTGATTTCCCTCGACGCGGCGCTCTTGCCCGTGGCACGGCCGAGCATCCATGCCTTCGGCGATGCCGAGAGCTTCGCGCTGAAAGCCGCCTCGGAGTATCTGCCGACATTTATGCGCCCCATCACCGGGCACAGGCCGTCTTCCGATATCTCGCTCTTTTTAAGGTAGAACGAAACCTTTAATCCGCTCTTTTTCATAACTCTATTCTTTGTTTGCAAAATTAACTGATATAGAGTCATTTGTAGGTATGCAAAACGTAGCGGAACCACGAATAGGAATCACAGATGCCATCCCGGAGCCTATATTTCTTCGCATTGCCGGGAAAAATCGCTAAATTTGCAGTAGCAAAGATGCCTGACAAGCGGGTTCTATGGCATAAGACAGGGATAATCATCCATCGGCAAAACCGTCTTCAAGACCGGAATTCCGGACAGGAAAAAGGCAACGGATAGGTAGCGATTCAATCTCCTAACCCTTCCAAAAACCGAATTTTCCGCCGAAAGCACCCTTCGGACGAACAATGCCGATCTCTCCTAACTCTCAACATATTACTTTATTCCCCATTTATTGCCATAGTTTCGCGAATTCTCACTATATTTGTCAATCATGCAGGCCAATAGGGTGAATCCCAGACATATCAGCATACTGTGCATCGTCCTGTGCATCTTGTTCGCGGGTGGCTACATCGCGCGGCAAAACTACCGGCTCGCCCAAGCCTGCCAAACAGCCTCGCCCTACGACTACATCCCGGCCGGAGAGAGCCGGGCCATTCTCGAGACCACCCCGGCCCTGCCGCCCGACTCGACCGCCGCCCTGCCCTATTGGCAACGCGCCCGCACGCTGGTGCGCCTGTGGCAAGAGATTCGCACGGCATCGGCCCTGCCCGAAGTCGATACCATCGTACTTTCGTTCACCCGCGACGGCAATGTGACCCTGTGGTACCGCACCTCCCCACAAGAGCAGAAGAGTCTTGCCCGGCGGCTGCCCCGTCTGCTCTCAAACGACTATCGACCTGTATGCCAAACGCATGACGAAATATCCGTGCGCCACTATCCTTTGCGCAACGGTACTTTCCTGCACACCCTTTCGGCCCCGGGAGTGATGGCCTTCTCGTTCGAGTCGGCTCCCTTCCGCGAAGCCCTCGAAACGGTCGACGTACTGGCTCGCCGCGAGCAGTTTACCAAAACCTTGCGCTCGCTCGACATTCAAGCCCCCGCCCGACTTCTGCTTCAGGTCAACGACCTGGGCTACCGCAGTTCCGGCCGCTGGCAGGGGCAGGCCATCTATCCTCACACCTCCGCACCCGACACCCTCCCGACCACCCCGACCGACAGCGCCCGAGACACAAAAAATGTCCCGCCCCCTGCAACAGGGAACGGGACAGCGGGCTGACACTCCCGAACGCAACAGCCTGAGGCCGTACACCCGGGAAGTTCCTTCAAAATCGTTTGAAATCGGAGGTCTTGCGATTCTCGCTACCGGTATCGCGGCGGCTCACCCACGACTCCTTGCGTCGTATCTTCACCCGTTCGTGACCACAATGGCGACATCGGTACAGCTCCCTCACCTTGTCGATGCGCACCCGGTCGACCCAGGTCTCGACCTCCTCGTCGAAGTGCTTCTCTTCCCACTCCTTTTCACGCCCCTCCACCTGCCCGTTGCGTGTACGCTCGGTGTAGGCGGTCGTCGTGCCGGTATGCGTGCGGCGCTTCACCGCCTCGCCCTTCCGGTCCCTATACCGCTGGCTGAGCACCTCGGTACTCACCAGTTCGTGATCTTCGAGCCGCTTGCAGCGAGGGCACCTCAACCCTCGGTAGAGCCCCCAGAAGAGCCCCACGACCAGAATGGTAATGACCCATACCAGCGGATAGGCCGAGATAAAGGGATAGCCCCGCAACAGCATCAGCTTGGGCCACAGCCAGAAACCGAAAAGAATGCAGGCCGCTATCAGCAGATTGACCGCCCAGTTGGGCACATAGTAGAGCGGGCGACGCAACGCCAGCAGCCCCATGAGCAGACAAAGCGGCAGGAAGGGAACCAGATTCAGGAATATCCCCGACAGCAGCCAGGTCGACATCACGGCCGGAAATTCGGGGCGCGAAATGACCCACGAAAAGAGGTCGGTGATATGAGCCCGCAAGCCATCGCCCCCCATCATCGGTTCGTGCGAGGTAACCGCCGAAAGCCAATGTCGGAAAGAGGTAGGCCAATAATGCGACCCGGCAAACGAGCCGTCGGGGTTAAAGGTAAATGAGACCCGAAACATGTTCCACCAGTCGTCGAGCAGCACCAGATTGGGCACCACCACAATCGAGTCGGGTGTCGTCTTCACGCTGTTGACCGTCACCCGATCGTACAGCCGCTCCATCGAAAAATCCGGGTCGTCAATCATTCGGAGGTATTTACGGAACGAAATCTTACGGTCCTGCTTGAGTGAGCGCTCCGGCAACCCCTCGGGAGCCACCGCCACCCCGGCCGGAATCACGCCCCGGAAACGGCCGTCGGGTGTCTCGGCCCAGACCATCTCGCCCTGACGGGCCAACAGTCGCAGCGAATCGCCCGGCGAAATATGCAAGGTATCGGAGAGATCACCTCCCCGCCCCACAAACATCGGCCCCTCGGCCACAGCGACAGTCCGGTAATCGGCCTTGTGCCCGAAACTGGCAGTCATCAGCACGAGCGTAATCACCGAAACGGCCACAAGAATAGCCATCTGCCCCCACAGCGGCAGCTTCAGGAATTTCGAAAAAATCCAAACTATCGGTTTGAATATCCACTTCCACATGGTCGTCGGGTTTTATGATAAATGATACGTCTGTCGTCCCCTGAAATACAGTCCCTGTAAATTCAAATCATCTACAAATATAGATTAAATTAAGAAAATACAAAATAAATAACACCGCTTTTGCTATTCAGCCATTCATTTTTCTCCTTTACAGAAATCGGAAAAAAAAGATATAGACCTTCCTCTCCTTGCCACAAATAGACTTACCGGATTTACCCCACCCCGCACAATAACCTCCAACAGATTGACCACCGAATAGGCTTGAGAAAATTTCTGGATACCGCATCAAGTGCGGTATGCCCCAAACCTCCGCGTCGAATGCGAAATGACGGGCTGGGTATTTCTGGATACCGCGTCGTAGCGCGGTATGACAGGCGAGTCCCCTCGCAGGGGATACGGGGCCAGAAGGGCACAAAAACAAAAAGGTCGGTAACCGCAAGATTACCGACCTTTTCGAGTGTCCGAGATGAGATTCGAACTCACACGAGCCAACGCCCACTACCCCCTCAAAGTAGCGTGTCTACCAATTCCACCACCCGGACATACGGTATCTCGTCTCTCATCTTGGTGCCCAGAACAGGACTCGAACCTGCATGCCTCTCGACACACGCACCTGAAACGTGCGCGTCTACCAATTCCGCCACCTGGGCATTTATTGTTCATCGATAGAGATACCGATGGAGCGAAAAACGGGACTCGAACCCGCGACCCCAACCTTGGCAAGGTTGTGCTCTACCAACTGAGCTATTTTCGCATTTCATCATTTCAAAGCCTTTTTCGGAACGCTTTCCGATGGTCGAGCGAAAAACGGGACTCGAACCCGCGACCCCAACCTTGGCAAGGTTGTGCTCTACCAACTGAGCTATTTTCGCGATTGCGAGTGCAAAGATAAACCCTCTTTTTGACTTATGCAAGAGCTTTGCGAAATTTTCTCAAACATTTTTTTCATCAAAACGGGTTACTGTTTGATAAATAATTGGTTATTGCTCGCAAGAATTTTTACCGATGAGCGAATAAAATTCGCGGCGCCACTCGGGTTGCTCAAATTTACCGGTACAATCGTAGGTAACGGTGACGGCTCCCTGCTTCTCGACGCCCCGCATCTGCATGCAGAGGTGACGGGCTTCGACCATGACGATGACCCCTTCGGCCTCGAGGGTATCGGCCAAGCTGTGGCAGATTTGCGCCGTGAGACGCTCCTGCACCTGAAAGCGGCGGGCATATACCTCGACCAGGCGGGCTACCTTGCTGAGCCCTACGATGCCCTTGGTGGGGATATAGCCTACGTGCACCTTCCCGAAGAAGGGGAGCAGATGGTGCTCGCAGAAGGAGTAGAACTCGATGTCGCGTACAATGACGATGCGCGAACCGGTGTGCTCGAATATGGCCGAAGATATGACGTCGTGTGCCGACTGGCGATAGCCTTTGGTCAATTTCATCATTGCCTTGGCTGCCCGCTCGGGAGTTTTTCGCAGCCCTTCCCGATCGGGATCGTCGCCCAATAAAGAGATTATGGCCCGATAGTGTTCGGCCAGTTCCTTGCAAACCCGTTGTTGCTCTTCCGGGCTCATAACCTGTTCATCCATGAATCAACAAATTATTCGGTAAATCCTTGATGTATCTGTATTTGTATCTTATCGCGCACAATTCGCATCTCGCGAGCCATCTGGGGGAACTCCCGCCTCAACTCCCGCAGGGCGTTGCCGGCCTCTTCGTAGGAACGGAAATCGCCTACTCTCAGCCGCCAGAAGGGCGAAGTGAAGGTGACATAGGTGTCCAGCTCGGGGAAGGCCTGCCGGATGAGCCCCTCCTTGTAGAGGGCATTGTTCTTGGCGGTGCGGTAGTCGTTGTCGGAGAAGACCTGAATGCGGAATCCCGACGACTGGGCATAGCCCTTGTTGCCGTCGTACTTGACCACGCCTTCGGCCCGGCTTACCCGCTTGGCCAGCTCGGCCGGTTGCACCACTTTCACTTTGCCACCGGTCTCGGGACGCTCGAGGTACTGTACTATCGAGGTGTCGGAGACTGCGACCTGGGCTTGTGCCGTCGCGCCTGCCGCTCCTATCACGAGCAGGGCCAGTATTACATGTGATTTGCGCATAACCTACAACTTTTCAAAAACAATGAGGCTGCAAAAATAAGAATTTATTCCCACTTTTGCAGCCTCTGTGAAAATCTATTTTATTAGAATGCAGTAATAATGCCCATGAACGAGTCGGCTTTCAGGGCAGCACCACCAATCAGACCACCGTCTACGTCGGGTTTGGCGAAGAGCTCGGCAGCGTTGCTGGGTTTGCAGCTGCCACCATAGAGAATCGAGGTGTTCTCGGCTACTTCGTTGCCATACTTCTCGGCAATGGTCTTGCGGATGAAGGCGTGAATCTCTTCGGCTTGGTCGGCCGTAGCAGTCTTGCCGGTACCGATGGCCCAAACCGGTTCGTAAGCCAGGATGATTTTACCGAAGTCTTCGGCCGAGAGGTTGAAGAGCGACTCTTCTACCTGTGCTTTTACGACATCGAAGTGTTTGCCGGCTTCGCGCTCTTCCAGAACTTCGCCGATGCAGAAGATGGGAGTCAGACCGTTGGCCAGAGCCAGGAGGACTTTCTCTTTCAGGATTTCGGGAGTTTCGTGATAATAGGCACGACGCTCGGAGTGGCCGAGGATTACGTATTGTGCACCCGTCGAAGCGACCATCTTGGCCGAAACTTCGCCCGTGAATGCGCCTTCGGTCTTGTCGGCACAGTTCTCGGCACCTACACCGATACGTTTGGTGTCGATAGCATTTACAACCGATACCAGGTGAGTGAACGGAGTGGCGATGATTACATCGCATTTGGTGGTTACACCGGCCAGAGCGGCATCGATTTCTTTAGCCAAAGCCACGCCCTCTTGTACGGTCGTGTTCATTTTCCAGTTTCCTGCAACAATGTTTTTTCTCATAACAAATCTTTTTTAGAGGTTAAAAAAATTATTGTATTTCGTTTTGTTTCTTATTCTCGTTTTTCGGTTCGCTCGCAGGCTCAGACGATTCTGCTGCCGGGGCTGCCTCCTCATCGGCCACCGGCTTCCCGCTATTGTCCTCAGGCTCTTCGTTTGCAGCGGCTACGTCGGTCGGGGTTGGGTCGGTCTCTTCGGGTCGAGGCGATGCCCCTGCCGCTTTAGCTTCTGCGGCCTTCAGAGCTTCGTGCTCGGCCCTGCGCCGGCGGCGTATGCGATTGAGCCGCCACAGCTTCACCCGCCCGATAATCATGGCCACGGTTCTCTCGGTCAACAGCAAGAAGAGCATGGGTATGACATAGAGCAGCACGATGAAGCCGATGCGGCGTTGAGGACGGTATACCTCGGGGTGACCGTAGTCGAGCTGGTCGAGCGGCTGGGTGAGCTGGGTCTCGTCGGGCAATTGCGAGGGTGCGGTCTTGCGCAAGATGGTTCCCCCCTTGAGCAACAGCACGCAAGGGTTGCCCCGCGCTATGGTGCGAATGGTGGTTCGGTCCATGAAGTAGAAGGGGTACTCGGCCCCGGTATTCTCGAGCCAGGTCACTATGCCCCGCGGACTCGAGGCGGTGACGCAGGCAAAGGCGTAACCCCGCTCCACACAGTAGTCGTAGAGCTCGTTTATGCGGTCTACCTCGCTGTCGTCGGCCCGCTCGAGGTCGGGCGAAAGCAACAGGATGCGGTAGTTGTCGTCGCCGAGGATTTCGTCGGTAATATCGTCGGCTCCCCGATAGATGGTAAATTCGTCGATGGCGGGAGCCTGCGGCCGGGTGCTCTCAATCACCTTTTCGCGCCGGTCGACAAAGGTCCACCCCTCCTCTTCGCTGGGGAGACTGTCGAGGGAAAACTCTTGTTGCTGCCCATCCTTTTCATAGATGAAGATAAACTCGTGCTGAGGCTCGCTGGCGGCAAGAGCTTCGGGTATGTTGACCCCAATCTTGTAGGGACGGAAATCGAGATAGGGCTGGTAATTGATGCCGACATAGGCAAAGAAGAGGACAAAGACCAGCGAATAGAGCCCCGTGAGCCACTGCACCTCCTTGTTGTAGAGGGCTCGCAACCGCTTGTTGGTATAGAGCAGAAATATGGCACCACCCAACAGAACGACATTCTTGAAGAAGGTGGCCCAGTTGCTCAGATGGACGGCATCGCCGAAACAGCCGCAATCGGATATGGGGTTGGCAATGGCCAGATAGAGCGTGAGGGGAGTCATCACGCAGAGGAAAAGGAAGACCAGCCGCGGCGTGGACTTGCGGTACGACCCGAACAGCAGATGAACACCCAGCAAAAACTCGACCACCGAGAGGGCTACCGAGAAGAGCAGAGTGAACGACGAGAGAAACTCGAGGTGAAATGCGGCGAGATAGTCTTCAAACTTATAGGCGGTACCGTACGGGTCGATGGCTTTTACAAAGCCCGAAAAGACGAATGTTCCCCCGACAATCAGACGGGAGAGAAAAACAAGCCACTGTATCAGAAGGGCTTTGCGTTTCTCGTTAATCGTCTTGCTCTCCATACTCTATCTTTATAAGGCCAAACAGCGAGTAGTTGATCATATCCATGTAGTTGGCATCGATACCCTCCGAGACGAGAGTCTTGCCTTCGTTGTCTTCGATTTGCTTGGTCCGGCAGATTTTGGTCAGAATCAGGTCGGTATAGGAGCTGATGCGCATGCTGCGCCACGCCTCGTCGTAGTCGTGGTTCTTGGCATACATGAGGGTCTTGGTCTCGGTCATGTACTTGTCGTAGAGGGCCAGGGCCTCGTCGTTGCTGATGTCCTCGGTATCGGCATAGCCGAGATGCAGCTGGATGAGCCCGATGATACCGTAGTTGACAATGCCGATAAACTCGGAGCGAATGCCTTCATCGATTTTGCTTTCGCCCTTCGTCTCGATGCTTCTGATGCGTTTTGCCTTGATAAAAATCTGGTCGGTGAGCGACTGCGGACGCAGGATGCGCCACGAAGCGCCATAGTCTTTCAGCTTTTTGACGAACAGATCCCGACAAATAGATATTACATGCTCAAATTGCGCTACCGTATCGGCCATAACTAATCTTTTTTTTTAACTCACCCCGGCACCAGTATCCAAAGCCTCGAACACGAGAACCTTACACCTCGGCCGGCATGTGCGGTTTTTATCCCTGCAAAGTTACAATTTATTCCTAAAACTTGCACTCAAATGGCGATTGATATTTAGTCCGAGGGAGAGGGTGCTCTCTCCCCCACCCACTCCGCGCTAAAAGCCGAAGAACTCCATCAGCGCATCGGTCTCCTCCTCGCCCTCTTCGATCGAAGCGATATACTTGCGGGCTATCGTCCGACTCAAAGAGGTGGCGTTGGCATTGTCCACACACTTCTGGAACCAGGCCTTGGCTTTGGAGAGGTCGCTATCGATATATGCCGAAAGGCCCATATAGCATTGTGCCAAAGCATCGCCCTTGCTCGACATCAACAGCAGCTCGGCAATCGAAAGCGTGAGGTAGTTGAGATCCGTACGGTTCTGCTGCTGCAGCCACTTGCGGCAACAGTGGGCTGCCGCCAGCATGAAATTGCCCTTCTCGTAATACTTGAAGGCTATCTGGTAATCCCGGATTACACCAATACCCTCTTCATAACAGACGCCCAGTTTGAAACAGGCATCGTTCTCGCCCTGCTCGGCAGCCTCGGTATACCAGTAGGCAGCTGTCTTATAGTTGCGGTCCACACCCAAACTGTTGTAGTAGCACTCGCCCAATTGCAACGAGGCTTTGCCATATCCCTGTTTTGCGGCTTGACGCCACCAGTACACGGCTTGCTCGTAGTTCCCATCGTCAAAATACTGCTGCCCCAGCACATACTGCGACACATCGATTCCCGACTGGGCATTGGCCAACGTCGAGGGGTCGACATGCGAGCCCGACGATGACGAAGAAGTGGATGCCGTCGAGGCCGACGTTGTGGAACTGCCGTCGGCCGACAGGCCCAGCTTGGACAGCCGCTGGCGGGCATCCTCATTGCCGCTCGCAGCCGCCTTGCGATAGTAACTGATGGCCAGCGACCGGTTGGAGGCAACCCCCTCCCCATTTTCGTAACACCAGCCCAGGTTGTAGCAGGCCGAAGGGAACTCCTGGTCGGCCGCCTTCTTGTACCACGAGGCCGCCTTTTCGTAGTTCCGCTCGACACCCCGTCCGTAGTAGTAGCACTCGCCCAGATTGTTCTGCGAGAAGCGGTTGCCCTGGTCGGCGCTGCGGCGATACCAGTACGCCGCTTCACCGAAATCCCGTGCGGTGCCGTAACCATTTTCATAGAAATAGCCTACCCACGACTGGGCATAGGCATCGCCTTGCTCGGCCGATTTCTTGGCCCAATAAAAAGCCTTGCTGTCATCTTTCGGGGCCCCCTTTTCCCCCTTCCAGTAGCACATGGCCAAATCGTACTGTGCATCACTGTTTCCGCTTTCGGCCTGTTGCTGGAGAGTAGCCAGCGACTCGGCCCAAGCCGTTGCCGTACTCAAGAGGAGAGCGAGTACGAGGCTTGCAAACATACGTTTCATTTCCCTTTATAATTATGATATTCAACGAATAATAGTCCCCTATAAAAAAGCCCGACTCCGTGCAGGGAACCGGACTATATAAGGGGTCGTATCAAAGGATGCGATGAAACTCCGATAGACAGGATTTGAGGGCCCCCGCTCCTTTGTAATCCACCGTGCAAAGCAAACCTCGAAAGGTTGTGGCCCGCCATTGGAACGGAAAGCGTGTCTCGGCATTTCATAATTTTTGATGAGTTTCCCAATCTACTCTGATACGACCGGGCTTTCTCTTTCTCTTTGATACAAAGCTATACAATTCCTTTGAATAAACAAAATATTTCGATAAAAAAATTTAGGGACCCCCTGTGCGGGAATCCCTAAACAGCTATAATAAAAGAAGATTATGCGTCTCTCTTATTTCACTTTCTCGACGATAGCCTTGAAAGCCTCGGGGTTGTTCATGGCCAGGTCGGCGAGAACCTTGCGGTTGATTTCGATGCCGGCTTTGTGAAGGGCGCCCATCAGTTTCGAGTAGGACATGCCTTCGAGGCGAGCGGCTGCATTGATACGTTGAATCCACAATGCACGGAAATTACGCTTATTGTTTTTGCGGTCACGGTAAGCATAGGTCAAACCTTTTTCCCAAGTATTTTTGGCAACGGTCCAGACGTTTTTGCGCGAACCATAGTAACCGCGGGTAAGTTTAAGAATCTTTTTTCTTTTTGCTCTTGAAGCAACGTGATTTACTGATCTTGGCATAGTTTTTTTTGTTTTGAATGTTAGCGCTACCGTTCAAGGTAAACTTCAAGCTAAAAACATTCGGTTAATAAATTTTGAAACTACTCTTTTGTGTGAGAAAATTTTTCGGAAACCCGTCGAGCATTATTTCAAGCCCAGCAATGCTTTTACATTGTTCACATCGACCGTCTTCAGCGTAGTCATGTGAGTGAGGTTTCTTTTTTGCTTTTTCGTCTTCTTCGTCAGAATGTGGCTTTTGTAAGCATGTTTTCTCTTGATTTTTCCTGTTCCGGTAAGGGCGAACCTCTTTTTGGCACCGGAATTAGTTTTAATCTTTGGCATTTTACTAAATTTTAATTTTATAATTGAATGAATAGTCTGTCCTATCTCTTCTTACTTTTTCTTGGGGCTTATCATGATAATCATGCGCTTCCCCTCGAGAACCGGCATCATCTCTACCTTGCCATAGTCTTCCAGGTCGTTGGCAAAACGCAGCAACAGCACCTCGCCCTGCTCCTTGAAAAGAATCGAGCGGCCTTTGAAGAATACGTAGGCTTTCACCTTGGCACCTTCGTTGAGGAAGCCGATGGCATGCTTCAACTTGAAGTTGTAGTCGTGATCGTCGGTTTGCGGTCCGAAACGAATCTCCTTCACCACAATCTTGGTCGATTTGGCCTTCTGCTCCTTCTGCCGTTTCTTCTGCTGATAGAGGAATTTCTGATAATCCAGAATCTTGCATACAGGCGGCACTGCATTGGGAGAAATCTCGATCAAATCGAGACCTTGCTCGTCGGCCATGTGCATAGCTTCCTGTATGGTGTAAACACCCTGCTCTACATTATCGCCGACCAGACGCACCTCTTTGGCACGGATGCGTTCGTTGACACGATATTGATCTTTAATGTCATTCTTTTTTGCAGGCATAGGTCTGTTAGGCCTACCGGACTGCGGTTGTGGTTGTGGTTTTTTCTCCATTCAGATTACCATTCTTTGAGTAATTCTTCTACTTCTGCATTTAAATTTGCGGCAAAGGTAGCAATTTTCATCGAACCTTTATCACCTTCGCCCTGTTTTCTTACAGAAACTTCACCATTTTCGGCCTCTTTTTCACCAACAATGAGCAAATAGGGAATCCGTTTCATCTCGTTGTCGCGAATCTTACGGCCAATCTTTTCGTTACGATCGTCGACGATGGCACGAATATCTTGCTCGGCCAACTGGCTGGCTACCTGTTGTGCATAGTCGTTGTACTTGGCACTGATGGGCAGGATAGCTACCTGGTCGGGGGTGAGCCACAAGGGGAATTTACCGCCGGTGTGCTCGATGAGCACGGCCACGAAACGCTCCATCGAACCGAAGGGGGCACGGTGAATCATGACGGGGCGGTGTTTCTGGTTGTCGCTGCCGGTGTATTCAAGTTCGAAACGCTCGGGCAGGTTGTAGTCGACCTGAATCGTACCCAGCTGCCAGCGACGGCCCAGAGCATCCTTGACCATGAAGTCGAGCTTCGGTCCGTAGAAGGCGGCTTCGCCATACTCTACACGGGCTTTCAACCCTTTTTCCTCGCAAGCCTCTACGATGGCACGTTCGGCCTTCTCCCAGTTCTCGTCGCTACCGATATATTTCTCGCGGTGAACGGGGTCACGCAGCGAAATCTGAGCTTCGAAGTTGTCGAACTTCAGGGCCTTGAAGATAATGAAGATAATATCCATCACCTTGAGGAACTCCTCTTTCAACTGGTCGGGACGGCAGAAGATGTGGGCATCGTCTTGCGTAAAGCAACGTACACGGGTCAAGCCGTGCAGCTCGCCGCTCTGTTCGTAACGGTATACCGTACCGAACTCGGCGAAACGCAGCGGCAGGTCTTTGTACGAACGGGGCGATACTTTATATATCTCGCAGTGGTGCGGGCAGTTCATGGGTTTGAGCAGATACTCTTCGCCCTCCTCGGGAGTGTGGATGGGCTGGAACGAGTCTTTGCCGTATTTGGCATAGTGGCCCGATGTTACATAGAGCATCTTGTTACCGATGTGCGGCGTGATTACCTGCAGGTAGCCGAAGCGTTTCTGCACCTTGCGCAGCATGGCCTCGAGGCGATCGCGTAACTGGGTACCGCGGGGCAACCACAAAGGCAGACCGGGACCTACGTTGGGCGAGAAGGCAAAGAGCTCCATCTCCTTGCCAATCTTGCGGTGGTCGCGTTTCTTGGCCTCTTCGAGCAATACGAGGTATTCGTCGAGCATCTTCTTCTTGGGGAAGGAGATACCGTAGACGCGCACCAGCTGTTTGCGCGTTTCGTCGCCGCGCCAGTAGGCACCGGCCAGCGAAGTAATCTTCACGGCCTTGATGAGCCCGGTGTTGGGCAAGTGCGGGCCACGGCACAAGTCGGTAAATGCGCCTTGCGTATAGGTGGTGATAGTTCCGTCTTCAAGTTCGCTGATGAGTTCGACCTTATACTCTTCGCCGCGTTTGCCAAACATGTCGAGGGCATCGGCTTTGGAAATTTCTTTCCGTACGATGGGGTCTTTGTGACCGGCCAGCTCGAGCATCTTGGCCTCGATGGTGGGGAAATCGGCAGCGGTAATGGTAGCTTCGCCCGGGTCTACATCGTAGTAGAAACCATTTTCAACAGCCGGACCGATACCGAATTTGATACCGGGATAGAGCTCTTGCAGGGCCTCGGCCAGCAAGTGAGCCGACGAGTGCCAAAAGGCATGCTTGCCTTCGGGATCGTCCCATTTGAAGAGTTTGATGGCCGCATCGGCAGTAACGGGACGGGTAAGGTCCCACTCCTGACCATTGACAGTTGCGGCAAGAACTTCCTGTGCCAACCGGGGGCTGATGCTCTCGGCAATCTGTAAAGGGGTAATGCCAGACTCAAATTCCTTTACCGAATTATCGGGAAATGTAATCTTAATCATCTTTTCTTTCCTTTATCTTTTCAACAATTCTTGAAAAACGTCTCTATATTGATACGCAAATTTTATTCCATATATGGTGGCATCCGGTGTGTACCTTTATACCAAGGCACAAAAGTAATAATTATTTCATTACGGAAACGGATATTTATAAAAATCTTTTAGTCACTCAACCGTTTCAACAGATTGTAGGCTGCCACCACGCCCAATTCGCCGGCTTTACTCAAATCGGCAGTACCGGCAGCGGTGTTGCCCTGCCTCAAGTAGACGAGACCGCGATTGTAGTAGGCGTCGCCAAAGTCGGGACGCAACTCTATGGCCCGGGTGTAGTCGGCAATAGCTCCCCGATAGTCTTGTTGCGAGCAGCGCAGGTTGCCGCGATTGTAGTAGGCATAGATGAATCGGGGCGAATCTTCAATCACTTTTTCGTAGTCGCGCAATACCATTTCGTACTCCATCTTCAGGTTTTCGTTCCCCAGTGCCGCAAAGCCCATCGGGGTAAAGTCGTTGCCCTCTTTCTTGCGCTGGGCCTGGAAGTCGAGATTCTGAGCCGATGCCGAAGAGATTTCATACTCAATCTGCTTGGCCCGCACGACAGCCCGCAGGAAGTAGGCCATGGTGAAGTTGCGGCTGGTCATAATGGCCCGGTTGAGGTCGTCGAGCGCACTGGCAAAGTCTTGCACGAGCATGAAGTCGACCGCCCGGCCGAAGTAGGCCAACGGGTTGGAGGGGTTGATCTCGATCAGACGCGAGAAGTCGTTGATCGAAGAGAAATGGTAGTTGATCTGGTCGGAGAGCAAAGCGGCCTCGGAGTTGGTAAGCAGCAGTTTCTTGGCGAAAACATGGGTATCGTTGAGCTCTTCCAGCTCCTTGACATAGTAGATGTTCTGGCGCACGGCATCGGGGCGCTCGTAGTAGGTGAGCACATACATGGGTTGTATCGACACCTGCACGTTTTGGTCTTGCACCCGGCCGCGTATCTTGTTCTCATACTCGGGTTTGTACTCGGTTTGGGCATCGGCCACGAGTATCTGGTTGAACTTGTTGATGTTCTTGTCCGACTCGGAACGCTCGTCGGCAGCCTGTCCCGATTTGCTCGTGGTACCGGCGGCAGCCGTAGCCTCGTCGATGGGTTCGTACTTGGTCTTCTTCTGCAGGTCGAGGGCCAGCATGAAATCTTTCTCGCCCCCCTTCATATCGCCCATTTTACGCTTGGCCTCGGAGCGGGCAAAGAAACCGGCGGCAAAGTCGGGGTACTGCTTCAGCACCACGTCGAAGTCGGCAATGGCTTTGCCGTAACTGCCTATCATATCGTAGAGCAGGGCCCGGTTGTAGATGGCAAAGTAGTTGTCGGGCTCGGCCTTGATTACCTCTGTAAAGTCCGATATGGCCTTGTTGCGCTCACCCACCTGCATGCGCAAGAGACCGCGGTTGTAGTGGGTCATGGTGTTGCCGGGGTCGAGCTGGAGTATGTGGTCATAGTCGGCCATGGCACCTTGCAGATCGTCCTGATGATACTTGATACGGGCCCGGTTGAAGTAGTACGAAACCTCCTTGGGGTCGAGCCGCAGGGCCTCGTTCATATCGGCCAGCGCCGAGTCGTAGTCGGCATCGTGCAACACCTTGATGATGGCCCGCTGGGCGTATGCCCCCGACATGTACTTGTCTATCGAGATAGCCTTGTCGATGTCGGCCATGGCCTTGATGGTGTCGCCCTTCTCGAGGTAGAACTGCGCCCGGCTCATGTAGCCGTTGTAGTAGTTGGGATGCAGAGCGATAAGCTTGTCGAAACTCTTTTCGGCCTCGTCGTATTTTTTCAGCTGTACCTCAGCAATCGCCTTGTTGTTCAGGAAAGTACGATCTTCGGGAGCATAGCGAAGCCCCTCGGTATAGTCATCGATGGCCCCTTGATAATTACCCAGATTCTGCCGGGCGATACCCCTCACCTGGTAAGCGTTCACGATAAAGGGGTTGCGCTCGATACAGAGCGTGCAATCCTCCTCGGCACCCTTGTAGTCGTCGAGGCTGAGCTTGGCGATACCCCGGTAGAAATAGGGCTCGGCCATATAGGGTTTCACCTTGATTACCTGATTGAAATATTGCATCGACAAGATGTAATCCTCGAAGTAGAGAGCGTTGCGCCCGATATTCATCACCCGGTCGGTGTTGATCTGAGCCACAGACCAGAGAGAAGAGAGCGAGAACAACAATAGTATGGTGTAGGACTTGATTGTAAGTTTCATTAAACGCGTAACATGATTATCAGACAAATGTACGCAAATAATGAGAAATCATCGCAAGGGCGTGAAAATTTTATAAGTTTTTTCTTTTCTCGCCACCGCCATGAACATTTTTTACAGCCGGCTGTCTTATAGGGAACAGACCAAACTTTTTTATTATCTTTACACCCCCAAAAATTTACACAGACATGACAACAGACAAACATAACGAAAATGAGTTGAAGCACCTCGTCATCGTGGGTGGCGGGTTTGCAGGCTTCCTGCTGTCGAAAAAAATCGACCACCGACAATACCGGGTGACACTGGTAGACCGGAAAAACTTTCATGCTTTCCCGCCTCTGTTTTACCAGATAGCCTCATCGGGTCTCGAGCCGGCGGCCATCTGCTTCCCCTTCCGAAAAGAGTTGCGCAAACTGCGTCACGTGCGGTTCCACATGGGCGAAGCCCTCTCGGTCGATACCGAAAAACGAGAACTCATCACCAACACCGGGACCATCCCGTACGACTATCTGGTGCTGGCCACGGGTACGACCAACAACTTTTTCAACATGCCCGAATTGCGGGAACGGGTCTATACCCTTAAATCAACTGCCGAAGCTATCAGACTGAGAAACGAGATATTGTTCTGCTTGGAGCGGGCCTGTACCTGCGCCGATGCCGAATCGCGCCGCACGCTGCTCTGCTTTACCGTCGTGGGCGGAGGTCCTACCGGAGTAGAGATTGCGGGTGCTTTGGGTGAAATGAAGAAGTACATTCTGGCTCGGGAATACCCCGAGATCAGTCCTAGCGATATGCGCGTCGTTATCGTCGAAGGTTCAGACCGCCTCTTGCAGAATATGAGTACCGAAGCCTCTACCAAGTCGCGCCAATACCTCGAAGAGCTCGAGGTCGAGGTGATGACGGGCCATACCATGAAATCGTTCGAGAACTATGTGGCAAGCCTCGACAACGGAGAGCAAATCAAAAGCCATACCCTCATCTGGACCGCCGGTATCACCGGCCAACCGCTGGAGGGTATCCCGGCCGAATCTATCGCCAGAGGAAAACGCATCATCACCGACGAATACAACCGGGTGAAAGGGTGCGACCGCATCTTTGCCATCGGCGATATTGCCCTGCTTACCGAGAAGAATTACCCCAAAGGCCACCCGCAGGTGGCCCAGGTGGCCATCCAACAGAGCGAACTGCTGGCCCAGAATCTGAACAAGGGGAGCTTCGACACCCCCTTCCACTACAAGGACAAGGGCAACATGGCCACCATCGGCCGCAACAAGGCGGTAGCCGACCTGCCTCACCTGAAGCTCTACGGCCGTCCCGCCTGGTTCACCTGGATGGGAGTACACCTCGTATCCATACTGGGTATGAAAAACAAGATTATCACGCTGCTCAACTGGTGCTGGTACTACTTCACCTATAACGCCACGCTGCGGCTGCTGATACGTCCTACCCGATTCCCGAAACGGAACGAGGAGTAACCGCCCGGTCACACACCGATACTTTTTTTTGTAAACAGATAAAATACGGAACCATGAGATACAAGTTGCTTACCCCGCTGGGCGTGCTGTTGCTGCTGTCGTTTACAGCCTGCAAAACGACCCAGAAGAGCGCTGTCGTCGAAAAGGAGGAGACCGAAACGCAAGAGCCCCGCAAGATACCGACCATCCCCCGCGAAGAGTTCGGCGGGACGTGGATTATCGCCACGGCCGAACGCCACGACGTGGTGGGCGAAACACCGGCCGAAATCACCTTCGACCTGGCCACCGGCCGCATCTATGGCAACGACGGCTGCAACGTAGTGAACGGCACTTTCGCCCTCGGCGACGAGAACGAGCTGGAGTTCGGGTCGCTCATCTCGACCCAAAAGGATTGCGGACCCGAAGTGACCGACCGCGCCGTACTCCGCGCCCTGAACAATACCCGCTCCTACAAGCGGGCTCACGGCGACGAGTTGCGCATCAGACTGTGCGATCGTCGGGGCCGCACCGTAATGACACTCGAGAAGCGACAGGTCGACCTGCTGAACGGGGCCTGGCGAGTGACAGCCATCGAGGGAACCGCCATCGCCGAAAAGCAGCCCAAACTGGTTATCGACATACCCGAGGCCAAACTCTCGGGCTTTGCCGGCTGCAACCGCATATTCGGGCACATCGCACTGGACGGGACTCCCTGTGGCATTGCCTTCACGCAGGTGGCCTCTACCCGCAAGAGCTGCCCCGAGATGGAAACCGAGACCCAGTTGCTCGCGGCTCTCGAGCTGGTGACCGGCTTCTACCCGATAGACGACACCCACGCCGTGCTCTACCAACACCCCGATACCCCCCTCATCACCCTCGAGAAGGGACTTTAATCGGGCCAAACCCATCCAAGAAATTGTTTTGTCACAGGAAATAAATGCCCTCGAAAGGTGCATTTGTTTCCTTTTTTTCGTATCTTTGTAAAAGATAGGAGGCGGTTCGACATTGCCCAACCCAGACCCCTGTTCCGGTTGGCCTCTGCACTCAACTCTCGCTATCCTTGTAAAAGACAGAAAAACCAGAAGGAATCGAATGATGAAAAACACAATCTTTCATTGAACCCTAATCCTTCACTTCTCGATTGTATCAGTGTCAGTCCTGCATATTCACCTTAAATAAAATAACTGCTTATGAAAAAAATTTCTACTCTTCTCCTGTTGGCCGCTCTCTCTACCGGCTCATTCAGTCTGCAAGCCGCCTATTCGGGGGTGGGCACCTTCAACAAGATTGCTTCGGCCAGTGAAATCACTACGGGGTCATACGTATTCATGGCCAACGATCAAGCCATGAGCAACGACTTCAACAAACGCTTCACAGCCGTAGCTCTCACTTATGCCGACGGTACCAAAACATCGATTACCGACCCCGATGCCAGCATCGTCTTCGACATCGTAGCCGATAACGGTACCCTCACCATCACCAACGGCGACCGCATCGTGGCCTACAAGGGCGACGGTACCGAGTTTACCTTCAACACCAGCCACGCTCAGGATGCCACACTGGAACAGTGGACGGCCGCAGATGGCACGAAAGGTATCATCGTGAAAAACGTAAACACCAACACCCGCTACATCATGTTGCGCGAATCGTCGGGTACCTTCGGTGTCTATGCCAGCTCGAACGAAAACAGCTCGGACTACTTCACCCTCACCTTGTTCAAGAAGGCCGACAACGGCATCTCGCCCGAATTGGCCTTTGACAACGGGAAAGACCGCTACAAAACTTTTGCCGAGGGGTATACCTTCAGCAGCACAGCCTCTTCAAAATCGGCAAGCCCCATCGCATACAGCAGCTCCAACACGGCTGTCGCCACCATCGACAACAGCGGCACCGTGACCCTCAAAGGTGTGGGTGAGACCGAAATCAAAGCCGAAGTGGCCGCCAACGACACCTACGAAGGTGCCGCCGTCAGCTACAAACTGACCGTAGTCAACCCGTCGGCCGAACTGCCCTATGTGACCAGTTTCAAAAACGGTCTGGGCGACTGGCTCAACTACTGCGCAACCGGCACCCTGCCCTGGGAGTCGCACGAGAACTACGGTGCCCAAATCAACGGCTACAACAAGGGAACCAGCGAAACCTGGCTGGTATCGCCCGCTGTATCGAACGAGACGGTATACCTGGCTTTCTCGGCCTACACGAAGTATACCGGCAGCGAAGGCACCGGCCTTTTCCTGCTCTACTCGACAAACTTCGACCCCAACGCCATGGATAGCCCCGCCGAGGCAACCTGGACCGAAATCACCGACCAGGCCAACTGGCCGGCCGAAGGTTCGGGCGAAACCGTAGCCTCGGGTACCATCACGCTCTCGGGCTTGACGGCTCCCGTTCGTGTCGCCTTCAAATATACCTGTGGCGAAGAAGCTTCGCAATGGTCGCTCACCGACTTGATTCTGTCGAACCAGACTCCCGGCTCGGTCGACGAGACTACCCTCTCGGGTCTGAAGGTAATCAGCGGTCGAGGCGAAATCACGCTTCTCACCGACCAGGAGACCGAGATTGCGGTCTATGCCCTCACCGGAGCCCAGGTACTCCGCACCACTGTGGCTGCCGGCAGCACACCTATTGCCCTGCCGGCCGGTATCTATCTGGTGAACGGTGTTAAGGTTATCGTATTCTAAGGAAACTAAAAAAAGAGTCTATTCCCAAGGGCTGCACCCGAAACATCGGATGCAGCCCTTGCTCTTTACGGGTCAGTCGACATCAAGCCGACTTATGAAAGCAAACTAATAAAATAGTTTATATACTATTATAATAATTCCATTTGAAACTATAAGCCTCTTCACGCTCCCAGCTCGACAGCTTCTGTAAAAAATGAAGCCGACCGATACCGGGTGACCCGGATATACATAAGAACTCGCCGACGAGAAGTCTATCTCGCCGCTTGCGTCAAGACCAGAAACGGGCGGGAAAGCCAGTAGAGGCAGATATGAAGCCCGAAATAATCGGGAGGTGTGATTTTGCAAACAGAGGAGAGCGGGAAACGACAGGTATAAAAAAAGAGATAGTCACCCGTGAGAGCGACTATCTCTTGAGTGACTCCAACAGGATTCAAACCTGTAACCTTCTGATCCGTAGTCAGATGCTCTATTCAGTTAAGCTATGGAGCCAATCCTTAATTTTGTTTTTTCATATCGACCGCCCTCGCTCGGACGGCTTTGCTCTGAGTGACTCCAACAGGATTCAAACCTGTAACCTTCTGATCCGTAGTCAGATGCTCTATTCAGTTAAGCTATGGAGCCGTTTGCGGATGCAAAGATAAGTATAATTTTATTCGCGTGTATCTTTTTTTCGAGTTTTTTTATCGCTTTTTTTTGCAGAAACTGCTATCGGTCCTATTTTCAGGCGCATAGAACTCCATTTTTTTTACTCGAGGAACTTGGGACTGAATACCAACAAACCTATATTGATACCGAAATTCCAGTTGCGAGCAGGATAATCGTAGTAGTTGGCATAGAGAGCTATCGAGGCAAACGAGAGATTCAGCACCACCGAGCTCTCGCCCATAAAGTGATATTTGGAGAAAGCCCGCCCGTAATAGGGCTCGTAATTGGCCCCTTCGTATATCTGTCGGAAAGGAGCAAAAAGGTAGAACTCGTTGCGGAATTGCAGGTTGTTCATAATCTTCCAGATGGGAATGACACCTGCGGCCAGATATTGCGTGGAGCGGAAGGCCGGGTTGAAGATGGTCTGGCTGTGCGGCGTAGGGGTAAAGGCCGGAGCTTGGGCTATGGTCGAGGTATAGTTGCTCAGGAGCCCCTTGCTCGAGACGACAGCCTTACCGCGAAGGCCCAGCACGAATTTATTGCTTATCGGGAGATAGGTGTGTATGTTGCCCTCGAGCTGCAGCCACGAGAGGGTTTGTGTCGAGTTGGACTGCAAAGTGGTGTCGTAGGGGCGGAACCGCTCTTTGCCATAGGCAAGCAGCCCCAGCACCGAACAGTCGGTGCCGGCCGTGGGATACATGTAGCTGTCGAGGTTGTTGCGGTCGAACTTCATCGAGGCCACAAACAGATTGTAGAGGCTGCGGTCCTGCTCGTTGGTCGAGAAGTCTACGGTATTGGACTGGTAATACTTGTCGGTCATCGAGCCATAGCCTACCGACACGACGGCCTTGGAACTGGTGA
The DNA here is from genome assembly GCF_002159975.1 of Barnesiella sp. An22. Taxonomy (GTDB): domain Bacteria; phylum Bacteroidota; class Bacteroidia; order Bacteroidales; family Barnesiellaceae; genus Barnesiella; species Barnesiella merdigallinarum. The sequence goes on along the minus strand of NZ_NFJR01000014.1, from coordinate 7,300 downwards.
GGAAGGGCAACCCCAAACGCAGCTTCACGTACTGCTCGGACTGCGTGACAAACGAGGGCATGCGGTCGGAGTAGAAAAGGGTCTCGTTCTGGTAGAACTTCTGTTTCGACGCGACGGCCTGCATCTTGAGGTACATGGGAATGGCGGTCTTCAGGTCGAACCGGGCCGAGAGTATCCCCGACGTATACGACTGACCTATCTGCCCCGTGAGGTCGACATCGAGCGAGTTGAGGCTCACGGTGCGGTAATGGGCTCCGATGCAAATCTGGTTCGAACTGGTCGACGAGATAAAGCCTCCCATCCCCACCGACAACTGGTCGTGCACCTTGGCCTTGAGGTCGAGATTGAAGAGGCCGCTCGCCTTGTCGTAGCGAGCGTGGGGTATGAGGTCGGATATTTTCCCGTCGGAGATAGTCTTGTAGTAAGCCGCCTTGGCATCCTCGTCGGTAAAACGATTGCCGGTCTCGAATTGACGCCTGATATACTCCTTCTGCTGGTGATTTCCCCCCTCGACCGAGACGCTGTCGAACACCAGGTCGGGAGTCTTGCTCTTGAATACCATGCGCTGCAACTGCCGGGTCTCCTGCGACAACTCTCGGGGAATACGACTCTTGATCGAGTCCATCAGCTCCATGGCATAGTCATACCCGATTTTGGCAATCTGCCGGGCTTTGGGAAAATCGAGCAGTCCCACATCACTCAGATTGAACCGCATCAGAATACCATCCTCGGGATCGAGTGTATAGTCACTCTTCTGCATAACCATATTCTCGATTTGGTTGATGAGGTCGTCTTCCTTGGGTTTATCTATTTTAGAGGCTACGATGCTGCCGATAATAATATCGGGATTGAAGTCCGACTTCATCACATCGACCGGGAAATTGTTGTAGATACCCCCGTCGTAAACCAGCACACTGTCAATCTCGATGGGCTTGAAAACGAAGGGAAAACTCATCGAAGCCCGCACGGCATCGCCCAAATCGCCATCGCGCAGCACCAGCTCGCGCTTGTGATAGACATCGGAAGCCACAGCCCGGAAAGGTACGAAAAGGTTGTCGAAATTCCCGTCGCACTGGGCCGAATAGGGGGCAAACAGGCTCATAAAGGCGTAGTTCATGGGGAACGGATTGATGAGGCTGTTGGGCAGGAAATGCGGCTCGAACTTGGTGGAGTCTTGCAAAGCGACGTTGAACGTAACGATTTCGGGCGTCGGGTCGGGTTTCTTGAAGTAGTAGACATAGCGCTCGTCGAAGATACCCCGCGACCACAGGTTGAAGTCGTCGGAGAGAATCAGGTTCAGCATATCGTCGGGCGTGTAGCCCATGGCATACCAGGCACCCACGATAGCCCCCATCGACGTACCGGCTACATAGTCAATAGGCACATTGTTCTCTTCGAGCGCCTTGATGATACCGATATGCGCTATACCCTTGGCTCCGCCACCACTCAACACCAAACCAACCGTCTGGGCCGGCACATGCACCCAGACATACAACGAGACTAACAGTAGCAACCAAATTCGTTTCATAGCCAATCGCAACAATTTCGAGATGCGACAATATTATACGTTATTTCGTTTCGGAGATAAACGAATCCTTAAATCCGATAAAGTAGAGCACACCGTCGAGCCCGATGGTCGAAATCGACTGGCTGGCATTCTCTTTCACCTTGGGTTTGGCATGATAGGCAATGCCCAGTCCGGCGGTGCTGAGCATGGGCAGGTCGTTGGCACCGTCGCCCACGGCTATGGTCTGGGCAATATCTACATGCTCGACCTGAGCGATGAGTTTCAGCAGCTCGGCCTTGCGGCGGCCGTCGACAATATCGCCCACGTAGCGGCCGGTCAGTTTCCCGTCGACAATCTCCAGCTCGTTGGCATAGACATAGTCGATGCCATAGCGTTGTTTCAGGTAGTTGCCGAAGTAGGTGAATCCACCCGAGAGGATGGCAATCTTGAATCCGGCCCGTTTCAGCACCTGCATCAGGCGGTCTACCCCCTCGGTCACCGGCAGCGACTCGGCGATCTCTTTCATCACCGACTCGTCCAGACCCTTGAGCAGGCTCACCCGGCGGGTAAAGCTCTCGCAGAAGTCTATCTCGCCCCGCATGGCCGACTCGGTAATCGCCTTCACCTCGTCGCCTACCCCGGCGCGCATAGCCAGCTCGTCGATTACCTCGGTCTCGATCAGGGTCGAATCCATATCGAAGCATATCAAGCGGCGGCAGCGGCGGTAGATACTGTCCTCCTGCAGCGAGATGTCGATACCCAACTGCGACGAGAGCTGCATGAACGACGACTGCATGGCCACCTTGTTTTTAGGCGTACCGCGCACCGACAGCTCGATGCACGACTTGGGCGGCCGCACATTCTCGTCGAGGGGGATACGCCCCGTAAGCCGCTGGATGGCGTCGATGTTCAACCCCTGCTCGGCCACGATGCGGGTCACCTCGCCTATCTGGCGGGCCGTGATGCAACGCCCCAGGATGGTAATAATGTAGCGGTTCTTGCCCTGCAGCCCTACCCAGCTGTTGTACTCCTCCTCGCTGATGGGCGAGAAGCGGATATTCACGTCGAGCTCATAAGCCTTGAACAAGAGGTCTTTGAGAATGTCGCCCGACTTGGTCTCGTCGGTCTTGAAGAGGATACCCAGCGAGAGGGTGTGGTGAATATCGGCTTGGCCGATGTCCAGAATGAATGCGTCGTAACGCGCCAATACTTCGGTCAATGCCGTGGTTACACCCGGCTTGTCATCGCCCGATATGTTGATAAGAATAATTTCTGCCTTTGGTTTCATCATCTTTTTTACTACATCTGTTTAGATTAAGCAGAGCAGTCCCCTCCGCAAAAACCGAAGCCCGACCAACGGGCTACCCGGGACCGCACTGCCGACTATCGATCCAAGCCACAAAGATAATGCAATCGGCGGCAGAAACAAAGAGTTTTCTCCCAGACTTCGCGGCGACAACCCATCTTTTACCACCCCTGAAGAAAAACGGAACAGCTCCCTCCCATCCCCCTCGACCGACCAATCGGTGCAGCCAGATGTTCCCTGAAGAAAAACGAAGTTCAAAAAAGAGATTTTTCAAGCACGAGCGAGTGTTGTTAACAGCCCATACAACACTGTATATCAATACACTACGAATTATACTATGTTAAATACCCGAGAATATTTGGTTAATTCCCTAAAAACCTTCAACTTTGCCGTCGAATTTATGGGTTCCCGTCAGCAAAGGAAGCGTCCCGAGCAAGAGGAACTAACCGCTGAAAATCAGCGGGGTCTGCCGTTTCGGTGTGATGCCCCCAACGTCAGATTTAGTATGAACCATAACACTTCAGTATGAAGAAAACCAAGTCAGTTATTGGTATGCTGGCGTTGATTTTGTTGTTTTCTTCGGCCTTCAACCCGAACAAAACGGGTCTGAAAGAGGGTGAGCGAGCCCCGCAGCTGAGCCTGCAAAACGCCGATGACAGCGTCTCGCTCCAATCGTTGAAAGGCCGGTACGTACTGTTGAACTTCTGGGCAGGCTACGACGCCCCCTCGCGTATGGAGAACATACGCTACGCCCGGGAAATCGACAAGAGCGGACTCGAAAACATCAGCCTCGTGTCGGTATCGTTCGATACCAACCGCAAGGTCTTCGAAGAGACCATCAAACGAGACGGCTTGAACGCAGCTACCCAATTCTATGACAAAGACGGCTCACGGTCGGATATATTCGACAATTACCGTCTGAGCAAAGGATTCGCCAGTTATCTGATTTCGCCCGAGGGTGTTATCATCGCCAAAGACCCGAATCCGGAACATTTGACAAAACTTATTCGTCAATAATCAAAAACCGCCGCTGTACATTTTTGTTCAACGGCGGTTTTCTTTTTTTTCGCATACCCCACCCTCGCGCTCGCGTGCACGCGCTGGCGAGCGGACTATCGTTTATTTTTACCCGGTAACATTGCGACAGCAAACGATTTGTATTAACTTTGCAGCCAATTTCGGGGACGACTCTCCGGCCATTGCCGCGGGGCTGCCGCTCACCCCCCCCCCGAAGGGTCAACTTGCAAAGAAAGGCAACAACATGATTATCGCCAGCCAAAAGAAAAAAGAGAATATCGCCGAATACCTGTTGTACATGTGGCAGATCGAAGACCTCATACGGGCTTACGGGCTGGACATAGACCGCATACAGCAACAGATTATCGACCCCTACGACATCTCGCCCGAACAGAAGAAGGCGATGCGCGAGTGGTACGAGTCGCTCATCGACATGATGCACGCCGAGGGGGTGGAACAGAAGGGCCACCTGCAACTGAACAAAAACGTGCTCATCGACCTCACCGACCTGCACCTGCGGCTGCTCAAGTCGCCCCGCGAGCCCTTCTACGGCGCGGCCTTCTTCAAGACCCTCCCCTACATCGTCGAGCTGCGGGCCAAGTCGGGCGACGAGAAAGCCGGCGAGCTGGAGACCTGCTTCAACGCCCTCTACGGCGTGTTGCTGCTGCGGCTGCAGAAGAAGGAGATCAAGCCCGACACCTTGAAGGCCATCCAGCAAATATCGTCGTTCCTCTCGCTCCTGGCCGAAAAATACAAGCAGGACAAGGCGGGCGAACTGAAACTCGAAAACGATTAAAAAACAGATACGAACCATGACAAAAAGAGTTCTTATTACCGGCGCAAACGGCCAACTGGGCCACGAGATGCGCAACGTACTGGATGGCGACGACCGCTTCGAAGCCATCTTCACCGACGTAGCCGAACTCGACATCTGCGATGCCGAAGCCGTGAACCGGGCTGTCGCCGACAACCGCGTGGACTACATCGTGAACTGTGCCGCCTATACCCAGGTCGACAAGGCCGAAGACAACGTGGAGCTGTGCCGCAAAATCAACGCCACGGCCGTCGAGAACCTGGCCCGTGCCGCCGCAGCCTGCGGGGCCCGCATGATACACGTCTCGACCGACTACGTATTCAACGGACGGGGATACCGCCCCTACACCGAGGATATGACGCCCGACCCCCAATCGGTCTACGGCTCCACCAAACTCGAGGGCGAACAGGCCCTGATGCGCCTCTGCCCCCAGAGCGCCATCATCCGCACCGCCTGGCTCTACTCGCCCTACGGCAACAACTTCGTGAAGACCATGATGCGGCTGGGCACCGAACGCGACGAGCTCTCGGTCGTAGCCGACCAGATAGGCACCCCCACCTGTGCCGCCGACCTGGCCCGCGCCATCCTCGCCGTGCTCACGGCCGAGACCTTCGTGCCGGGCATCTACCACTTCTCCGACGAAGGGGCCTGCAGCTGGTACGACTTCACCGTCGCCATCCACCGTCTGGCCGGCATCACCTGCCGGGTGAAACCCATCCGCAGCGACGAGTACCCCAGCCGGGCACACCGCCCCTTCTACAGCGTGCTCGACAAGAGCAAAATCAAACAGACCTACGGCATCACCATCCCCCACTGGTACGAGAGCCTGTCGCATTGCATAGAAATTTTACAAGAAACCCGTTAACATCGTGAGTACACTTACAGAGGAAATCAGTAAACGCAGAACATTCGCCATCATCAGCCACCCCGATGCCGGTAAAACCACCCTCACCGAAAAGCTGCTGCTTTTCGGCGGTGCCATCCACATTGCCGGGGCGGTCAAGTCGAACAAAATCAAAAAGACCGCTACATCCGACTGGATGGAGATCGAGAAACAGCGTGGCATCTCGGTAGCCACCTCGGTCATGGGCTTCAACTACGGCGACTACAAGATAAACATTCTCGACACCCCCGGCCACCAGGATTTTGCCGAGGACACCTACCGCACCCTCACGGCGGTCGACAGCGTCATCATCGTCGTCGACGTGGCCAAGGGCGTGGAGACCCAGACCCGCAAGCTCATGGAGGTGTGCCGCATGCGCAACACGCCCGTTATCGTCTTTGTCAACAAGCTCGACCGCGAGGGGCGCGACCCCTTCGACATCCTCGACGAGCTGGAGTCGGAGCTCAAAATCAACGTCCGCCCGCTCAGCTGGCCCATCAACATCGGCCAGAAGTTCAAGGGCGTATACAACATCTACGAGCAGAACCTCAACCTCTTCACCCCCAACAAGCAGGTGGTGACCGAGCGCATCGAGCTCGACGACGTGAACAGCCCCGAACTCGAAGCCTACATCGGCGAGCAGGATGCCGAGAAGCTGCGGGCCGACCTCGAGCTCATCGAGGGGGTATACCCCGAGTTCAACGTCGACGACTACCTGGCCGCCCGCACGGCGCCCGTCTTCTTCGGCTCGGCCCTCAACATGTTCGGTGTCAAGGAGTTGCTCGACTGCTTCGTGAAGATTGCCCCCTCGCCCCGCCCCGTCCAGGCCGTGGAGCGGCTGGTGCGTCCCGAGGAGGAGAACTTCACCGGTTTCGTCTTCAAGATTCACGCCAACATGGACCCCAACCACCGCAGCTGCATCGCCTTCGTCAAGGTATGCTCGGGCAAGTTCGAGCGCAACGCCAACTACAAGCACGTGCGCAACAACAAGATGATGCGATTCTCGAGCCCCACCGCCTTCATGGCCCAGAAGAAATCGGTCGTCGACGAGGCATACCCCGGCGACATCGTGGGTCTGCCCGATACCGGCAACTTCAAGATCGGCGACACCCTCACCTGCGGCGAAGAGCTCCACTTCAAGGGGCTCCCCAGCTTCTCGCCCGAGATGTTCAAGTATATCGAAAACGACGACCCCATGAAGTCGAAACAGCTCAACAAGGGCATCGACCAGCTCATGGACGAGGGCGTGGCCCAGCTCTTCATCAGCCAGTTCAACGGCCGCAAGATCATCGGCACCGTGGGGCAGCTGCAGTTCGAGGTCATTCAGTACCGACTGCTCCACGAGTATGGCGCCCAGTGCCGCTGGGAGCCCATCAGCCTCTACAAGGCCTGCTGGATCGAGAGCGACGACCCCGAGGCCCTCGAGGCCTTCAAGAAACGCAAGCACCAGTTCATGAGTGTCGACCGCGACGGGCGCGACGTCTTCATGGCCGACTCGAGCTATGTGCTGCAAATGGCCCAGACCGATTTCCCCAAAATCAAGTTCCACTTCACCTCCGAGTTCTAAGTCCGGGGGGAGGCGGAAAGAACGATACTCCACTCCACACAGGGGGCTGTGCTTCGGCACGGCCCCCTGTGCTTTTCCCGCCCGGGGCAGATGCCGTGCCTCCCCCCGGACTTAGAACTCGGAGGTGAAGTGGAACTTGATTTTGGGGAAATCGGTCTGGGCCATTTGCAGCACATAGCTCGAGTCGGCCATGAAGACGTCGCGCC
>NZ_NFJR01000013.1 GCF_002159975.1 Barnesiella sp. An22 | reverse complement strand
TTTTTCTTATTTTATACCTTCGAAGGACTCCTGGCCGAATTGACTTCGTTCTCTCTTTTCTCTTGTACTACACTTGCTTCTTTTCAGTCTTGTCAATGAACTTTATTTCGTCTTTCCGAGTCAGGTCTTTTCGGCCCTTTCTCGCGGCGAAAGTGATGCAAAGATACACCCTTTTTCTTTTCCCTTCCAAATTTTTCAGCAACTTTTTTTTCAAAAAATTTTCGGCATTTTCGAGCGATTTCGTTCAACCTTTTTATTTACTGATTGTTATAAAAGGTTATCGGGTTTGACTTTTTTATACTCAAAAACCTTCCTGTTCGAGCTCGAGAAGTTTTTTGAGCCCAATTCCACCCAATCGGGCCAAGAGATTATAGCAATTTGAATCGCAGCCGAAGGATACCGTCGTTGTAGTCGTGGCTGATGATTTTGAAGGTCCCTATCTCGGAGGTGTTCTCTACATGCTTCCCGATACAGAGACATTGGTCATAATCGCCGACCTTGACAACCCGCACCGTTTCGGAGGCATTTTGCGGGAGCCGAGCCAAATCGAAACGATGGCGGGCCTCGTCTTGAGTAATGTATTGTGTGGTTACGGGCAGATGTTCCTGAATCACGCGGTTGACACAATCTTCGATTTGCTGAATCTCGGCCTCGGTGGGAGGTTGCGGTAACTTGAAATCGAGTTTGCTTTTCTTTCTTTCGATATGCGCCGAGACTGCACGACCGCACCCGAAGAGGCGTATCATCGTCTGGTTAACGATGTGCTCGGTGGTGTGCATGGGCGGATATTCTTCCTTGTTGTGCTCGTTGAGCTGAGGTTGCAAATTTTGCTCCATATCAATTTCTTTGATTGATTAGATTGACTATTACTTTTTTAATAATATCCTTTTCTTCGGTTCGACTTTCTGCTATCATCAACGTAAGTGCCACTAATGTATTATCGGCAATACGTTTCTCACCATTGGCCCTGTACAAAATACCGTTATTTTCCATAAACCAAAGAAAAAGCATGGCTGCAATACGCTTATTTCCATCATTAAAAGAATGATTCTTAGTCACTAAGTACAACAACATAGCGGCTTTTTCCTCGATACTGGGATAGAGTTCTTTCCCATCGAAGGTCTGATATATCGTAGCAATAGAGCTTCGGAACGATTGGTCTTTTTCATGAGCAAACAAATCGCTATCGCCAAATTTGGTTTTCAACGACTGAATTGCCTGCATGGCATTTTCGTATGTAGCATGAAACCTCTCTCCTTGAGTTGTTGCTTCGATAGAGAGTTGCTGATAATCATATTTATCCAATATGTCAAGCGCATACACATAATCAGTTACTACAGCCAATAACCCTTTAGTCTGATCCGAGGTCAACATGTCTTGTCGCTTTATCGTATTGCCCAAGATATGGACCATACTCTTCAACTCCTGATAGCGATCCAGTTTAAGTTTTTCATTGACAACAAACCCCTTGACAAGGTATTCCCTTAATATTCTATTCGCCCACTGTCTGAACTGAGTACCGCGCAAACTTTTTACTCGATAACCGACCGAAATAATCACATCGAGGTTGTAATAAACGATTGTACGAGTTTGAGATTTCCCCTTTAACGAACCATGTCGAGTGGTATGTGCAAAATTTGCACACACCTCTTCGGGCTTCAACTCACCCTCTTGAAATATACTTTTTATATGCCTGCCTATCACCGTTCTATCACGGCCAAACAATTCGGCCATCTGCCCTTGTGTAAGCCACACTGTATCGCCATTCATCTTTACCTCTAACGAAATTTGATTATCGGCAGTCGTATATATCACAATCGAAGAGGCTTCCAACTCGGTGGTGTGCATGGGCGGATATTCTTCCTTGTTGTGCTCGTTGAGCTGAAGAGTATCGGTCATAGGTCATTCAATTGATTATATTATTTCAATAAGAAGTCGTATCGGAACGAGAGCAGTACCCGGGTAAACTGAATATTGTCGTTGAGCGGGATGGAGAGCTCGGGGCGTACCCAAAGTTTACGCGCCCGGAACAACAACCCGGGTACGATGCGATGCTCGGGCATACGGTATTCTGGAATGTTGGTTATATCTACGACCAGCGAGGCTTCCTGAATGATGCGACAAGCGGCATGTACCGTATAACAGGTGTTGTAACCCAGGTCGGAATCGTAAAGCGCCATGACTCCGGCCCCAAAGCTGAACCGGTCCAAGGTCTTGTCCAAGCCGACTTTCACACTCCCGTCGTAGTACCGGCCGGCATAGTTGGCACCGGCAAATGCATCGGCCAAAAAGAGCATACCCCACAGGCCCGTATCGAGCCGATAGCCCCCGACAGCCCGGATATACTGTTCTTTGGGGTTGCGTATCCACAATGTATTCTCAAGGCCTACCGACCATTTGCCCGATTGATAGCCGGCAAATACGTATTTGTTGTTTCGCAATCCTACGAAAACGGATTTTGCAGAGAGCGTATCGACCTGCGCCCACCCGCTGCAAGCGAGCGAAGCGACAATTCCTAAAAGCAGATATTTCAGTTTCATAACTCTTTTGACAATCTTACATTCAATATATTATAACCTAAATCGTTCAGGTGGAGTCCGTCGAGCGAATAGTTCATATTCATACCCCCTTTGTACAGAAAATAGTCATACACATCGACGAAGGTTCCATAACCCAATGCGGCTACCATTTGCTCAAGGGCCGCATTCAGTTCACGGATATATAGCGAAATATTCTTGTCGTCGTTCTCGGCACTGCGAGGGAGGATAGAGATGACAAAGACACGACGAGGAGCCAATGTCTCGATCGTATGTCGATACTCCTCGACAAAATCGGCAATGAACTGCGGGCGCGTCTGCTCGTCGATAAATTCATAGCCCAAGTTGTTCGTACCGATGAGCATCACCACATCTTTACCCCGGTAATCGAGATTCCAGGTGAGAATATCTTCCAAATGGGCCCCGCTCACGCCATCGTTTCGCACCACACGGGTAGGGAACGACGACTTCACATCCCAACCGGCTACCAGCGAATCGCCTACGAAGCACAGTTCGGATACACCATCGTCGGAACACGAAGAGGCTAAACCCATCAACATCGTCATCACAATCAAAAATTTAGTTCTTATTCGATTCATCGCTCTTATTTTTTACACGTTGGTAAAACTCACTTTTCAAAATCTGGCCGATAAACATCTGTGTAAAGACGTTGGCCCCCTCGCCATTCAAGTGCGAGTTGTCGTAAAACAATTCAGGTCGCTGCCAAAAATAGTCCATCTCGCTGTAATCCATCACCTGAACACCATGCTCTTGACACACCTGTTTCAGCAGTTGTTTCGAATATGGATTACCCCCGGCCATCAACCGCTTGTAACAGGGAGGTATAACGACCAACAACTCTACATCGTCGGCCTGCACCTGTCCGATAATAGCTTGCAGGCTTTGCAACTTATCCGGTGCAACAAAGCGGTCGTCGGGTCTACTGCCCAGGTCATTAAACTCAGGTAAAAGCAGGGGCTTATGCTTGGCCACAAAACCATAGTTGGCCATCTCTTCCTTGGGAAGGAAACTCTGCAACAATATGCGAAACCAAACCGTATTGTATCTATACAGATTGGAATGCAGGAAAAAGGCGGCTTTGCCATTGTTCTGCAACGCCAATGTCGAATCTATCAGGGAACTCTGTCCGTAATACGGATTCAACAACGAGATTCTGCCCATATCGTCAAAAGCCAACTCATCGGGCTGCAACACCAAAATAATGCCTCGAGGCTGATGATGTTTCAGCGCACCGTCGACCACACACCTGAAAAAGACAAGGTTCTGGGCGTTACATCCACCATTGAATATCGACACGCCCAGACTATCCATCATCGGGGCAGGCATAAAACTGTTGATGGCTACCGACGAGCCCAAAATCAAGACATCGTCTTGCGACTGCCTGAACAGATACTCAATCTTGGCATAGTCGCCCGGCAAACCATACCGCTTTGAATAGAACGACATGATCTGCCCGAACAATACATCGAGCAGTATCACAATCACCACCAGAGCGACACAGGTTTTGATACACTTTATCACATCTCTGTTCATAACCGACCGTTTCTAAAATTGAAAATAAATAAAAGCGCCTCCATCGAACGAAGCCGACAAGATGATAAACGCAAGGAAGAGCGACATCGAAGCGATGCGCACACCATAATGAGGAGAATCCAGAGCGTAAATTTTCAGCGACAACTCATCTTTCAACTCCTTCAACATGAGGATACCGATACACATAAATCCCAGCAGTAACGAGGGGATACCCTCGCCAGTAAACAAGGCGCCCTGATGGGTAAAGATGCGACCGATAATTTCGAAGGCCGAATGTAAATCGTTGGTCCGGAAGAATATCCAGGCAAACATCACCAGCACAAAAGTCACTAAACAATTCAATACGGCATGCAGCTTCCGGGGCGCTTTCACCTGAGGCAGCAACCGGTTTTTCTCAATCCCTACCACCTGATACAGTCCGTGCAGAGTACCCCACAGCACAAAAGTAAGGTTGGCACCGTGCCAAATACCGCTCACCAGAAAGGTGACAAACAGATTCCACAGATGCCGCCAATGGCTCACCCGATTTCCCCCCAACGGAATATACAGATAGTCCTTAAACCAGGTCGACAACGAGATATGCCATCGCCGCCAAAACTCCTTGATGCTCCTCGAGAAATAGGGACGATGAAAGTTTTCCATCAAGTGGAATCCCATAATCCGCGACGAGCCTATGGCTATGAGAGAATACCCGGCAAAGTCGCAATAAATCTGGAAGGTAAAGAAAAAGGTTGCCAGCAGCAGACTCGTACCCGAGTGCTCCATATAATTGTTGTACACGGCATCGACATAGGTCGAAATGCGGTCGGCCACACAGAGTTTCATAAAAAAGCCCCACAACATCCAGCGCAATCCCCTATCGAAATTCTCGTACGAAAACTTGTGCTTCTCCTTGAACTGGGGCAACATGTTCCTGGCCCGCTCGATGGGTCCGGCAACCAACTGCGGGAAGAACGAAATGAAGAGCGCATAGACGATAAAGTTTTTCTCGGCCTTTATCGTACCCCGATATACATCAACCGCATATCCCACGGCCTGGAATATATAGAACGAAATTCCCACCGGCAGCAACACATTCCACTGAGGTATGCTGATTCCAATCCCAAACCACGAAAAGAAATCGGTAATGAGCGACCCGGCAAACTCGTAATATTTATAGAAAAACAAAATCCCCAGATTGATTACGATTCCCGAAACCAAGGCCGTCTTGCGCCACTTTTGTTCTTGAAAACGACTCATACACAACCCCGAAACATAGGTAATTGCCGTACTGGTCAACAGCAGCAACGCATAAGTAGGCTCCCAACACATGTAAAAATAGTAGCTGGCCACCAGCAGAAAAAGCGTCCTCCACTTGAGCTTTGGCAACAAAAAGTAGACCAAGCAAACTATCGGAAAAAACAGTATGAATTCTAAGGAATTAAACAGCACGGTATCGATTCTTTACTTCAACAAATAAATAATTGGCACCGCAAATGTAATACTATTTTGGGTAGAACGTGGCATAACCCGACAATTTTGAAGCATTTCGAGCGGGAGATATACACGGAAACATGCAAAATGAAAAGAGGAGGACGAGGTACTTCTCGCGCAGCTCCTCATCCTCCCCTTTGAATTATCAAACTAATGGATTCCTTATTCCACAATCAACTTGAACGATTCGTTTCTTTCCAAGCCATTGACCTGACCCAAATAGATTCCAGGCAAAAAATCATCGGTCGAGAGTGTTGCAGCCTCATCGACCCAACTACTCCACACCGGCTTGCCATCTATCGTATAGATACTCACGAGCCCTTGTGCCACCAAATGCAGCGACTCTCCCCGCTTTACCGGGTTGGGATAGACGGCAAAATCTTCGTTTCCAGTAGCTTCAATGCCTGTCGGGGTATCGCTTCGATACACCTCAAACTCGGTCACCGAAGCCGATTCTCCTTCCACATGCTCGCTCGGTATCTCGAGTTTCACATAACGGGCCTCGACCGGCTCTATCGTCACGGATTTACAGTTCTTGTTCAGGCCCGAGGTGACGAGAGTCCACCCTTCGTTTCCGTCGGTCGCATTGTCTTTATCAAGGTCGGGACACTCGGTAGCCACATAGACGTTATATCCGTCAATCTGTCCCGAGTCATATACCTTAAAGGTATTCACCTTGTAGACATCCTCCAGATCGACGATACAATAGTGACGGTCGGCAGCCGACTTGTCGAATGTCCAATGATACTCGGTATCGGCGGTAACACCGTCGAACAGGTGACGGGCATTGGCGTAAAACGATCGGGAGCCCGACGACTTCAAAAAAGTCTTGCCCACGCTGACCAGCGCACCCCGATCGACCCGCTCCTTCAAGTGCCCATATATATCGAATCCATAGATACGCACGGCATTCTCGCCGGTCGGGAGCTCCATGGAGAATTTGACATATCGGGCGGCCTTCGGTTCGGCCAGACGATGGTCCTTCACGTTGGCATTTCCGGCAGCTTCGTCGTTACGGTTCACCACCTCTTCCCAATCGCCATCGGCGCCGGTCAGACTGGTATAGATGCGATAGGAGTGCACGTTGTTGTTGCCCTCTACCGTTTTGGAGTCTCGAAAGACGAAGCGGTCGACCTCATAGACATCGGCCAACTCGAAAATCACCCACGGCTCGGTGCTCTTGTTGTCGCACCACTTTACATATTTCTCAGGCTCTTCGAAAAGGCAATAAGCCGCTTCATTCTCCCCCACCTGAGCACTATACGACTGGATACGGACCTGGGGCGACTCAATCTCAGGCGACACCTCGTCGATGCCTACCGGCGAAGAGGGAGGGGTTTCACCATCGAAAGCCCAGGTCGAGGGCTCCTCACCCATGACAAATTCGAGCGTACCGCCGGCCACGATTTCGTCGTGACGCAACCAACAGCGGTCGAGCGGTTCACCGTTCAGGCGGGCCGATTGGATATAAATATTCTTGTCGCTGGCTCCCGTAGCTACGATTTCAAACGTATTTCCATTCTCGAGACGAATGGTCGTATGTGCAAATACCGGGCTCGAAATGAGGTATACATCTTGCCCCGCATTGGGGAAAAAGCCCATGGCATGGAAGATATACCAGGCCGACATCGAACCCGAGTCGTCGTTACCGGGCAGCCCGGTAGCCGATATGTTGTATCGGTTTTTCAAGACCTTGCGCACAATCTCGGCAGCCTTGTCGGGGCGGTTCACATAGTTATAGAGGCTCGGTACCAGGAAGGCCGGCTCGTTGCTTATCTGGAACAGCCCCATGTAACTGCCCTGGTCGAATCCGTTCTCGACATGGGTGAAATAGGTATCCAGCCGACGCAAGAAGGTCTCCTTGCCGCCACAGCGGGCAATGAGCCCGTTTACATCGTGAGGCACATAAAACGACATCTCCCACGGGAACGACTCGTATACGATACCTTCCCAGCCGTCGCGACGGAACACGTTGTAGTCCCGTTCGTTCACCCAGTCGCCGTTACTGTTTTTCGGCCACAAGAATCCCTTGAATCCCAAGCTGTTGATGTTGTCGTTCCACAGATTCTTCCAGTTGTTCGACCGCTCGAGGTATTTCTCATAAACCTCTTGTTGGCCCAACTTCCCGGCTACCGTGGCAATGGCGTAGTCGCAATAGGAATACTCATAGGTGCGGCTCCCCGAACGCTCGGTAGCCGTCGACAGATACCCCTTGCTGTTATACTCCTCGACACCGCCACGGCCCTCTTTACGAGGGTCGGCAGGCTCTACCTCGGCATTCTTGATCATGGCCGCCAACCCCTTTTCATAGTCGATACCCGGCAGATTCTTGACCATTGCATCGGCTATCAGGATATCGCTGTTCGAGCCCCCCTGCACCCGGCCGTTGCAGTTACCGCTGCGACCGTCGGGCATATACCCTTCGTGCTCATAAATATCGATCATAGACCGCACCATATCGGCCTGACGCGAAGGAGTAAGCAGCGTAAACAACGGATGAGTGGCGCGGAACGTATCCCATATCGCATAGTAATCGTCGTAGTAAGGTTCGTCCGATTGCCACAGCGGATTCTCGCCCGTGCGGTCGCTGGGCTGAAGATAGGCGTGATACAGAGCCGAATAGAAAATAGTCTTGTCGTTGTCGGTTCCCTCGACATCTACCGTATTCAGCACCTCGTTCCATCGGTCGATACCTGCCTGACGTACCTCATCGAAACTCCATGACGACAGACCCGATACATTCTCCCTGGCTTGGGCCGTACTGATAAACGAAATGCCCACCTTTGCCCGAATCTTCTGCGACTCGGTCGTATTAAATTCGAAATAAGCTCCCGACTTCTCGGTACCGGTTGCATCGACCTCGTTACCCGTCAATACCGACGTACCACGCCACACCGCATACGCATCGGCCGGAGTATCGAATATGGCATAAAAATAGACCGTATACGGGTCTCCCAGATTCCACCCCCCGCGAACGGTCGAGTAGCCTTCGATTTCATGATCGGAAAGAATCTTTACTCCCGAAGCCATCAACTCTTGCGACTCTACATTCAGCGTCAGGCAACTGCCTGCATCAATCAGAACCTTCGACGAAGCCGACTGCGGGAACGTATATTCGTGGAACCCCGCTCTGTCCAATGCTGTCAGCCGCACACCGATGTTGTATTTGCTCAAGGTCACTTCGTACAAATCCAGCCCGAACCGTTCGCCCGTGCGAGCCGACGAATAGTCGGCCAAGTTCAAGTCGCCCGTCATCGGCTGAAACAAAATATTGCCATATTTGGGGCCTCCACCGGTTCCACTCACGTGCAGATGACTGAAGCCATGTATATTACCGCCGCTACTCCACCCGGCATTGGCATTCATGTCGCCGCAATCGGGCCCCAGTTTTACCAGACCGAAAGGCGTGCAGACACCCGGGAATACATGCCCCTCGCCATCGGCACCGATCTCGGGACGCACATACTCCCAATTCTCCCGCTCGGTCTCATCCTGCTTCGTGCACACCATCTTCATCGTGTTGAGGTTCACCTCAAGAGTATACACACCAGTCACCGCCACTTGAAAAGCGTTGTCGTATCCGTCGTTGGCCGTAGGACGTTCATACAAATCATACTCGACCCCCGGCTCGACCAGCAAGTGCCCCGACACGTCGCAACGACAAGTAATCGACGGCTCCCAACGGTTAGCCACCAGAAATTTGAATCGGGCCTGGTCCACGCTATAATCGGTCAGCGTACCCGTCCACGAAAAGACACCCGCTTCGCTCCGTTCCATAGGAATAGCCGCATCGGGGTTCCACCCCGCTTCGGTTGCATTACCCACCAAATAAAGATTGTCATACACCGCATAAGCCGGCGTAAAAAAAGACAAAAAGCACATTAAAATAAGAAAGGTTACGTTTCTCATGATAAAACAATTTAAGATGAATGATTGTGTTTTTATATGAGACACCTTTCAAAGCAGCATCCCCCAAAACCATACCCTCAAAAAAATGGACCTTAGAGAAAAATCAACCATTCTCCTTTCATGAAATCTTTGTGACATATCTATGCCGACTTGACAAAAATAAATTTATTTTCATATATTTGCCTTATGTTTCATCACATGCTCCCTCTGCTAAAAAGGCCCTATGAAGATAACCGACGAAAATATTATAGATTACTTGCAGAAAGGCGAAGAAGATGCCTTCCGATATATTTATGACAAATATTACGGTTATCTGTGTGCTGTCGCCAAGGGCTACCTGTGCGACAACGACATGGCCGAAACCGTAGTAGAAGATGTGATATACAACATCTGGGAGATACGTGAAAAACTGAACATACATACCTCCCTGCGTTCATACCTTATACGCAGTGTAAAAAATAGGGCTATCAACTATCTGCAACAGGAATACATTGCCAAGGAGGTATCGGTCAACTCGCTGCAAGACTACACCGATATAGAGTCGTTCTATTTCATCGAAGAGGAACACCCGCTCGAAAAGATACTCGAAACCGAACTCGAAAGCGCCATAGCCACAGCTATCGACAACCTGTCCGAGGAGTGCCGAAAGGCTTTTGTCATGAGCCGGTACCACGACATGAAATACGAAGAGATTGCCGCCCAGATGGGAATTTCGGTCAATACGGTAAAATACCATATCAAAAACGCACTCTCTCGCCTAAGGATAGACTTGAAAGATTACCTGATGGTTCTTTTGCTCCTGTCGATAACCAGCCAAATACCTGTAACGGGAACCCTTGAAAAGTTGTTGGAATTTCTAAATATTTAAAAATGCTTAAATAGAAGATTCTCATACTACCCTGGAAGCGATTAAACCTGTCTTTCTTTTGAAATATGAAGCACGATAATAGACATAACGAACAGATAAACAATCTGATTCTCTCTTTCCTGAATCGGACAATTACCCTTCCCGATTTGAAACGCTTGAAAGACTGGATTGACGAGAATGAGGAGAACAAAGCCTATTTCTCAGAAATTCAACAAGTCTGGCTCATCTCTTCGCTCCGGGAGAAAAAAGATTTCGATCGGCTTAAAGAGCGAGCTTTCTTGAAATTCAAAAAACGTATTGCCCAGGAAAAACGACAAAAAGAGCACACCCGCATTCGACCCTTGTGGCATCGGGTCGTCTATATTGCAGCCAGTCTGGTGATTGCCTTCGTAGCCGGTATGAGTACCATCTATTTCTCCGACCATCACCAACTGTCGCAGCAGCCGTTGGCCTACTCGCTGGAGTCGCCCCGCGGGTCGAAACTGAAACTTACGCTTCCCGACGGTACCTGCGTATGGCTCAACGCCGATTCCAAACTCTCCTACGACAATAAATTCGGGGTCGACAACCGGGATATAAAACTGGAGGGCGAAGGCTATTTCGAGGTCAACAAGAACAAGGAGTTACCCTTCCATGTCACATCAGACGACATCAAGGTCGAAGTTCTGGGTACGAAATTCAACGTCCGGAACTATCCCGAGGACACCCTTATCAAGGTAGCCCTCATGGAGGGGTCGGTGGCTCTGCTCAACCCGCAAGGAAAAACCTCCCTGAAACCCGGCCAGATAGCCCACTACGACAAAAGAAATAAAATCACCCACGTGAAAACCGATGGCGTGAAAAATGCCAACGCCTGGATAAACGGCCACCTATACTTCGACGAAGAGAACATGGAGACTATTGCCCGAGCTCTGGAGCGGGCTTTCGATGTCGACATCAGCATCAAGGACGACACCTTGAAAAAGATGATATTCTACGGCGACTTCGTAATCGAGTCGAACAATATCAACGAGATTATGAATATCATGGCGGCCACCAACAAGTTTAACTATCACTACAAGATTAGTAAAAACGAAATAGAAATATTTCAATAAACAACCTACGACTATTTACCCGTGAGTAGGCCTGCACAAAAGGTCTGCAAGCCTCTCTTATACCCTATCGACCATGACAAACAAACGATTTTCGACTCTCCCGGCAGGCTACCTCATCCAGCGGTTCTGGCTGTTGATAGCTCTGTTGCTGCCCCTGCAAGCACCGGCCTCACAGCCTCAAGAACAGTACATTGTCGAAGGTCCCGACTGGAAAGCCTTTATTCGACTTTCCGACGGCACCATCGACCGATACGAATATTTCGCCGACGGCGAATGGCAAACCATCCCTTTCCGTCACGACCGTCTGTCGGGCCCTGCCTGGGAGGAGGTCATGCTCGCCCATTATGCCAAAGAACCGGGGAGCTTTATCGGCGAACGCGACCACATAGCCTACCGCATGACCTACCGCTCGGCCGGCGACCACCTCGTGGTTGAGTGTTCCATGACCAATCTGAGCGACAAGCCCTTCTGCCCCAAACGCAGCCGGCTGATTCTGGGCATCGACAGCGAAATGCACTCCTATCCGCAATGGGATAATAAGTTTTTCCCTACCCTGCTGCGCTGCGAAAAAGATTTTGCCTGGGGCTATTTCATGTCTCCCCGACAAGTTCTATTCGGCTTTGCCACCTCGCAACCGGTCGCCTCGTATGCGCTCAACTACATCTACGAAGGGTGGTATAAATGGAAATGGGGACACCAGATAAGGACGGCCAGCCTCGAACTGTTGCACACCCTGCCTCTGCCCGAACGCCATCCGCAGCACCTCACGCAACTGGCTCCGGGCGAAACCCGCAGTTGGGAGATTCACCTGGGACGCATCGACTCGCTCGACCATGTCAAGTCCCAGCTGTCGGCCTGGGCCGATATACCTCTGATCGAATGCAACCGATATACCCTATTGCCCGACGAGCCTCTCGACATACGGGTCAACTCGACCAGCCCGATAACCCTATCAATCGAAGGTCCCGACGCGAAACACATCGGCACGGCAACCCGATCGATTGGAAACGGACTCTTCCAAGCCTCATTCGCTCCCGCCCAGCTGGGCGAATACCGCATTGTGGCAACCAACGAGTCGGGCCAACGGGCCGAAGCCCGCGTATTCGTGCGGCAACCCTGGTCGTGGTACATGAAGAACGCCCGCGATTTCGTAGCCCGCAATCAACCTATCTTTTCCAACGCCTGCGAGACTTTCTACGGATACTACACCGCATTCCTCACTGCCAAATATTTCCCCGACCCGGAGAAAGACCAAGCCCTGCAACGACGCTTCGACCGCACCCTGCCCCTCATCATCGATACCACGACCTGGATTCCCAACCCCGACGCCCTGCCCCACCGCATACAGAACTTCTCGGCCTTGATGGGCATGCTGGTCGATCTGTGGGAGGCCACAGGTTCCCGCCCCTATCTGGAAAAAGCGGCTCACATAGCCGATTACCTCTGCTCCGACCGGATACAGGGTCCCGACGGGGCCTACCGCTCACAAGGCACCCACTACACAGCCGTTATCTATACGGCCAAGTCGATGCTCGAGTTGGCCAATGCCGAACAAAAACTGGCCGACGAACCGCTGTGGAACGAGCGATATACCCGACATTCAGAGTCGGCACAACGGGCTATCGACGACCTTTGCTCCCGTCGCGACAATATCGAGACCGAGGGCGACATGACCTTCGAGGACGGCATGATTTCGTGCAGTGCCCTGCAACTGGGCATGTATGGATTGCAGACCACCGATACGGCCCGACGCAACGCCTACCGCGATGCCGCCCGCTACCTGATGGAGAAGCACCGCTGCCTCGAACAGCTGCTCATACCCGACTGCCGCATGAGGGGTGCAACCCTGCGCTACTGGGAGGCTCTCGATGTCTACTTCGTTCCCAACCAGGTAATGAACTCGCCTCACGGCTGGACGGCCTGGAAAATCTATGCCTCGTACTACCTCTATCTGCTCACCGGCGAGGAGTTCTACCTCAAAGACTTCATGGACACGCTCGGTACCTGCGCACAAATCATGAAAGCCGACGGTACCCTGCGCTGGGCCTTCATTCCCGACCCCTACGTCGAGGCACAGCTCTATGTAGAGGATCCGGAGAAAAAACATCACGGCATAGTGACCGACTCGATTGTAGGCGAACAGTACCTCGACATGATAAGTCCCTGGCTGCGGCCCGACGACGAAGACACCTTCTGTGTATTCCAAGAGCGCGGCGGTGCCGGAGACAATACGGTACAGGAGATTTTCAAGGCAATGGAAGAGTGCGCCCTCACCTCGGCCTATGTACTGGTGCGCGACGACGGTTCACTGCTGGCCTACAACTGCCGGGCCGAACTGAAAAAGGGGACCCTCAGCATTGTACCAGCCGAAGCCATTGTTTCGAAAATTCACATCAATACTCCCCGAAAACTAACAATCGACATCCGACAGACAGGCCGGGAACGCGTGCATAAAACCGTCTCTGGCTGCCAATGGATTTACCTCAAATAGCCACAATTCCATGACCCGAAAACTTATTCTCTTCCTGGCCGGCATCGTCTCGGCCATAGCCCTTGCCGCACAACCGCTACTCGTCCCGCAACCCCAGTCGGTCGAGCTACGTGAGGGAACTTTTGCACTCACCCCTCGTACCGGCATCGTAGCACGTTGCAGCGCCACCAACGTGAAACTGCTGGAGCAATATCTCGAAGAAGATATACACATAGCCCTGCATGAGCGCACGGGCAACAATCACATCGTATTGGCTCGGACCGAGAGTCTGGACTCCTTGCTGGGCGACGAAGGCTATCGGCTCACCATCTCGCCCGACACGATTCTCATCGAAGGGGCACACGACGCCGGTATCTTCTACGGCATGCAGACCCTGCGGCAACTTGCCGTGCAAGACCGGTTGCACATACCCTGCCTGCAAATCATCGACAAGCCCGAGTATCCGTGGCGCGACTTCATGCTCGACGAGGCTCGCCACTTCAAGGGAAAAGCCGTCGTCAAGCAACTGCTCGAAGAGATGGCCTACCTCAAGATGAACACCTTCCACTGGCACCTCACCGACGACCAGGGATGGCGCATCGAAATCGAGAAATACCCCCGGCTGACCCAAATCGGAGCCTATCGCGACAGCAGCCAGATAGGCGGGTGGAACAGCCCCGACTACGATGTGAACGTACACGGTGGCTACTACACCCACGACGACATACGCGAAATTGTTGCCTTTGCCGCCGAGCGACACATCCGCATCGTCCCCGAGATTGAGATGCCGGGGCATACCGCGGCCGCCATCACGGCCTATCCCGAACTGGGCGCTCTCGATACCATACCTTCGATTCCGGCCTATTTCAACCCCTTCTGGGGAGTATTCAACGTAGCCGACCCGCAGGTCATGGAGTTTATCCACAACGTACTTTACGAAGTGTTCGACCTGTTCCCCGGCCGCTACATACACATCGGTGGCGACGAAGTGCACCCCGAAGCCTGGGAGAGCAACCGCGACATAGCCCGCCTGATGGAAGAGAAACACCTGGCCAATTACAGCGAGGTACAAATGTGGTTCACCAACCAGATTGCCCGATTCATCCATGACAACGGCCGCACCCTGGTCGGGTGGAACGACATCATGGGCAAAAACATTCACGAGTGGGCCGAAGCCGACATCGAGAGTTCGCACACACTCGACCCTCACGCCGTCGTGCAGTTCTGGAAAGGCGACCCCGCACTCATTGCCGAAGCCTTGAAACAGGGGCACCGGGTTATCAACTCATCGCACCGCGACACCTATCTCGACTACAACTATACCAAGCTCCCTCTCGAGAAAGCCTATGCCTTCTCGCCATTCCCTCAAGGCATCGACAGCCAGTATCGCCCCCTGCTGCTGGGCAGCGGTTGCCAGATGTGGAGCGAATGGATACCTCGCATCGAAGATATGCAACGACAGGTATTCCCCCGCATCGCCGCCTATGCCGAATCGGGGTGGAGCCGGGCCGACCAGAAAGACTTCGGCCGCTTCATCTCTGCACTCGACCGTCTGCTGTATCCCCGCTGGGCCCACAAGGGTATCGAGTGGTATCCCGTAGTCCCGTAGCGATACCGCCATACACGACCTCTTCACACGCGCTTATTTTACATAGTTCAAAAAAAGATAAAAAAAAGTTTTACCCACAGACTACCCGATAGGCTCTGTGGGTTGTCTCTTATGATGAACACACAAAATTTTTATAACGTCCATTCATGCTTATAGCCAAAACTTAAATACTAACCTTTAAATCAACCCTATCAATGATCAAGCATTACAGACACCTGCTATTGGCTTTTCTGCTACTCTGTAATATCGCGATTGTACAGGCTCAGAACATTACACTGAATCTGAAAAATGTCACGGTAAAGGAGGCGATCGAAGCCGTCAAGGAGCAAACCGGGAAATCGTTCTTTTTCAATGTGAACGACGTGGATCTGAACCGCCGAGTAAACATTGTGCTGAAAGAGGCTTCACTCGGGGATGCCCTCTCGCAGATACTTCAAGGCCAGAACATAGGCTATGAAGTAAAAGAGAACCACATTGTGTTAACGAAAAAAATTACCAAGAAAGCCGATCCGTTTATCAGAATATCCGGACAGGTTACCGACGAAAGCGGTGTACCCCTTATCGGGGTAAACATCTCGGTCAAAGACGGAGCCAACACCGTGACCGATATTGACGGCAACTACTCCATTCTGGCCGCTTCGGGTTCAACTATTACCTACTCGTACATCGGGTATTTGTCGCAACGGGTCAAAGTAGAAGGTCATCGTAACATCAACATCCAACTGGTCGAAGATACCAAAGCCCTCAACGAGGTGGTGGTAATCGGTTACGGTACGCAGAAGAAGGCCAACCTGACCGGTGCCGTCGACGCCATCTCGTCGAAAGAGATCGAAGACCGGCCGGTAGCTACCCTGGGCCGTGCCTTGCAGGGTGCTGTCCCCAACTTGAACATCTCGTACGGTTCGGGTCGCCCCAACGAAGGTACCAGCATCAACATCCGCGGTTTCGGTTCAATCAACGAAGAGGCCAAACCGCTGGTACTTATCGACGGTGTCGAGGGTGATCTCGACAACATCAACCCGCGCGACGTCGAGTCTATCTCGGTATTGAAAGATGCCTCGTCGGCTGCCATCTACGGAGCCCGCGCCTCGTTCGGTGTCATTCTCGTTACGACCAAGAAAGGTGAAACCGGCGACGCCAAAGTCAACTACAACGGACGGTTCAGCTTCTCGGGCTCGACCGTATGCACCGACTTCATCACCACCGGATACGATGCAGCCATGCTGGTCGACGAGTTCTTCCGCTCCTACAACGGTACCACCTACACCAAATATACGGCCGAAGACTATGCCGAGCTGGAAGCACGCCGCTACGACAAGGTAGAGAATCCCGACCGTCCCTGGACCGTCGTGAAGAACATCGGCGGTATAGACCAATACATGTACTATGCCAACTTCGACTGGTACAACTACCTCATCAGCCACACGCGTCCTACCTGGGACAACAACGTGAGCATATCGGGCGGCACCAAGAAGATGAACTACTTCATCAGTGCCAACTACCACACCGAAGAGGGTATCTACAAACAGAACCCCGACCACTTCAACACGGCCAACCTGCGGGCCCGCATCAGCGGCGACATCAAAGACTGGTTCAACCTGACCGTAACCACTCACCTGTACCACTCGCAATACAAGGCTCCCGGTCTGGAAAACGGTGAAAATATTCCCAACTACACCTTCCACGCCCTGCCCTTTATGATGCCCTACAACCCCGACGGCAGTTGGGTATTCAGCAACGCGGTCATCGCACAGCAGCCGACCGACGGTGTACACATCATGACCGGCGACGGTACCACCTTCACCAACGACAAGAACAAACGGTTGACGACCACGGTCAACGCCATCTTCAAACTCTACAAAGGGTTGACCTTCCATGCCAACTACAGCTTCCGCTACGACACGCAAGACAAGGTAGTGCGCACCTCGATGGCCGAATATTCGACCGAACCCGGCGTTATCGTAAGCACCGGCTCGGCCAATCTTTTCAAGAACAAGTTACGCCAACGGAGCAACAGCGAATACTACCACATGATCGATGCTTACCTCAACTACGACAACACCTTCAACGGTCACCACGTTCGAGGCGTACTCGGTTTCGACTACGAGCAGGACTATCAAAAGAATCTATACTCCACGATGCTCAACCTCCAGTCCAACGAATTGAACGACTTCAACCTGGGCGACCCCTCCAAAGATGTCTATCTCGAGGGCGGACAATATGAATGGGCTCTGGAGAGCTTCTTCGGCCGCGTCGGTTACGACTGGAAAGGTCGCTACCTGGCCGAGGTAAACATGCGTTGGGATGCCTCTTCGCGTTTCCGTCGCGACAAACGTGCCGCCGTATTCCCCTCGGTTTCGGCCGGATGGCGCGTGAGCGAAGAACCCTTCTTTGCACCTATCCGCAACACCTTCTCCAACTTCAAGATCCGCGGTTCTTACGGTTCGCTCGGCAACCAGGCCATATCGAGCCCCTATCCCTACATCCAGACCCTGAATCTGGTGCAAATGGACAACTATCTGGCCAACGGCGAGTTCCTCACCTACGCATCGGTTTCGCCTCCCACATCGGGCAACTTCACCTGGGAGACCGTCATTCACAAAAACATCGGTGTCGACCTGGGCTTCTTCAACAACCGATTGAGCTTCACGGGCGATATGTATATCCGCGATACCAAAGACATGCTTGTCCCGGGCAAAACTCTGCCGGCTACCTACGGTACTTCGTCGCCTCAAGAGAATGCCGCCGACCTGCGCACGAAAGGTTACGAGTTGACCATCAGCTGGAACGACAAGTTCAACCTGGCCGGCAAGCCCTTCACCTACGGCGTATCGTTCTCGTTGGGCGATAACATCTCGAAGATTACCAAATACGACAACCCCACCAAAGACTTCAACGTATCGTCTTACTACGAAGGCATGACCATCGGCGAAATCTGGGGCTACACCATCGACGGTCTGTTCCAGAGCGACGAGGAGGCTGCCGCCTACCAGGCCCAGGTAGACCACTCGCTCATTGCCAAAAACATTCTGCAAACGGCCGTAGGCGAGTATAAGGGTCTGAAGGCCGGCGACCCCCGCTTTGTCGACCTCGACGGCAACGGCCGCATCGACGACGGTGCCAAGACAGCCGACAACCGAGGCGATATGCGCATCATCGGTAACTCGCGTCCTCGCTACAACTACAGCGGCAACATCAACTTCGGTTGGTTGGGATTCGACTTCTCGGCCTTCTTCCAGGGTATCGGCCGTCAACAGATTTATCCGGGTACCGACGCCATGCTCTTCTGGGGTGGTTTTGCCCGTCCGTATTCATCGTTCACCCCTATCGACTTCCTCGACAATGTCTGGAGCGAAGACAACCCCGACGCCTATTTCCCCAAAATCAGAGGCTATGCCGCACAGGGCGACCGTCACCTGGCCTACGTGAACAACCGCTATTTGCAGAACCTGGCTTACTGCCGTCTCAAAAACGTAACCTTCGGCTACACCTTGCCGCAGTCGCTCACCCAAAAAGCCAAGATAGACCGCGTGAGAGTCTACTTCAGCGGTGACAACCTGCTCACCTGGACGGCTCTCAAGAGCAAATACATCGACCCGGAGCAATTCTCCAACGACCGCAATGCCCGCGTCTATCCCTATGCAAAGACATTCTCCTTCGGTATAGACATTACATTCTAACAACCCTTATACAATTATATCTATGAAAAAGAATCTCATATATATTCTGGCAGCGGCCGGAGCCCTTACCCTCGGAAGTTGCGCCGACGACCTCGATCGGTTCCCGCTGTCGTCTCTTTCGCCCGAGACCTATTTCAATAATGAGGAAGAGCTGCAAACCTTCACCAACAACTTCTACGGACAGTTTCCCACCGCCCAATCGGGATACAGCGAATCGGAGGATGTGGTATGCATCTTCACCCTGCCCGTCACAACGGTAGGACTCACACGCACCATTCCCACCACAGGCGGCGGTTGGGACTGGGGTTACCTGCGTAACATCAACCTCTACCTGCAATACTCGCACCGCTGCGAAAGCCAGTCGGCCCGCGAGCACTACGACGGTGTAGCCCGTTTCTTCCGGGCCTACTTCTATTTCGAGAAGGTGAAACGATTTGGCGATGTACCCTGGTACAACCGGCCCCTCTCGTCGACCGACCCCGACTTGAAAAAGCCGCGTGACTCCCGCCAGTTAATCATGGACTCCGTGTTGAACGACATCGACTACGCCATCCAACATATCCCCGACGACCAGGAGCTCTATCTGGTAACCAAGTGGACCGCCATGGCCCTGAAGTCGAGAATCTGCCTCTTCGAAGGTACCTACCGCAAATACCACGGTATCGCCGACTACGAGAGATTCCTCAACGAGTGTGCCACGGTATCGGAACAGTTCATCGACCAGAGTCCTTACAGCATCTATCAGTCGGGCGACAAGCCCTACCGCGACCTCTTTGCCTCGATGGATGCCATTAAACAGGAGGTCATCCTGGCCCGTGACTACGATGCCACCAAAGCCGTAAAACACGAGGCCAACTACTACACCATGTCTACTACCTACGGACGACCGGGCATGAACAAGAAAATCGTCAACAGCTACCTGATGAAAGACGGCAGCCGCTTCACCGACATACCCGGCT
Organism: Barnesiella sp. An22; assembly: GCF_002159975.1. Taxonomy (GTDB): domain Bacteria; phylum Bacteroidota; class Bacteroidia; order Bacteroidales; family Barnesiellaceae; genus Barnesiella; species Barnesiella merdigallinarum. Next base: position 65,405 of record NZ_NFJR01000013.1, on the reverse strand, counting down.
ACGACGAAATGCAATACTACGACGAAATGCAGAACCGCGACCCCCGCTTGACCCAAACCGTAGTAGGTCCCGGATACATGCGTATCAACAGCGACGCCGTGATGTCTCCCGATTTCACCGCCTCGACTACCGGCTACCAGATTATCAAATGGGTGACCGATGCTTCGGGCGACGGCTACATGGGCTCGTCGAACGACTATATCCTCTTCCGCGCCGCCGAGGTATACCTGAACTTTGCCGAGGCTAAAGCCGAACTGGGGACCCTCACTCAAGCCGACTTGGACAAGTCTATCAAGAAAATCCGCGACCGGGTAGGCATGCCCAACATCGACCTCGATGCTGCCAACGCCAACCCCGACCCCTACCTCATGGCCGAGCAGACAGGCTATCACAACGTAACGGGCAACAACAAGGGCGTAATTCTGGAAATCCGCCGCGAGCGCACCATCGAACTCATTCTCGAAGGATTCAGATACTACGACCTCATGCGCTGGAAAGAGGGCAAAATGCTCGAACAGCCCTTCATGGGTATGTACTTCCCCGGCTTGACCGAAGGTTCGGGCGAAGACCGCTACGGCATCTTCGACATGAACGACGGCACTCTTCAAGACAGCGAAAAAGTCGACATCTGTATCTACACCGGCAAAAAGCCCTCGGTGAAGAATATCCGTAAATTCTACAAACTGGACGAGGTGTTCACCCTCACCGGTGGCGACAACGGCAACATCATCTGCCACGACATTGCCGTAGAGCCGCGCGAGTTCAACGAAGAGCGCGATTACCTCTATCCCATTCCCACCACCGAACGGTCGCTCACCAACGGAGCACTCACTCAGAATCCCGGTTGGGACGACGGTCTAAGTTTCTAAACGATTGAGATAATGCTCAGATACCGGGAGAGAAAAACTCCCGGTATCTGATTGCTCTATCGACCCGAGTCGGGACGAAAAGAAAAAAATGCCAAATACACTTTTTTTACATTTACCGACTACCCTCTCCCGCCAAATATCTGTCATCTTATTGAACACACAAAAACATATCGAAATATCAAAAAACACATTTCCATATCATTAACTCAAAAATTTTTACTTATGAAAAAGTTTACTCTATCTGGTAAAAAAGCTCTTGTAGCTGCGTTCCTGTGCTGTTGTGCCCTCCCGGGTTTCAGCGAAGATACTTGGAACTTCGATCCTGAAGAAACAGCCGCATACGCTGCATTCTTCAAACAACCGTCGGCCATCGAAGGCAAATGCAATGCCGAAGCTCTGGGCATCGATGTAAACCGCGAAGGCTTCTCGTGGGACGACATGAACACCTGGAAAAACTCCGAAGGTGTAATCTGGAGAGCCTATTCTTCGGGATATTCCGAAACCGTATTCGGTGTATGCGTGAACGCATCGGCTCCCTTCAACGGAAAGACCAGCGGTCTTACCTGGACTACAACCGAAGGAGATAACCAATGGTATCCTGCCATCGCCGGTGTAGCCAACCTGAAAGGTTCGTTCACGTTGATGGACTGTAAGGCTACGGTGGTTCACATCTCGGGCACACAAATGGAAAAGGTGAAAATCCAAATGACCAACGAAGATATGGACTGCTACCTGCACGTACGCCGCAACCTGCAACTGACCAATCTCGACCTGAGCGACTCGAACGGTAAATGCCGTCAGTTGGCCGGTTATCGCAACGCATTCACCGACGAATCTTCGTTCATCTGCAACAACTGCCGCCAAACCGAATTCCTCGACTGGTTGCTCAACCTCGAAGACAACATGTACACCTTCTCGACCATCCCCAACCACCCCATTACCGGCGAAAGACTCACATCGGGTTACAAGCTGCAATGGAATGCCCGCGGCGGTATGCCTATCGGTTACATGAATGCCGACGGTGAATACGAGATTATGGTCGACGAAGACATTGACCTCTCGGGCGAATATGACATCGACGGCTACATGACCATCTACACCTGGAAAGACCTCGACGGTAATGTAATCGAACCGACCGACGCCGTAGAAGGCTGGTTCTGCTTCGACGAGTCGCACGTAGGCAAAGAGTATCGCTGCGAGATGATTAACGAGGCCTATCCTCAACTTTCACTCAACACGGTATTTGTAAAGGTTGTCAGCGAATACTCGGGTATCGAGAACGCCCAAAAAGCTACGGTAAAAGTTGGTCCCAACCCGGCCGATGATTACCTGACCATCGAAGGTGCCGAAGTTCTGGGCGCCCAAATCTACTCGCTTGCCGGTGCCTGCGTGAAGAATATCGAAGCCGGCGTTCAGACCATCGACATCGCCGACCTCACTCCCGGTATGTATCTGGTAAAACTCTCGACGACCGAAGGTAACACGACGGCTAAATTCATCAAGAAATAATTTTATCTCCTAAGCACAATGACAGGCAAAATATTTTTACGTATTTTGCCTGTCATTAAATAAAAACAGATTGTCGATTATGAAAAAATTTGTCCTTCTCTTTTTCGTTTGCTGTTTCCTGTTCGGGCTCGATGCTCAAACCTATCCCAAAGCTCCCGGAGTAATCCGATTACTGACCTACAACACCCACTACTGCAAGGGAGGTGGCGATCCGGGTTCAATCGACGACTACAATACCCGCCGTGTTGCTCTGGTCATCGAGGCTCTCGATGCCGACGTGGTTGCCCTGCAAGAGTTGGACAGTGCCATGAATGGACGTAATCGCAGAAACTTGTTACAGCAAATCACCGACTATACCGACATTCCCTACACTCCCATATTCGGAGGTCTCTGCAAATTGGACGGAGGGAAAGTGGGTCCGGGCGTACTGGTAAAACCCAATTTGCCCATCAGCAAAGTAAAACTTATTTCGCTGGGTGGCTCGATTGAAGAGCGTTGCGCCATGCGAATCGACTTTGACCAGTTCGTTTTCTTCTGCACTCACCTCGATCTGGACGACAATCTGCGTATCATGAGCGCCAATACCCTTATCAACGAACTGGACTACATACGCAAACCGTCGTTCCTGGCCGGCGACATGAACGACTCGCACCGTTGGGGACAAGGCGGTATCGCATTTCCCACGCTGCTCACCAAATATACCATCGCCAGCGATACCGAAGGGAATACCATTCCGGGACGTACCGACAACAACGGTCTCATCGACTATATCCTGTACCACGATTACAAAGACTCGGGTATCAAGATTGTCGATACCCATATCGTAAGAGAATTGAAAATAGAGGGTTCTGTCGTCGATCTGGCCTCCATATCGGATCACTACCCCGTATTTGTCGACATCGAAGTGCCGGGATTGAGCGCTATCGAAAATACCACTGCCGCTCAAGAGGTAAAACTCTATCCTACGTATGTACAGGACCAGCTGAACATCGAGAGTGACACCCCCGTAGAACAAGTAAACATCTATTCGCTGACCGGACAAAAGCAACTGCAACTCAAAGGCACGGATATTCGCACCGTCGACCTCTCGAGTCTGGCAAAAGGCATTTACATTGTAGAGACTTCGGCTCAAGGAAAAAGCCATAAAGCTCGAATCATCAAGCTGTAGTGTAGCCGTTCGGCCATACGTTCTTTAACACGGACATTATGACTTATTCGAAATCCATACTATGTGGACTTCTGGCTATCTCTTGTTCCTTACCGGCCTGCCAAAAGAGCAATTCCGAAGCCTCTGCCACCCCCACAGGAATAACGATAAACCAGACGTCATACACACAAGACAACATAGGCGAGGTGCGAGAAGGCAGCTCGGTTTTTCAAACCGCCATACAAGCGTCTCAAGAGGCTACACCCACCTATGTAACCGTCTACTTTCAAGAAAAGATACAGCCTCGGGGAGGGCTTGACCTTATCCCCTCTTACATCACCGTGTCGCACGACGGCTCCACCCGTCAGGGCAAATGGACCGGCGGGACGGCCCGCACCTCGTCCTATCAGAACGGCCGCCCCACCCTGCTCTTTGACCAGTGCCGGTTCGAAGGGGACATCACCCTCACAGGCACCTTCGTCTACCGTCAAAAGAGCAACGAACCCGAAGAGATATTCCTGTGGCCCGACGGTGACCCCTTCGCCCAATGGCTCTCGGGCGAACCCTACTGGGACGGCAACAACCTGGGAAATATCCAGAATCCCCAGATTATTGTCTATCGCCCCGACATCCAGACAGCGCCCGCCCCGGCCGTGCTCATCTGCCCCGGCGGCAGCTACAAGACGGTAGCCACCTACCACGAAGGCAGCCTGGTAGCACAATGGTTCAAAGAACAGGGATTCGTAGCCGCCGTACTCTACTATGCTTTCCCCTCGGGTCACCCCGAAATCCCGCTCAGCGACGCACAACAAGGCATCCGCTACCTCAAAGAGAACCACTACTCGATACAGTCCGACCCCAATCACGTGGGAGTCATCGGCTTCTCGGCCGGCGGACACCTGGCTGCATTCGTATCGACGGCATTCAACCACGACGACATCGACGTAGCACTGCCCGAAAAACGGGGCGAATCGCGTCCCGACTTCTCCATACTCTTCTACCCGGTCATCACCATGACCGAAGAGCCCTATGTGCACGAAGGCAGCCGCAACAACCTGTTGGGCACCTCGCCCACGCCGGAGATGTGCCGGGCCTGCTCGCCCGAACTGCTCATCACCCCGCAAACTCCGCCGGCCCTGCTCTTCCATGCGGCCGACGACAACGGGGTGAAGATACAGAACGCCATACGCTATGTCGAGGGACTGCAAGCCCAGAACATTCCCGCACAACTGATTACACTGCCCTCGGGCGGTCACGGATTCGGATTCTATCCCGACTACGAATGTCTGCCCCAAGTCGAAGAGGCCATCTTGAAATGGCTGTACGAAGTTCCACTGAAAAACCAATAATACAATGAAAAAGATACTTATACTTTCCGTTTTACTACAAGCCCTGACCCTCTCGGCCTTTGCTCAGGACTGGGCCGAACTCGCCCGGTATCAAGAGGCCAACCAGGCCCTGCTGGCCGGAGAAGAAGACCCTTCGCGGGTAGTCTTCATGGGTAACTCCATATTCGAACGCTGGGAGAGCACCTGCCCCGAATTTTTTGCAGGCTCATACGTCTGCCGGGGTATTTCGGGACAAACGACCCCGCAAATGCTTATCCGCTTCAAACAGGATGTCGTGCATCTGAATCCCAGCGTCGTGGTCATTCTGGGCGGCACCAACGATATTGCCGGCAACACGGGACCCTCGACCCTCGAAATGATCGAAGACAATCTCTCGTCGATGGCCGAAATCGCCACGGCCAACGGCATCAAAGTGGTCATGTGCCAGCTGCTGCCTGCATACAGTTACGGCTGGGCCCCCGATGTAGATCCCCGTCAAGACATTATAGACCTCAACCAATGGATCAAAGAGTATGCCGATGCTCACGGCTATCCCTGCGTCGACTTCTACACGCCGATGGTCAACCCCTTCAAAGCTCTGAAAGTGGAATACTCGGTAGGCGACGGAGTCCACCCAAACGAAGCCGGATATGCCGTGATGGCTCCGCTCGTCGAGGCCGCAATCGAACAGGCTATGGCCGGTAGCAGCATAGCCACCCAGACAGCCGACGACCCGGATATAGAAGTCTGGGGAGGGAAGTCGGTCATTCACGTCAAAACCCAGGCAGCCGACCACCTCTCCATATATACCCCCGACGGAGTCTGCGTGGCCGAGTATGACCTGCCGGCCGGAATCAGCAACCTCGACATGGCTCCTGGCACCTATCTGGTCAAAAGCCTCAAGTCGACCCGGAAAATACAGGTACGATAAACACCGATTATATTCACACATTACAACTATTTAATTCTCAAAGTTATGCAAAAGGTGCTAACTCTCTTCATTCTTTTGGTTCTCACGAGCGTATGCTCGGTCGACGCACAAACCTACCCCAAAGCCCCCGGGGTCATACGACTGCTTACCTACAACACCCACTACGGCAAAGGTGGCGGCAACCCGGGCGTAATGAACGACAGCAACATCGTCAATCTGGGGCGCGTCATCCGGGCTCTCAATGCCGACATCATTTCGCTGCAGGAACTCGACAGCGCATCGCAAGGCCGGGGCAACCGCTATTTGTTGCGCGACATCGCCCAAAGCACGGGTCTCGACTATGCCGACTTCTATGGCAATGCCCAACCCTTCGACAAAAACGGCAGCATAGGCTGCGGAGCACTGGTGAAGAAAAACCTGCCGGTCAAAAGCCGCTATGTAGCCTACCTGCCCGGCGATGAAGGTCGGGCTGCGGTTGAAATCGAACTCGACAAGTTTGTCTTCATCGCCACCCACTCCGACCTGCACAACGAGAAGCGCAAACAGGGAGCCAAAATCATCTGCAACGATGCCCGCGAAATGGACAAGCCCGTATTCGTGGCCGGCGACCTGAACGACTCGTTCCGATGGAGCGGAGGCGGATACTCTTTCCCCGTATTTGCCCGTGATTTTGTCATTGCCAGCGACACCGTGGGCAGCTCCATTCCCGGCCGTGCCGACGACGGCGGACTCATCGATTTCATTCTGCTGAGCAAAAAGAACCGGAAGAAGATAAAAATCGTCGATACTCACATTGTACGGACGCTTGAAATCGACGGCGAGAAGGTAGACCTGGCCCATGTCTCGGACCACTATCCCATATTCGTCGACATCATCTGCAAATAACGAAGGGCCGGGCAACGGACTCTCGGCAGGAGAGGCCCCCGAACCGGAAAGACTTTAAACCCGATACATAAGAAACCATACACGCATGACAAAACACATCACGATATTTCTATGGGCAGCCCTGCTTCTGGGGCTGCTCTCCTGCGGGCAAAATCCCGATTATGAACGTTCGGCCCAACAGCTGGCCGGGCGCCTGGTTCCGGGTCACGAAAAGGATTTCATCTTCACACTCGTGCCGGCCGAAAACGACTACTTCGAACTGAAACAACACGGAGACCAAATAGAGATTCAAGGAAATAATGGTGTCTCCATGGCGCGAGGTCTCAACCACTACCTCCGCCACTACTGCCATGCGTCTGTCTCCTGGTGCGGCAACAACCTCTCGGGCATACCCGACACATTGCCCCGGATTGCTTCGCCCCTACGCATCGAAGCCTCACAGCCCTTCAGATACTACCTCAATTATTGCACATACAGCTATTCCATGGCTTTTTGGGGCTGGGAAGAGTGGGAACAGGAGATAGATCGCATGGCTCTTCAAGGCATCAACCTGCCGCTCATGGCCGTCAACAGCCAATATGCCGTCTGGCAAAATACCCTCAAGCGTCTGGGATATACCGACGACGAAATCTTCGCCTTTCTTCCCGGTGCCGGGTACGAAGCCTGGTGGCTGATGGGCAACCTCGAGGGGTTCGGCGGACCGGTTTCGCAAGCCTTTATCGACCGACAGACCGACCTGCAAAAGAAGATGCTGCGCCGCATGCGCGAGCTGGGCATGCAACCCGTATTCCAGGGCTTCTACGGCATGGTACCCAACAGTCTGAAAGAGAAATTTCCCCAAGCACACATTCTCGAGCAGGGCGAGTGGTGCACCTATCAGCGGCCCGCCTTCCTCGACCCCAACGACCCGCTGTTCGACTCGATAGCCGACATCTACTACGCCGAGCAGAAAAGACTCTTCGGCGATGCCCTCTACTTTGCCGGTGACCCCTTCCACGAAGGCGGGCAGACCGAAGGCATCGACGTGAAAGCGGCTGCCACAAAGATACTGCAGGCCATGCGACGCATCTCGCCCAAGGCCGTGTGGATTCTGCAAGGCTGGCAACACAACCCCATGCCCAGCCTCATGGAGGGGCTGAAACAGGGCGATGCCATCATTCTCGACCTGATGGCCTGCGAACGGCCTCAATGGGGAGGCATACCCAGTTCGATGTTCTATAAACCCGAAGGGCACATGTACCACAACTGGATCTGGTGCGCCCTGCCCAACTTCGGCGGCAAGACCGGGCTGCACGGCAAGATGAGCAGTTATGCTTCGGGCCCCGTATTCGCCAAACACCACCCGCTGGGGAAAAACCTGTGCGGCATAGGTGCAGCCCCCGAAGGTATAGGAACCATTCCTGTCGTATACGATATGGTCTACGACATGGCCTGGCGGGAAGACAGCCTGAACGTAGACGAATGGCTCAAAGAGTATGCTCTCTACCGATATGGACAACCCGACTCGGCCTGCGACCAGGCCTGGGAGATTCTCGCCCATACCATCTATGAGTGTCACAACGAGACCGGCGGCCCCGTAGAGTCGTACATCTGTGCGCGACCCGCCGATACCATCAAACACGTATCGGCCTGGGGCAATGCCGAAATATTCTACGATCCCGACCAGGTGGTGACCGCCTGGGAAACGATGTATGCCTCGCGCAACAAGTTCCGTAACAGCGACACCTACCGCTACGACCTGGTAGACCTGACCCGCCAGGTATTGAGCGACTATCTGAAAGCGTTGCATCGCCAGGCGGTAGCTGCCTTCCAACACCACGATGCCCCCCGGTTCACCCGCCTGTCGGCCCGGATGCTCGACATCATCCGCGACGACGACCGGCTGCTCTCCACCCGCAAGGAATTTTATGTGGGCACCTGGATAGGCGAAGCCGAAAAGGCCGGTACCAATCCCCAGGAAAAGGCGCAGTTCGTGGCCAATGCCAAACGACAGATTACCACCTGGACCGATTACGATTCAGAACTGCACGACTATGCCCACAAGGAGTGGGGCGGCCTCATGCGCGACCTCTACCTGCCCCGATGGGAGGCTTGGGTCAACTACAAGCTGGCTCTGCTGAAAGGGGAGCCTGCCCGGGAGCCCGACTACTTCGGTCTGGAAAAGGCGTGGGTAACCAGCGACAAGACATACGACGAAGGCCCCTCGGGCGATTCCATTGCCATCATCGAGGAGCTCTACAAGCAATACATCGGAGAGATACGTCAAACTTATAAAAATATTTAAAATTGCAAGATACCCGATGAGACATCAACCCCCTTATTCGTCTACTTTATAAACAAATAATCATTAACACCATAGAACACACATTATGTTACACAAAGTGCTTATATGCTCGTTGCTGCTTGCTTCAAGCGCGACTTATTCACAGGCAGTCCAGAAACAGATTCCTCCTTACAAAAACCCCGATCTCCCTATCGAAGAGCGGGTGGAGGATCTGCTGGGCCGCATGACTATTGACGAGAAAATTGCCCAAATACGGCACATTCACTCGTCCGACATTTTCAACGGACAGGAGTTTGATCCTCAAAAACTCTCAAACAAAGCAGGCGACATCGCCTGGGGCTTTGTCGAAGGATTCCCCCTTACCGGCGACAACTGTGCCCGATACATGCGCCCCATACAGAAGTACATGGTCGAGGAGACCCGTCTGGGTATTCCCGTCTTCACCGTAGCCGAATCGCTGCATGGCGTGGTACACGACGGCAACACCGTCTATCCCCAGAACATCGCACTCGGCAGCACGTTCACACCACAACTGGCTCGTGAAAAGGCTCATCACATCGCAAACGACCTTCACAGCATGGGATTCAAACAAGTGCTGGCTCCCTGTATCGATGCCGTGCGCGACTTGCGATGGGGCCGGGTAGAAGAGTCGTATGGCGAGGACCCCTACCTGTGCGGCCTATTCGCTATCGAAGAGGTGGACGGATATCTCGAAAGCGGCATATCGCCCATGCTCAAACACTACGGGCCTCACGGCAACCCGCTGAGCGGTCTGAATCTGGCGTCGGTGGAATGCGGACTGAGAGACCTGCACGAGATTTATCTCAAGCCTTTCGAAATGGTGGTAAAGAACACGGGGATACTGGCCGTAATGTCGAGCTACAACTCGTGGAACCACGTGCCCAATTCGGCTTCGCACTATATGCTCACCGAAATTCTGCGCAATCAATGGGGATTCAAAGGGTATGTCTACTCCGACTGGGGTGCCATCGAAATGCTCAAAAGCATGCACCGCACGGCCCGCAACTCGTCCGAAGCCGCTATCCAGGCCATTACCGCCGGACTCGATGTCGAAGCCTCGAGCAACTGCTACCCCTTCTTGAAAAGTCTTGTCGAAAAAGGGGTCATCGACGAATCGGTCATCGACACGGCTGTACGCCGGGTCTTGTATGCCAAGTTTGCCTCGGGCCTGTTTGACGACCCCTACGGCAACCGATACGAACAGAACAAACGCCACACTCCCGAGAGCGTAAGGCTGTCGAAGGCCATCGCCGACGAATCGACCGTATTGCTGAAAAACGAAAACAACCTGCTGCCCCTCGACCCCAAACGCCTGAAGTCGATTGCCGTCATCGGCCCCAATGCCGACCAGATACAGTTTGGCGATTACACCTGGAGCCGCAACAACAAAGACGGCATCACTCCGCTGCAAGGCATCAAAAGCCAGGTGGGCAAAAACACCATCGTTCGCTATGCCAAAGGATGTAGCCTGGCTTCGCTCGATACATCGGGCATTGCCGAAGCCGTAGAAGCTGCCCGTCAAAGCGAGGTCGCCGTCATCTTCGGCGGCAGCACCAGTGCGGCATTCGTACGCGACGGTTACAAAAATTCGACCTGCGGCGAGGGCTTCGACCTCAACGATCTGAACCTCACCGGAGCCCAGACCCAACTCATCCGTGCGGTATACGACACGGGTACCCCCGTCATTCTCGTACTGGTAACAGGCAAACCGTTTGCCATCGAGTGGGAGAAGAACAACCTCCCCGCCATACTCGTGCAGTGGTATGCCGGTGAACAGGCCGGAAACTCCATCGCCGACATTCTGTTCGGCCGGGTAAATCCCTCGGGACGCCTTACCTTCTCCTTCCCCCGAAGCACCGGCCATCTGCCCGTCTACTACAACTACCTCCCCTCCGACCGAGGCTTCTACCACAATCCGGGCAGTTACGACGCTCCGGGCCGCGACTATGTATTCTCCTCGCCCACGGCGCTCTACTCCTTCGGATACGGTCTCTCCTACACGTCGTTTGTCTACAAGAATCTCACGACCGACCGCGATAAATATGGCTTGACCGACACCATCAAGGCTACCGTCGAGGTGAAGAATACCGGCAAACGCACCGGAAAAGAGGTGGTACAACTCTACGTGCGCGACAAGGTGAGCACCTATGTAACCCCGATAAGACAATTGCGCGACTTCCTGAAAATCGAGCTGAAGCCGGGCGAAAGCCGCACCGTACATTTGCAGGTTCCCGTAGCCGAACTCTATCTGGTCGATGAACAGAACCACCGATTTGTCGAACCCGGCGAATTCATCATCGAGGCCGGACAGTCGTCCGACAACATTATCCTGACGAAGAGCGTCGTCGTAGGCGAACCTTCGACCATCGGCGACGATGAAGTCGTAGTAGCCTATACCCCGAAAAGCTCGCGGCAAATGCAGGTAAAAGGCGAGGTACGCGACATACAGGCTACCCTCGTACCCGGCATGCAGGTTATCGAGAAGAGCACGGGGAAAACCCTGGCCAAGACCGATGAACGCGGCAGATTCCAGGTAACGACCGGCAACCACGAGTTCCTGGTCTTCAAGAAATCGGGCTACCGCACTGCCGAAATCGAAGTGAACAACCGCAACGTCATCAACATGACCGTCAACTACGGAGAGGATTAACCCTTGTTTACCCACACATCCAACACGATAAAAACAGATATGAAGAAAATCATAATCGCTTGTCTGTGGTGCTGCATATCCCTGTTTGCGGGATATGCGGCGCAAGACACCCCGCTGAATATCACTCCTGCCCCTCAAGAGATGACCGTGAAAAGCGGCACTTTCGCCCTCACGCCTCAAACGTCGCTGGTCGTCGGCCGTACCCAACGGGCCGACCTGCAAAAGGTGGCCGCCTACTTTCAGGCCAAAATCAATCGAGCCACCGGCTACGACCTGGCTATCAAAAACAGCGGCAACCACAACTGCATCTCGCTGCAGATAGACCGCTCGCTGAAACTGGGCGACGAAGGCTACCGGTTGAGCGTCACCCCCAAGCGGGTACAGGTCAAGGCCCGCACACCGCAAGGTCTCTTCTACGGCATGCAGTCGGTCATGCAGCTGCTCCCTCCCCAAATCGAGAGCGAGCAACCTGTCGACGGTATCGACTGGACAATGCCCTGTGTCGAAATCGGTGACGAACCGGCCTACGGCTACCGCGGCATGATGCTCGACGTGTGCCGCCACTTCCACGACGTGGAATTCGTCAAGAAACAGCTCGACATCATGGCCATGTTCAAGATGAACTATTTCCACTGGCACCTCACCGACGACCACCTCTGGACCATCGAAGTAAAGAGATACCCCCGCCTCACCGAGGTAGGTTCGGTACGCCACAATGCCGACGGCTCCATACACCGGGGATTTTATACGCAAGAGCAGATTAAAGAGGTAGTCGCCTATGCGGCCGACCGCTTCATCACCGTCATCCCCGAGATTGAGTTGCCGGGTCACGCCCTGGCCGCCCTCACCGCCTACCCCGAATACTCCTGTACCGGCGGCCCGTTTGAGCTGCGCAACAAGTGGGGCGTGGAAGACAACGTCTATTGTGCCGGCAACGACAAGACTTTCGAATTTCTCGAAAACATTCTCGACGAGGTGATTCCCCTCTTCCCGGGCAAATATGTACACATCGGTGGCGACGAATGCCCCAAAAAGAGATGGAAAGCCTGCCCCAAATGCCAGAAACGTATCCAAGATGAAAATCTGAAAGACGAACACGAACTGCAAAGCTACTTTATCCACCGCATCGAGAAAATCATTCTCGAACACGGCAAGGCCATGATTGGCTGGGACGAGATACTCGAAGGCGGACTGGCCCCCTCGGCTACCGTCATGTCGTGGCGGGGCGAAGAGGGCGGTATCGCAGCCGCTTCGATGGGACACGACGTGATTATGACCCCCTCGCCGTGGCTCTATGTCGATGCCGGTCAAGGAGCCGTCGAGGCCGAGCCCATCGCCATCAAGTTTGCCATCATGCTCGACAAAATCTACAACTACGACCCCTCGTCCGAAAAGATTCCCGAGAACCTTCGCCACCATGTACTGGGCGCCCAGTGCAACATGTGGACCGAATATGCCGTCACGCCCGACTATACCGAGTATCTGCTCTACCCGCGCATGCTCGCTCTGGCCGAACTCGACTGGACTCCCAAAGAGAAAAAAGACTATAACTCGTTTGCCCGTCGCCTCGACTCGCAACTGGTACGGCTCGACATGCACCACATCAACTACCACATTCCCCTGCCCGAAGGGCCCATGGCCAACCGCATCGCCTTTACCGACCAGACGACACTGACCTTCCACAACAGCCGCAACTACCCCATGGTCTATACTACCGATGGCAGCGAACCGCAGGCCGGGTCGACCCGATATGAGAATCCGTTGACCTTCGACCGCAACACGACCTTGAAAATCGCTACGCTGCTCCCCTCGGGGAAATTGAGTACGACCCGTACCCTCGAGGTGGTTCGCGAGCCGCTCATGCCGGCAACCGACCAGGCTACCCAACCGGGTATCGAACGGCGACGCACCGAAGGTAACCTCTACTTTGTAAAAGACTTAGAGGGGGCCTACTGGACCGAGCCTCAAGTGGTCAAGGATTTCAGCCTCAAGACCAGTGGCGACGAAAAGGGGGCCTACTGCTACACGGGCTACTTCGAAGTCCCGGCCGACGGTATCTACTACTTCTCTTCCGAGATGGACGAACTGCAAATCGACGGACGGGTGGTCATCAGCAACGACGGCCGACTCGTGCGCCACTCGCACACCCGCAACTCGATAGCTCTGCAAAAGGGCAAACACGCTTTCCGCCTGCTGATGATCAACAACAACATCGGCGGCTACCTGCGTGCCTGGAACAACAAAGGGTTTATATTCGCACCCGAAGGTGGTACGTTGGCCCTGCCCGACCCGGCTACACTCTCTCACTAATCATAAAATCGGCAATTAAAAAAAGAGCGGGGAACCAGCGATGGCTCCCCGCTTTTCATAACGAGTCGGTTCGACACTGCCGCCTGTCGAAAACTTTGTTTTCGCTCTCGTCTCTTGTATCTTTGAATAAGACAGGAGGCGGTTCAGCATAAAAATCAAGTAAACTTGTTTTTCTACTTTCGCCTTTTCGTATCTTTGTAAAAAATAGCAGGCTATGAAGAAAGATAACTATTCACGCAAGGTCCCCGGCTGGTTCAAGGTGTTGATACTGATAACGGCTCTGCCGATTTTCGCCTGGCCCTGGTTGATGAGTCGGGCCACGTCGGCCTTTACCGAGAGCGGTATGGACGACAGTCTGCCGTGGACATTTGTCATGCTTATGCCCCTTTACGTCGTGCTCTCCACCTGGATCAGTTACCGGGTCTATGCCTCCCGGCCCGAGGTGTCGTGGATTTTGCAGGCATTGCAAATTCTGGTCTATATAGCCTTGGCCATACTGGTAGCATAGCACTGAGGCCCATGACTTAAGGATTATAAAGGTCGGGGTTGGAGAAGTTGATAATCTCCATCACCATTTCGTAGGCCTGACGAGCCGGACTCTCGGGATTGATTTCGGTCGCTTTCAAATAATTCTCAATCGCCAATTTCCAGTTCCCCTGTTTCCAGAAGAGGGCCCCTTTCAGGTAATAGGCCCCATCGTCCTGCGGGTCGCAAGCCAAGCGTTCTTCGAGGTGAACGAGTGCCTTCTCCAACTCGTTTTCACCAATCATTCGATTTATATCTTCTATTGAAATCATATCCATTCCAAATTATTGTGTAACAAAGATAGTGAAAAGCACTGCAATGGCAAAAAGAGGACAAAGTTTCGCTCTTGCTTTTGCCGAATGGCTACACGACCCTTATCCTGGGTATGAACAACTGCGACAGTGGAACTCACGGAATTAAAAATCGCACAATCGCTATCTATTTAAAAGATAACGGAATTGAGATTAGAAAGTAAAAAGGGTGTCAATATAAAAAATTGATGTACCTTTGCCCCCGAAATTCTAACACACAAAAAACTATGTCTACTTATACCGAAGATACTCGTAAAGTAACGACTCACCGCCTGATGGAGATGAAGCTCCGCGGCGAAAAGATTTCGATGTTGACCGCCTACGATTTCTCTATGGCGACTCTTATAGACCAGGCCGGTATCGATGTCATTCTGGTTGGCGACTCGGCTTCCAACGTGATGGCGGGCAATGTGACCACGCTGCCCATCACCCTCGACCAGATGATTTATCACGGCAAGTCGGTGGTACGTGCCGTCAAACGGGCGCTGGTGGTTGTCGACATGCCCTTCGGGTCGTACCAGGGCAACTCGAAAGAGGCTGTGGCCTCGGCCATCCGCATCATGAAGGAGACGCACGCCGACTGTGTGAAGATGGAGGGCGGAGCCGAAATACGCGAATCGGTAGAGCGCATACTCAGTGCCGGTATCCCCGTGATGGGTCACCTGGGCCTCACACCCCAGTCGATCAACAAATTCGGCACCTATACCGTACGTGCCCGCGAAGAGGCCGAAGCAAAAAAACTGATCGAGGATGCCCATCTGCTCGAGGAAATCGGCTGCTTTGCCCTCGTACTCGAGAAGATTCCCGCTACGCTGGCTACCCGCGTGGCCGAGGAGCTGACCATCCCCGTAATCGGTATCGGTGCCGGTGGCGGTGTAGACGGCCAGGTGCTCGTGATGCACGACATGCTGGGTATCAACAAAGGGTTCTCGCCCCGCTTCCTTCGTCGGTATGCCGACCTGAGCACTACCATCACCGAAGCGGTTCAGGCCTATATAAAAGATGTAAAGACGCGCGACTTCCCCAACGAGAAGGAGCAATACTAAAAACGGAAACGCAAAAGGAGTTGTGTCGCAGGGCACAGTTCCTTTTTGCTTGACTGGGGGCCATGTGGCCCGAACCGCAAACGGCACCGGCACAACCACCTGCCGTCACAACCGAAGGCCGGTTACCGGCGCTCACCCCCTGCAAACTCCAGCCCAGCCACAAATCGGGGCATGGACAAGAAGACATTCATCACACCATTTGCCAGATAGTATCTTATGATCAAGAACCGTAATCTTTCACTCGACCTGTTGCGGGTCATTGCCTGTTACCTGGTCATGCAACAACATGCCAGCGAGTATTACTACATTGGCGACCAACTCAGTGTCGTCACCGGTAGCAACACCTTCTGGATAGGTATCATCACCTCGCTATGCCGCACGTCGGTACCCCTGTTTGTCATGCTGTCGGGATTTCTGCTGCTCCCGATGCAAGACTCCATCTCCCGGTTCTTCCGCAAGCGGTTCACCCGCATCGTCTACCCCTTTGTCGTCTGGTGCGTCATCTACGCCATCTACTTCATGGCTACACGGGGCGAGTCGGTGGGCGACCTGGCTCTGCACATCCTGCACATCCCCGTCAACTTCGGGTGCGAGATAGGCCATCTGTGGTATATCTACATGCTCATCGGGCTCTACCTGGTTGTCCCCATCATCTCGCCCTGGCTCGAACGGGCCGGCAAACGCGAGCTGGAAGGCTACCTGGCCCTGTGGACTCTCACCACCTTCCTCCCCTACATACACCTGGCCTACCCCGAAGTGCTGGGCGAGGCCTTCTGGAACGACACCCCCCTGCTCTACTACTTCACCGGGTTTATCGGCTATTTCATTCTGGGGTATTACCTGCGAAGATACGGCTACCCCTCGGCACTCCTCTCGTGGGTATTGCTCGTGGCGGGTTACGCTGTCACGGCCGGCCTCTTCTGCGCACGCATCGATACCGTAGCCACCATTCCCGAGCTGGAACTCAGCTGGCGCTTCTGTACCGTAAACGTACTGATGATGTCGTTGGGACTCTTCTCGCTCATCGGCCGGCTGAAACTGAACGGGCAAAGCCGGGGGGCGCAGCTCCTCACCGACATCTCGGTCAAAAGCTACGGTATGTACCTGGCCCACATCATCGTGCTCAACTTCTACTACGACCTGATTCACCCCCTTGCCCAGGCAGCCTACATAGCCATACCCCTCATAGCCGTGTGCACCTTCGTCACCGTCTACCTGCTGGTGAAGGTGATAGCCTGGCTGCCCAAGAGCAAATACATCATCGGATAAGGCCGTCGGGGACCCGACACTACTTCGAGCCCGACTGCTCCTGCGCCTTGAGCAGGTCTCTGATTTCGGTCAGCAGCTTCACCTCGGCCGAAGGTTCGGGCGGCGTAGCAGCCGCCTGAGCTTGCGCCTGCGCCTTGCGTTTGGCCGTGAGCCGCGTGATGAGTTTGATGAAGAGGAAAATCGAGAAGGCGATAATCAGGAAGTCGAACGTCATCTGCAGGAAGTTCCCGTAGTTAAGCGTCACGGCCGCCTGTTCCACGCCGTTGACCTCGCGCGGCGCCTTCAGCACCCACTTCAGGTCGGTGAAGTTGACACCCCCTACCAGCACACCCAGGAGCGGCATGATAATATCGGCCACCAGCGAAGAGACAATTTTGCCGAAAGCCCCCCCGATAATCACACCCACGGCCAAGTCGATGACGTTGCCACGCATCGCAAAGTTTTTAAAGTCGGTCCAAAAAGAACTTTTCATAACGGTACATTTTAGTATTACAGATAGATTACTCACATTCAAGGATATGCAAATAAAGAAATTTTTCTTTTATTTTCACATTCGCATACATTGTATTCAAAAAAAATATATACCTTTGCAGTGCAATTTTAGGAGCAAAGTATAAAATTATGAAATATAAAATTGCCTTTTTGCTGGTTTTGCTTGCCCTGATGAGCAGTTGCGCCACTCCATGCGGTTGTTAAACAATATGGCAAGAGCAAATGTTTTTAAGGCAGCGGGTCGGAAAAGAGAAAAAACGCGAGACATTATTTTTATTCAATAAACACTTAAAGTTTTATTACAATGATTAAAGTAGGTATCAATGGTTTTGGCCGCATCGGACGTTTCGTTTTCCGTGCAGCACAAACAAGAAACGACATCCAGATCGTAGGTATTAACGACCTTTGCCCGGTTGACTATTTGGCATACATGTTGAAATACGACACGATGCACGGTCATTTCGATGGCACGATCGAGGCTGATGTTGAGAAAAGTCAATTGATCGTAAACGGTAAAACGATTCGTGTTACCGCCGAAAAGAACCCTGCCGACCTGAAATGGAACGAGGTAGGTGCTGAATATGTAGTAGAATCTACCGGTCTCTTCCTGACCAAAGAAAAAGCTCAAGCTCACATCCAAGCTGGTGCCAAATATGTAGTTATGTCGGCTCCTTCGAAAGATGATACCCCCATGTTCGTTTGCGGTGTAAACGAGAACACTTACGTTAAAGGTACTCAATTCGTATCGAACGCTTCTTGTACGACCAACTGCTTGGCTCCTATCGCCAAAGTATTGAACGACAAATTCGGTATCCTCGATGGTCTTATGACGACGGTTCACTCGACGACGGCTACTCAAAAAACCGTTGACGGTCCTTCGATGAAAGACTGGCGTGGTGGTCGTGCCGCTTCGGGCAACATCATCCCCTCTTCGACGGGTGCTGCCAAAGCCGTAGGTAAAGTTATTCCTTCGTTGAATGGCAAACTGACCGGTATGTCGATGCGTGTTCCGACTCTGGATGTTTCGGTTGTTGACTTGACGGTTAACTTGGCTAAACCGGCTACTTATGCCGAAATCTGCGCCGCTATGAAAGAGGCTTCGGAAGGCGAACTGAAAGGTATCCTCGGTTACACCGAAGACGCAGTTGTATCTTCTGACTTCCTGGGCGATACTCGTACTTCGATCTTCGATGCCAAAGCTGGTATCGCTTTGACCGACACGTTCGTAAAAGTTGTTTCTTGGTATGACAACGAGATCGGTTACTCGAACAAAGTTCTCGACCTGATCGCTCACATGGCTAAAGTAAACGGCTAATCATTATCCACACGATAATACATAAGAAAGCCGACCCTTTATCGGGGTCGGCTTTTTTCGTCTCAATCCGACAGGTACACCCTCGCCATATACCCTTGAAGGCATCCTTCTTTGTGCCACGCCACACCTCTCGGATTTACCGGTCTCACACATATACAACACCATAGCTCGACAAAAAGTTATTCAGCACGGGCAGTATTTCGCCCACGGCCTTGCCCATGTTGCCGGTTACCCGCACCGGCATATCGGTGTACTGCGGCTCGATGCCGCAAATCATCGATACCGCCCGATGCTCTCGCTCGGTCAGCCCAATCTCACACATCAGCATGTAGGCCACGCCGTCAAACTCGATTTCGGCCTCGTGCCGTACCCGCTTGCGCGGTGTCTCGTCGCGCTCGTAAGCCACCAGCCAGTGCGATGCTGCCAAGGCTGCCAAAGCCGGTGCTTCCCATTCGATTGTCTTCATTGTTGCTTGCTCCTTTCCTTCGACGCCACTCTGCCAGGGTATATTCACACTGCTTTTACCTGTTTTGCCCGTGTATCTCTTCCCTCTGTTTATAAATTACATAGGTAATATACCCCGGCAGAGTGTTATCAAATATGTTAATTATTAGCCTATTATTTCGTTTATTCAAAAAAAGTTTCTACCTTTGTATGTGGTAATAATACCACACAAATATACAACTCAAAATCGCATTATGCAAATTATTAAAGGTAATTTTACCATATAAATTTTATACGGCCATGAGCAACGACGATAAAATTATCAGAATCAAAGCGTTAATAGACGACCAGGGAATCACCCAGTCGGAGTTTGCCAAACGCATTGCCATCGATGCTTCCAACTTTTCGAAGCACCTGACCGGCAAATTACCCATCAGCGACTCGCTCATCAACAAAATCGTAGTCGAACTGGGCGTCTCGAAGGAGTGGCTCTGCTCGGGCAACGGCCCCATGTACGCCTCGACCAGCTCTACAACCAACGACGGGCACAACCACATACGCACCCTCACCCTCCCCTCGGGAGCCATCGTACCCGAGGTGCGCAATGGCGCCAAGGTATACGGGCTCGACGTCACAGCCGGCAACTTGGGGCGTGACCGCATGTTTACCGACGACCTGGTCATCGGCAGCATCGACGTCCCATTCATCAACCCCGACTGCAGCATCGTCAAGGTGAGCGGCGACAGCATGAAACCGGTCATCAACAACGGCGACATGATAGCCATCCGCGAAATCAAAAACCCCAACCTCATCTTTTGGGGCCAAATCTACGTCGTACTGCTCGAAGACTACCGCATGGTCAAGTATGTGCGCAAGCACGAGAACCCCGAACGGGTAATCCTGCGCAGCGAAAACAAAGAATATGACGACATCGAAATCGAGAAGCGCGACATCTGCGACCTCTTCATCGTCGAGAATATCATACGCATCGACAATCGCATATAAGATGCAGTAAAGAAAAAAATACCAATATCAACGCCAACGAAACATTACCGAGAAATATGCTGACCTTGAAACAAGTAATCGTGGAATCGCACGACGACCTCGAGATATGGTCGTCGATTACCGTGTGGGAGGGTGCACGGCAGGAGCTGGTTATCCAGCTGGAATTTACCGACTATGACGACCCGGACCGAGAGAGCAAGACGTTTGCCACACTCGACCGGGACGAGGCTGCTACCCTGGCCAAACATCTGCACATCACCGCCGAGGCTCTACCCCAGGCCCTGTTCGACAGGTATGGCGACACCTCCAATCTGGCGGTACCGTCGGAGGTCGAAGCTCTGTTCCAGGAGATACTCAACTTCATCCTCGACCACGGCGCCCGCTATCGCCTCACCCAGGAGTAGCCCTGCCATCCCCCCGGGGGAGTGAACGGCCTGCCACACACCGGCAACGCTACGAAGCACTACACCGGGGAACCCTATTTTACCCACTCTTTTACAGCAGACAGAGGGACGGGGCAGCATAGCCAAAATTGAAAACTGTGCGTCCCTATTTGTCCAGACCCTCATCTTTTAGTATCTTTACGCCCGAATGACGAGAGGTTTATATCAGGAATGAAACAGATGCTATACATCGCTTTACTACTGTTCTCCGGCCACAGCGTGCTGGCGGCTTCCTACACCTGCCACACCGAGGAGGGCGAGCTGCAAAGTCATATCCCGACCTCCGGCGAGTCGGTCACCCAACTGACCGTCACGGGCACACTCGATGCCCGCGATTTCGCCTACATGGGCGACTCGCTCACCAACCTGAACCTCATCGACCTGGAGGGCTGCACGATTGCCGCCTACGAAAGCCGCGATACCTATCTGGGCAACCAGGCGCGTTTCGAAGCGCACACCCTGCCGGCGCACACCTTTCTCGGATTCCAGAAACTGACGATGGTAAAACTACCAAAAGGCACACAAGTCATCGGCGAGGCCGCCTTTGCCGGATGCCCGGCCCTCACCACCATCGTCTGGGGCGAGCAGTTGCGCAGCATCGGCGACCTGGCTTTCTCGGGCTGCCCGGCACTCGACACCCCGCTGCCTGCCACGTTGCGCAGCATCGGCGAATACAGTTTTGCCGGATGCACCGCCTATACCGAACTGAACCTCGAAAGCGCTCCGCTAAAGTCCATCGGAGCCAACGCCTTCGCCGGCTGTACCCGCCTGGCGGCTATCGCCTTACCAGCTTCGCTGCAAACCATTGGCGACCGTTGCTTTGCCGGCTGCCCGGCCCTCACGGCCATCGCCCTGCCCGCAGCGCTGCAATCGCTGGGTGAAGGTTGCTTCGCCTACTGCACCTCGCTCTCGCAGGTCGATATGAAGCGTATCCTGCTCACCTCGATTCCGGCCTATGCCTTCGACCACTGTACAAGCCTCACATCGCTGCATACCCCAGCCATGACTGAAGAAATTGGCGAAGGGGCCTTCTACTACTGCACCTCGCTGCTCGACTGCACGCTACCTACCCGACTGCGCGAGATAGCCGACTATGCCTTTGCCGGATGCAGCCGGATGGAACACCTCTCGTTCCTGCCCGAAGGGCTCGAGCGGATAGGCCGGTGGCCCTTCTACGGCATGCGACAACTCTACTCGGCCACGATACCCTCGACCGTCACCTACATCGGCGACCACGCCTTCGACAGCTGTACCCGCCTGGCCGCCGTCATGGCCTACCCCACCGAGCCCCCGGCACTGGGCGAGGAGGTATTCCTCAACGTGCAGCAAGCCGACTGCGCGCTGGGAGCTCCCGACGAGAGCATAGAGCTCTACCGCAACGCTCCGCAGTGGCAGGAGTTCGACATCAGGCACTTCTCCAACCGGGAAGAGATAGCCGACGACCACACCTTGCAAGTCTATTTCGAACACGAAATACTCCGGGTCAAAGCCTCCGACCCCATGCGACAAATCGCCCTCTACACCCTCGACGGGCGCGTTGTACACCGGGAGGAGGGCGAGACCTACGAGTGGGCCATCGACACCCGCTCATACACAGGACCGATATTTGTCCTGTCCATACAAATGCAATCGGGAGAGTACCGCCACCTGAAGGTGGGACGAAACCGGTAATCGACCGCCAGGAACAAAGATGAAATTTCGACTATGGGAAAAAATAAACTGAAAAAATTCGACGATCTGCAGGGATACCCCCACGTGTTCCAATACCCCTTCGGCCTGTTGCAGGAGAAAGGATTCGAAATGCAGGGCAAATGGGGCGAAACCTTCTTCAAGAACGACAACCCCATCGTGCTCGAGCTGGGTTGCGGCAAGGGCGAATATGCCGTAGGGCTGGCCCGTCGCTTTCCGCAAAAGAACTTTATCGGCATCGACATCAAGGGGGCCCGCATGTGGAGCGGTGCCAAACAGGCGCTCGAGGAGGGGATAAAGAATGTAGCCTTCCTGCGGACCAACATCGAGCTGATCGACCGCTTCTTCGGCCCGGGCGAGGTGTCGGAAATCTGGATTACCTTCCCCGACCCGCAGATGAAGAAGGTGCGCAAGCGGCTCACCTCGACCCGCTTCATGGCGCTCTACCAGCAGATACTCACCCCCGACGGGCTCATCCACCTCAAGAGCGACAGCCCCTTCATGTATACCTACACCTGCGAAATGGTGAAGGCCAACGGCTACCCCGTGCAGGTGGCTACCGACGACCTCTACCACTCGGGCATCGCCGACGACATTCTCGAGATAAAGACCTTCTACGAGCAACAGTGGCTCGAGCGGGGCATGAACATCAAGTACATCCGGTTCGTATGCCAGCCGCGCGAACAATTTGTCGAGCCCGACGTTGATATTCCCTACGACACCTACCGGAGTTTCAACCGGGGAAAACGCAGCGGCAAGCAGAGCAGTCAAGACGATACGACAACAAAATAACTTATATATCATGCAGCTATATCCTAAACTGATACTCGACGCACTGGCCAAAGTGCGTTATCCCGGCAACGGAAAAGACCTCGTCGCCAACGGCATGATCGAGGACGACATCCGCATCGACGGCAACAAGGTGAGCTTCTCCATCATCTTCGAGAAGCCCAACGACCCCTTCATCCGTTCGGTCGTGAAGGCGGCCGAAACGGCTATCCTCACCTTCATCAGCCCCGATGTCGACATCAAGGGCAACATCAACGTCAAGAGCAAACAGGTGGCCCGCCCCAACCCCGAGAACCCGCTCCCCGGCGTGAAGAACATCATCGCCGTGTCGTCGGGCAAAGGCGGCGTGGGCAAGTCGACCATCGCCTCGAACCTGGCCGTAGCACTGGCTCGCCTGGGCTACAAGGTGGGTCTGCTCGACGCCGACATCTTCGGCCCCTCGGCCCCCACGATGTTCGACATCGAAGATACCGACGTCTACACCGAGAATATCGGCGGCCGTGACCTCATTCTGCCCGTCGAACGATACGGGGTGAAGATTCTCTCCATCGGCTTCTTCGTGCGCAAGAACGACGCCGTATTGTGGCGGGGCGGCATGGCCAGCAACGCCCTGAAGCAACTCATCACCGATGCCGCCTGGGGCGACCTCGACTACTTCGTGCTCGACCTGCCGCCGGGCACCAGCGACATACACCTCACCCTGGTACAGACTCTCGCCATCACCGGGGCCATCGTGGTCACCACCCCGCAGGAGGTGGCTCTGGCCGATGCCCGCAAAGGCATCAGCATGTTCACCGGCGACAAGGTGAATGTGCCCATTCTGGGTCTGGTCGAGAACATGAGCTGGTTCACCCCGGCCGAACTACCCGAGAACAAATACTTCCTCTTTGGCAAGGATGGCGGCAAACGGCTGGCCGAAGAGGCCGGCGTGCCTCTGCTGGGGCAGATTCCCATCGTGCAGAGCATCTGCGAAAGCGGCGATGCCGGACACCCCGTAGCCCTCGACGATTCGGTCACCGGGCTCGCCTTCAAACGTCTGGCCGAGGAGGTAGTAAAGGCTGTCGACGAGCGCAACGCCACCCGCCCCTCGACCCAGCGGGTAGAGGTTCACAAGTAGACATACCCCCACACAAGGTTACTCCCATAAGGCAGAGAGCCGCCGCGAAACATGCTTCGCAGCGGCTCTCGCTCTTTTTATTTCGTTTTGGAGGGTTATACCTCACCGGCCAGCAAACGCGCTACTGTGGCCGGATAGAGCTCGTGCTCGGCCGCATGGACCAGCGTGAAGAGCTCGTCGAGGTCGTGCCCCTCGTAGGGAACGGCACGCTGGGCAATGATGCGCCCGCCGTCGACCGTCTGGTCCACGTAGTGAATGGTCACGCCAAAGACCTTCACCCCATAGTTCAAAGCCTGCTCGACGGCCCGGGCCCCGGGGAATGCCGGCAGCAACGAGGGGTGTATGTTGATGATGCGACCACCGTAGCGCGACAGCAGCGTGTCGGCCACGATGCGCATGTAACCGGCCAGACACACCAGGTCGACACCGGCCTTGTCGAGACGGTCGGCAATGGCACCCTCCATATCGGCTTTCGAGGGGTAGGATTTGGGTTGGAAGGCAAAGGTCTCCACCCCGTGACGGGCGGCCAGTTCGACTACGGCAGCCGCCGGCTTGTCGCAAACCAGCAGAACCACCTCGGCCGGAATACGGCCCGACTCGCAGGCCGTTACAATCGCCTCGAAGTTGGTACCGGTGCCGCTGGCAAATATAGCAAGACGTTTCTTTTGAGACATGACACAATTCTTTTTATCACAGGTTTACAAACAGACATGGCGCCCAAAGACCGGTATCACCGCCGCTTCGAGCGCCATGGTATAGGTTACACAGAGAGCGGGCCAATTACTTTACCTCCCAGGTCTCTCCGTTCAACAGGAACTCACGCAGCGAATGGTAAGGCACCTTGCCGGTTACCTCTTTCACCTGGCGGGCCACCTCCTGGTCGTAGGCCGGAGCCTCGACATTGCGTATCACGCCGATGGCCAGCGGCAGTTCGTGACCGTCCATCATGGCCAGACTCTGGTGCATGAAGTTGTCGGGCGACTTGGCATCGTGTACCAGAATGTCGTCGAGTGTCACACCGTTCTCGCCGATGGTCACCGCCTTGAGCTTGTAACCGTCGAGCACGAGACCTCGGTTGTGGTCCTTGCCGAAAATCATCTTCTCGCCATGGCGCAGATGGATGGTGCGGTCGGCCCGGAACTCCTTGTCGGCCACATAGCTGTGGATGTTGTTGTTGAAGATGACGCAGTTTTGCAACAACTCTACCACCGAGGTTCCCTTGTGGCGGGCAGCCTCGACCAGCACCTCCTGCGAAACCGACAGCTCTACGTCGAGCGAACGGGCAAAGAAGGTACCGCGGGCACCAAACACGAGCTCGGCCGGGATGAAGGGGTCTTCTACCGTGCCGTAGGGCGACGACTTGGTCACAAAACCACGGTCGCTCGTGGGCGAATACTGCCCCTTGGTAAGGCCGTAGATCTTGTTGTTCATCAGCACCACGTTGATGTCGACATTCCGGCGCACCGAGTGGATGAAGTGATTACCGCCGATAGCCAGGCAGTCGCCATCGCCCGAAATCTGCCATACGGTCAGGTCGGGGTTGGCCGTCTTCACGCCGGTAGCGATGGCAGCGGCACGGCCGTGAATGGTGTGGAACCCGTAGGTATTCATGTAGTAGGGCAGACGCGACGAGCAGCCGATACCCGAAACCACTACGGTCTTGTGGGGCGGTATGCCCAGCGTGGCCATGGCTTTCTGCAGCACGTTCACGATCGAGTGGTCTCCGCAACCGGGACACCAGCGCACATACTGATCGCTCTTATAATCTTTTGCCGTATATTCCTTTTGTTCTTCCATGTCTTATTCCTCCAAAAGCTTTGTAAAATGGTCAATCAACTCGCTCACCATAAACGGTTGGGCCTGTATCTTGTTGTAACGCAGGAAGGTCTTGCCGGGGACTTTACCCGAGAGGTAAGCCGCAAACTGACCGTTGTTCAGCTCGCACACAACCACCCGTTTGTACCGGCGGAGCACCTCCTCGGTATTCAGGGGCAGAGGATTGATATAGTTGAAGTGGGCGAATGCCACCGGTTTGCCCTGGGCATTCATGGCCTCGACGGCCGAATAGAGGTGGCCGTAGGTGCCGCCCCAGCCCACTACCAGCAGCTCGGCATCGGGGTTACCCTGCACCTGGAGCAACGGCAGGTCGTTAGCAATGTTGTCGACCTTTTGCTGGCGGGCACGCACCATCTTCTCGTGGTTGGCCGGGTCGGTAGAGATGGCGCTGGTCTTCCAGTCTTTCTCCAGTCCGCCCAGGCGGTGCATGAAGCCTTCGACGCCCGGACGTGCCCAGAAGCGTACCGAACGCTCGTCGCGGTCGTAGGGTTTCCAGGCGCCCAGTTGTTCGGACTTCACGTAGTTGGGTTTTATTTCGGGATACTCGTCCATGTCGGGGATACGCCAGGCCGAAGAGCCGTTGCCGATGAAACCGTCGGTGAGCAGGATGACGGGCGTCATGTGCTCCAGAGCGATCTTGGCAGCCTGGAAGGCCATGTCGAAGCAGTTGGTCGGAGTCGAAGCAGCCACGACCACAACCGGGCTTTCGCCGTTACGGCCGTAGAGAGCCTGCAACAGGTCGGTCTGCTCGGTCTTGGTGGGCAGACCCGTCGAGGGACCGCCGCGCTGTACGTCGATAACTACCAGCGGAAGCTCCGACATCACGGCCAGACCGATACCCTCGCTCTTCAAGGCCAGACCGGGACCCGAGGTCGAGGTCGCTGCCAGATTCCCGGCAAACGCGGCACCGATGGCGGTGCAGACACCGGCAATCTCATCCTCGACCTGAATGGCTTTTACACCCAGGTCTTTGCGTTTGGCCAGCTCGTGCAGAATGTCGGTGGCGGGGGTGATGGGATAACTGCCCAGGAAAAGGGGCAGACCCGATTTCTCCGAAGCGGCAATCAAGCCCCAGGCGGTGGCGGTGTTGCCGTTCACGTCGGTATAGATACCGGGGCGCACCTGTGCCGACTCTACCCGATAGGTCGATACCGAGGCGTGTATGTTGTGGCCATAATTGTAACCGTCGCTCATCACCTTGGCATTAGCCTCGTAGATGGCCGGTTTCTTGGCAAACTTATTCTTCAGCAAATGTTGTGCCTGCTCCAGCGGACGGTCGAACAACCAGCAGACGAGGCCCAGCGCAAACATGTTTTTGCACCGCACGATCGACTTGTTGTCGAGACCCGAGTCGGCCAACGAATCCTTCACCATCTGCGTAATGGGCACCGGCACAATCTGTGCATGCGAAAGTCCGGCCTCCTTGATGGGGTCGTCGGTCTGGAAAGCCGCCTTCTCCAAATCGCTGGCGCGGAAGCTGTCGGAGTCGATGATGACCACTCCGCCTCTCTTCACATGACGGGCATTCGTCTTCAAGGCTGCAGGGTTCATGGCCACCAACACATCGGCCAAGTCGCCCGGCGTGTGAACACCCCGTCCCATATGAACCTGAAAACCGGATACTCCACCCAGTGTGCCTTGCGGAGCCCGAATCTCTGCCGGATAATCGGGGAAGGTCGATATTTCATCTCCCATACCGGCCGAAACATTGGAAAAAATATTTCCGGCCAACTGCATGCCATCGCCCGAATCGCCGGAAAATCGTACCACGACTTCTTCCAATACTTTCACTTTCGTTTTTTCTGTCATGTTTACGTTACATTTTTAATTCAACAGAGCTGTTTTTGATTTTATATTAAAATCATTTTGACAAAGATAGTGTTTTTTTGTAAGCATTTGAAATATTTTCATAGAAATATGTAAGCAATCTTACCTCTTTCTATTTAAAACATGGCCATGAAAAGTGCCATATCGTAATAGGGCAACCCCAGACGTATGCTCAGCTCCTTGTGAGTGAGCTTCCCGCCAAACAGATAAACGGCATTGCGCAGCCGGTCGTCCGACTTGATGTGGCCGTAGAGCATGGCGGGGTCGTTGAGCGAAATGAGCAGGGGCACCAGCAGGTTGCTCAGGGCCATCGAAGCCGTCCGGGCCACGGCACTGCTCACGCTCGAGAGGCAGTAGTGCAGCACGCCGCACTGTTCGTACACCTTGTTGCACGGGGCCTCGCTGCAACTCGAGGTTTCGAAACAGCCCCCCTTGTCCATGCAGAGGTCGAAGAGCAGGGCGCCCCGCTTCATCATCTCGACATAGTTCATGCCCAGCCGTCCTTGGTCGGGCACCTCGGTACCGATAACCACATCGGCCGAGCGCATGGCATTTTCCAGCACATGCGGGTGCAGGTTCGAAGTAAAGACCGAGGGGCTCACCTCGAGCTGGGTAGCCCGCAGGCGATAGAAATCGTTGTCGAAGACGCGCACCAGAGCCCCCAGTCCGCAAGCCGCACGGGCTGCTGCACGGCCGGCCAAGCCGCCGCCGATAATCAGCACCTCGGAGGCAGCCACACCGGGCACACCACCCAGCAAAACCCCTTTGCCGCCACTGCGGTTGCTCAGCAGCTCCGAGGCCAGCACGATGGCGGCACGGCCGTCAATCTCGTCGAGAATATCGGCAAAGAGACAGCGCCCCTGTTCGTCGGTCACCCGATCGATGGCCACGGCGGTCACCTTCTTCTGCATCAACAGTTTGACAACCGAAGCCGACTGATACTGAGGTTGCAGCAGGGTGAGCAGGAACACGCCCGGCCGAATCAAGGCCGCCTCTTCCCCGTTCAGCGGGGTAATCTTGAGCACCACATCGCACTGGAACACCTCGGCGGCATCGACCGCCTGAGCTCCCGCTTCGGTGTAGTGCAGGTCGCTGTATTTGATACCCTCGCCCGCGCCGCGCTCGATGAGCACCACAAATCCCTCCCGGGTGAGCAGCGCCACCCCCTCGGGGGTGAGGGGGAATCGTTTCTCCCCGCCGTTGTGTTCGGCCGGCAACCCGACAGACAACCGACGGTTGCCCGACATCACACCCAGCAACTGTTCCTGAGGAGCCATTCCTACATTCAAACTACCCGCCATAGCTTTTTCTGTTTAATTAGATTTATCGGTACTAATATACAAATATCCTTGATAAAACGGTTCGGCCTGCCCGGTTTATTCGGCAGACTCATCGCCGGCCTCTCCCCGCATCAGTTGCGAGAGCCGCTGCACCGCCTCGTCGACCGAATGGGTCGACTCGTACTGCTCGGCATCGAAGGTGTAATCGGCCTGCCGATAGTAGGGCTCGCGCTGCGCCAGCATCCCGGCGATGCAATCGTCCAGCTCTTCGGCCGTCTTGCCGGCCACCAGGGGCCGCTTGACCCGCGCCCGCAACAACCGCCGGCACAACGTCGGTATCGAAGCCGACAGATAGACCGTGACACCCCGACTGCGCATATACTCCATATTGTCGAAGAAGCAGGGGGTACCCCCGCCCGTCGCCACCAACACGTTGTCGAACTCGGCCACCTCGTGCAGCATGCGTCGCTCGATGTCGCGGAATCCCGCTTCGCCCCGCTCGGCAAAGAGGTCGGAGACCTGCTTGCGATACCGGGCCTCGATATAGGCGTCGAGATCGATGAACTCCACATCGAGGAGCTGAGCGGCCCGCCGGCCCAGGGTGGTCTTGCCGGCTGCCATATATCCCACTAAAAAAACAGGCTTCATGGTTGTTGGGTATAAGATAGAGTATCGGTATTCCTGCCGGGGTCCGCCTCGACGGCCAGTTCGCCACCGGTCACCAGAGCCCGGTGCTTGGCCCGCCACGTCTCGCCGAACTGGCTGAACTCGAACCCGGCCAGGCTCTCGGTGAGCATCTGCCGGTCGGCCTCCTTCACCGGCAGCCCCGCGATAAACTCGAGTGCCTTCTCCCGCCCCTCGAGGCCCGACAGCAGCACGGCCTTGTTGAGCAGATAGTCCAGGTTGGCTGGCTCCTCCTTCAAATACGATTCGTAGAGCACCAGTGCCTGCGACAACTGGGCACGGGCATCGGCCTCGTCGCCCCGGTCGTAGGCGATGAATCCCTTCACCGTATAGAAATAGGCCTTCAAACGGTTCTTCCCGTCGGGTCCTATCTTCTCGATAGCGGTGGTCGCCGTGCGGTAGGCACTGTCGGGGAGCCACAGATTCAACTCGTTGAGCACCTTCCCGAAGTAGACGTCGATATTTCCGTCGTCGGCCTCGAGAGCCTGTTCGAGCAACCTCTGGGCTACCCTGCAATCGGCGATGGACACTCCGTCGCCCGAGAGCATCGATACCGCCTCTTCATACAGGCGGGTGCTCTCCTCCCGGTCGCTTTTGCCGGGGGCACAGGCAACGAGTCCCCACAAAACGGCCCCCACGATACCACACATGACGATTTTTCTCATCTTCATTTCCTCCATTCACGGCACCCGTTCCGGCTCCAAGACCGGGCTGCCGGATTGCGATTGCCGCACTAAGCCGTGTAAAGATACGATAAATTTCCCTATTTTTGCACCAGACAACCAAATGAGATTTCAATTATGGCCAAATACAAATACTATGTCGTGTGGGAAGGTCGGGCCCGGGGCATCTTCGACTCGTGGGAAGCGTGCAAAGAGCAGGTCGACAACTTCAAAGGAGCCAAGTACAAAAGTTTCGACAGCCTCGAAGCGGCCACCGAAGCCTTCCGCAATATCCCCGACGACTTCTCGGGCGTCTTGCGCAAAATAGGCGAACGCTCGCGCGACAAGCTCGAAGCTCCCCGACTCAGTCCCGAGGTCATTGCCGACAGCCTGGCCGTCGATGCCGCCTGCAGCGGAAATCCCGGCCACATGGAGTATCGCGGTGTCGACACGAAATCGGGCATCGAGCTCTTCCACGTGGGCCCCATGATGCAGGGCACCAACAACATAGGCGAGTTTCTGGCCCTCGTTCACGGGCTGGCCTATCTGCACCAGCGCGGCTCTGCCATCCCCGTCTACTCCGACAGCCGCAACGCCATCGCCTGGGTGCGGCAAAAGAAGTGCAAGACCAAACTGACCCAAAACGCCGTCAACGCCCCCATCTTCAACCTCATCGCCCGGGCCGAACGATGGCTGCAGACCCACACCTACACCAACCCCATCATCAAATGGGAGACCGAGCGGTGGGGCGAAATCCCGGCCGACTTCGGGCGCAAATAGACCCTCTCGATTATTTTTTTCATTCCTATAAAAACTACCAGGGCTGCCTCGCATGAGGCAGCCCTGGTTTACTTTATGTTCACAACCGGCACAGAAGCCACGGAATCAACGTCTTACCACCTTGGCCGTAGTGATGGTACCCGACTCGTCGACCACCTGAACAACCAGGATGGCCGGAGTTGAGGCACCGAGGTCGAGCGTGAAGCTGGTCGCATCGGGAGCCGACTGATGGAGCAACCGTCCATAGAGGTCATAAATGCGGACGGCACTCAGCATCGTCTGACCGCTCACGACAAGCCGACCACCATAGGTATAGACCCGGACGGTATCGTCAGCACTCTCCCCGGCCAACTCGGTAATGCCGGTGCCTTGCGGTTCCTTGTATTCGCCCGACGGGATAATCTCGTAGAGGGTCGGGATATTGTGCTCGTTCCACTCGATGCGCACGGCCGTCACCATCTCGTAGTCACGCGTGTCGATGACGGTGGCCAGGTGGTCGAGTGTTCCGGCTTCCACCCATTGAGAGCCATCGTAGAGCGAGACGGCAGGCAATTCGTAGTTGGCATCGAAGGTGGTGTTGTGGTAAATCTCAACGGCCTCGATGTCCATATTCTCGATGAAGGTGTGTTCCACATAACCGGCCTCTTCGGCTCGATAGTTGGTAATCATGTTCTTGTCGGACAAGGCCGAAATCATGGCCTGGTTGTGGTCGGTAGTCTGTGTCACACGGTCTGCCATGACACAACCGAACTCTGCCACCTTGAGCCAATAGCTGCCGATGACATTGGTAATATACAGGCGGAGATACTTGCCCGTAGCGCCATTGGCATTGGTGG
This sequence comes from Barnesiella sp. An22, assembly GCF_002159975.1. GTDB lineage: Bacteria > Bacteroidota > Bacteroidia > Bacteroidales > Barnesiellaceae > Barnesiella > Barnesiella merdigallinarum. The sequence continues at coordinate 33,121 of NZ_NFJR01000013.1, read as the reverse complement.
TGAATGAGTGGGTGTTGGCGTTGATGCCGCCACTGTCGTAGGCTGCCACCTTTGTCCAGCTCTGCCCGTCCAACGACACCTGAAACTCTCCGCTGCCGATGAGCTGGTCGTTCTCCATGAAGGTAACCGTTATCTCAAAAATAGAATGTGGCTCGGCATACTCGAGTTGCAACCAGTCGCCCACCTGCGGCTCGGCGTTGCTCCAGAAGTGCGTACCGGAGTTACCGTCCACGATATTGCCGATATTATAACTCTGGTAGGTGCCGAGCGAAGTGCTGGGTGTGGGTTTGCCTATCTCGGAGGTAGCACCTGCCACAGAGCAGGAAAATTCGGCCAGCTGCATCCAGAACGAACCTTCGACACTGGTTACCATCAGGCGGACATATCGGGCATTGGTACCATTGGCTGCACAGGTATAACGATTATTGACCAGACTGCCGTGGCTGTATTGTGCTATGGTAGTCCATTCGTTGGCGTCGGTAGAGAGTTGAATATCGGCCGTACCGGAAAGGATGTCTTTGCCCGTGAAGACGAGGGTGACGTTGTCGATCGAGTAGACATCGCCATAGTCGAGCTGGATGTAGTGCCCCGCTGCCGTGTTCTCACCACTCCAGAAGAAAGTACCGGTGTTGCCATCGACAGCCAGCTCGAGGGGATAAGAGACATTACCATCGGTGTAGACCTTCAGGTTTGACGTAATAGCCGGAGTGGGTACGACGATTGCGCCCGACGACAAGGAGACGGTCAGAACATCAAAGCCAAGCGATTCCGCCTCGCCGCCGGCAGTGCTGCGAACCAGACGAACGTAGGCCGCATTCTGCGACGACACGGGCAGAGTGGCTGGAGTCCATATCTTGCCATTGATCGAGGTCTCGAAGGTCACCCCTTCAGGCAACTCCATCTCGCCGACTGCCACCTTCTCGATAGCCCCGAGGTAGAGGCCCACGTAATCGCCCCCGGCCAACTCGACACCGCTCAGCCCCGAAAGTGTGGCCCCGGCATCCGTCACAGTCAGGTTGAAAGCCGCCGGGTCCAGATTGGTGACAACCTGCGCCTGCTCGGGTTCCGGCCAGTCACCGGGCAGGTTGGCGCCCAGGGTCTCATACAGATAGTCCACAAACGGACGGGTGTAAGAGTTGGCCGGATGCACCTCATAGCTCACCACGTGCGAGTCGGTGCCGTAGCCCTCGAGCTCGGAGATAAAATACTGCGGCTCGATGCCCAAACCCGTATAGAGCGAAATGATGCTTGCAAACGATGTCCAAGAGTCGGAGCGGCTCATCGACTCACCATTTTCGAGCAGGTCGAGCGACTTCTGGATGATAGTGGCGTAAGCCTTCAACTTGGCACACCAGGCCTTGACATCGGTGGCGAACAGGCGGTAGTCTCGGTTGTCGCTGTTTGCCATCACGGTTTCGATATATTCGCAAGCGGCTTGCAACCGGGCCATCTCCTCGCGGATGGCCACGCCCTCTGCCGGGAAGTTGCCGTCGCTGTATTTCGACTTGAATGCCTCATAGAGGTCGATAATCTCCTGATCTTCATAGATAGCATCGGTATAGCGGGCAAACAGCCGTATCTGGTTCGCCGTCTCGGTATCGCCCGCTTCGGCCAGGTAGTCGAAGCAGTCGTTCCAGTTTTGCGTCACGTCGAACTGATTGGGATTCCAGCAATAGTCTGCCAGGCCGAACAGCCCCACCTTGGCAGCCTGCGACTGCTTCTCGGGGTTGAGAATGACACCGCCCAAGGTGCTGATGCCCCCCTTCTCGGGAACGAGGCTGTAGTGAGCCGTGAGTTCGCGCATGTAGAGGCGGTCGTCGTTGTTGTCGTTGACCGTCGCATTCCACCAGAACAGCGGGTTGCGTCCTATGTAGCCCGCCATCGCATCGCAATCCTTCTTGTCCAGGTCGCCGCATACGGCATAACCGGTGAAACCGATGACCACGTCCTTGTCAACACTTGCCATCTGAGTCAGATAGGAAGCTGCTCCCTGATACATCAGAGCGTATGTGGCAGGAACATAGAAAAGGGGTGCAATCTTCTCGTCCTCAGCCTGGCTGGGGAACTCCTCCTTCAGCCGCTTCTGCGTCTGGTCGGGCAGGTGAGCCTGCATCTGTGCCGACGGGTTGCGATCCATATCGTCGATACATACACTGAAAGCACGCACGCCCAGGTCGTACATGTGGTGGTATTTCTGCATCAGCAGCTCCACGCCTTCATCCACCGTCGCCGTGCTGGAGAAGTCCATCGACACTTGTCCGCCGGGAGCCAGACCCGGATGGGCAGCCCAGACGAAGTGTACGTTGCAAGCCCGAGCAGTCTCGGCCATGCGGCGCACGTCATCTTGCGTGATCCACCCCATGCGGCGTTGCTCTTCAGTGATCTCTGTCGGATACTCCTCGGTCCAATAGCCCAGGTGATAAGGGTCCATCTTGGGCGCATAGATGAAGACGTTCATCTTGAAACGCTTGAAGAACTCGAACAGGCTGCAGTGTGCATCCACCGAATAGGGGTTGCCATAGAATCCCTCGATTGCACCACGCCACTGGCAGTGAGAGTAGTCTTCATAAGTCACCTCGTGCAGCGCAGTCCCTGCGGCCTGCTCCAGAATCTGCTCCAGGGTGGCGAAGGCATAGTATTCCGAACGCTCGCCATTGCCCAGCACCACGATGTTGCCGTCGGCAATCTGCATCACATGGGCGTCAAAGCGGTTGGGCGCCTCGGTGAACACCTCCTTGGAGACACCCTGGCTTGTGGCATAGGAATCTGCCACATCGCCCGACCCGGCCACGCCTACATACAGGTTGGTCAACTCGGACGAAGCCGACTCACTCAGTTGGAAGGTGTACCCGGCCCCCTCCAGCACCTCCTGGATACGGTCCTTGGTCACACGACCGATGCCCGAGCCGCAAACCACGTTGATGGTCGGTGTCAACTCCACCGTGCCACTTCCTTCGGTCGTCTGCTGGGGAATGGGATAAATGGTATAGGTCTGGGCATGAGCCAAAGTCATACCTATCAGACATACAAGCAGTAACAAGACTTTTTTCATGGGATTATAGAATTTCGGTTAACAGGTATCAGCAGGTTATAGTCATCTGAAAATTTGGCAATTAGCGACAATCGCCATATCTCTGTCGCATGGAGATGCAAAGCCATGCAAGCTGCACTCGCCATACTCGTCAGAGACAAAGTTAATGAATTGTTTCGTATGGGCGATAACTTCGGTAAGTTTTTGACCCCACAATACAAACGACAGGGGCGCCCCAAAAGAATGGGACACCCCTTGTGTATCTATGTTTGTCCCGGCACCAAGGCCGCAGGCAATCAGTCGATGATGTCGAAACCGCAGTAGGGAACCAGCACCTTAGGTATCTTGATACCCTCGGGGGTCTGGTTGTTTTCGAGCAGAGCTGCCACGATACGCGGCAAAGCCAGTGCACTACCGTTGAGGGTGTGGCACAGGTGCATCTTCTTGTCGGCACCGCGGTAACGACAGTGCAGACGGTTGGCCTGGTAGCTTTCGAAGTTGGAAACCGAGCTAACCTCGAGCCAGCGTTTCTGAGCAGCCGAGAATACCTCGAAGTCGAAGGTGATGGCCGAGGTGAAACTCATGTCGCCACCGCACAGACGCAGGATGTGCCAGGGCAATTCGAGACGCTCGACCAGACTTTGCACGTGGTCCTTCATCTCCTCGAGAGCCTCGTACGAGTGGTCGGGGTGCTGTATCTGTACAATCTCTACCTTGTCGAACTGGTGCAGACGGTTCAGACCGCGCACGTCTTTGCCGTACGAACCGGCTTCGCGGCGGAAGCAAGCCGAGTAGGCGGTATTCTTGATAGGCAGGTCGCTCTCGTTGAAAATCACGTCGCGGTAGAGGTTGGTCACCGGTACCTCGGCGGTAGGAATCAGGTAGAGGTCATCCTCGTTGCAGTGGTACATCTGACCCTCTTTGTCGGGCAGCTGTCCCGTGCCGTAACCCGATGCGGCATTCACCACATAAGGCGGCTGTATCTCCAGGTATCCGGCCTCACGGGCGGCGTCGAGGAAGAACGAAATCAAGGCGCGTTGCAGGCGGGCACCCTTGCCTTTGTAGACGGGGAATCCGGCACCGGTAATCTTCACGCCCAATTCGAAATCGATAAGGTCGTATTTCTTGGCCAACTCCCAGTGAGGCAGAGCATCCTCGGGCAGGTTGGGCATCACGCCACCGGTCTTCTCGACAATGTTGTCGGCAGCGGTACGTCCCTCGGGCACACCGGCATAAGGCAGGTTGGGGACAGTCAACAAAATATCGGTAATCTCTTTCTCGGCCGATACCATCGACTCTTCGAGCGCTTTGGTCGACTCCTTGATGGCAGCCGTCTGAGCTTTCACGGCCTCGGCCTCCTCTTTCTTTCCGGCTTTCATCAGTTGCCCGGTCTGGGCGGCCAATCCTTTCAGTTCGGCCAATTTGCCATCGAGTTCGGCTTGCGAAGCGCGACGGATTTTATCCAGTTCGAGTACCCGGTTGATAGCCTCTCTCCCGTCGAAATGCTTGATAGCCAACCGGCGAATCACATCTTCGGGATTCTCTTTAATGACACTAAGTGTAAGCATAGTCTAAATTTCGTATATTGTATTCTCGTTTACGACAACAGTTCTTTTACTTTGGCCGAGATGGCACGACCGTCGGCACGACCGGCCAACTGTTTGGAGGCCACGCCCATCACCTTGCCCATCTCTTGCGGTTTGGTGGCACCTACCTGAGCAATGATGGCCTTGAGGGCTTCGGTCAGCTCTTCGTCGGTCATCTGTTTGGGCAGATAGGTTTCGATAACGGCAGCTTCGGCCAGTTCGGGTTCGGCCAAGTCGGGGCGGTTCTGCTCCGAATAAATCTGTGCGCTCTCCTTGCGCTGTTTTACCATCTTGGCCAATATCTTCATCGCCGTCTCGTCCGACAGTTCGCCGTCGGCACCCTTGGCGGTCTTTGCTTCGAGAAACTCTTTCTTGATACCCCGCAGGGCTTCGAGTCTTACCTTGTCTTTTGCCAGCATGGCACTTTTGATGTCGTTGCTGACCTGATCAAATAAATTCATAATCTATACTATTTTACAGGTTTCAATCAAAACTTTATGGAACGGCGGTTGCTCGTCGGCTCCTCCTTGCGCTTCTCGCCTCCCTCGAAATTGTCGCGGAAGTCTTTGGGCCGATCGTAGGCCGGGGCATTCTCGAGCTTCTCGATCAACGCGTTGTTGTCGAGCTGGTCGGGACGCAGCACGATGTATTGCGACTGGGCTATGTGCTCGTCGGCATCGCCGCCGTACTCGCCCTTGAAGGTGAGGTCCGATACCTCGAAGCCGGTGGCCAGAATCGTGATGCGCACCTTCTTGCCCAGCGACGAATCGTGGGTATAGCCCCAGATTACCTTCACCCGTTTCTTGAAGCGGGTCATAAAGGCGTTCAGCTCCTTGGCCTCTTCGATACGCAACTCGTCGGTCTCTTCGGGCGAGAAGTAGAGGTTGAAGAGCACCCGCTCCGAGTCATAGATGTCGCTCTCCTTGAGCAGCGGCGAGATGAGTGCATTCTGTATGGCCTTGCTCATGCGGTGCTCACCCTCGCCCTCGCCGGTACTGATGACGGCGGCACCTCCGTTTTTCAGGGTAGTGCGCACATCGGCAAAGTCGAGGTTTATCTTACCGTTCTTCGACACCAGCTCGGCAATGCTGCGGGCCGCGTTGGCCAGGGCATCATCGGCTTTGGAGAAGGCATTGGTCCACGAGAGGTCGGGATAGATTTTGCACAGACGCTCGTTGTTGATTACCAGCAGGGCGTCGACGTGCTTGCGCATCTCCTCGACACCGGCAAAGGCCTGCAGAATCTTGGGCTCGCCCTCGAAGAGGAACGGTATGGTAACGATACCCACCGTGAGCATGCCCTTCTCCTTGGCGATGCGGGCCACGACCGGGCCGGCACCCGTACCGGTGCCTCCACCCATACCGGCGGTGATGAATACCATGCGGGTCTCATCCTCGAAGAGGGACGAGATGCGACCGTCCAGTTTCTCATACTCCTCGGCCAGGCGCTTGCCCTCCTCGGGCTCGCCGCCGGCACCCTCGTCGCCGATGGCCACCTTGATGGGGACCGGCGAGTCGAACATGGCCTGGGGATCGGTATTGCACAGGGCCAGACTCACGCCCTGAATATTCTGCCGATACATGTAGTTGACAGCGTTTCCGCCACCACCACCTACGCCCACGACCTTTATCTTGATAGGCTCTTCTTTCCTCTCTCCGACCCCGGGGACGATGAAGTCGGGCAACTTGGAGCTATTTATATCTACATCGTTCATAACCTTCTTCTTTTAATAGTTATCGTTTTCATCATCGAGCAGAGTCTCGGCCTTCTTGACCATATCTCTCAACTTACCGAATAAGCCGGGCTTGTTGGCTTTCTCCTTTTCCTTACGCTCTTTCTCGCGTTTCTTGGCCTCTTCGGCTTCGCGTTTGCGGCGCTCCTTCTCGGCCCGTTTGCGACGCTCCTGTTCCTCTTTTTCGCGAGCCCGTTGCTCTCTCGGGTCTACGGGTTCCTCTTCCTCCTCGACCTGCGGCTCCACCTCGGGGGTCGCAGCCGGCCGGGCTATTACCTCCACGCAGTTTTCACGACCCGAATAGAGCAGGCCCAATATCTGCAGATAGTCGGCGCTCTTCGATTGCGAAGCTACGTCGAGCAACATATCCTGACGGAGGGCACCCTTGCGAACCTTGATGTCGCACTTCTCGGCCAGGAGCTCGGTGAGGTTGGAGAGCTTGGAGGCTCCGCCCACAATCACCATGCCGGCGCCCAGGCTCTTGCGGTCGCACTTGGCATAATCGAAGTGTGCGTTCACGTTGGCCACAATCTCTTCGATACGAGCCTTGACCACCTTCGAGAGGTCGAGGCTCTTGATTTCCGAACCGCTCTCGCCGCGCAGTGTAATGTTCGACTCCTCGCCCACCATCTTGGCCGAACCCAAACGAATCTTGAACGACTCGGCCTCGGCAGCCGTCACGTTCAGCGTCATAATGTCGCGCGTGATGTTCTGCCCGCCCAGCGGTATGGTCGAGAGGTAACGCAAGAATCCATCCTTGTAAATCGAGACGGTAGTCGTGTCGGCCCCAAAATCGACCAGCATGACACCGGCCTGACGCTCCTCGTTGCTCAAGGCCACATAGGCGGTCGAGAGGGCCGTGGGTATATAATGAGCCACCGTCAAATCGCCTTGGAAACAGCGGGCGGCACTTTTCTTGAGTTCGTCGCGGGCCACAATCAGCTTCACGCCCATCTTCAGGCTCGAGCCAACCAGCTCTTCCCGACCGATGCGCGGCTGATCGTCGACCGTCACTTCGGTGCGAACCACCTCCAGAATATCGGCTCCGGCGATAGGCATCTCGCGGGCCTCCTCCTGCAGGTGTTTGATTATATCTTCGTTGATGAGCGTACCCTCGGGATAATCGCGGCTGATCAGATGATCCTCGGCATGGAGCGACTGACCGCTGATGCCGACATAGACCTGCTTGATCTTCTTCGAGGTCCCTATGCGGTTACTCAGTTTGACTATCAGGCGTCTGATTTTTGCCGATACTTCGTCGGGGCGAACCACGAAACCGCGTTTCACACTCCCGCTCAACGATTCGGTATCTACGCCAAGCACAGTAACAACCCCCTTGAGAGAACGGGTTGCTATGGCTCCTCTTATCTTCGAGCTCCCGATCTCAATAGCTACTATGTATCTCTCCGTATCCATATCTTTCTCTATTAGTTTTTATTTCACCACTTTTTTCTACGCGTACAAACCACCTGATTCTTAAACTTCAGTGAAACGGTGTCGTACATCGTCCAACCGGTCTTGCTGAATACATCCTTATAAACCAGCATCAGATTGTCGAACTTCGTCTCATAATCCTCCACCGAGCCCAGCAGAATCGTCTGCTTGCCGACCCGGGGCACCAACTCCACTTCATGACGCTCATTGACATAAATTTGTTCAATCTGAGCATTCCAAAAAGGATGCCCGTAAATATACCGGGCCATCGGCAACAGGTCGAGATAGGTCAGCGTACTGTCTACCTGCCCGGTCACCAGAGGCAACGGGGTGCGATACTGCGCCACGGCAACAATGCGATGCCCTTCGGTATCGACGTAATAGTTGCTGCCATTGGCCATCACCCGCATTACGGGAATGCGCTGGGTTACCTTCACACACACGGTGCCCCCTACCTCCTTGTAACACTCGACCGAACCTAACACGCCATTCAGCATGAGGGTTCGCTCCATATCTTCGGTATTGACCTCCCCCATCGGTTTTCCGCAGGGGTCCAAATCGTACTCTTCGATATATCTATATACATCGGCCGGTGAGATATAGTGATGCGTAGCACTGTCCAGGACCTCGACCTGCAAGTCGAGACACTTCTCCTCGGCCGCATGCGAGCGGAGGACAAAGAACGCGACAAACAGGTAGACCACAAGCACTACCATCAACAGAAATCTCAACAAGACCTTCATTTTGCCTCCACGATTGATGCTATCTCGGGAAGCAGACGATCTATATCGCCGGCTCCCATCGTCAATAAAATGTCAAAGTTACACTCTTTTATCCGTTCTAACAACTTTTCGCGCAAACAAAGTTCTTTATCTCTGCATGTTATCCGGTCGAAAATAAGTTGCGACGTGACTCCCGGTATAGGCAATTCGCGAGCCGGATAAATATCGAGCAGTATCACCTGGTCGGCCATCGACAGCGCCTCGGCAAACTGGGGCGCAAAATCGCGGGTGCGACTATACAGGTGGGGCTGGAAGATAACCGTGAGTTTACGCCCGGGATAGAGGGCCCGTACCGAACGGATACTGGCTTTCAGCTCGTCGGGGTGATGGGCATAATCGTCTATCATCACGCGGTCGTCGCGTTTCACCCAGAACTCGAACCGCCGCTTGGCTCCCTTGAACGAGGCCATGGCCCGCCGCATGTCGTCGTCGGCCACCCCGTTCAACCGGGCTATGGCCATGGCGGCCACGGCATTCTCGATGTTGATGTCGACGGGGACACCCAGCTCGACATCGGTCACCACACCGTCGGGGGCTACGAAGTCGAAGAGAATCGTACCGTTGCCCACCCGGATATTATCGGCGTGGAAATCGCCGCCGTCGCGGGCCGAATAGGTGTAGACCTTCACCCCCTCCTGCACACGGGGCACCAGCTTGATACCCTTCTTGATGACCAGACAGCCACCCGGCTGGATGAGCGAGGTGAAGTGTGCGAAGCTCTCGAGATAGGCCTCCTCGGTACCGTAGATGTCGAGGTGGTCGGGGTCGGTAGCCGTCACCACCGCCATATAGGGGTGCAACCAGTGGAACGAACGGTCGTACTCGTCGGCCTCGATTACCGTAAAGGGCGAGTGGTCCGACAGGATGAGGTTGCTGTTGTAGTTGCGCAGGATACCGCCCAGAAAGGCGTTGCACCCGATGGGCGACTCGTGAAAGATGTGGGCCGCCATGCTCGAGGTGGTCGTCTTGCCGTGCGTACCCGAGAAGCAAAGCCCCTTGCTCGACTGGGTGATGAGCCCCAGCAGCTCGGCCCGTTTCACCACCTTGAAGCCGTGCTCTCTGAAGTAGACCAGCCCGGCATGTGTGGCGGGAATGGCCGGGGTATAGACGACGAGCGTCGTTTTCGGGTCGCGGCAATAGTCGGGGATGAGGTCGACCGACTCGTCATAGACAATCTCGAGCCCCTCGCTCTGCAAGGCTTCGGTCAGGGGCGACGAGGTGCGGTCGTAACCGGCCACCCGGTATCCCTTTGCCAGGAAATAACGCACCAGCGCACTCATACCTATGCCGCCGGCACCTATGAAATAAAGCGAACTGTACTGTTTCATTTTTTATCGACTATGTCAAATATTATATCGGCAATACGCGCGGCCGAATCGCGCTGAGCCAGTTTCGAAATCTGCCGGCTCATCGACTCCAGACAATCCTCGTCGTTCACCACCGAGAGGGCGCAGGGCATCAACCGCTGACGGGCCTCGGCGTCGCGCACCAGAATGGCGGCTCCCTTCGACGAGAGGGCCTCGGCATTCTTGGTCTGGTGGTCTTCGGCTACATTGGGCGAAGGTACCAGAATGGCCGGCTTACCCAACAGGCAGAGCTCCGAGATAGAGCTGGCTCCGGCCCGCGAAATCACCAGGTCGGCAGCCTTGTAGGCCAAGTCCATGCGAGCTATAAAGGGCATCTGTTTGATGCAGGCCGGGTCGCCCGCCGCCTTCAATGCGGCGCGGGCCTTCTCGTCGAACCGCTTGCCGCACTGCCAGATAAACTGCACGCCGCTCTTCACGATTTCGGGGATAGACTCGACAACGGCCGTGTTGAGGGTGAGAGCCCCCAGACTGCCGCCGATGAGCAGAATGGTCTTCTTGTGCGGGTCGAGCCCGAAGAAGTCGAACGCCTCGTCGCGAGTGAGCCGGTCGTTGCACAAGTCCTGCCGCACGGGGTTCCCCGTAAGCACTATTTTACCGGCGGGGAAAAACCGCTCCATCCCCTCATAGGCCACACAGATGGTATGCGCCTTCGAAGCCAGCAGTTTGTTGGTGACACCCGCATAGGAGTTCTGCTCCTGAATGAGGGTGGGCACCCCCCGGCGGGCTGCCGCCCACAGCGTGGGACCGCTGGCATAACCGCCTACGCCCACGGCAATATCGGGGTTGAACCCGCGCACAATCTGGCGGGCCAGCCGCAGGCTCTTGCCCAACCGCCACAACACCTTGAAGTTGGCCAGCAGGTTGCTGCGGTTGAAGCCGCTCACGGGAAGCCCTTCGATGCGGTATCCGGCAGCCGGTACCTTCTCCATCTCCATCCGGTTCTCGGCCCCGACAAACAAGATGTCGGCCTCGGGGCAACGGGCCTTTATCGCATTAGCAATGGATATGGCGGGGAAGATGTGCCCCCCGGTACCACCGCCGCTTATCAATACTCTGATTGCTCGTTTCATCATAGCCTCCTTATGCTAAATTGGTGGGATTGGCGGCCTGCAAATCTTCGGGCAAACCGCTCTCCCGTTCCGACTTTATATTTGCTCCTGTATCTTTCACGGCATACCGGCTCACGCTGAGCATGACCCCGAAGGCAAAGCTCATCATCCATATCGAGGTTCCACCCTTACTGATGAGCGGCAGCGGCTGACCCGAAACCGGGAATACCCCTACCACGATAGCCATGTTGAAGAGAGCCTGCAACACAATCATCACCGCCATACCCATCACCAGCAGGGCCGGGAAGGCTTTGGTGCACCGCCGGGCAATGAGCCCCGCCCGCGCCAGAATCATGAGGTAGACCAGCAAGAGCCCTACCCCGCCGACCACAAAGCCCAGGTCTTCGATGATGATGGCATAGATGTAATCGGAGAAGGCCAACGGCAGCCGCGAGGCCTCCCGGCTGTTGCCGGGTCCTACGCCGGTAATGCCTCCGTGGGCCATCGCCATGGCGGCCCGGTGCTCCTGACGGTTGGCATCGGTCGTCTCTTTCTCATACTCGGGTGTCGAGTCGAAGAAGTCTTCCAACCGGCTCTTCCACGTAGAGCTTCGCTGGATAAGCACATCTTTCTTCTCACCATCCTGGACCGTCTGTTCCTGCTTGTTGAAGAGTTCACTCTCGGTCAGAATATCCTTGGCCTGCATCACGGCCAGTGCCAGGACGAGATAGACCAGAAAGATAATGCCCAACTTGTACCACTCCACACCGCCTATCAGCATCATGCACACGCTGATGCCGATAAACAGCAACGTGTTGGTGAGCCCCTGGGTAAACAGCAGACCGCTGAAGATGGTCACCAGCACCACGACCAGCACCACCCCCTTCGTGTTCACCCCTCGCTTGATTTGCGATTTGGCCAGCACGGTTGCCATGGCCAGCACGATGGTGACCTTGGCCACCTCCGAGCCTTGCAGCGAAATACCCATCACCGGGATGGTACGCTTGGCACCATTGAGCGTATCGCCCCAGAGAAGGATGCTCACCAGCAAGACGATGGTCGCCGGTATCATCAGGTAGGCCATCACCTTGAACCACTTGTAGTGCACCCTCGAGGTCACATAGGTTATCAGGAATCCCGAAAAGAGGAGCAACACATGCTTGATAATAGGGGTATAGACATCGCCTCCCGTAATCTCCCGGCTGATGGCACTATATACCTCGACCACCGAAACGATATACAGGATGATGATGATGCCCCAAATGTAGGGATCGCTCCTCCTCGGTTTCTCAACTGCCTCTTCTTTCATCATTTCGTTCTCGTTTTATAAAGCTCTTACACACGCCTTGAACTGGTCGCCCCGGTCCTCGTAGCTTTTGAACAGGTCGAAGCTGGCACAGCAGGGCGACAGCAACACGGTATCGCCCGGCGAAGCGAGGGCATACGATTTGTCTACGGCCTCTTTCATCGAGCGGGCCTCGGTGATATAGGGCACCTTCCCCTCGAAGAAGGCATGCAACTTGCTGTTGTCGACCCCGAGGAACACCAGCGCCTTCACCTTATCGCGCACCAACTGCTCGATTTCGGTATAGTCGTTACCCTTGTCCTTGCCGCCCAGAATGAGCACCACGGGGGTCTTCATACTTTCCAGTGCATACCAGCACGAGTTGACATTCGTAGCCTTCGAGTCGTTGATGAACTGCACACCCCGCACCGAAGCAACCCGTTCGAGCCGATGCTCTACCGACTCGAAGTCGCTCAATGCCTTGCGTATGGTCTCCTTCTTCACATTCAGCAGGCAGGCCGACAGGCCGGCAGCCATCGAGTTGTAGAGGTTGTGGCGGCCGTGCAGCGACAGTTCGTCGGCCTTCATCGTGAGTTTCTCCTCGGGGGTGTCGAACGTCAGCTCCCCGTGGTCGGTATAGGCCTGCGTGCCGGGCTCGTGCGTCTCGGCAAAGGGGTAGCGTTGCGACTGGAGGGTGAGGGTCGACAGCTTCTCGTTGATGACGGGGTCGTCGTTCCAGTAGATAAAGGCGTCGTCCTCGGTCTGGTTGCGTATGATGCGGAACTTGGCGTTCACATAGTTCTCCATCTTGTAGTCGTAGCGGTCGAGGTGGTCGGGCGTGATGTTGAGCAGCACGGCGATATTGGCCTTGAAGTCGTACATGTTGTCGAGCTGGAAACTGCTCAACTCGATGACGTAGTAGTCGTAGTCGCAGGTAGCCACCTGCAGGGCCAGACTCTTGCCCACGTTACCGGCCAGGCCTACCTTTAACCCGGCACTCTTCAGAATATGGTAGGTGAGCAGGGTCGTAGTCGTCTTGCCGTTGCTGCCGGTAATGCACACCATACGGGCATGCGTATAGCGACCGGCAAACTCGATTTCGGAGATAACGGGGATATTCCGCTCGCGCAGAGCCACAATCATGGGGGCATTCTCGGGAATGCCGGGACTCTTGACTACCTCGTCGGCATTCAGTATCAGCTCGGGGGTATGGTGACCCTCTTCCCACGCAATACTGTAGTGGTCGAGCTGCTGTTTATATGAGTCTTTGATCGACGACATATCCGAAACGAATACATCGAAACCCTTTACCTGAGCCAGCACGGCGGCTCCCGCACCGCTCTCACCAGCTCCCAACACTACAATTCTCTTTTTCTTTTCCATATCGAAACGACCTTTCTAACGCATTTTCAGCGTAATTATGGTAATAGCTGCCAGCATGAGACAGACAATCCAGAACCGAACAACGATTTTCGACTCGGGCACAGCTTGCAGCGGTTTTTGTATCAAGGCGTTGATACCCGCATTTCCCGGTTTCTGGAAATGGTGGTGCAACGGTGTCATCTTGAAGATACGGCGACCCTCGCCATACTTGCGCTTGGTTATCTTGAAGTAGGCGACCTGCATCATTACCGACAGGTCCTCGACAAAGAAGATAGCGCACAAGATGGGGATAAGCAGCTCTTTGTGTATGCACAAGGCAAAGACGGCAATGATACCGCCCAGCGTGAGGCTGCCCGTGTCGCCCATGAATACCTGGGCGGGATAAGCATTGTACCACAGGAAGCCGATAGTGGCCCCCATGAAAGCACTGGCAAACACCACCAGCTCTTCACTGCCCGGTATATACATTATATTTAAATAGGAGGCATAGGCTATGTGACCCGACAGGTAGGCCAGAATACCCAGCGTAAGCCCCATGATGGCCGAGGTGCCCGTAGCCAGACCGTCGAGACCGTCGGTCAGGTTGGCTCCGTTCGATACGGCAGTCACCACAAAAATGGTGAGCAGGATGAAGATAATCCAGCCGCCGGTCTGGGCATGCTCGCCCAGGAAGGGCACCAGGTCGGCATAATCGAGGTTATTGTTTTTGAAGAAGGGGATGGTCGTCTGGGTCGACTTGATATTCTCAGATTCGTACTTGACCACCTCGGTATCGGTACCGGGAGCCTGTACGGCCACATTTTCACGAATCACCACATCGGGACTCAGATAGAGCGTAAATCCCACGATGAGCCCCAGCCCCACCTGACCTACAATCTTGAACCGTCCGTGCAGCCCCTCCTTGTCTTTTTTGAATACCTTGATATAGTCGTCGAGGAAACCTATGGCTCCCAGCCATACGGTGGTGATGAGCATCAGTATCATGTAGATGTTGCCCAGCCGACCCAGCAACAGACAGGGTACCAGTATGGCAATAATGATGATGATACCTCCCATCGTGGGGGTACCCTTTTTGGCCATCTGACCTTCCAGCCCCAGGTCGCGCACAATCTCGCCGATTTGCCGCAACTGCAACCGGTTGATAATGCGCCTACCGATAATCGTGGCAATGAAGAGCGACAGGATAAAAGCGGCTACCGACCGGAACGAAATGTACGAAAACAGTCGTGCACCCGGAATATCGAATATCGATTCGAGATATTGAAACAGATAGTATAGCATAGTCTCTTTATTCGCAATTAGTCGTTAAGCCTGCTCTTCGGCAAACAGTTTTTCTACCTCTTCCTTATCGTCGAAGTGGTGTTTTACCCCCTCGATTTCCTGGTAATCCTCATGCCCCTTGCCAGCCACCAGTATCACATCGCCAGGATTGGCAAACTGTGTGGCGGTGCGAATGGCTTCGCGACGGTCCACCTGGGTCAAGGTCTTGCGGCGTTGCTCGGCATCGAGCCCGGCCAGCATGTCGTTGAGAATGTCGTTGGGATTCTCGAAGCGGGGATTGTCGGAAGTGAGAATCACCCGGTCGCTCAGGTTCACCGCTTCGCGGGCCATCATGGGTCGTTTGCCCTTGTCGCGGTTGCCGCCGGCACCCACCACGGTGATGATGTGTCCCCGGTTGCCCAGCACCTCACGGATAGAGGTAAGCACATTGTTCAGCGCATCGGGGGTGTGTGCATAGTCTACGATTACGGTATATCCGCGCGACGAGTGCAGGGTCTGGAACCGCCCGGCCACAGGCACCAGCAGGCTCATCTTGCGCAACACCTCGTCGGGGTTCTGCCCCAGCAGACAGGTAGCTCCGTAGACGGCCAGCAGGTTGTAGGCATTGAACTTGCCCACGAACATCACCTCTACCGTCTTGCCGTTGATTTCGAGGGTCATGCCGTCGATACGGCTCTCGATGATCCGGGCCTTGAAGTCGGCCATCGTCCGCAACGAGTAGGTATGCTTCTCGGCCCGCGTGTTCTGCAACATCACCAGGCCCGACTTGTCGTCGATATTGGTCAAGGCAAAAGAGCCCTCGGGCAGTCCGTCGAAGAATGACTTCTTGGCCTTCAGATAGGCCTCTACCGTCTTGTGATAGTCGATGTGGTCGCGTGTCAGGTTGGTAAAGATGGCCCCGTCGAAATCGAGCCCGGCAATGCGGTGCTGGGCTGCCGAGTGCGAACTCACCTCCATGAAGGCATACTGGCAACCGGCATCGACCATCTCGCGCAACAGACGGTGCAGATGCAACGGGTCGGGGGTGGTGTGGGTAGCGGGAACCTTCACCGTATCGATGTAGTTGCACACCGTCGAGAGGAGCCCCGCCTTGTAACCCAGCGAGCGGAACATCTCGTACAGCAGTGTGGCCGTGGTCGTCTTGCCGTTGGTACCGGTTACCCCCACCAGCGTAAGCTCGCGCGAGGGATTGCCATACCAGGCCGAGGCCAACATGCCGAAAGCTACCGCACTGTCATCGACTTTTATATACGACACCTCGCCATTCAGCTCGGTGGGAAACTCTTCACAAACAATCACCTTGGCCCCCTGTGCCATGGCCTGGGGGATAAAGGTATGACCATCGACCGACGCACCGCGCACAGCCACAAACAGGTAGCCGGGTTTTACCTGGCGGGAGTCCGACTCCACACCCGACACCTCGCTCACGGCCGCGCCCTTGCGCTCGACCACTGTAATTCCCGATAATAACTCTTCTACATTTTTCATATCATCGTATCCTTTCCTATTTCAATCTTAAAATCACCGTCGTGCCTGGCTGCAACACAGCGCCCTTGGGGATAGACTGTTCATATACCCGGCCGCGGCCCTGAATATTCACGTTCAATCCGGCATGCTCCAACAGATATAGAGCGTCGCGAGCTCCCATTCCTATCATGTCGGGCATGCTGTCGCAATCGGTTTCCATGTGGAAACAGTCGCTCACATCGCCTTGTACACCCAGTGTCTGCAACACCTCCCGAGCATCGGACAGATTGCCTTTCATCACGGCCGGAGCAAAGGTCAGAGTCGAGTCGGTAGGCAACACCCGAGGCATGTCGAGCCGTCCCATCGAGTAGAGGGTCTCGGCTATCTTCTTCAACACACCGCCGCAATAGTGACCGGCCGAAGGCATGCCCGGCAGATCGGGTTTACCCAACAGAACGATACACGAGTATTGCGGTTTCTCATAGGGGAAGAATCCGCAGAAGGTGATGCGGTAGCGGCTCTCGTACCCGCTGGCACCGAGCACCCGCACCGTACCTGTTTTGCCGGCAATGCCCACTTTGGTCGAACGGGCCCGCCGCCCGGTACCGTCGTTGTCGTTTACCACGGCATAGAGCATCTTGCGCAATTCGCGAGCCGTCTCGGGCTTGCAGGCCTGTTCCCGGATGTAGCGAATGTTGAAGACCGTATCGGTCTGCCCGTTGCGCAACAGTTCTTTCACCAAACGGGGTTTCACAAACTTGCCGTCGTTGGCAATGGCATTGTACAGAGCCAACGTATAGATGGGCGGAATCTGGGTGGTATAGCCGTATGACATGCGGGTGAGGTCGACCCGGTCGCCCACATCGTTTTTCAGGTGGCGTATGACGGGACGCGCCGCACCGGGGATACCCAGGTCGAAGGGCTCCATGAACCCCACCTCGTAGATACGTTGCACAAAACGGTCGGGGTCATGCTCGTATCCTTTCAGAATAATCTCGGACAGACCGATATTCGACGAATACTTCATCGCCTCGAGAGCCGTCATCGACGCCCGTCCGTGTGTATCGGTAATCGGGCGTACCTTGCGGCCCGGCGGATAGCGGAACACGCCATTATGGCCATTGATGATGTCGTTGGGGCGCACGACCCCGTCGTCGAGGGCAATCATCATCGACAGCGGCTTGATAACCGAGCCAGGCTCGTAGCCTTGCACGGCATTGTTTACCGTCTCCAGATACTCTCCGTTGGGCAGCCGTGCCAAATTCGACATGGCCTTGATATCGCCCGTCGCCACCTCCATGACCACCGCCACGGCAAACTCGGGTTGAGTCTCTTCGATTGCCCCCAGCAGGGCCTGCTCGGTAATATCCTGTATATCTATATCGATTGTCGTCTTCACATCGAGACCTCGTTGCGGGGGTACAGCCACCCAATCGACAATACCCGAAGGAATCTGTTTCTTGATGGTCTTTCCCGGCACACCGTACAGCAGGGAGTCAAACGCCTTCTCCAGGCCGCTGCTGCCGTGAAAGGTCTCGTTCAGCCGGCCGATGGCTCGCGAAGCCATATTCCCGTAGGGTTTCTCCCGCTTGATGATTCGGGCCGAATTGAGGTAGAAGCCCGAGAACTTGGTCGGATTCCTCAGGAAGGGAAACGTCTTCATCAACTTGTAGTCCTTTCCCGTCACCTCGCTCACCAGCACATAGCCGCGTTTGCCCTGCTTGAAGGCCTGCCTCATGCTCTGCTCATAGGCGGCAGCCGTCTTTTTGGGAAAATACTTGGCCAGCATCTGGCTCAAAGCCTGCACGCTGTCGTTGAACTCCTTGGCCTTGAACTTGGGCACCGTAAAGTCGATGATGGCCCCGTAGTAGGTCATCGTCGTAGCCAGCACCTCGCCGTTCTGGGCCAGAATATCGCCACGCTCGGGCATCACGTCGAGCGATACCGAGAGCATCTGAGCCGCCTTGGCATTCCATTTATCGGCATGAATAATGCACGTATCGGCCGCCTTTTTGACAATGGCGATACTAAAGAGCAATACCCCTACAATCACCAGGGTATAGCGCAGCAATATATGATTTCTATTCCTTGTCTCCATCGGTCTGTCTCAATTTTACAGGCGGGGTATTGGGTATCTCGAGCCCCAGCCGGTTTTCGTTCACGAGCGTCACGATGCGCGAATGCCGCACAGCCCCCATATACCGGGCTGCAGCACGCACCCGATCGGTCTTGGCATTGACCAGCTCGAATTGCAAATCGCGAATGGTCTGCAACTTGGTCTGGCACACATATCGATTGGCTATCGACAAGCAGAATAGAAAAACCACCGAAGCGATAAAGCCCCAGTGCGAGCGGAAAAAGTCCAGGGAGAAGATACGCCCCTGAATCACCAGCTTCAGATATTTGATAAATCCTATTCTTTCGTTTTTTGCTTTCTTTGCCATACCTCTATACCCTCTCTGCAATTCTCAGTTTAGCACTACGCGAACGGGGATTGCGTTCGATTTCGGCTTCGTCGGGGACAATCACCTTGTGGTTGACCGCCCGGAACGGAGCCTCGATGCGGCCGAAGAAATCCTGTTCGGCACGCCCCTCGACATTTCCCGTGCGTATGAAGTTCTTGACCATGCGGTCTTCGAGCGAGTGGTAGGTGAGTATCACCAGCCGTCCACCGGGAGCCAGCAGTTCGACCGACTGCTCGAGCAGCCGGCGCAGACTCTCCATCTCGCGGTTCACCTCGATGCGCAATGCCTGGAACAGTTGGGCCAGTTCTTTCTTCTCCTGCTTGCGGTTGACGCAGGGACGCACCACCTCGAGCAGCTGCTCGGTCGTAACGATGGGCGACGCGGCCCGGGCCGAAACGATGGCCGAAGCTATGCGGCGCGCACTCTTCAACTCGCCGTAGAGAAAGAAGAGGTCGGCCAATTGCTCCTCGCTATACGTGGCCACCACCTGGGCAGCCGTCTGTAATGCCCGTTGGTTCATGCGCATGTCGAGAGGCCCTTCGAAGCGGAACGAGAACCCCCGCTCCGAATCGTCGAAGTGGTGAAACGAAACCCCCAAATCGGCCAGGATACCGTCGACTTGCTCCACACCATAATAGCGCATGAAGTTTTTCAGATACCTGAAATTACTGTGAACAAATGTAAACCGGCAATCGTCCAAACTGTTGCGCCGGGCATCCTCGTCCTGGTCCAGCGAAAAGAGTCGTCCCGCTTCGCCTAAATGTCCTAAAATGGCCCGGGAATGTCCACCTCCGCCAAAGGTCACATCGACATAGGTGCCACCGGGTTTGATGGCCAGTCCGTCGATACACTCCTCGAGAAGTGCAGGTATATGATATACAGTCGATTGCAATTCCATTTACTACTTGTCCTCCAACTTCACATTTTTGCAGGGTAAAGATAGGCATTAATCCCTAATCCCGCAGTGCTCTTTTTCACTTTTTTCGCTATTTTTTTTCATCTAAAGTCCAAAAATTTCCGGGCATTAACTCGACGACTTCTATCATTCCGTAATAAAAGCCCTGTTCATATCTGTAAAAATAAAAAAATGGTGTATTTTTGTACACACTTTTTATGAATGTCATGAGTTCCGAACCTCTGAAAATCGATATTGAGAAGGTAGTCAGAGAGAAAACGCCCAAATATGCGAAACGGATTCCGGGTTTTCTCTTCCGTTATCTCAAGCGCACTATCCATCAGGACGAGATAAACTACGTACTCAGCACTTACAAGGAGAGCACCGGCGTGCAGTTTGCCGACGACCTGCTCGATTACATGAACGTGCACGCCCGCGTCTTCGGCATCGAGAATATTCCGGCCGAAGGGCGTTTCATTTTTGCCTCGAATCACCCGCTGGGAGCGCTCGACGGAGTTACGCTCATCCGATTCTTCGGACATTATTACAACGGGAAAATCAAATTTCTCGTCAACGACCTGTTGATGAATATCAAACCGTTGGCTCCCGTATTCCTGCCCATCAACAAGTACGGCTCCCAGGCCAAGGAGTCGAGCGTGCAGATAAACAAAGCCTACGATTCCGACGAACAGATGCTCATCTTCCCCGCCGGCTTGTGCTCGCGCCTGCAACACGGCAAGATATGCGACCTGGAGTGGAAAAAGACCTTCATCGCCAAAGCCATCCAATCGCAGCGCGATGTAATACCCATTTTTTTCGAAGGTCAGAATTCAGCCTTTTTTTATCGATTTGCTAAAATACGTAAATCTCTCGGCATAAAATTTAATATAGAATTGATATATTTGCCCGACGAAATGTTTAGCAGTAAAAACAAGACTTTCAACATCTACATCGGCAAACCTATCCCCTGGCAGACATTCGACAAGTCCAAGAGTCTTCAAGAGTGGGCCCAGGTTGTAAAACAACAAGTCTATCAGATTAAAAAACAACAACATGGAACCGATTATCGCGCCTGTTGACAAAGAACTCATCAAGTCGGAACTGACCCCCGACCGATTTATGCGGGATACCCGCAAGGGCGGAAACAAAATATACATTGTCGATTGTAACAACGCACCCAATACCATGCGCGAAATAGGAAGACTGCGCGAAATCGCCTTCCGTTTTCCCGGCGGCGGCACCGGGCTCGCCCTCGACATCGACCAGTTCGATACGATGGACCCGCCCTGCCAGCAGCTTATCGTATGGAACCCCGATGCCGAAGAGATCATAGGCGGCTACCGCTTCATCCTGGGCGAGAACATCCGTACCGATGAGCAGGGCCGGCC
This sequence comes from Barnesiella sp. An22, assembly GCF_002159975.1. Taxonomy (GTDB): domain Bacteria; phylum Bacteroidota; class Bacteroidia; order Bacteroidales; family Barnesiellaceae; genus Barnesiella; species Barnesiella merdigallinarum. Next base: position 11,976 of record NZ_NFJR01000013.1, on the reverse strand, counting down.
CCGCATCGCCACCTCGCACCTCTTCGACTTCTCCGACAAGTTCCTGCACGAATACCTGCCTCGCACCATCGAGCTGGGACGCTCGTTCGTTACGCTCGAATACCAGTCGTCGCGTGCCGGAGCCAAGGGCCTCTTTGCCCTCGACAACCTGTGGGACGGTCTGGGTGCCCTCACGGTCGACTATCCGCAAATCGAATATTTCTTCGGAAAGGTGACCATGTACCCCACCTACTCGCACGAGGGGCGCAACATGATTCTCTACTTCCTGAACAAGCACTTCCCCGACCCCGAGCATCTGGTGTGGCCGCGGTACCCGCTGCAAACCAATACCGACGAGGAGAAGATGAGCCGGCTCTTCATTCACGACGACTTCAAGGAAGATTACAAGATATTGAACCAGGAGGTACGCAAACTCGGGTACAACATTCCTCCGCTGGTCAACGCCTACATGGGACTCTCGCCCACAATGAAGATGTTTGGCACAGCCATCAACGACGAGTTCGGCAACGTAGAGGAGTCGGGTATCCTCATCGCTATCAAGGATATCATTGCGGAGAAACGAAGCCGATACATCGAAACTTACGACAAACTGCCTCCGATAAAAATTTCGTAGCGGAACGGTTCCGCCCTTTTTATCGGGTGAATAAATAGATATTCGCCATGAAACCGAGCGCTCTACTGCCCGCGGCACTTGTGCTTCTGTTCAGCCAGTGCGGCGGAAACGAATCGTATATCCTCACCGAAACCGACTACATGCCGGCTTTCGCCGGCGACTCCTGTCTCTACATCGACCGCGACGACGACCTGCGCTTTGCCGGCCCCTACACCGACGCCTCGCTCTTCTACGACGACATGGCGCTGGTGTGCAACCGGGCCGACGACAAGTGGGGGTACATCGACGACGCGGGCGAACTCATCTACCCGGCCGTCTACAAAGAGGCAACCATATTCCACGAGAACCGCGCCTGGGTGGTACGCCCCGACGAGGCCCCCTGTGCCATCGACACCAAGGGGCGCCTGCAACTCACCCTCACCCGGGCCTCCCGGGCGATGATCTTCTGCGAGGGGATGGCCGCCTTTGCCCAAAAGGGGAAACGGGGCGAGCGATGGGGATTTATCGACAAGAGCGGAAAGACGGTGGTCAAACCCGCCTATCGGCAGGTGAAGCCCTTTACCCAGGGACTGGCCGCAGTCCAGAACGAGGAGGGAATGTGGGGATACATCGACGCCCAGGGCGTAGAGACGATAGCCCCCCGGTACGAATCGGCCGAATCGTTCTCGACTCACCGACAGGCTGTCGTGCAGGTAAAGCCCGGCACCTTCCGGGTCATCGGCATACAAGGCGACTCCATCTGGCAAACCGAGTGTGAAAACCTGGTTTCAGACGGTACCCTCTTCCGCATCCAAAAGGCGGGGAAATGGGGCTGGTGCGACGCCAGCGGCAAAGAGGTTATCGCCCCCGCCTTCGACGACAGCCGCGCCTTCGGCTCGGCCGAACTGGCTCCGGTGAAGTTGCAAGGGAAATGGGGATACATCGACCGCCACGGCAAGTGGAAGATAAAGCGGCAGTTTGCCGAAGCCTTCCCCTTCTTCGATGGGTTGGCTCTGGTACAGGCCGGCACCGTATACGGGTTTGTCGACACCGACGGCCGCTACCGCATCAATCCGCAATACGACCGCATATCGGCCGATTACATGCAGCAGGCTCTGGGCGCCGGCAGTGCCTTCACCACCGTAGCCAGCGACCACGCCCGATACAAATAAGTCACAAAGAAATAAGCCCCCTTCCAGGGGAGCGAAGGAAATTAAAGCCCCTCGAGCGAGCGGACCGAGAGTTCGCCCAGCGAGTTCTTCTTGATTTCGGGGGTTCCCCGGTAATAGACCTCGCCGTTGCCCGTAGCCCAGGCTGTCAGTTTCTTCTGGGCATGACACCCGATTACACCGTTGCCCGTAATGCGGCAACTCACGTCGCGAGCCACCAGACCGTCGGCCTCGATTTGTCCCGTGCCGGTTACCGAGAGCTCGGCCTCCCGGCATTTACCGGCCAGCACCACCTTGCCGCTGCCGGTCAGCACCGATGCCTTCACAATACCGTAATCGATGTGACGCCCGGCAATCAAGCCATTGCCTATCACCTTGGCCTGGAAGGCTGCCCCCGAAACGGGCGATGTAATCTGCACCGAACCTATGCCGTTGTTCTCGACATACTCCAGCGCCGTAGAGTAGACGATAATCGAGCCCTGCATCTGCTCCTTGTCGCGCGGGCCCTTGTATTTGATGGTGAGCTGCCCCTTCTTCGAGACACACTCGATATTCTCTATATCGTCGGTAGCCGCCATGACCACAATCACCCCGGCCGAGTCGGCATTCTGCCGGTACGACACGTCGAAGTTGTTGTACACCTTCATCTTGTAGAAATCGTCGACCGCGAGTTGTTTCACCGAGGTCTCTACCGTCTGAGCCTGCATCCCCACAACCGAGAGGAGGCAAACGGCCCACATCCCTATCTTCTTCATACTCATTTCTCGTTTATAACTTGGTTGGGTAATATCTCATATTCTATCTTGTCGAGGATAGCCGTGAGCGCCTCTACGGTATCGGCCTGCAACATGGCGATACGGGTCTCCCTGAAGTTGGGGATTCCCTTGAACAGAGGCGTGGCGGCCAGATGCCGACGGATGTGCAGGATGCCCCGATGCTCGTCGAGCCGGGCCACACTCTCGAGCATCTGCCGGCGCAGGGCCGACATCTTCTCGTGAATCGTGAGCGGCGGCAGCTCCTCGCCGGTGAGCAGGTAGTGCTTCATCTCCTTGAAAATCCAGGGGCAACCGAAACTGGCCCGCCCCACCATCACGGCATCGACCCCGTAGCGGTCGAACTTCTCCTTGGCTATCTGCGGAGTGGTCACATCGCCATTCCCGATGATGGGAATGTGCATGCGGGGGTTGTTCTTCACCTCGCCGATGAGCGTCCAGTCGGCCTCGCCGGTATACATCTGACTGCGGGTGCGCCCGTGTATGGTGAGGGCGGCGATACCGCAGTCCTGCAACTGCTCGGCCAGCTCGACAATAATGCGCGACTCCTGGTCCCACCCCAGACGGGTCTTCACCGTGACGGGTATCTTCACGGCATCGACTACGGCCCGGGTAATCTTCAGCATCAGCGGTACATCCCGCAACATGCCGGCCCCGGCACCCTTGCCGGCTACCTTCTTCACCGGGCAGCCGAAGTTGATGTCGAGCACGTCGGGGTGAGCCTCCTCGCACATGCGGGCGGCCTCGACCATCGCATCGACAAAGCGGCCGTAAATCTGGATGGCCACCGGACGCTCCTCGTCGTGTATGTTCAGTTTGCGGGTAGTGCTGTTGATATTGCGCACCAGCGCATCGCTCGACACAAACTCCGTATAGACCATATCGGCCCCGAACTCCTTGCACATGAGGCGGAACGACTCGTCCGTCACATCTTCCATCGGGGCCAGAAACAGCGGATACCGGCCAAAATCGAGATTACCTATTTTCATGTCTGCATCTGATTGACAAGACGAATATACAAAAAACTATCTGCCTCGCCGCTATATAGTTATAAAAATTAACAATTATTCTATTCGTAAATTAACATAGACAACCTTTCTTCGGCCAGCAGCTCATTGGCCACGGCCATCAAGTCGTCGGCCGTAATCTGCTCGACCCGTCGGGCAACCTCCTCCAGCGAGTCGAACCGGCCGTAGCGCAGGAAACTCTTGCCCAGAGCCAGGGCCACATTCTCCGAGTTGTCGGTCGATACCTCGAGCTGCCCGATGAACTGCCGCTTGGCCGAGGCCAGCTTCGAAGCCGAAAGCCGCTGTTCGCGCAACCGCTTCAACTCGCGACGCACCAGGTCGATGCAACGGCGGGTATCGTGATGGTCGGTACCGAAATAGATAGTAAACAGGCCGGTATCGGTATACGAGGTCACCGACGACTCTACCGTATAGACATAGCCCCGCTTCTCGCGCAAGCTCACATTCAGCAGGCTGTTCATGCCGGGGCCGCCCAGCAGATTGTTCAACAGCAGCAGGGCGCGGCGGCGCGGGTCGTGCAGGTCGTAGGCCCGGGCCCCGATGATGACGTGCGACTGGTGCGTATCCCGGTTGATGGTGCGCGTGAAAGCCGGCACCGGGTGGGGCAACTGGCGATTCATCGGTGCCGTGGGACGGATGAGCCCGCCCAGATAGCGCTCGGCCAGAGCCTTCACCCGGGCAAAGGGGGTAGCCCCCATCGAAAAGAACACCATGTTGCCGGGGGTATAATGGTCGGTGAGGAACTGCCGGGCCACCGCCGACGTCATGCGGTTGAGCGACTCGGCCGAACCAAGAATGTTGCGACCCAGCGCACACCCCTCGAAGAGCAGCGACTCAAACTCGTCGTATATCAGCTCGGTAGGGGTATCGAGGTAGAGATCGATTTCATCGGCCACCACCTCTCGCTCCTTGTTCAACTCCCGCTCGGGGAACTGCGAGTTGGCCACCAGGTCGCCCAGCAGCTCCATGGCCCGGGGCAGATGCACGCCCGGGAAAATCGAGTAGACCACCGTCTCCTCCTTGGCCGTGTAGGCATTCAGCTCGCCCCCCACCACCTCCATGCGGTTGAGGATATGCGACGCACGCCGGTGGGTCGTACCCTTGAACAACGTATGCTCCACGAAATGGGCCAGCCCGTTGTAGGACTCCTCCTCGTCGCGGGTACCGGCATTGACCGTAAAGCCGCAATACGAAACGGCCGACTGCGTGGGCCGGTGTATGAGCCGCAGGCCGTTGGACAAGGTGCAAATCTGATATTCTTCCATAAATAAACCGTCCTCTGTTAGGAGCTGCAAAAATACGACATTCCCGCCCGTTCCACAAAAAACGGCGATATTATTCTGCCCCTATACAGGTGAACCCTCTTTCCGTATTCTTTTTTGAATAAGAAAGACAAGAAACTGTTCGTAGGAAGGGATTTATCATCGACCTTCAAAAGTGATGAAACGCATAACCGATTGACAGGAAGATACTCTGGCTCAACTCTCTCTTGGGCACATAGAACTTCTGCCCGTTGTCCAGCATAATATTCCTCCGCCCGGAATAATAGTCGAGATTCGAGACAAAATACCCGCCCCTGAATATAAAACGACCAATGGCAAAATTGATCGAGGCCCGGGCATTCCAGTAGAACCACTGGAGCCCCTTATTGGGAAATGTGCGGTAATCTACGGTCTGGCTGACGACTCCCGAAAACTGCTTGATTTCATAGGACAAAGAGTTTCGGAACGGACACGCCAGACTGAGCCCCGGCTCGGCCTGAACCCAAAGACGACAGTCGTTATCCGCACTCGCCCAGATAGCAGGAGATTTAATGACCAACGACGGCTTCAATATCAGCCATCCGATGTTTCGCTCATTGTCGGCAAGCTCGGCTTCATGCCCGTCAATCACAGTCTGACGGCTCGGTTGATTGTATTGGCTGGTCAATTCCAGTCCAAGTGACACGCCCAGATACTTATGGAAAAGCCAGCTGACGGAAGGCTCCAATTGCCAGGCCGGTTCATTATTCAGGTACAGCCCCCCGTACAAATCGGCCGTAAAAGCCGAAGCCTCGTCTTGCGCATACACCCCTGCAGGTCCACAGCACCATACGGAAACAAATAAAAGCGTCAAATACCGGCTCAATCTCATAACCATTATATCCAACTCGTTCTGGAATCATCTGTGGCAAATATATGCAAATCCTGGATTTTCCCCACACCTTATAGCGCAATTTATAATCTCGCCTCTTACTCTCGTTCATAGAACAAGAGGCCATATATCGAAAATTTCATTTTCTATTTGTCTCGATAGCCACCTTTCACTATCTTTGGATAAGATAGGATGCAGTTCGGCATAGTCAAATTTGAAAACATGGTTTTCATTTGCCTCTGCGCTCACCTTTCACTATCTTTGAAAAAACAAACGACACTATGCAAAGCATTACCGTATTTTGCTCGGCCTCCGATGCCATCGCCCCCGACTACAAGCACGAGGCCGAGGTGCTGGGCCAATGGATAGGGACCCACGGCTACCGGCTGGTCTACGGCGGGGCCAATGGCGGACTCATGGAGATTGTGGCCCGGTGCGCCCGCAACAACGGCAGCCCCGTGCTGGGCATCATCACCAGCCACATCGCCCACCTGGGACGGTCGAGCCAGCAACCTACCGAGCTCATCACCACCGACGACATGGGCGACCGCAAGCGGCGCCTCATCGAGCAGGGCGACATCATCGTGGCTCTGCCCGGCGGCATCGGCACCATCGACGAACTCTTCGATGCCATCACCACCAAGATGCTCGGTCACCACGACAAGCCCATCGTCATCTGCAACACACAGGGCATATTCGAACCCCTCGTGCAACAGCTCGACCTGCTGCGTCGGCAAGGCTTCCTGCGATACGACCGCCCCGACCTCTACCAGGTCGTGCCCGACGCCCGCGCCTGCTGCGAACTACTGGAGCAACAAAACCGTTAATAACCCAAACTGACAGCGATATGAAAAAAAGCAACCTCTACACCCTCACCGGCGACAAAGGGACCACCTCGCTGGTGGGCGGACTGCGCATCTCGAAAAACGACCCGCGGCTCGAAGCCTACGGCACCATCGACGAACTCAACGCCCACATCGGCCTGCTGCGCCAGATGGGCAACGACCCCGACGACGACGCCCTGCTCCTCTTCATACAGAACAAACTCTTTGTCGTAGGCTCCTACCTGGCCACCGACACCTCGTTCACCCAACTGCGCGATGCCAGCCGACTGCACCCCGCCGACATCGAGCGCATCGAAAACCGCATCGACACCCTCGATGCCACCGTGCCGCCGCTCCACGCCTTCCTGCTGCCCGGCGGGACAGCCGCCGCCGCTCAAGCCCACGTGTGCCGCACCGTATGCCGCCGGGCCGAACGCCGCATCTGCCAGGTTGCCCAAGAGGTTCTGGTCGACGAAAACATCCTGAAATTTGTCAATCGCCTCTCCGACTACTTCTTCGTTTTAGCGCGATTTAACAATTATGTCAAAAAACAAGACGAAATTTTCTGGGATAAAGATTGCTAATGAAAATAAATGAGCTATTTTTGCGAACATTTTATAGAAAGACATATCAACAAGTTAAAAATTTAACACTATGTACTGGACATTGGAATTAGCATCGAAACTCGAAGACGCACCTTGGCCTGCAACAAAAGAGGAGTTGATCGACTACGCTATGCGTTCCGGGGCACCTCTTGAAGTTATCGAAAACTTGCAGGAGATGGAAGACGAAGGGGAGACCTATGAATGTATCGAAGATATTTGGCCCGACTACCCCAGCAAAGAAGACTTCTTCTTCAACGAGGAAGAGTATTGATGCTCTTCGAATAGACTAAACAATTAAATACCAGCGCGATAAACAATGAAAATTTGTTTGTCGCGCTGGTGTTTTATGGCGTTATATGGTGCGTTTTGTTTGTCTAAATTGCGGCTTTTCTTCTTGAAAACAGGTTTTGTTTGTCTAAAATACATTACCTTTGTTTCTCCTCAGGAATATTAAATTGGGAGGAAAAGCATATGGGAAGACCGAAAAGACTATATCCATTGGGCAAATACCGCCTTCGCACGCCGAAAGTGGTTGACAAGGAAAAAGCCTATCCTGTCGAGTTGGAATACACTTGGAACAGGCAGGTAATCCGTAAGACAACGAATGTCTTTGTCAAGGTTGCGGACTGGAACCAGAACGGCAATCAGGGACGGGGTGAAATACGTGCAAGTCATGGTGCTGAATCCAAACGGCTTAACCAGCTATTGCTGGCACGTGTTGAACGTATAGATTCACAACTTGCCGAATATAACGAAAAACATCCTAATCAGATAACCGCTGATGTCGTATCCGGCTTTCTTGCGGACAAACCTCTTGCGCGTCGTGATCAAGGGAAGGACTTCGTAGAGTTTACATTGGAACGTCTTTCATCTGACTATGCAAGAAACAGAATCGGAAGGAGCCGGTATGAAAACGGAAAGAGCTGCATGAATATATTCCAGACATTCCTGAGGGCTACCCGACAGGGAACCTATCGTTCTGACAGCATTTATGTAGGCGATATGACTCCGGATCTGTTAGACAGTTATATATCGTGGCGCAGGGAAATCAAGCAGAATAGTGATGCCACTATCAACCACTCTCTGACTCCGATATTAAAAGCATGTGCATACGCTTGTGAAATGGGCATGATGGAACCTGCCGTCAATGCAAGGATTCAGGATATGCGCATTGTGACTAAGGTATCGCTTTCTGAAGAAGAAGCAGAGTTTGACGGCAAAAGTCTAAGTAAGGAACAGATGGCAGCATTGCTTGAATATTACAAGACCTGTACTGAACCGCGCAGAAAAGAATTTCTGGAAATGTTCTTCTTTGCGTTCCACGCCTGCGGTCTCCGTGTAGTGGATGTGATGACCCTGCAATGGAAACATATTGACTTCGCAAGGAAAGAGTTGCGGAAGATTATGATAAAGACAAACAAACGACATGTCATACCCCTTACTGAACCTGCATTACATATATTACAGCAATGGCGGGAAAAACGTGAGGGATGCCGGTATGTGTTCAACCTTGTAAAAGAGACTTTGGATCTGGATGATGCGGAGGCACTGTACAAAGCCCGCAACAATGCCACGAAATGCATCAATCAGTCGCTGGCAGTTGTCGGTGAGCAGATCGGCCTTCCGTTTAGTCTCTCGATGCACGCAGCCCGGCATTACCTTTTACCATATTCTCTGAAAATAAGCGGTTTATACGAATTGATTTATTAAGAAGGTAACGATTTAGAAACGAGCTAAGCTTTATATTTTACTATGTCTTGCGTCAATCCAAAGAACACTCTTATTAAATGCAAAGATAGTATTTATTCAATAAAATAATACATCTAATGATTTCATATCATAGATTTCTTTATTAAATTAACGTGGGTTGGTTATTAATTACTCCTACAATATTTTTATGTCTATAAAAAATGAAGATATTGCTGTGTGATGGTTCTATGATGAGAATAAAGCATCATAGAACGAAAAAACTAACTATTTCTGTCGTTTTGCTAAAATATGCTTCTTAAATAAAGAATGAATCCTACAAATGTTGCAAGTGCTGCAAAATATTAGTAATTTTGTAATTAATTGGGGTATTGTATGGCAAAGTCAATACTTCATCAAAAATAATACGAACATAGTTTCAATGAGAGCAGATATAAATCAGAGTAAACAGAAGTTGGCAGAAACTTTTTTCCAACGTTTGGTAGATTCTTATGGATATTTACCAGAACAGATGGAGTTTAATGTAACGGTTTCTCCAACATCAATTGCAGATATTGCAATATGGCGTAGTCCTGAAGATAAAAAATCAGGGCTCGCTCCAGATATTTATGTTCTTGTTGCATGTAAGGCTGAACACATAAAAATTAAAGCCGAAGATTATTTTGAACAATATAAGCAGGCAGTCCTTAATGACATGGCATTTTATGTTGCACATAATCTTAAGGAAACAAAAGTCTTTTATATTGATAGAAATGCCAGACCTCTGAAAATAGAACGTATTAGTGATTTTCCCTCAGCTCAGGATATTATTTCAGACGACAATTTAGCTCTATTTGTAAATAAAGTGAGAGGTTATTCAAAAGATAAGTTTTTGAAAACCTTAACTCGTTGTCACAATATCATACGTAATGTGGATAAACTTTCTCCAGAAGCTGCATTTGATGAAATAAGCAAAATTTTATTTATAAAGATGCTGTATGAACGTGATGCAAAAGAGGAACTCGTTTATAGCAAAGATAAATTCATAAAAGATGAGCTGTCATATAATGGGGAAATAGACTACATCCAATATTTATTTAACAAAGTTAAGGAAACATATTCAGCCGATGGTCTTTTTGACTCAGAAGATAGAATAAGAATTCGCAGAGAGAGTTTCTTACTTATTTTGGAAGAGTTAAGCAATGTCGAGTTGTATGATACCTCTGATGACATAAAGGGTATTGCATTTGAACTGTTTCTAGGAAAAACTTTCCGTGGGGAATTAGGACAATTTTTTACGCCAAGGACCATAGTTAATTATATGGTTGAAGTGTTGAATGTAAAAGAAGGAGACAAGGTATGCGACCCTTGTTGTGGAAGTGGAGGATTCTTGATTAGAGCTTTTGAACATGTTCAGAATGAGATTGATCAAGATATTCATAATCAGATTGCAACATTGATGGACAATTTGAATCTATCAGACTCTGAAAGACAAAGTAGAATCAATAATTTACTATGTGAATGTGATAAGACAATTGAAGGAAGTCGTTATCATAAACTATGTCATGACTATTTCTTTGGAGTAGATGCCAACGCCCGTATGGCCAGGACTTCTAAAATGAACATGATAATGCACGGTGATGGACATGTTGGAGTTTATCTTCACGATGGACTTCTTAATGTAGGAGGAGTTTATGACAACAACTTTGATATAATCCTTATAAATCCACCTTTCGGAGCCCATGTTGAAAAGGATATGCGTATTACTGACTCAGATATTCCTACAGATAGAGAAAAAACTTTATATGAGAATTTGTATGGTAGCGAATACATTAGTAATGTATATATCCCTATAAAAAATTATGCACAAGAAATTGGCAAGGATAAAAAAATAGGGAAACGCATATTAGATTTATATAAAATCAACAACAATAGTACCGAAATCTTATTCATTGAACGTTGTATAAACTTATTAAAGCCTGGTAAACGAGCAGGTATTGTATTACCAGAAGGAGTGCTGGATAATCCAGCATTGGAACGTGTTCGTAGATTTATAGAAACGCGAGCCAGAATACTCAATATTACCTCAATTCCTGCAGATGTATTCCTGTCATCTGGTGCAAACATAAAACCAAGTCTTGTTTTTATAGAAAAGCTCAAGGACGGCGAGATGCCAGAGAAAGATTATCTGCTATCAGTTACGAAAGTCAATGATGCCGGAATTTCTTCTACTGGTTTACCTTCACAAAATGAAGAATTGCCAATAGCAGCTAAAGAAGTTTCTTCTTGGTTAAGTGGAAAAGTTATGTCAAATATGACTTATACAAAAATAGTTAATCGTTCGGATTTATCTAATTGGAGTGTTAAGTCTGTTTTCGACGTAACAAATATTAATTATAATCCTATATATAAGAAAGTAAAGATTGGAAGTGTCGTATCATTGAGCAAAGATGTTATATATGTTGAACCTAATATTGAATACACTCGTTTGACAGTAAAACTATTCAACAAAGGTATTCAGGAACGCGATATAGTTATAGGCTCTCAAATTGGAACAAAACGTCAAACTCGCGTAAAAGAAGGACAGTTTATCATCTCAAAAATTGATGGAAAAAGCGCAGCTTTTGGTATTGTGAACTCATCACTTGAAGGAGCTATTGTTACTCCTGATTTTATGGTTTATAATATTGACACAACTAAAATAGTTCCAGAATATTTAGAATTGGTATTAACCAATGAAGCCATATTGAATCAGTTCTCTAACTCAAGTAGTGGAACAACTGGAAGAAGAAGATTATCTCAAAAGGTTTTTGAGAACACACTTATAGCTTTGCCATCAATTGACGAGCAGCGCAAACTTATTGCAAAGATTTTAGAAATTAGGAAAATGCAGGCATCTTTAGAAGAACAGATGCGAGAAAATATTGAGTACTTCAACAATAAGATTTTCTCTTAATATGAAGCTATTAACACTAAAAATCACTTCAGAATTTAGAAATCTTAAAGATTTAAATTTAAGTTTCGATCCCGCCAATGATACATATGTAATTATTGGGAAAAAAATTCAATCTTCCAAAATTATATCACCCAATAGAATGATAATCAATATATTATAAATTTATTTGATTTTATTGAGAAACAAAACAGGAACAAAATTGTGCTTTTA
>NZ_NFJR01000012.1 GCF_002159975.1 Barnesiella sp. An22 | reverse complement strand
CCAATAACCATAGGGATACGTTTGAAATGAAAATAAAATCCAATTAAGTATAGACAAAACGGCTTTATATCAACATTTTAATCCTATAATTTTTCTTTCAGTTGTTTTCATCTGTTTCTGTCTTTTGGCTCTTTTTCGGTACATTTTTGTTCCTTATTTGTTTCTCAATTCCGATTTTTATTCGTACATTTGCATTAGAAAACAACGAGTGAAAAGAATGCAATTATGCCACGAATAAAGAAGCCTAAAAAAGTAAAGGAACCCATACGTCTCCGGACGAAGGATTTGGCCGATGGCAGTAAAAGTTTGTATCTGGACGTTTACCGTAACGGTAAGCGGACATACGAATACCTGAAGATGTATCTCATTCCGGAAACGGACCGCAATGCCCGTCGGCAGAATGAAATCACGATGGCTGCCGCCAATGCCATCAAGTCGAAACGCATCATCGAACTGACCAGCGGAGAAGCCGGCATAGTGAATCACGTGGATAAGGTCTATCTGCTGGATTGGATGAAAACCTATAAGGAGTATCAGGAAAAACGGGACAAGAAAGGCATAGGTCAAATCGTGGCCGTTACCCATATCCTGAAGGACTACGCGGGAGAACGGTTCACGCTGGACCGGATTGACCTTGATTTTTGCCAGGGCTACATCGACTACATGCTGACAACCTATCGTCCCCAAGGGAAACCGATAGCAGCTTCTACACGCAATACCTATTACCAGATCTTCAACGGCGCACTGAACGCTGCTGTCCGTGCCAAACGGCTGTTAAGAAATCCGTTCAACGAAATGGAGAAATCGGAGAAGCCCAAGATGCCGGAAAGCGTGCGCAGCTACATGACCATCGAAGAGGTACGGTCATTGATTGCCACCCCGATGGATAACGAGAGGGTGAAGAGTGCCTACCTGTTTTCCTGCTTCTGCGGGTTGCGCATCAGCGACGTGAAGAAACTGAAATGGAAAGACGTGTTCCTCGACCACGGTCAGTACCGTTTGGCTGTGGCCATGCAGAAAACCAAAGAACCGATTTATCTTCCACTGTCCAACGAGGCGTTGAAATGGATGCCGGAACGCGGGGATAAGTCGGGGGACGACAGCGTGTTCGATTTGCCTTCGACCGTTAATACACTCATCAAGCCGTGGGCCAAGGCCGCCGGAATTTCCAAACAATTTACGTTTCACACGGCGCGCCACACGTTCGCGACCATGATGCTGACGCTTGGCGCAGACCTCTATACCGTATCAAAGTTGCTCGGTCACACATCTGTGAGAATGACGCAGGTTTACGCCAAAATCGTCAATAAGAAGAAAGATGACGCGGTTAATTTAACCAACGGATTGTTTGATTAATAAATTAAACGCCACATGTCAAATTTGAATTTACAGGTAAGTATTTTGTATTTGGCTCCGATGTTTTTCATTGGAGTTCAAATCGTTACAATAAGTATTAACCCATAAAAAGTAATTTGGACATGAAACGACCGAACAATGGTCCTCTCTCTTTTTGGAGGGAACCGACACATGCACCACTTCGCTACTGAACATGATGTAGCGGAAGAGTTATTCACCCTGCTTTCCGAGGCGAGAGTTATTTACCTTCAGGATGTCATCAAATCCGGCAAGCGGTATGACCGTTACGTGGACGACTTCGTACACAGCCACCGCTACATCAACTGCAACAATGCGGTTTGCAGGAACTGCCACGAGATGAACATCCATATCGTCAAGGGGCTGCTGCACGACTGCGCGGGTCTCGTCAGAAAATACTTCACCGCAGACTCATTCTCTTTCGAGGATTGCATGAGACTGAAGTGGAAGTACAACTTCTACGAATCATCATCTCCCGGCAGCCCCGGTGCGGATAATCCGACGCGCGTTCCTCCTCTTTCTTTTGGCTGCAATTTTTCCAGAGAACAGATGAAAGACATCGTGGCTTGCGCCACAGCTTTTCATCTGTTTTGCGTTTCCACGCTTTGCATCGAGGACATGGAGGCGCTTTTCTCCTGCCGGGAAAATTTCAGCATCCGTGTAAACAACGTCCGTCACGTGGCCGTCATGTTCGACGCCCTGCTCGAAAACAGGCTCATCGAGCCGTACTGGCAGTCCGTTCTTGACAAGGGGCGGTTCCTTGTGTCAAAGGACGGCAGGTCGTATGTCTCCGCCTCAAGCCTGTCCACGGCCCTGTCTATCGCGAGGATAAAAAAGACAGCCGCCGCCAACGGGATCAGGAAGGCCATCGCCGGACTGAAGGAATGACATGAAGTGCTAAAAAGCCAAGCATGTGAAAGGTAAAAGCGTGATAATTGCGCTGATACCTGTATGGTATCAACCCGCAACGTCTCGCAGTCACTCTCACATCGCCTAACTTTGCCCTCTGTAACGCGCTACAGATACGGAGGGGCACCTTCATTGTCTAATTTTTAACATCAGTCTTATGCAAAACAGAACTACATTCATGGAGCGGTTGAACGAACGGATGACCGCCGTAGAAGCGGTTCTCAAGAAATTGGAGCCGGTAGAGAGCCTTCTGGAACGTATGGCTTTACTGGAAAACAATATCTACACGACCAAGAGGGTCTTTACATTCCAGGAAGCGTGCATGTACATCGGCGTTTCGGAGAGCCTGTTGTACAAGCTCACGGCGAACAAGGAGATCCCGCACTATAAACCCCGTGGCAAAATGCTTTACTTCGCCAAGGAGGAGCTGGACGAATGGCTCCTGCAGAACTGCGAACCTACCGTGGACGATGCCGAGCGCATGGTCACGGAATCATCGGCCACACAACCATTCTTTAACAAGCGACGCTATGGAAAACGAAAAAAGAGCTGAACGCAATACCGGGGCGAGAATCGACGAGAACCGCCTCTCGGACATACTCACCATATCACAGATAAAAGCCACGGACACCTACGAGACACCCCCGCAGATTATTTGGATAGACAACTCCACTATCGCCACGCTGGGCAACTTCAGCGCTTCGACCGGTAAGGCGAAGTCTAAAAAGACATTCAACGTGTCGGCCATCGTCGCCGCATCTCTTGCCGGGCGGCAGGTACTGAACTACCGGGCGCACCTGCCCGAGGGCAAGCAGCGGATTCTGTACGTGGACACGGAGCAGAGCCGCTTCCACTGCCACAACGTGCTGGAACGCATCCTGCGGCTCGCGGGGTTGCCCACCACGTCCGACAGCGAGAACCTTGACTTCATCTGTCTCAGGGAATACTCGCCGTCCGTCCGCATAGAGGTCATCGACTACGCCCTGCGTCAGGGCAAAGGGTACGGTCTGGTCATCATCGACGGCATCCGCGACCTGATGCTTGACATCAACAGCACGAGTGAATCGGTAGAGGTCATCAACAAGATGATGGAGTGGTCGTCGAAGTACGACCTGCATATCCATTGCGTGCTTCACCTGAACAAGGGCGACAACAACGTGCGCGGCCACATCGGTACGGAGATGAGCAACAAGGCGGAGACTGTGCTGGTTATCAGCAAGAGCAACGAGAACCCAAGCATCAGCGAAGTCCACGCGCTGCATATCCGCGAGAAGGAGTTCAAGCCTTTCGCCTTTACGGTGGATGACGGCGGGCTTCCGGTCATAGCCGAGAACCATTCGTTCGACGGCAACGCCTCCGAGCGGTCCAAGAACCGGACGGGGTTCATGAACCTGTCCGTCGAGCAGCACAGAGAAGCCCTCTCCGCTGCTTTCGGGGACAAGCCTATCCGTGGGTTCGAGAACGTGTTGCAGGCGATGATGACAGCTTACGAGGCCATCGGCTTCAAACGGGGGCGCAGCGTCATGATAAAACTGCTGCAATACCTGACCGAAAATCTGAAGCTGGTCATCAAGCGGGACAAGCTCTTCTATTATGACGTGACACCTACCGAGGCCATGCTTTTCGACGAAGAATGAGGGCGGGCGCGGGCATATATATTTTAGTTTACTTTAGTATCTATCTATATATAGGGAGGAAAACCAAAGTAAACTGTTTTTTGAGAACAAGTGAGAAACAAGTGAAAATAAATCAAAATGACCATATCGGAAGCAAAACAGCTGCGTATCGTGGACTATCTCGCCCGTCTGGGGCACCGTCCCCGAAGCATAAAATCGGACCAGTACTGGTACTTTTCTCCATTGCGGGATGAACGCACGCCGTCGTTCAAGGTCAATGACCGGCTGAACGAGTGGTACGACTTCGGCGCGGCGACGGGCGGCGATCTGGTGGAGCTGGGCAAGCACCTTTACCGGACGGACGACGTGAGCGAGGTACTCGCGTACATCGAGCGGCACGAGAGCGTTGCCCCGGTACCCAGAGTGCGGATGGCGGATACGACCCCCCGGCCTGTGGAATGCGAGATGCAGGACATAAGGGTCGTGCCGTTGCGACACCCCGCGCTACTCTCCTACCTGCGTACCCGTCTGATTGACGAGGATATAGCGCGTATGTTCTGCCGGGAGGTACATTACGTGCTGCGGAAACGACACTACTTCGCCCTTGCCTTCGGCAACCTCTCCGGCGGGTATGAGGTGCGCAACCCTTACTACAAGGGATGTATCAAAGAGAAGGACATCTCTCTGGTGAGGCATTCGAGGGACGGCACGCAGAACCGGGTCTGCGTGTTCGAGGGATTCATGGACTTCCTCTCTTACCTGACATTGAAACAGGCGGGCGATGATACGGTCTGCGTCGGCGGCCCCTGCGACTATCTCGTGATGAACTCTGTGAACAACCTGAAAAAGGCGCTGGTTCACCTGCAGGAGTACCCGATTATCCATTGCTACCTTGATAATGATCTTGCCGGACGGAAAACTGCTGAGACCATAGCCGGCATGTATGATGAGTTTGTTTGTAACGAAGCCCACCGTTACGGCGAATATAAGGACCTGAACGATTACCTGCGCGGTAAAAGGTTGTAGGACCACCGCCCGTTCTGCCGGAAAGCTCTCCTCTCCGGAGGGCTTTTTCTATGTCCCATCAAGGCGTGAAATTCGTCTCAAAGTATGATATTAAAGTATGATATTGCATTTTCATACTTATTTTATCGGTTATTTCTTCGTTTGACATCAAGATTTTTCCGCATATAAAATATAATCCTTTCCTTTGCAATCATACTTTGATTGAATTTCAATATCATACTTAAAAATATGGGTTCATACTTTATATTCGCCATTGTCCTGACGGTGTTGTACGTCATCTATTACGCGGTCAATATCGCCCGGGACCTCTATGGGAAGAAAGAGAGCGGCAAGACGGACGAGGAGGTCTTCGACCTCGGCCTTGTGGACGCCACGGAAGAGAGCATCAGCGTCTCGGAGAACGAGACCGGGTTCAGTATCGGAAGCGAGAAGTACGACACGGAGGCCGAGACGGTCGCCTCGCCAGCTGCGCAGGGCGGCGATGCGGAACAAGAGGAAGAGACCGCCCATGCGCGGTTCGAGCGGCTGAAGGCCAAGGCGGAGGAACGGATGGAAGATTCCGTCCCCTACCTGTCCGACCCCTTCACGTCGGAGGAAATGTACAAGGCGATGGTTTCCAGAGGCTGTCCGGAAAACCGTCCCGAGTTGAAGTGGAAGCCTGTCAAAGATGAGCTGTAAAATGTCAAGGACGAAAAAGATACTCTGTACACTATGTTCCATCCTCCCATGTTCGGCATTTGCCAAAAGCGGCGGCGTGAATTACAGCTGGGGTGCGGACGCGCTGGCCACGATGCACGACTTCGTGGTCACGATGATGCTGTATGTCCAGTACATGTGCTACGCGCTCGCCTCGGTTCTGGTTGTCATAGCCGCGCTCCAGATTTACATCAAGATGAACCGGGGCGACGACGACGTAAGCAAGTCCATCATGATGCTTGTCGGCGCCTGCCTCTTTGCCATCGGCGCGTTTTTCGTGTTCCCCGCCTTTTTCGGTTATCGTGTATAGAGACCGAAGAGGCGAAGCCGTACCGCCGCAGTGACGGTGCGGAAAACAACAAACAAATAAAATATAAAAGATCATGTTTCAAAAAGCAAAAAGACTGATGAAGAAGCTGTCCTCTGCCAAAGAGAAGATGCAGATGTTCATGCTGATGATGCTGTGCGGCCCGACGGCTGTCATGGCCCAGAACTCCGCCGGCGACTATTCCGCCGGAACGACGGCACTGGCGACCGTCACGGAGGAAATCGCCAAGTATGTCCCGATTGTGGTGAAATTGTGTTATGCCATCGCCGGGGTCGTTGCGATTGTGGGTGCGATCAGCGTCTATATCGCCATGAACAACGAGGAGCAGGATGTCAAGAAGAAGATCATGATGGTCGTGGGCGCCTGTATTTTCCTTATCGCTGCGGCTCAGGCCTTGCCGCTGTTCTTCGGTATCGGCGGTTAAACCTGACGTGTGATGCAAGCCAAGGACGAACGTTATCCCGACTACCCGCTGTTCAAAGGGTTACAGCGCCCTTTGGAGTTCATGGGCATTCAAGGCCGCTACATCTACTGGGCGGCGGGCGCAGCAGGAGGAGCCATCGTAGGCTTCATCATCGCGTACTGTCTGGCGGGTTTCGTGGCCGGGCTGGTCGTGCTGGTCGCGGTCTTGTCCACGGGTATCGCGCTCATCATGCTCAAACAGCGTAAGGGGCTGCATACCAAGAAAGATTCGCGCGGCGTGTACGTCTATGCCAACTCGAAGAAGCCATGACGGCAGAAAGAAAACCACCACGTGCAACGTGTGGTCCTATTGAATGTTGAACGCGGGCAGGGCCGCCTGAAGTTCGGGCGGCTCTGCCTTTTTTTATGTGTATTGAAATGACAATGACATTGTACATCATACTGCTTTTCATAACCCTGTGCGCCGGCATGGTGGTATCGGTCTATGCCTTCGGCACGGGCGGCAAGCGCAAGCGTATCTTCCAGGACATCTACTTCTCCGTGGAAGAGACGAACGGCGTGGGCGTGCTGTACACCAAGACGGGAGAATATTCTGCCGTGCTGAAGATAGAGAACCCGGTGCAGAAATACTGCGCCAACATCGACAACTACTACGAGTACACGCACCTGTTCACCGCGATAGCACAGACGCTGGGCGAAGGGTATGCCATCCACAAGCAGGACATCTTCATGCGGAAGCAGTTCGAGGACGGGACGGGCGACGGGCGCGAGTTCCTTTCATCCGCCTACTTCCGCTACTTCAAGGGGCGCAACTACACGGACAGCGTGTGTTACCTGACCATTACGCAGGAGGCGAAGAAGAGCCGCCTGTTCTCCTACGACGGCAAGCAGTGGCGCGACTTTCTGGTGAAAATCCGCAAGGTCCACGACCAGCTGCGGGACGGCGGCGTGCAGGCGAAGTTCCTGAACAAGGCCGAGGCGAGCGAGTACGTGGACCGCTACTTCGCTATGAACTTCAAGGACCGTATCGTGTCGATGACCAATTTCAAGGCGGACGAGGAGACGGTCTCGATGGGAGACAAACGCTGCAAGGTGTACAGCCTCGTGGACGTGGACTACGCCGCGCTGCCCTCGCTGATCCGCCCCTATACCAATATCGAGGTGAACAACACGGAGATGCCGGTGGACCTCGTGTCGGTCATCGACAGCATCCCGAACGCGGATACGGTAGTCTATAACCAGATTATCTATCTGCCCAACCAGAAGCGGGAACTGGCCCTGCTGGACAAAAAGAAGAACCGGCACGCGAGCATCCCGAACCCGAGCAACCAGATGGCCGTCGAGGACATCAAGCGGGTGCAGGAGGTCATCGCCCGCGAGAGCCGGCAGCTCGTGTACACCCACTTCAACCTGATTGTCGCCGTACCGGCTGACACCGACCTGCAGAAATGTACGAACCACTTGGAAAACGCTTTCGGGCGTATGGGCATCCATATCAGCAAGCACGCATACAACCAGCTGGAGCTGTTCGTCGGCTCGTTCCCGGGCAACTGTTACGGCATGAGTGAGGAGTACGACCGCTTCCTGACACTGGGCGACGCCGCCATGTGCCTGATGTACAAGGAGCGCATCCAGCACAGCGAGGAGACGCCACTGAAAATCTACTATACTGACCGTCAGGGCGTACCCGTGGCTATCGACATCACGGGAAAAGAGGGAAAGAACAAGCTGACGGACAACAGTAATTTTTTCTGCTTGGGGCCTTCGGGAAGCGGCAAGAGCTTCCACATGAACTCCGTTGTGCGCCAGCTTTACGAGCAGGGTACGGATGTGGTGATGGTCGATACGGGTAACAGTTACGAGGGGCTTTGCGAGTATCTGGGAGGCAAGTATATCAGCTACACGGAAGAGAAGCCTATCACGATGAACCCGTTCCGCATCCACCGCGAGGAGATGAACGTGGAGAAAACAGGCTTTTTGAAGAACCTCGTGCTGCTGATTTGGAAAGGCAGCCAAGGGACGGTTACCAAAACGGAAGACCGTCTAATAGAACAGGTCATCACGGAGTACTACGACACCTATTTCAACGGCTTCGACGGTTTTACGCCCATGCAGCGCGAGGACTTGCGCAAGAGCCTCGTTATCGACGACCGCAACCGCAGCGAACGGCAGGAGGAAACCGAATTGCAGCGTACCGGGCGTATCGAGCGCATGATTGACGAGATGGAACGTCGCCGTAAAGAGTTAAAAGTGGAAGAGCTGTCGTTCAACTCGTTCTACGAGTTTTCCGTGCAGCGCATTCCGGATATCTGCGACGAGAACCATATCTCGGGCATCGACATCTCGACCTACCGCTACATGATGAAGGACTTCTATCGTGGCGGCAACCATGACAAGACGCTGAACGAGAACATGGACAGCTCGCTGTTCGACGAGACGTTCATCGTTTTTGAAATCGACAGTATAAAAGATGACCCTCTCCTGTTCCCTCTTGTTACGCTGATTATCATGGATGTATTCCTGCAGAAGATGCGTATCAAGAAGAACCGTAAGGTCCTGGTAATCGAGGAAGCGTGGAAAGCCATTGCCAGCCCGCTCATGGCCGAGTATATCAAGTTCATGTACAAGACGGCCCGTAAGTTCTGGGCTTCGGTGGGTGTGGTAACGCAGGAGATACAGGACATCATCGGCAGCCCCATCGTCAAGGAGGCCATCATCAACAACTCGGACGTGGTGATGCTGCTCGACCAAAGCAAGTTCCGCGAGCGGTTCGATGAAATCAAGGCCATTCTCGGGCTTACGGACGTGGACTGCAAGAAAATTTTCACCATCAACCGCCTCGAAAACAAGGAAGGGCGCAGTTTCTTCCGCGAGGTGTTCATCCGCCGGGGAAGCACCAGCGGCGTGTACGGCGTGGAGGAACCTCACGAGTGCTACATGACCTACACGACCGAGCGTGCGGAGAAAGAGGCCCTGAAGCTCTACAAGAGAGAACTCCGGTGCAGCCATCAGGAGGCTATCGAAGCGTATTGCCGCGACTGGGACACCAGCGGCATCGGCAAATCCCTGCCGTTTGCCCAGAAGGTCAATGAGGCGGGACGGGTATTGAATCTGAAACCGAAGCAATAAAATCATATAGAATGGAAAAGATTGACATAAACCAAAATGTAGGAGAACTGTTTTGCGAAGAACCTTTCGCCCTTCGCATTCGCAAAGTATGCGGGAGCCATGAGATTGTCTCTGTCCGGGACCTGTGCCTGCACACCAATCAGGATTTGATTAGATTCCGCCATTTGGGACACAAAAGCATCGCACACATCGGGGATATACTAAGCAGACATGGCCTGCGGCTGGGTATGACCGAAAAGGAACTGGATATCTATATGGGCATTAAATCCGAAGAGGACGAGGGTGTTACCACCATCATTCGTTATGAAGAGCCGGAAACAGCCAAGTGGCAACAGCGCCGGTATGAGGTTGCCAGAGACCTGTATGTCAAATACAGAAGTCTGTCCCCATACGAGGCAATGGAGGAAGCGGAAAAGCTGATACTGGCCCTGCAAGGAGTACCCGAAACACATAACCGCAGCAAGCGGAAATTCCTTTTTTTTAACCGTTAAGCGAGATACTGATGAAACGGCTGTCGCTCATCCTCATAGTGCTGTCGCTCGCACTCGCGCAGCGTGTCCACGCCCAGTATTACAGCGTGAACTACGACGCGCGTACCGTGGCGGCGATGGCTGCCGCTTTCGGCACGGAGACGGTGGCCGAGAGCTATTACCGGGAACAGGTCGATGACATCCTGAAACATTACAACGCGGCGGAAGTGGCCACGGCGGGCATTTTCGCCTCCAAGTTTCTGGAGCATAAGGCCCTGTCCGACCTCGGTATCTGGTGCAGCAGCACGGAGAATTACTACTACCGGCGTATTTACCGCATGGTGGCGGAGAAAATCATGCCGAAGATATGGGTGGTGGCCAAGCTGATGCTCCGCTCGCCGCAGACGGCCATCCACTGGGGCAGCTACCTGATGAAGATATGCGACGAGACGAAAAGCCTGTGTATGCAATTCGAGAGCGTGGTGACGAACAGCACGCTGACATTCTCGGACATCGTGTTTCTTGAAATCAACCGGGACATCGCCCCCTTGCTGAAACTCTCGGAAGCGGGCGGCATAGACTGGCAGCACCTGCTGGACGACCTTGCCCGTGTGCCGGGCAACTTCACCGGCGAGAACCTGAAAGAGGACATCGACCACCTTTACAATATGGGTGTCGGGCTTGCCACGGCGGGAATCAGCAATATCGGCGACGCCCTGCTGCAGACCAGTTCGTTCCATGACCTGATGGGCGGCAAGGTGGATGAAATCTTCAACCTGTACGACCATTACGGCGCCCTCTTCGAGCAGGCGGAGCATAACCTCGGCGGGTTGCTTATCGAGATGGTGGGTGGCGAGGACAATGTGGCGGGGTTGTTCGAGCTGAGCGAGTACAACCTCACGTCATGGATGACCGACTATCTGGACGAGGTGGCCGGGAACTACTACACGCAGCGGTGGTATATCGCCCGCCGGGACCAAGGCAGCGTTTCGCTTTGCGACTACTACCCGCCGACGGATGACAACAGCATCCTGAACGGCGGCGAGTGGACGCGCTTCGAAACGAGCGATCCCGGTTTCTATCCCAATGCCTCGCAACGGGAGCAGGCACTCTCCAATTCGGAGCGGTATGCCGGATGGTCAAGGAGCCGGGTACAGCAGCTCAACAACCGGAATGACGGCTACACCTATACCATCAACTACTGGCAGAACGCCTACATCATCAGCCGGGGCAGCAAGCAGACGAAGAAGGCATACGCCTACGAGATACACGTCAAGCAGAGCTGGAACCATGAGGAGGTCATCTACGAGGATGTATTCGATTCCTACTCAATGGACTTGAACACGTTCAAGGCCGGGCTGAACGCCCGCCTCTCAGAGTTCAACGACAACGAGGAGGGGTACGTCTATTTCATCGCCTCCGACGCAAGGAACTATTATCAGGCAACGGATGCGGCGAAGCTACAGGGATGTGAGAGCGTGACCATCAGCGTAACCTGTTCGGACGGTGCCACACTCGGTCAGGGAACGACACAGTACAAGTGCCGCAAGTGCGGCAAATCCCTTAACGCCCACTCAAAGGAGTGTGCCATGCAGACCTCGGTCACGGAGAATGAACTGGACCTCTCCGAACTGGACGGTATGGTGCAAGAAGCAGACAACAAAATCGCCCTGCTTGAGTCTCAGATTAAGGCATTGGAGAACGAGAATGCCGCGTTGCTGAAGAAAATCGCCGAGGCGAGTGTGGAGGACGCGGCAGCGTACCGCCAGCAGTACAACGCGAACAAGACACAGATAGACCGCCTGAAAAGCGACTTGGCCGAATGGCAGAAAAAACAGAAGGAGTACGCGGACGCAAAACAGGAAGCGGCGGGCGACAATGACGTGCCGACGGACGACTATTACCGCATACCCGCCATCATGCAGGATTGCAGGACGGCCTACAACCTCACGTGGCAGGACGGCGGCGCGTGGAGCGGTTACACTTATGTACGCAAAGCCTCCATGCCGAACATCAACGGCGTCATCACGTTCCGGGCAACGATTTCGATAGCGCGGAAACCGAAGTACTTCCTCGGCATCAAGATTCACCGTGCCATCCTGCAGATCAGCTGGGAGCTGACCACGGAATACACCGACACGTTCGTCGCCGACGTGCTGACGCTCGCCCCGAACCTTTCGGAGGAGGAAAAGACTAAGATGGTGAACGACCGCATCGCGGAAATCGCCCGTGAACACCCGTCCTGCAAGATCACTACGGAGTACGCCCGTACTGCCCCGATGGAAGAGACACCGACCGGGGACGTGTACCACCTGCTGTGGTCGAGCGACCGGCTTGCCATAGCACGTGAGGTGGATTCGCGGATTACGAAGATATACGCCGACCTCGTGTCTTTGGAGAAGATGATGCACTACAAGCGCAGCATCATCGACGTGCTGAAGGACGTGCTTCCGGAGCTGGACACGGACGAAGGACGCAGGCTCACGTTCGTGGAGGAGTGCCACGACCGCTGGGTGGAGAACGCACGGGCTTCCAGAGGCGGGAACGGAAGAAACGCAAGAAAGGGGGAACGGCCATGAAACGGAACTTGCTGATAACGGTCGTGCTGCTGGCTCTTCTGCCCGGCATCGCCAAGGCGCAGTGGACCTTCGACATCGTGTCGGTGGAAGCCTACATCAACGACCACAAGAAACAGCGCAGCCTGCTGCTGGCCCGCAGTACACTGGAATACAGCAACAAGCTGCTGCACGAGTACAGCCGCAAGGAGGTTGGCGGGTACAAGGAGCTGAACGTGGACTTGGACCGCTACACCCGTGCTTTCGACGTGATAGATGTGATGTACCAGTCCTTGCGGACGGCGCTGAACGTGAAGAACACCTACACGGCGGTGAGCGACCGTATCGGCGACTACAAGAACCTGCTGGAGGACTTCAACGAGAAGATACTGAAACGGGGACGCATCGAACCGTCTGATGCGCTGATACTGACCATTAACGAGAAAGCCATACGCGACATCGCCCATGACGGGGAGCAGCTCTACAAGTCGGTGAGCGACCTCGTGCTGTACGCCACGGGAGCGGCGGCCTGCTCGACCAGTGACCTGCTGACGGTACTGGAGGCTATCAACCAATCGCTGGACGACATCGAACGGCATCTGAACCGGGCGTACATCGAAACGTGGCGCTACATACAGGTGCGTATCGGCTACTGGAAATCGAAGATATACCGCGAGCGCACCAAACGGGAGATTCTCGACGGGGCTTTCGGGCGGTGGCGTGAAGCGGGACGACTTGATGATTGACGAACAGAAACAGATAAAAGGGAAAAGAAGATGAAAAGGACATTTTTACTCATGGCGATGGCGGTTGTAACGACCGGTGCGGTTCATGCACAGGGTGTCAGTGTAACCTACAACCACGACTCGCCTAAGCAGAACCAAGTTACGGTCATGGAGACCGGAGCGGGCGCACTCTCGCCCGACCTTTATTACACGCTGCTGCACAACTCCTACAAGAAGTCGGCGGCGGCGAAGAACAAGCTGTCGTTCCGCACGCTGGCGGGCGTCAATCTGTACAACCAGGTGGACGAAGCCGAAGCCATCGATTCGGCACTGGTCAGCCGTGCGAAGATAGAGGCGCTGAACGTGGCCGACCGTCAGGTGGACCTCGCGTGGCTCGCCGAGAGCGACAAGATAAACGGGCAGATGGAGCGGTTCAAGCGTAACATCGACCGCATCCTGCCCGCAGGAGGCACGCCGGACGACAGGGAACGGTGGACGGAATACTACCACGTGTACCAGAGTGCCATCAAGGCTACCAGAGACGCCTATATGCCCAACGCGCAACGGAAGAAGGAGTACCTGCGCATTTACGAGGACGTGACCCGGCAGAACGGGATTCTTGTCGGGTATCTTGCCCGCAGGCAGAACGCCACGATAACGGGCAACCTGCTGAACGCGACCGACGAGCGTAACCTGAACAAGGGAAACATCGTCCGCGAAGCCGTGAACCGGTGGAACGAATCGCGCTTTGCGGTACGCGGCTCGCAGTCGGACGGCGGTACAGGCGGCGGAGAGGGAGACGAAACAGTAAACAGGGGACAATAAATAACACAGCGAATGGCAGACGGGAACATACTTTCGGATTTCGGTATCAATCTTCTGGAAGAGGAGATTGACGATGTGATTTTTCAGACCAACGAGTTTCTGACCGACGCCACCTTCACCGGCTCGCAGGGGCCGTTCTGGTGGATATTGCAGATGTGTATGGCGCTTGCCGCACTCTTTGCCATCATCATGGCGGCGGGCATGGCGTACAAGATGATGGTCAAGCAGGAGCCGCTGGACGTGCTGAAACTTTTCCGCCCTTTGGCCGTGTCGATTGTCCTCTGCTGGTGGTACCCTCCGGCAGACACGGGCATGGCAGGCAGCGGGAGCAGCTGGTGCTTCCTGGACTTCCTATCGTACATACCGAACTGCATCGGTTCGTACACCCATGACCTGTACGAGGCCGAAGCCTCGCAGATTTCGGACAAGTTCGAGGAGGTGCAGGAGCTGATCCACGTGCGGGACACGATGTACACGAGCCTGCAGGCACGTGCCGATGTCGCCCACACGGGCACGTCCGACCCCAACCTGATAGAGGCGACGATGGAGCAGACGGGCGTGGACGAGGTGACGAACATGGAGAAGGACGCGGCGGAGCTGTGGTTCACCTCGCTGACGGCCGGTGTCGTGGTGGGGATAGACAAAATCATCATGCTGATTGCCCTCGTGGTGTTCAGAATCGGCTGGTGGGCTACGATTTACTGCCAGCAAATTCTTTTGGGAATGCTCACCATTTTCGGGCCTCTGCAATGGGCTTTCAGCCTGCTGCCCAAGTGGGAAGGCGCATGGGCGAAGTGGCTGACCCGTTATCTGACGGTGCATTTCTACGGAGCCATGCTGTACTTCGTGGGTTTTTATGTGCTGCTGCTCTTCGACATCGTGCTGTGCATTCAGGTGGAAAACCTGACGGCAATCACGGTAAGTGAGCAGACAATGGCTGCTTACCTGCAAAACTCCTTTTTCTCGGCAGGCTACCTTATGGCTGCAAGTATCGTGGCATTGAAATGCCTGAACCTCGTGCCGGACTTGGCGGCATGGATGATTCCGGAGGGCGACACGGCCTTCTCTACCCGAAACTTCGGCGAGGGCGTGGCGCAGCAGGCCAAGATGACGGCTACGGGCGCTATGGGCGGCATCATGCGATAAGACAGGAAAACAATACAATAATAAAATTCTGAGTATGAAAAAGAAAATTGAAAAATGGCTTCAGGACGAGCGGTTTACGGACTATGCCGACAGGCGTATCCTGACGGAGGTGGATGATGTCTGCGAAAACCACCGCCCCGACCCGGAATATGAAGAGCTGACAAGAGCCTTCAGACGGGATGAACGGTACATCGTTCCGATGGTGGCCTACCTTAGTTACCGGTTGCAGGTCGCCAAGTTGCAAAAGGATGCGAGAAAGTGCAAACGTGCCGTCTGGTGGGTATTCGTGCAGTCGATACTGTTGAGCAACGCCACGCAAATCCATTTCACGGAGTTCAGCCTGCTCCAGACAAAGCTGATGGAAACGGTCATGCCGATGCTCCACGACGAGTATGTAAAGAAGTTGAACAAGAAAAAACGGTAAGGTATGGTCATCAAGAATCTGGAAAACAAGATCAGGCTGGTGGGCATTATCTGTACCGCCTTTCTCGTGGGGTGCATCATTATCAGCGTGAGCAGTATTTGGACGGCACGGACAATGGTGACGGACGCGCAGAAGAAGGTGTACGTGCTGGACGGTAACGTGCCGATACTGGTACAGCGCACGACCATGGACGAGACGCTGGACGTGGAAGCCAAATCTCATGTCGAGATGTTCCACCACTACTTCTTCACGCTTCCTCCGGATGACAAGTACATCAAGTACACGATGGAAAAGGCGATGTATCTGGTGGACGAGACCGGACTGGCACAGTATAACACGCTCAAGGAGAAAGGCTTTTACTCCAACATATTGGGAACGAGTGCCGTGTTCTCCATTTATTGCGACAGTGTGCGGTTTGACAAGAGCAATATGGAGTTCACCTACTACGGGCGGCAGCGTATCGAACGCCGCAGCAATATCCTGATGCGTGAACTGGTCACTGCGGGACAGCTCAAGCGTGTGCCCCGGACGGAGAACAACCCGCACGGGCTGCTGATAGTGAACTGGCGAACCCTGCTGAACAAGGACATCGAGCAAAAGACGAAGAGCAACTATTAACCATTGGAGCAATGAACATCAAAGGATTCCGCAGGATGCTGTTCGGCGAGCAGATGCCGGACAAGAACGACCCGAAATACAAGGAACGCTACGAGCGTGATGTGGATGCCGGGCGCAAGTTTGCCAAGGCGACACGTATCGACAAGGCAGCCGCCAAGGTGCAGGGCTTCGCCAACACGCACCGGACGCTGTTTCTGGCTATCATCTTCGGCTTCGTCATCGGCGGGCTGGCATGGAACGTTTACCGCCTGACGGTGGTGTGCCGTTACCAGCCCTCCCGCAGGACTGCCACGGAGATGCAGGACTCGCTCCTCCGTGAGCGGCACAAGACCCTGCAAAAGATAGAAATGAGGGAAAATAAGGCGGACGGGACACGATGAACGATGTCCGGACCGCCAGCGATACGCGCCCGTAAAGGGCCGCGCTATCGAATGCAAGTATTCGTAAATCAATCAGTGATAAACAATGGATATAATCAAGAGAATCAATTTCCGGCAACCGAAGTATATGCTTCCGGCCATACTCTATGTTCCGCTGCTGATTGCGTCGTATTTCATCTTCGACCTGTTCCACACCGAGAAGGCGGAGATTCCGGACAAGACGCTTCAGACAACCGAGTTTCTGAACCCCGAACTGCCGGACGCGCAGATCAGGGGCGGCGATGGCATAGGCAGCAAGTACGAGAACATGGCCAAGTCGTGGGGCAAGATACAAGACTATTCTGCCGTGGACAACATTGACCGGGACGAACCCGCAGACAACAAGGAAGAGTATGAATCGCAATACACGCAAGACGACATCGCCCTGCTCGGCGAGCAGGAGCAGGAAAAGGCTCTGGCGGCGCAAGCTGCCGATGCCAAGAAACGTGAGCAGGAAGCTCTCGCGGAACTGGAGAAAGCGCTCGCCGAGGCGAGGCTGAGAGGACAACGGGAGGTAATGCCGAGTGAAGCGGACAGCACCCTGTCAGCTACCCCACCGGACACGATGGTACAGGCCAAGGGAACCATCGACGAGGAGAGCCGTTCGGTCAAGGCCCCTGCGGAGGACGACAAGGCGAACGAGGTGGTGAAGAAGGTAAAGACCTCTTCCGACTACTTCAACACGCTGGCGAAGGATGCCAAGGAGCCGAAGCTCATTCAGGCAATCATCGACGAGGACATCAAGGCCGTGGACGGCTCGCGCGTCAGGCTGCGCCTGCTCGATGACATCGAAATCAACGAGAGCGTGGTCAAACGAGGAACCTACCTGTACGCCACGGTCAGCGGCTTCTCGTCCGGACGCGTGAAAGGAAACATCAGCAGCATACTGGTCGATGACGAGCTGGTCAAGGTCAGCCTCTCGCTCTACGACACGGACGGCATGGAGGGGCTGTACGTTCCCAACAGCCAGTTCAGGGAGACGAGCAAGGATGTGGCGAGCGGCGCCATGTCGGGCAATATGAGCATGAACACGGGGACTTACGGGAACAGCCTCGCCCAATGGGGTATGCAGGCGGTGAACAACGCCTACCAGAAAACGAGCAACGCCATCAGCAAGGCCATCAAGAAGAACAAGGTGAAGCTGAAATACGGGACATTCGTGTACTTGGTGAACGGCAGAGAGAAACGGGAGTAAAAACAGGAGCGGTATGGAAAGGGATTTGTCGAAATACCACAAAGGTACGAACGGCTTCTACTACAATAACTATATGGCGCCCGACGAAGCCGGGACGTTCATCGGAAGGCTCGTGAGTACCGAATGGTGGCACAAGGGAACACATTTCGCCCTGATATGCAACTTCGAGACGGAAGATGAGCGTCGGGTCGCCCTGTTCGCCTTCCAAAAGTACACCGGCTTTTACGGGCCGCGAGACGGGGCTGTCAATTTCAAACACGCGAAGACGGACACCCTTTGGGAATGTGAGATACGGAAAACCCGGACGGGACGCTGCACATGGATGAGTGCCCGGCAGATTGTGGAACCGAAAACCGATGCGATATGATAGAGACGGACAGAATATACCCGATGGACTGCCTTGAGGGCATGAGCCGGATGGCGGCGGGCAGCGTCGATGCGGTCATCGCCGACCTGCCTTACGGCGTGTTGAACCGCCGGAACAAATCCGCGCAGTGGGACCAAAAGATTCCGCTTGAGCCGCTGTGGGAGCAATACCGGAGGATTACCAAGCCCGGAAGCCCCATCATCCTGTTCGGTCAGGGACTTTTCTCCGCGAGGCTCATGCTGTCGCAGCCCCGTCTGTGGCGGTATAATCTCGTGTGGCAGAAAGACCGTGTAACGGGGCATCTCAACGCGAAACGTATGCCGCTGCGGCAGCACGAGGACATCCTCGTATTCTACGAGCGGCAGCCTATCTATCATCCGCAGATGACACCCTGCCCTCCGGAGCGGAGGAACCACGGGCGGCGCAAGACGGAAGGGTTCACCAGCCGCTGCTACGGAACGATGAAGCTGTCGCCGGTACGCATCGCCGACGACAAATACCCGACTTCGGTCATCTTCGTGCCGAAGGAACACCAGACGGGAGCGTTCTATCACCCGACACAGAAGCCTGTGGCACTGGTGGAATACCTGATACGGACCTACACCGACGAGGGCGGTGTCGTGCTGGACAACTGCATGGGTTCGGGGACGACCGCCGTGGCTGCCATCCGCACGGGACGGCATTACATCGGCTTCGAGGTCGATCCGGCCTACTGCGAGATTGCCGAGCGGCGGATTCGGGAAGAGCTGGAACGTGGAAACGGAGCGAAACAAGGGAAAAAAGAAACCGGAAGTGAATCCAATCCAATCGCGTGCCCATGAAACCGTCGAATTACTTAAAAGGACTATACCAGAATCCGACGGATGAAAAATACACGCCGGGATACGGGGTACTGCCCATCATCAAGTATATACCCGAAGGCAAGGTAATCTGGTGCCCGTTCGACACGGAACATAGCGAGTTCGTGCTGAAATTCAGGGATGCCGGTTTCAAGGTCGTGTATTCCCATATCTGCAACGGGCAGGATTTTTTCAGATACGAGCCGTCGCAATGGGACATACTCGTGTCCAATCCCCCGTTCAGCCGGAAGGTGGAGGTTTTCGACCGTTGCCTGAAACTCGGGAAGCCGTTCGCCCTGCTGATGTCGAACTACTGGCTGAACAACGTGGCCCCGTGTCGGCTTTTCCAGCACACCGACCTGGAACTGTTGATGTTCGACAAGCGCATCCAGTTCGGGGAAGGGAAAAACGTCCCGTTCAACAGCAGCTATTTCTGCCATAAGCTGCTCCCGAAACAAATCATATTCGAACGGATAGAAGTTGCGGACAAATCCCCGAGCCGTATGCGGGACGACATGCCCGATACGGGGGAATACCGGCCCGCAGGAGAATAAGGCAAACATAAATTTTAATTATAATACTGAATTTCAATGAAAAGGAATCTACTTGGCATTATGCTTCTGTCGGGCATTTTCATTTTGCCGGAAGCTAAAGCGCAAACGACTTACGAGGAGATGGAACAACTGACGGTGAACGAGCAGGTTACGACGGTCATCACGGCTTCGGAGCCGATACGCTTCGTGGACATCTCCACCGAGAAAGTGGCGGGCGACCAGCCCATAGACAACATCATCCGCCTGAAACCGAAAGAGGGCGGGCACGAGGACGGCGAGGTGCTTGCCATCGTGACCATCGTGACGGAACGCTACCGCACGCAGTACGCGCTGCTCTACACGACACGAGTACGGGAGGCGGTGACGGACAAGGAGATAGAGTTGCGGGAACGGGACGCCTACAACAACCCGGCGGTCTCGATGTCCACCGCAGAGATGATACGCTTCGCACGGCGTATCTGGAACTCGCCCGCGAAGATACGCAACGTGGCGACC
The DNA here is from genome assembly GCF_002159975.1 of Barnesiella sp. An22. Classification (GTDB taxonomy): domain Bacteria; phylum Bacteroidota; class Bacteroidia; order Bacteroidales; family Barnesiellaceae; genus Barnesiella; species Barnesiella merdigallinarum. Next base: position 75,872 of record NZ_NFJR01000012.1, on the reverse strand, counting down.
AAGGCCCACCGCATGACGATGCGGCTGAACAACATCTACGCCGTGGGCGACTACTTCTTCATAGACTTCTCCGTGGAGAACAGGACGAACATCCGTTTCGACATCGACGAGATACGGGTGAAGCTCGCGGACAAGAAGCTCTCCAAGGCGACCAACGCGCAGGTCATCGAGCTGACGCCCACGCTGGTACTGGAACGCGGCAAGGTGTTCAGGCACGGCTACCGCAACGTGATCGTGGTGAAGAAGATGACCTTCCCTAACGACAAAATCCTGACCATAGAAATGACGGAGAAGCAGATCAGCGGTCGTAACATCTGCCTGAACATCGACTACGAGGATGTGCTGGCAGCCGATTCGTTCAACACAACCCTATTAGAGGAGGAATGACGATGAAAAAGACGGTTATCCTTATTCTCGCCTGCGTGTGCCTCGCCCTGAACGCGAGCGCACAGCAAGGCAGCGGCCGCCTCTCGCTCGGCGTGGGGGCACTGTACAGGAACGGCATGGACGTGACGCTCGCCTACGAGCATGAGATGAGCTACCGCCACACGTGGGAGTTCTTTGCCAACGGCTACCTGCAATGGAAGGAGTGCGCCTCGTGCGGCCATGTATGCCCGGAATCGTTCTGGCGGAACTACCGCACCTACGGGTTCGGCGTGGCCTACAAGCCCAACGTGGCAAGGGGACGCAACCACTACGGCAACCTGCGTATCGGGGCTTCGGCAGGGAGCGACACGAAAAAGTTTCTGGCCGGCCTGCATTTCGGCTACGAACACAACTACGTGCTGCGTTCGGGCTGGACGCTTTACTGGCAGGCAAAGGGAGATGTGATGATAAAAGGCGCGGACCTGTTTCGGACGGGTATCGTGCTGGGTGTGAAACTACCGATAAAATAAGGGAAAGATGAGACAGAACATTATCAGGAAAGCGTGTCGGACCGTGTCGGCTGTCGTCATGGCGATTGCCGTTGCCGCCTGCGACGCGCATATAGAGGTGCCCGACACGGCGGTACGCCCGGGGCATGTCCTCTGCACGGATGGTACAGCCTTGCCATACAGCGAGTATGAGCAATCTGGGAAACAGGCGATTGCCGTCGTTTTCCATACCGACCCCGACGGGGAAACGGACGGTGACGGCTATGCGGTCTATCTGTGGGACATCGCGCCGCAGGCATTCGCCGACAGCCTCGGCATCGAACAAGGCACGTCGGCGGACATTACGGCGTATGACGGGAACGCGAACACCTTCGCCCTGTACGACACGCGGGAGACGGCTTCGCCGATGGCCGAAGCGGTATTCGACCTGTGGCGGTACGGGCAGAGCGCCTACGTGCCCTCGGTGGCACAGGCCCGGCTGCTGTATGCGGCCCGTGCGACCGTCAATCCCGTCATAGAGCGATGCGGCGGCGACGCGCTGCCGCAGGTCCCGGACAACTGCTGGTACTGGACTTCGACGGAAGTGGAGGGACAACAGACGGCAAAGGCATGGCTTTATTCGATGGGCAGCGGAGCCATGCAGGAGACGCCCAAGACACAGGCGCACCGGGTGCGTCCCATTATAACCATCAATAAATAGACTTATGACGACTATGAACGGAATCAAAGATTTCAAGGAACCACAGTATATGGACATAGCACATCCGGACAGAGGATTTTTCGGGTATCTGCTGCGATGCAAATGCCTGCCGCCGGAGGAAGTTTTCATAAATTTCATATTCCTCGATGACGGAAAGGAATGCTGCAAGAGGCTTTCCTCCGTAAAGAAGCGCAGGGAAGAAATCCGGAAGGAATGGAACAGCCGCATCGAACGTTACCATGACATTTTTGTAGGCCAGATCTACTACATCAATGAAGAGCTGTTCAACGACTTCATCGACTTCATGACCGACGGCCCCGATGATGCCATACGGAAGTTCCTTGAGACATTTACAGCGGAAATGCGGGCTTCCATAATAGATAACCCTATGGGACTTGAACCGCTATATGCGGTTACCCATGTCTGCCAGCTTACAAAAGACGACCGCATACACCGACCTCACATCCATGTCCTCTGGGGCATCAAAAAGAACTGATTACGGCCATGGAAGAGAGCAAGGAGTTACAAGGGTTCTACAAGATATTCCGCGCGGTCGTTTACATCTCCGTGCTGATGGAATTTTTCGAGTATGCCATCGACCCGGCGGTACTCGACCATTGGGGCGGCATACTGATTGACATTCACGGGCGCATCAAGCGGTGGATGATTTACAACGACGGCAACCTGGTGTACAGCAAGGTCGCCACGGTACTGCTTATCTGCATCACCTGTATCGGCACCAGGGCCAAGAAACATCTGGAGTTCGATGCCCGGCGGCAGGTGCTGTACCCGCTTGTAGGCGGCTTCGCGCTGCTGGTGCTGTCGGTATGGCTGTTCGGCTATCCGATGAAAATGCGGCTGTACACGCTGCCGCTGAACATCATCTTCTACATGGTCGCCTCCCTTGCGGGAGTCATCCTCGTGCATATCGCACTGGACAACATATCGAAGTTCCTCAAGGAGGGACTGATGAAAGACCGCTTCAACTTGGAGAACGAAAGTTTTGAACAATGCGAGGAACTGATAGAAAACCAGTATAGCGTGAATATCCCGATGAGATACTATTACAAGGGAAAATTCAGAAAAGGATTCGTGAATATAACCAACTGTTTTCGTGGCACATGGGTAGTTGGAACTCCGGGCAGCGGTAAAACATTTTCGCTTATCGAGCCGTTCATCCGGCAGCACAGCGCAAAGGGTTTCGCGATGGTCGTATATGATTACAAATTTCCGACACTGGCCACGAAACTGTACTACCACTACAAGAAAAACCAGAAGTTGGGCAAGATACCCGAAGGTTGCAAATTCAATATAATCAACTTCGTGGATGTGGAGTACAGCCGGAGGGTGAACCCGATTCAGGCGAAGTACATCAACAACCTCGCAGCGGCGAGCGAGACGGCAGAGACCTTGCTGGAATCCCTGCAGAAGGGTAAGAAGGAAGGTGGCGGAGGTTCGGACCAGTTCTTCCAGACCTCGGCGGTGAACTTCCTCGCCGCCTGCATCTACTTCTTCGTGAACTACGAGAAGGAACCTTACGACAAGGACGGCAACATGCTGTACGCGGAGAAGCGGCAGGACCCGCAGACGAAGTTCTGGAAACCGACAGGCATCGTGCGCGACCATGAAGGCGGCAACATCGTGGAACCTGCCTACTGGCTGGGGAAATACTCGGACATGCCGCACATCCTCTCGTTCCTGAACGAGAGCTACCAGACCATCTTCGAGGTGCTGGAGACAGACAACGAGGTGGCACCGCTGCTCGGCCCGTTCCAGACGGCACTGAAAAACAAGGCGATGGAACAGTTGGAAGGTATGATCGGTACGCTGCGTGTCTATACGTCCCGACTGGCGACCAAGGAGAGCTACTGGGTGTTCCATAAGGACGGGGATGACTTCGACCTGAAGGTGAGCGACCCGAAGAACCCGAGTTACCTGCTGATAGCCAACGACCCGGAGATGGAATCAATCATCGGGGCACTGAACGCATTGATATTGAACCGTCTCGTTACCCGTGTGAATACGGGGCAAGGGAAGAATATCCCGGTGAGCATCATCGTGGACGAGCTGCCCACGCTTTACTTCCACAAGATTGACCGACTAATAGGTACGGCGCGAAGCAACAAGGTGAGCGTGACGCTCGGCTTTCAGGAGCTGCCGCAGCTGGAGGCCGACTACGGCAAGGTGGGTATGCAGAAGATTATCACGACCGTCGGTAACGTGGTGAGCGGTTCGGCGCGGGCGAAAGAGACACTGGAATGGCTGTCGAGCGACATCTTCGGTAAGGTGGTGCAAATCAAGAAGGGCGTGACCATTGACCGGGACAAGACGAGTATCAACCTGAACGAGAACATGGACAGCCTCGTGCCGGCATCGAAGATTTCGGATATGCCGACGGGCTGGATATGTGGCCAGACGGCAAGGGATTTCATCAAGACGAAAACCGGCATGGGCGGTTCGATGAACATTCAGGAAGCGGACGAGTTCAAGACCTCGAAGTTCTTCTGCAAGACGGATTTCGACATGAGGGAGATAAAGAAAGAGGAAGCGGCGTATGTGCCGCTGCCGAAGTTCTACACTTTCAAATCGAGGGACGAACGGGAACGCATTCTGTACAAGAATTTTGTACAGGTGGGTCAGGACGTGAAGGAGATGATAAAGGACGTGCAGAACAAGCGCAACGCTAAATAAGCGTAAACGAAACCGCCATTGCAGGCTGTAACAGGACTGTAATGGCAGTTACGGTATATCCGATTTTGATGCGAATATGGCATACAGGACCTGTTGAATCTCAAAAACCGACATGATAATCAGAAAATATGGCTATGTCATGCCATCATTTTGCCCGAGAACCGGCAAAAAGCATTATCTTTGCATTCAGTAACAATTTATATGCAAATGACAAAGGAGATAAACCGATTGAAAGCCGTATTGGCGGAAGTAGGGAAAACCAATGTGTGGCTGGCCGAACAACTGGGTGTAAATCCGACTACCGTATCGAAGTGGTGTACGAACACCTGCCAGCCTGATTTACATACACTCTCCCGGATAGCGGAACTGCTCAACGTGAGCCGCAGGGAACTGTTACGCCCTTAATTAAACTTATATTCATCATGGCAGAACATACAACAGATATAGAGGGCAGAATCCGCGCCCTGATTGGCCGTGGCGAGACTTCGGAAGTGGAGTTCAAATCGGCACGCGGGGGATTTCCCGGCAGTTTCTGGGAAAGTTACTCGGCCTTCGCCAACACTGACGGCGGCACGATCGTGCTTGGTGTGGTGGAGAAGAACAACCGTTTCTTCTTTGACGGACTGACGGAAGAGACCATTATCCGCTACAAGAAGAATTTTTGGGACTGCGCCCATAACAAAGGCAAAGTAAGCGTTTGCCTGCCCCGTGAATCGGATGTAAGAATCGAGCGAATCGAGGAGTCGTACATCCTGATATGCGACATCCCCCGCGCGAGCTACGAGCTTCGCCCTGTTTATATCAGCACCAATCCGTTCGGGAACACTTACCGGCGGAACCACGAGGGAGATTACCTGTGTAACGATTCGGAGGTAAGGCGTATGTTCGCGGATGCCGACCACGACCGTCATCCGCAGGACGGGCGTATTCTCGTGGGCTTTGAGTTCGAGCGGGACATAGACAAGGAATCCTTGCAGCAGTACCGTCAGACACTCGCCAGCTTGCAGCCCACCCATCCGTGGGTGGGAATCAGCGACATGGATTTCCTGAAAAAGACCGGGGCATACGCCACGGAATACGAAACCGGGAAAGAGGGATTCACGCTGGCCGGTCTATTGATGTTCGGCAAGTACGACAGCATTATCAACCGTTCGGGCGACCCGATGTATTTCGTGGATTATCGGGAACGTGTCGCGACCGACAACCCCGATATGAGGTGGACGCACCGTATCTATCCGGATGGTTTGTGGGAAGCCAACCTCTACCAGTTCTATGTAAGGGTGTATAACCGCCTGATACAGGCGCTGCCCCGTCCGTTCATGATGAAAGACGGTGTTCGTCTGGAAGAGACGCCTGCCCATGACGCCGTAAGAGAGGCCCTTATCAACTGCATCGTCCACCAAGACGTCAATGCACAGGGGCATATCATCGTGGAGCGTACCGACGACAGCCTCGTATTCATGAATCAAGGCATGATGCTGGTTTCCCGACAACAGTATTTCGAGGGAGGGCGTAGTATCTGCCGCAATCCGACCTTGCAAAAAATGTTCATGTTGCTCGGACGTGCCGAGAAAGCCGGCAGCGGCGTGGATAAAATCGTAAGCGGATGGCAGTCGTTGGGCTGGCCGATTCCTACCGTTACGGAGGCAACGCGACCGGACTACGTGGTGCTGACCATGCAACTTGGGGAAAACCCGACAAGAAAACCCGACAAGAAAACCCGACAAGAAAACCCGACAAGAAAACCCGACAAGAAAGAATTGAGAAAGGAGCAGATATTGACGTTTTGTGTCGAGCCGAAATCCTTATTTGACATCATGCAACGGGTGGGATTGAAAAACAGAGAGAATTTTATGGATGTCTATATCAATCCGATGCTTGCCGCAGGAATGCTAAAAATGACGGAGCCGGACAACCCGACAAGCCGTAACCAGATGTATGTGACGGCAGAAGAATAGCCGGTACGCGATGAAAGGAACCGGTATGGTGCGACACGAGGGAGATAAAAAAGAAGTAACGGATATATGCTGCAGCCTAAATAATGCACATCATCTCATGTGTGTATGTCCGACATCTGTAGAATAAGGTGGTGTTTCTCCCGGTTATCTCGGGACTATAACGGGACATCCTGCATTCGTCACTATCGGTCGCAAACGAAAACGCCGCCCCTATTGTGCTGTACGGGCGGCGTGGATTGTGGGTGCCGGCGGTGTTCAGGCTGACTGTCCGCTCAATAAGAGAGCGCGTTCCCGCTCGCAGAAGCGGTCGTACTCAGCTTGGTCGGTACCTCTTTCGATGGCGCGGTCGATTACGTCTCCCAGCTCGTCGAAGCATACCTCTTCGCTGATACACTCCACCTTCAAGCCTTTCTGGAGATACACCTCATAATAGTCGGAGCCGTTGAGCACCACGATGACATATCCGGTGTGCAGGCGTCCGTTCACCTTGATGCGTAGTGCCGGCAAGTCCCTGTATGTGGTGGCTGCAAATTCTTCGATGCCCCACGACATGATGACGGGTGCGGGATTTAGGGATAACAATTGTTCCCAGATAGTCTGTGCGACATACATTACATACTCTTTTTCCATAACTTTTTATTCTTGGATGATTATTGATTGTGATTTGCTTTAGTCAAACCATTCGGGATTGCTCTCCTTGAGTTCGGCGACCAGTTCGTTGTCCGGAAGCCGGAGCGTTTTTTTGTCTGTGAAGAAGAAAACCTCGTCGTATAGCTGTTCCGCCTCTTTGCAGGCAAAGCCTTCGTTCTCGTCCTCGAAGCTGCCCGGATGCAGCGCATCGAGCAGCTTTGTCGAACCGATAAGGAGGTCCTCGCCCTCGTTCGATTTCACGATGCGGCATACAAACGTGTCGCCGCCGAATTGAATATCCTGTGTTCTCATAGCCGTATGTATTATATGAACGGGATGTTACGCCCGTTTTCATTCAGGAACTCCATGATTTGTTTCGCTTCCTCGTGCGACGCCCTGTTACGGTCGTCGTAGCGGCGTGTCTCGTCCGCCATAACCTTGATACAAGCCTTGATAAGGCGATAGAGGCTCTGCTGGAGCGTGGGGTGCATGTCGGGGATTGCCGCCGCAAAGCGTTCGGGATTGAAACTGAAACTGTTTACCGCCATTTCCCAGTCTTTGGCGAGGCGGTACTCTCTGCTTTCTCTAATGTCTTTTTCCATTGTCTTAAATTTTACTGATTTGTTTTTTCTTCCCTCTGTTCGGCTCCCTTTGTCGGGACCGTTCGGGTTTTACGGATGCTCAAACGGGCGGACGGAAAAGCTCATGCCGACGCTTTTTCCGTAAAATTACTCTTTCACGGAAAGGAAGAATTTTACAGGAAATGCATTTCAAAGCGACGGGATTGAGCGCGTCAGCCAACCTTCGCATCCTAAAAGCAGACAGGGGACGACACGGGGTGTCAGAACCCGGGAAAAGCTACAACGGGCGGACGGTGGGATAAAAAAAGAGGAAATAAGTATCTATATATGGATAATTATTGCTGTTTTTGCAGATAAATAGCAATATACCAATTATGGAACAAACCGGGCGGAAAGTCACTGGACGGCAAGGGCATATAAGGGATAGCCACATAAAAGGCGGATGAATATATAAAGCCGGCAATAGATTCGTTCTAATGCCGACTTTATATATTACAAGAGGAAACGGAGGCTAAAAGAGGGAGGAACAGCAGTGCTATCAAGGAGGGCACGGACATATACGTGCCTGTCGGATATACCTTATATAATATTACAGGCAGGGGCGGATTTTTCCGTCCCCTATCCGTGTCTGTACCGTCCCTTTAAGGTTCGTATTCAAACTGTTCGATATTGGCTCTTTGGAACACCTGCGGGTTATGCCGGTAAAGAAGCGGCAGATTGAGCGTTGCCATCGGGTATTCCACAAAACCGCTTCTGCGCCTGTACCCAGAATCGGTCGCCAGCCCGTTTGCAATCAGGAAGTCCATTGCTTCCGGGTAATGGTTCACATCCAAGAATGTGCGGTTGGGCAAACCGAGTGCGTCCATTTCCTCCAGATTGACGGACAGCACGATATACTCCTGTTCATCTTCCACGCTTGCCAGCGTGAGCGCCAGCCAGCCATTGCCGTAGAGGCGTGGCACAAGGTAGAACCGCTCGCCCTTGAACTCGTACTCTTTCCGCATGAGGGAGCAGTCCGGCTCTACGGTTTCAAAGACATCCTCACCGTCGGTAAAGGTCATCATGGGGTTGCTGACATCCACATACACGTCCTCTGCCTTGTAGCACAAATACTCTCTGTTTTCCGAACGAACGATAACGAATTGAATTTCCATATTCTTCATTTGTTTAGTGGTTGAACACCTGTTTTTATTTTTCCCTCTCTTCGGAAGCCTGAAGGCTTCTTCCGTAGGGATCTGATTTTTACGCGCATCCAAAGATTGCCTAAAAGGAAACAACAAACAAGGAATTTGGGCGGAATTTTATCGTTGCGGTATCGAGCGTCCGTGAGATATGGACGATTGTAAATCGGAAAAGCTGCCGGAAAATTATGTTCAAATAGCGCAAGCGGTACTTGGGTGTGCTTCCGGGGCAATACCTTTGCGGCGGAAAAAGCGGGTCCCGACGGGCAGAGAGCCTCCGGCGAAGCTGTAACGGTATAAAGGGGAAACAGAGGGATAAAAAAGAGGAGTGCCTGCGGCAGCTAAAAAAGGTCGCCGCCCCTCCGTCAAGGGTGCTTGTGTGCAAAAAAAGCAGGACGGATTTCTTCGTCCCGCCTTTGGCTCGTCCGCATGGGTCATGCTGCGACTTCTTCCGTCTGAAGCTCCACTTGGGGCTGTGGCTGTTCTTCGGGTTGTGCGTCCTCCGCTTCTACGGCTTCCTGCTTCGCCTGTTCCTGCACGAGCAGGACGGCTTTCTTTTCCTCGATACGTTGGTGTCGCTTCTCGTACACCTCGTTATGCCCGTTCTTGATAACGGCGAGTTCTTCGGGCATGTGCTTCTCGGCGAAGTCAAGCAAGAGGGTGGCAATGGCGTTACTGCCGTATGCGCCCTTGAAGTTGGCAATCAGAAAATCCCTGCGGATAACGGCTTTCTGCTTGGCGGTGAGGTTGGCGATGATGTTCATCTTTTCCTCGTCCGTGAGGTAGTGGTAGGTTTCCTCGCTCTCAATGCCTACCTCGGCATAGTGTTCCCTGCGGAGTGAGGAAAGCAGGAAGAAATAAATCATCTTGTCCTCGTCCTGCCCGAACTTCGTGTCCGACATATCCACCTCTAAAATCTGCTTCTTGGTGTCCTCTACGGTCTTTTCGAGGGCTATCTCCTTGTTGCGCTTGTCCTGCTTGTCGAGTTTCTCCACGGGAGAAAGCGGTTTTTCGGTTGTCCCGTCCGTTCCGTTCGCATTGGAAGCGGCATTCGTCAGGTAGCAGAGTACAATCTCTTTCTGCTCGATACGGATATAGAGCGTTATCTCTCCTGCTTCCGCCTGCTCGTGGATAGTCTTGCACCGCTCCATGTAGTCGCTGAAGTCCTGCTCGTACTCCCTGTAGGCTTCCTCGTATTCCCCAGCGGTGTCGTAATCCTCCTTTTCGGGGGCTACGGGTGTTTCGGGGTATGCGGTGGCGTAGCACTTGAGTTCCGCTACCTCGTAACCCATAGCGGTAAGGCGTTCCACTACCGTCTCGTTGTAGTTGTACTCTTGGTGGCACAGCGACACGGTGGGATATTGTTCCACGAACTGCACGGCTTTCTCTGTAAGGTACGAGGCGTTCATTTCGGCAAGGCATGTACGGTTGGCGCAGTTTCCGCAACCGTCCTCGCAGAACAACATCATGTTGTTGGTGTTGTGGGGACACGAAAGACAGAGTGTCTTGTCGAACGAATAACGTTCAAGGTCGGTCGTGTAATTATGTTCGATATTCTTTGCCACCTCGGAGGCTTTCAGACCTCGCCAACTGTTAAACCTCACATCTTCTTTGAGGTGCTTCTCGTACACCTCTCTCTGAATATCCTCGCCATAACGGCAGATTTCGCTTGCCACGCTGATTGTGATTTCGTCCTGCTCCAGAAGTCGGGCGATTTCGGGTATCAATGAGACGAATTTCAGACGGGTGCGGATGTAGCTCTCGTTCTTTCCGAACTGCACCGCCAACGACTGCACATCGTGGCGACCGCTCTCTATGAGCTTTTGGTAGGCGTTCGCTTCCTCTATGGGCGTCACGTCCTTGCGTTGCAGGTTCTCCGTTACCGCCATTTCTTCGGCTGTCTCGTCCGAGATTTCCATGACGACAGCCGGTATCTTTTTCAACCCTGCCATGAGGGAGGCACGGCATCTGCGTTCTCCGAACACGATTTCCATGCGGTCGTCCGCAATGGGGCGCACCCCGATAGGCTGTAACACGCCCTGCTGACGGATGCTCTCGGCAAGCTCGGCGAGGCTCGCCTCGTCAAAGTTCTTGCGTGGGTTGTAGCTGCTCGGCTGAATGCTCGCCAATGCTACCATCGTGATGTTTCTCTCTGCTACTGACTGAATGTTGTTCGTTGTTTCCATAATTCATTTAATTTTAACGGTTTATAAATATATTGCAATCACTTTCTATCGGTTGGGGTCAAACTCGTACTCCTGCGGATTGTCGTACCCGTCGAATAGTACCCGAAAGGTCTCGAAGTCCTGCTTTCCTGCCAGTCTGACGGTATCTTTCGACCCTATGTAGTAGGGTTCGTTCATTACCCGGAAGGGTGCGCCACGCAGTACGCTATCAGCCAACGTACAAACTTTGTCGGGCTGTTCGGGCATGATATATCCCAATGCGTATTCGTTGAAAACCACCAATTTAATTTTGTCCATATCTCTTTAATTTTGAGTTGTTTTTTCTTTTCCCTTTGTTCGGCTCTTTTTCCTGCCTGAACCGCTTGGGATTTACAGATGCTTTACAGGACTGACGAACAAGCTATTTCCGACGCTTTTTCCGGAAAATTACTCTTTCGCAAAAAGGAAGAATTTTACAGGAAATGCACTTCAAAGCGACGGAATCAAGCGCGGCAGTCCAAATTTGCGTCTGGAAAACCAACCGGTGACGGCAGGAATGGACCGGATAAGCGATAATGGGGAGGATAGAAAAGGGTGGATGGCCGACAGGCAGAGATATAAGAGCAAAGCTATAAAGGGCGGATAAGGTTATATATAAGAATAAGGAGGTGCAACCAAGGTATAAGAGAAGAGGGAAAGGAAGAGGTATAAAAGGAATCACCGGCAGGTGGATTTATAACCGGGCACCCACCGCAGGAGTAACATCCCCTGCTTGTCAAGTACCTTCTTTGAGGGTGGCAGGCAATATCCCGCTGAGCTTTGTTTCGGGCAGGGTGCAGAATCCCCTGACTACGGTATCGCCGTTTATGCCCTCAAGCCGGGCGAACATCAGTAACGTGTCGAAGCCCCTGTCGAACTGTTCCATGCTGACGGCGGGGGCAAAATGAACAATCCCACGGGGGTATCGCCTCGATATGCCGACCCACCCGCGCAGATAGTCATCAAAACGGCCTCCCGCTTGGGAGTCGTGGAACTCCTGTGCATGGGAGCTGCGGATGCTTTTGCCGTATGTTTCATCTCCTAAAAGTAAAACCCCCGTTTGCGGGTCATACATGAAACGCCTGTTCGTTATCCGCAGGACATCTATGATTTCCCGCCTGACATTGACAACCATCGGGGATTTTTCGACCAGCCTTTCCGTGCGTCCGGTCGTGTTGTGATTTTTCTTGTCCATCGTCTTGTTTTTCGTGTGAAACATCTGTTTTTCCTATTGTCGGATAAAAGGCGGGAAGCGAGGAGTACCCTCACCCCCTGTCTTTTTCCAAACACCCCGTTACGCTCCCTATCAGAACGGCAGGTCATCCTTGTCGTCCTGCGGTGCGTCGGCAGGAGGCTCAGGGACCTCGCCTGCGGTGTCCGTCGTGTCGGCCGTGTCGGAAGCCGTGCCTTCCCGTTTACCTGTGTTGATGAACTCCAGCGTGTCTGCCGCAATGGAGAGCTGGATTTGATGGTTCCCGTCCTTGTCTTTCCAAAGCGAGGCCGAAAGCGTTCCCTCAATGAGCAAGAGCCGTCCTTTGGTCAGGTATTCGGAGAGGCGGATGTGGTTCTCTTTCTTGCTCCGTACCCTTACCCAAGTGGTAACACTGTTCCCGTGTGAATAATCCTCCACGGCAATATCAAAAGCGATGAATGAGCCGTGTGTTCCTGTGATGACCTGGCTGTCTTTGCCGATGCGGCCAATGGTGTGAACGTATAACATAAACTGAAAATGTTTTGCGGCAAGGTGGTTAGTCCTGCCATTACCTAAAATGCCTTTTGTTTTTTATCCCTTTGTTCGGTTCTTTTCATGCCTGAACCGCTTGGGATTTACAGATGCTTTACAGGGACTGGCGAACAAGCTGTTTCCGACGCTTTTTCCGGAAAATTACGCTCGCCCTGCGAGGAAGAATTTTACAGGAAATGCACTTCAAAGTGACGGAATCAAGCGCGGCAGTCCAAATTTGCGTCTGGAAACCCAACCGGAAACGGCAGGAATGGGCCGGATAAGCGATGATAGGAAGATAATAGAAAAGGGAGGATAACGGGATAAAATGGGGATGACGGATTAGAGTGAGAACCGGTTTATAAAAGGAGAGCAGGCGTCTTGTGGATGAAAGGATTTTTTACCTTTCACCCACAGGCAGTATCATGGAATATAGAGGTTGTTCACAGGCACCCCTTTGGCTGCGGCCTTGTTGCATGTGTAGAATGTCCCTCCTTTGGGGGTTCCGTCAAAATAGGCTATCAGCAGGGATGAGTGCCGTATCATATAGTCGTTCCTTTCATGGAAACAGCCCGTGTAATAATCCTCGCTAAGTACCTTCACATCGTCTGCCTTTTCCAAAATGGCATTGTATTTCTCCCGTGCGGACGGAGCGAAGCGTTCACTTTGGTTTCTATAAGGTACGATTGCCGACAGGGAAATGTCATGCAACTGCTCTTTCAGTTCCAGTACGGCTTCTGCCGCAAGCATATCAAAGCCTACCGCCATGCCACACCGGAAGTTGCGGATGCCTTGCAGATAGGCATTGTATATAGCCACTTTCAGCCGACCTTTGATTTGCGGGTATTTGACGTAAGGGATGTGCCTGTGTCCTGTAAAGGCTGCCGACGGCACGCCCTGTGAATTTGATTTCAATAAATTTGTAGTCATAATGCTGTCTGTCTTGATTTTACTGTTAATAATCCCGTCATTTGTTCAGATGCTTGACAGGCGGGACGTATTCGTCCGTCTCGTCATACTCATACGTGGTGTCCTCGTCCTCGTATTCGAGTTCATCGTAAGAGACACGGATGCGCCGGGGAGAATAGAACATCCTGAATGTGGCGATAATCTTCTCTGTCAGTGCCTTGCCCTCGGAGCTGACAAAATGGAGTTCTTTGGTGAGGTAGTCGAAATCGAAGTCCGCCATTCCTCCCCCGTAGCGGTCATCGGTATTGTATATCGTGACCGAAACGTAATCTTCCGTGCCGCTCAACAGCTCCACCAGATGCCCGTAACAGACAAACTCCGTGTTGTTGCTCTTGCTGGTCGTCACCTTGTCTATCAGCTTCTCGATAAACTTGTAGGTCTTTTTCCTTTCCTTTTTCTTTGCCATTGCCATATCGGTTTTAAGTTCTGTTTCTTTATTTTCCCTGCTCTCGGCTCTTGTACTGCCGTTCCGGGATTTTGCGGATGCCGAGATACCGTCATCGGAAGGTCTTATATGCCCGGTCTTTCTTGAAAATTACGCTCTGCAAGAGGAAGAATTTGCAAGAAATACATTTTAGTCCGGACGATTAAGACACGATGACAGACCTTTGCGTCCGACAAATCCGGACGGCATTGCCAAGCAGAAAGAAGCACTCGGGAGACGGTATAAGGGGATAGACAGGATGTGTATAAAAGGTATGTAAAAGAGGGAGGATTGAGGTACGGCCGGGCGGGTCTGGCAAGGGTCTGCCGGGGCAAACACAAGGGGGACTCTTCCGATTCTGTGACAGGCAAAAACTCCGGCGTGCCGGGTCTCTGCCCGTCATGGAATCGGATGTGTCCCGTTTGCCCCTGCCACAGCCGGCCCGGAATGGAAAGATACGGTAGGGAGAACAGCAAAGGACGGAGAAACATCATGCCGATCCGGAACATGCCGTGGAATGCCGCGTTGTTTCGGCGTGCCGAAGCTCCGACATGGAACAGCACGTGCCGGGCGGCGTTTGTCCGCCTTTGCCTCCCCGTATCTTGTAATGCAGAGCGGGCTGCGGCACAGACATTCCGCTGATTTCGGGTGGGAAAGCCGTCCGGAGGAATATATAAAAGGAAGGGACGGAAAATTGGCAGGGACTACTTTGCTATTTTTCGGGTAAATCTCAAAACCCTTGCTTTGCCAGGAGGAGAAAGGACAATTTTGGCCTTGAGTGTAAAAAGGGTATCACGAGGACAAACAGCCCTTTGGCGTTTGTCACAAAAAAATCCCCCTGCCCGGTCATCGCGACCATGCAGAGGGAACGGTTAAAATATGAATTATGGTTAAGCCGCTTTGTCGGTGATTTCGAGTTCGGAAGCCGGTATCTGCGGCTGTTCCGTCTCTTTCAGGCTCTCGTCAATCCGCTGCTGCAGCTCCTTGCACTCCTGTTTGAGCCTTGCCAGTTCGTCCGACTTGTCCCACTTGCGGGCGATGATACCCTGCAAGGCGGGTATTTCTTTCTGCATTTTCTCCATCTTCCTCCGTTGTTCGTCAATCATGGACGGAAGCCTGCCGAGCGTGTTCTGCGGATATTGTGCCGATTCCGCAAATCCCAGCGGCAACGCGCCGGACACTCCACATCGGTATTTCAGTCCGCTTACCCCCTCCACGAGGAATGTATTGCGCTCGAATACCCCGTCAAGGCCGTACTCGCTATGCACGAGCAGGTTCAGCCCGGCATACGTGCCTATCGTGCCGTATGCTCCGCTGCGGTAGGTCTTGGCGATACGGTGCAGCTCCCGTCCGGTCTCTTCGACTGTGGCCTGCGGCAGGTTCAGTAACAGCGTCCTGCGTTCTCCCGTGTACGAGGCGATGTACTCCATGTCCCGTGTCATGCGTGCCGCCATGTCGTCCGCTTTTTGTATTTCCTCCTGCACGGTGTTCATCTTACGTTCCGCACGGATGCGCTCTTTCTTGAAAATGCCCTGTTCCTTTTCGAGCTGCATAATCTTGTTGTCGAGCTTTGCCTTTTCCAAAAGGTCGGTATTTCCGGAGAGGATAGCGATAAACTCGGCAAAGTTCATACCGTTGTTCTCGTCCATTGCGTCCTCGTCCATGCGGCGCACGGCAATCGTGCCGTTATTGATTTGGTTAATAAACATCTGCTTGTTTTTAAGCAGGTTGAACTTGTAGGCATCGAGCGTTTTTTCCGTGCCGTAGATTACCACATCCACGGTGTTGTCGCCCCAGAACTTCACAGTGTTGCCCTTGCGTACTGCCCTGCCGTTGCGCTGTTCCATGTCGGCGGGGCGCCAGGGAATCTCAAGATGATGCACCGCTACGGCTCTCTGTTGGGCATTTACTCCTGTGCCTAACATGGTGGTAGAGCCGAAAAGCACACGCACCCTGCCTGCGTTCATGTCGTCGAAGAGCCGCTTTCTCGCCCGTTCGGTCTGGGCGCACTGGATAAAGCGGATTTCATCGGCGGGAATACCGAGCCTTACCAGCTTGTCCTTGATGTCGCTATAGATGTTCCACTCGCCCGGCTTGTAAGTCGAGAGGTCGGAAAAGACGAACTGCGTACCCCGGTTGGCGTTGGAGCGCACGTAATAGTCGTAAATCGTCCGTGCGCAGATAGAGGCCTTGTTGTTCTCATCGTCTCTGAACTTGTCGCCCAACAGGCGCATATCGAGGGACATCTTGCGTGCCACGTTGGTAGCCACAAGCATTTTCGCCTTGTCGAGATTGTCCGGTTCGGGTATATCCAGCCCCAAGTCTTCCCATTTTCCGCTGCTTGCAAAGGCCATGAGCCGCCCTATCATTTCCTCCTGCTCAATGGTCGGAGGGTTGGAAAAGAAACGCACGTTCTTCTCCGGCACGTCGAGATTTATCATGTCGGCGGTGCGGTAGTCGGTTATCTCACGCAGGAACATCGCCAGTTCCGGCACTTTGATGTAGGTACGGAAACGCTCTTTGCGCTTCACTGTCCCCGTCACGCCCAGCTCGTAGTCGGTTGTCTTTTGGGTGAATATCGCCGCCCAAGCGTCGAAGCAGCTGATACGCTGGCTTCGGAGTTCCTGCGGACGTAGGTACTTGAACATCACGTAAAGCTCGGTCAGCGCGTTCACGACCACCGTACCCGACAGGAACGTAGCCCCCAAGTCCCTGCCCGTGCGGTATTGGATGTCACGGATGGCAAAGAGCAGGTTCATTGCCCGCTGCGAGCCTTGCGTGTTGCCGATACCGGCTACCCTCGTGTGGCGTGTCTGGAACATGAGATTTTTATAGTAGTGGCATTCATCGACAAATATGTGGTCTATGCCCATCGTGTGGAAATCCACGGCATCGTCTTTCCGGCTGTTGATTTTCATGCGTAGCTCCTGCAATTTGGCCTTAAGGTTCTGCTTCCTTTTCTCCAGTCCTTTCTGCATTTTTCCGCTTCGATAACGCATGGTGGACTGCTCCAGCACTTCAAGGCTGCGCTCCGTGTCGGCGAGTTCTTCGATGAAAATATTTATCATGGTCTCTTCCGACTGGGGTATTTTGCCGAACTGGTCGTGCGTGAGGATGATGCAGTCCCAGTTGTTGTTCTTGATTTTTGCGAATACCTCTTTGCGGTTGGCCGAGGTAAAGTCTTCCTTGCCCGGATAGAGAACCTTTGCCATAGGGTACGCCTTGCGGAATGTCTCTGCTATCTCGTGTACGTTGGCTTTCAGCCCGATAATGAGCGGTTTCTGCACCAGCCCGAGGCGTTTCATTTCATAGGCGGCGACGCACATAATCATGGTCTTTCCCGTGCCGACTTCGTGCCAGCAGATACCGCCGCCGTTCTGCTTAATCATCCAGATAGCGTCCTTTTGCGAGGGGTAGAGGTCGTCATATGGGAACTGTTCAAAGGTCAGTCCCGGAAAGGTCTGCGCCGAACCGTCATAGGCGGGTCTCACGTAGCAATTGAAACGCTCGTTGTACACCCTTACCAGTTCATCCCGTACTTCCACGGGTTGGTTATCGAGCCAACGGTTGAAACGCTCCCGAATCTCCTGTATCTTGCCTGCGGCTTCCTGTATGGCTTCATCGTCCGGAACACGCACCGTCTCCCCGTTACGGTAAACCTCTTTCGTCAGTTCCGGCACGGTGTCGTGTAAGGCGTGTACAAACAAGTCCTCGCCGTTGCAGCTGCGCACGGAATAGGTGTTGTAGGCCAAGGGGGAATACCCCTGCAAGCGCATTACATAGGTGTCGTTCACGTCGAAATACATCACCTCGGCTTCCGTCTCGAAAAGTTCGGTGGCGAAGTCGGCGTACAGCTTCGTGTCAATCCATCTTTCACCCATATTGATGTCGAGTTCCTCGTAAGGTATCGCTTCTGGCGTGGCCTGTTCAAGAGCCTTTACGGAGGTTTCCGCCCATTCTTTCTCGCTGTCCGGGAGGTCTTGCAGGCAGGTGATGATGCCCTTGCATTTGGCTATGACGTTCCCGGCGAGGAACTTGCTCTTGTATTCCCACTCTCCGCTGGCGGGGTTGTAGAATATCTCGCCTTTCAGTGCGCCGATGATTTCTTCTTCGGGCATGTCCGTAACCTGCCCGATATAGTCCATATCGACATGGCCGTAAAAGTTCAGGCTGCTTGCCAGTGCCTCGTTGGGCGTCAGCTTTCGTGTCATGTCTATCTTCTTGAACGCCACAGGCTCACGCATGATGTCGGCCTTGAGGATGTCCCTGCCGAGCTGCATTTCAATCGTGAACACTTCCGTGCCGAGACTGTCAAGCATGATAAACTCCTTGTTGTCGTTGTCGTGAAAACAGCCCCACTTGGCAACAAAGGCATCGTAGAGGGCGTTCAGTTCAGCCCGTAACTGCGGCTGTTCCTCTTGTTCTTCCCTCTCTTTGATTGACAAATCAAAATACGCCTTGCGTATGGGGAAGTAGTCGCTTGCCCTCTCGATGTTCACCTTGCCATCGTCCACCGGCACAAAGTCGGTAGCCACCTCTTTGTAATGGCTTGACTTACGGAAACGGAGCGTGCCCACCTGTCCCTCGAACACGACCATCGCACCGTCTTTCATCCAACCCTCCAGCGTGCCCGTGTAAGCCCGTCTGCCCTTGTCCGTCCGTTCAATGGCGACACCGCCGAAAAGGGACATCTGCGTGTGCTGTCCGTCCTGACCGCCGCCCGTGAAAAGGCTTTTGCGGAAAAACCGGCTGAAGTCGTATTTCAGCAGTGCGGAGAGATATTGAGACATGGCGGCTTCGTCCCCCAGCCATTGATACTTGCGGACATATTTTCCGTACTGGTTCGTCACTATGCGGCTGCCCGTGGCAAGCGTGGTCTTCGGTAGGGAGAAAAGCCTGTTCGTGGGTTCGGTCATGGTTCCCGCCGTGTCGGCCTTTTCCTTGGCGACCTGCAAAAACATCTTCTCACGCAGCGAGAGTGCCGCCTTGTGCGTGTGTTTCTGGAATACGAGTAAGTCGCTGCCTACCTCGATACCGCTTGTCTGTATGAAAAGAGTGTCCGGCATACGGACGGCACTTATCAAATCGGCATGGTTCACGAGGTATTCGCGCACGAACTTGTTGCCGGGCGTATCGGCCACGCCCCTTGACGTGATGAACGCCAGCAGTCCGCCCTCGGCGAGCAGTTCCATAGCCTTGACGAAAAAGTAGTTGTGTATGGTCTTGGTGGCCTGTTCACAGATACCGCCTTTCTTCCACAGGTCGGCATCGAACACCTTGAAATTACCGAACGGGATATTGGAGGCTATGACATCGAACTTTGAGTGTTCAAAGTCCTGTTCCCCGATTGTTTCAAACCCTGCCGTTACCGTGTCTGTATCGTCATGCAGGAGCGAGAGGATAAGCCCCGTGATGCAGTCCTTTTCAAAGGCGTAGCTGTGTGTGCCGGGCATTGCCACAGGCAGGAAACCGCCTATTCCCGCACTCGGTTCGAGCAATGAACGCATTTTCAGGCCGTTTTGTTGGAACGTGTCGTGTATCTGCCGTGCCACCGCTTCCACGATGAACTGCGGCGTGTAAAAAGCCGTGAGGACGGACGCCTTTATGCTTTCTATCAATGTGCGGTACATGGTTTCATCCTCGCCCGTCCATGTCCGCAATGCCTTTTCCAGACGGTTCAGCGGCTCTGCCATGTTGTCCGTAACGGGGTTGTCCGTCCCGATGTTCAGCACTTCCTTGATACCCCCAAAGCCGGAGTACCGGGATAATATCTCTTTCTCGTCTGTCGTGGCTGTCCTGCCCTGCACGTGGATGTTCACTGCTGTTTCTATGGCTTCCACGTTCGCCACCAGTGATGTCAGTTTGTTGTAATTCATAATTTAACCTTGTTTTTTTATCCCTCTGTTCGGCCTGTTCGCGACCGTAGGGATTATTTTTCTGCTTGCGAAAGGTGGCGGGGACAATCGGCCAAGGCTGAACGGAAAAATACGCTCGACAAGGGAGAGGAAGATTTTTACGGATCACACGCGGCGGCAGCCGGCATTGGCAGGATTGGAATAGCCGGTTTACCTTTGCGGAAAAATGCAATCCCCCACAGGTCGCACAGTGCGAATGGTCGGAATGGCAGCTAAAAGAGGGAGGTGGAAAGGTGTAAACGGAAGGTACTGGGACAGTCGTAAAAAAGGCGGAGGTGTATTATAACAGGGATATGCCGTCGGCAGACCGGAATGCAAAAAATCCGTATCAAGTCTCTGCCCGATACGGATTCCTTTGACATCGTGCGATTAGTCAATGTCGTAACCAATCATGTATTCATCATTGATAAGCAGGTAATAGTAGCCGTTGCCACAGTTCCGGAACTCCTTGCTGAAGCCGGCCGCCATATCTCCGTTCTCGCGTGGCTCACACCACAGCGTGCCGTCATAGCCGCAAAAATCGAAGCGGAAAGAGGAAAAACTTTTCTTCTCCTTCATGGCTTGTCGGAAAAGCTGCATATTCGCCATTCCGCAATATTTTCCGATTGTAGAAAGCCGGATGCACTTGCCGTCGATGCGTGTACCGGTCGTAATGCCGTTCCCGTAAAGGGATTTTTCCAAGTCGGCATGGGCTATTTTTCGCAACCAGTCGTTTGTGTGCGTGGCAAGCCGGGCCAGTTTCTGGTATTTCAGAATCAGTTTTCGGTTCGTGTCCGCTTCCTGCTTTTGGGACGGGTAGTATATCTTTTCAATACTCGCCCAGTTCGTGAAGACATAGCCTCTTTTCCGTTTCCCCAATGCGATAATGCCGATGACATTCATGTTACGGTTGATAAACAAACGTCTGCGTTTCCCCTCAATCTTTACATACAATGACGAAGGGTTGTTCTCGTTGCGGAGATAGGCTTCCGCCGGATGAATAGTGTCAGTTCCCATATTTGTAAGTCATTAAATTATATAGTTTTCTTTGTTGATATAGGGGGCTTACCGTTCAGAGTTTCGGTATTTCTCCCGTCCTTTGCAGTACACCGTCACGGTAGAACTCGATTCGTCCGGGTTTGAAGCCCATTTCGCCGAGTGCTATGTTCCTGATATAGTCCCGGTACTGTGTGCCTGAAAAGTTCTTTCCGCAAAGGTTGTTGAAGAACATCGGGATAGAAACCCCGTCCTCGCTTTTCAATACGGCTTTGCCGTCCTGTCTGATTTCATCTTTCATACTGTCTTGTTTTTTTAGTTGTTGAACATTGTTTTTTCTCTCCCTGCTTTCGTCTGGCCGAGCAGGTCTGTTTTCAGCTTTTCAAGGCAGGAAAAGGATAAAGGAAAGCATGATGAGCCAAACCCGGATAGGAAACCGACCATGCAATAGTCTGTTTCCGTTATCCGAATGGAATGCGGCTTGGCGCCGATGCGCTTTATCCAACCTTCGCCGACGAAAAGAGAAAGGCTGACCTGCCGACGGAAACGGTAGAAATAATGCTAAAACAGGGATTTTGTTTCGACTATAATAAGATGGAGTGAGTAAAAGCCTCATATACAGACAAACAGATAATCGGTCTTTTATTTGGTGCGTATGATAAAATGTCGTACTTTTGCATTTGAATTGTCGCCAAAAAAATGTTTTTTGGCGACATAAAACCAAATAAAATCAGTATGCAAAGCGTTGAAAACAAAATACTTTCCGTGATTAAAAGCAAAAAATACGGAACGATATTATTCGCGAGTGACTTTGCGGATGCGGGAGAACGGAAAACCATCAACAAGGCTTTTGAGCGTATAGCCTTGTCGGGCAAGATTATCCGGCTCGCGAGGGGAATTTATTGCAAGCCCAAAGTCGATACCGAATTTGGGTTCGGTGTCATATACCCGAGTGTAGATGACGTGGCCCAAGCCATTGCCCAAAGGGACAAATGCCGCATCGTGCCGACCGGAGACACGGCATTGAACAAACTCGGACTCTCCACACAAGTGCCGATGAATGCCGTATATCTTACCGACGGCACTCCCCGTAGAATAAAAATCTACAATGGAAGGGGGATTCTCTTCAAGCACGTGGTGCCCAAACGTCTCGATTTCAAATCAGAATTGATTATGCTGATTACTTTCGCCCTCCAGACACTCGGTCAAGGCAATCTGAGCGAAGAACAATTCAGCCGTATCAAGCAGCTGTTATCCAATGAACCCAAAGAGCGTATTTCCGAAGACCTGAAACTGATTCCGGGATGGATACGTTCTATTATTCTGAAAATGTATGAATAAATTTCTTCAACTTCCGGCAGACAAACGCCGCGTCATCTATGAACAAGTCGCCATTAGAATGGGTATCGACGACCCCAAGGCAATAGAAAAGGATGTTTGGGTAACGGGGATTCTCCAAACGGTCTTTACCCTTCCGTATGCTGACAAGCTGGTATTCAAAGGAGGGTCGTCATTGAGCAAAATCTGGAATTTGATTTTGAGATTCTCCGAGGACATTGACCTTGCCATTGATCGAAGCGTTTTCGGTTTGGAGGGCGATTTGACAAAGAAACAGTTGAAAAAGCTACGCAAGGCTTCATCATTGTTCGTCAAAGATGTTTTCACGGCTGATTTGCAGCGTGCAACCCAAAAGAATGGTCTCGCCGACCATTGTACAATCACCGCAGACCCGAATGGTGAAGGAGACGCGACCTATCCGGAACCCCGTAAAGTCCATATCGCCTATGAATCGGTGTTCGGAAACTCCGCTCCCGATTATCTGCAGTCCGAGGTTCTGCTGGAAATCGGGGCGAGGTCCTTGTTTGAGCCGACAGCCAAGGCCAAAGTCAAGTCGTTGATTAGCGACCATTCTTCGGTAAGCACGACAGTGGCCGATGTGGATATTATTTCCGCCGTGCCCGAAAAAACATTCCTGGAAAAGGCGTTTCTTCTCCATGAGCTGTTTACCACTGACGGCTGCCGTACTGCCAACCGCAAATCCCGCCATCTTTACGACCTGATGAAAATGATGGACGAACCGTTTGCGCAAAAAGCCATTCGCGACGACGAGTTGTGGCAGACCATCCATCATCATCGTGAATTGTTCACTTCCGTAAAGGATGTGGACTATACGCCGGACATACGCAAGCGTATCATTTTGCTGCCGCCGGAAGAAGTGCAGAAAGTGTGGCAGGACGATTACAAGGCTATGCAGGAATCCATGATATACGGGGAGCATATTACTTTTGAGCAGCTTATCGAAAGAATCCGGGAGTTACAGACACGGTTCCGCTCGATTTAATTTCATGTGGCTATGGAAGCGAGACTATGTTTTATATTTTTGTGCGCCCTTGTGGGCCTGTTGTTTGCCATCATTTGTTTTTGGCGGCGGAAAGCCGGTGCGGCGGCTTTTGCTGCCGCACTCTTGTCTGCCAACGAGAAAGACCGCGACAATTTCTGCCGTCTGGCCGTGATGGCCGGACATCGGAACGCCTGCAGGATGTTCTGTTTCGCACGTTCCGACTTTTTCGAGGACCGGAAGCCGCTCAAACCGTTCAAGTCACACGGTGTCCAGATGACTTTTTACGGACATTATTATCCGTCACGACATAAAGACCTGCTCAGTGACGAGCAGCAGGAGTTTTGCGATACGCTGTACGGGTTCAAGGATGGCAAGGTACACGGCATAGAGTTCTTCAAGGCGTGCATGGATGCCCTGAAACTGGAAGACGGAACCTATCATATCATGTTCATGCCGTGCAGCAGCGGCGTGAAATACGAGCGTCGGTTCAGCCGCCTGGACTGGTATATCGGCAAGCACCGCCCGAACTTGACATCAGGATTTCACGATGTGGAAATATTCGGGGAACGCGAGAGCCTGCATGGTGCCAAGGGCGGCGAGGAACGCATCCTCACGCGTAACTACCGCATTACGGGCGATATAAAGGGTAAGCAGGTAATCATCGTGGACGATGTTCTGACGACCGGGCAGAGTGCGAACGACTACCGAAAAGAGATAGAGAAGTGCGGCGGCAAGGTGGTGGCCGCCATCTTCTACGGCAAGACCGTTGAAATGCCGCCGCTGTTGCTGATAAGGCTGCATGTTTGGGGCAGCCACATTATAGACGTAATCAAGTGGGCGTCGAAATCGTGATACGTCAGTCACATGGCATTCACCATCAATGGCTATATGCCCGATATTCACTGCGCTTTACTTTGACTCCCGTTTGAATACGCACGGTTTTATTCATACCTTTGTACCGGAATCAGAAAACCTATAAAATAACGATAATCATGGACCCAAAAATATTTCTCGCCAACAACCTCGAAGCCTTCGGCCCGTCTGCCGCTCTGCCTTTCGTGTTCTGGTACTCCGACACCCCGGCAGGCAGCACGGAGCGCATCAACGGC
The DNA here is from genome assembly GCF_002159975.1 of Barnesiella sp. An22. Taxonomy (GTDB): domain Bacteria; phylum Bacteroidota; class Bacteroidia; order Bacteroidales; family Barnesiellaceae; genus Barnesiella; species Barnesiella merdigallinarum. The sequence continues at coordinate 51,596 of NZ_NFJR01000012.1, read as the reverse complement.
TGCCTGTTCAAATGTCTGCCCCGTGTCCGTTCGGGCGAAGTGGTCAGCCTGAGTGCCGAGACCGTCGGCTGTGGCGGCGGAAAGTTCTACTGCGGGTTCGCCCCGATGGCGGAGCACATACCGAACTTCGTTTCCCTGAAGGAGAGATACATCAGCACCCCGGAAGAGTTTCTCTCCTACATCGGGCGGATGGGGATTCGGTTGATTGAACGGCCTTACCTCAATCTGGCCCGTGTGGACCGGATCGAGTCGTTCGAGGACAAGGAGGGTGTGCTTTTCCTCGCCAGCCCGGACGTACTTTCGGGGCTTACCGCATGGACTTTCTTCGACAATGCGTCGGACGATTCCGTCTCCACGCTATTCAGTTCGGGCTGCGGGAGTGCCTTCACGTTCGCCACGCTGGAGAACCGGCGCGGAGGGCGCCGCACCTTCCTCGGCGGCTTCGACCCTTCCGTCCGTCCCCATCTGGACGCGAACGAGCTGATGTTTGCCATTCCCATGTCACGTTTCCGGGAAATGTATGCCACCATGCGCCAAAGCTGCCTGTTCGACACCCATGCCTGGCAGAAAGTCCGCGACCGTCTGCAGAACCGATAAAAGAAAGACCCTTCGAGAGCCTTTCTTTTTATCTGTCATTATTGAATCTTAGTCGTTACCTTTCCATATAGATTATATCCACCTGATTGGTCGTGATATGGCCGTGTTTTACAGCGTAGCCAATGCCGCCACGCATTCCTCCTGTATGGATTTGATGTAATCCAGTACCAGCAGCGGGTCGATACTTTTGCCGTTGAGTTTGCAGGTGATATGCAGGTGCTCGCCCGTGCTACGCCCCGTCGAGCCGCTGACTCCCACCACATCGCGCGGGCGGACCGTTGCTCCTTTGCCGACGAGAACCTTCGAGAGGTGGCAATAGCTGACGGTGTAGTTACCGTGCCGCAGGGTTACATATTTGCCGGATGTCTTGTCCTGTCCGACCTTCACGACCACACCCTCCATCATGGCCAGCACCTCGTCGCCACGCGCGTGCAGGTCGATGCCGTTGTGGAATTTCCTTTTCCCGGTAAACGGGTCTTTCCGGTAGCCGTAAGACGAATTTATCCTTATCCGTTGTAGCGGATAGCTCACGCTCAGGTAACGGCCTACCCATATCTCCTTACGGCTTTCAACAGGCGACGCGGACGCGGGGATGTCCACAGGTGCGCCCTGTACTGGACCCGCACCTGCAGGTGTCGGCTCCGCTTTGTCCGTACCCTCCCGCAACACCTCTACCTTGTACCTATTGGGAACCGAGGCAACGGTGTTGAATTGCGCCTGCGCGGGCATCGCACAGAGTGAAACGCCCGACATGATTGTCAGTATCATCTTTTTCATTCGGCAAAGATAACAAGCTCCGTCCAAGTTGTGCCGTTGCCGTTCCTTTTTCCGCTCAAAATACGATTAAATTCCTATTCAAAGTATGATATTTGCACTAAAATCATACTTTAATCACAAAAAACACACTCTATAAAGCACTAATATAGTTTGATTTTATAGCGAGAAACAAAAACATTCTATCTTTGCGATGTATAATTCAAAACAAAATTAAAGTATGAATAAAGTACGATTTGAACTTATCGAATTTCCTTATCCGACACTGGCCCGTTTCGGTCTCACACAGGAGATGATCGAGGACCTGCCGATGCGTGTCCTCGATGAAATCTGCGACGGGCGACACTCTCCCGTGCTTCCCGTCCGTGTCAGCGACGAGAACGGCGAAACCGTCGAAAGCCGTACCCGCTTCGCCCTTGTCCGCATGGATAACGGACAGGCGGATGTGGTATTCTATCCCGCCTTGAAATCCTCGCCGCTGGAACGGTACGACGAAGCGCAACAGAAACAGCTGCTCGCCGGCAAGGCGATTATCGCGGAGGTGGAGACGGCGGACGGGCGCCACAGCCAGGCGTTCGTGCAGATAGACCCCGAGACGAACCAAGTGATGTCGGTACCCACACCTATCATCGGGCGCAACCTGCAGGTACTGGCCGATGAGCTGCACCTCGGTCCGGTGGAAGTCAGGGGGCTGCAACACGGCGAACCGCTGACGCTGGCGGTGGCCGGCGATCCTGTCACAGTCGGCATCGACCTCCAGACCAAGACCGGCATCCGCTTCTGTTCGGGCGACGAGCAGAAATGGAAGGAACAGAGCAAGCGCGAGTGGGACAAATACACCTTCGGCGTGTACGGCTGCTGGATGATGGATGACGACGGCAACCTTGACTACGTTCCCGAAGAGGAGTACACCGAGGAACTGTGGAACGAGCAGAAGAAGAGCGGCGAACGCAACCGTGCAGCGGCGGCGCTCCACAAGTAAAACCTTAACATCCGGAGAATATGGAACAACATCAATACTATCCCGAAGAGGTGCTTATTGAGAAGATGGAGCGCGGCGAATACGGCTGGCTGGATTACGTCAATCATTTCTCGGCAGAATGGCAGGAAGAATACCTCCGCTACTGCAAGGAGAACGACCTCGCTGTCAGCGACGAGACGGCTGCCGAGTTCGTCCACCACAAGGATGAGCAGCTGGAGGCGGCCATGGAGGCCGGCGACGCGTAAATAACCGACAAACATCATTTCAGACTATGGCGATACGAACGAATACCAATCCCCGACAGATGGACCTGCAACCCGAAATGCGCGACCTGTTAAGACGTAACGGGATGCAGGCCCATGTGGTCAGCGACGGCACGGGCTACCGGCTTCTCGTGCAGGGACACGACTCGCCGCTGCTGACCTATCCGATTACCGAACGTCAGATGTTGGCCCTGACGGACTGGGGAACGAACACAGCCAACAAGAAAGCCTACAACGTGTTCACGAGCATTGTAGGCAATGACTTCTATATGCCCAAGAATTTCGTCCACGCCCGCAATGCCAACGGTCGTGTGGCTATGGGGCTGCACGGCTACCGTATCGGCATCGGCGAGTACGGGCGTGTGGGACGGCTGGGTATGCCGCCCCCGTTTTTAGGCTGGACACCGCGCCACCAGTGGGGCTTCCACCTGCGCCGTGTCGGCGGGCAGCTTTTCTATCCGGGGGCGCCCATCGTCCCCGAACGCTGGGACGGGCGCATGAAACCCGGCGAACTGCAATCGGGCGGTTACGGCTTTTACTACAAGGGCGGCCGGCAAACGCAGCCTGCCCCCGTGCAACAGACCGACGTGCTGCAAAACCTGCAGGCGGTCATCACGCCGATGGTCAGCCGTCCGCGCAGCCAGGAACCGGCACGTCCCTACAAGGAACTGGTAACCTCGCCTGTCTATTTCTCCAACGAGAAATGGCAGGAATGCCTCGCCTCGCACGGCCTTATCGTCGATGCGGAGGCACGGACGCTGACCGTGCAGTCCGAGCAGGTAGCCGCCGATATGGTTTACGACCTGAGGGATGACGAACTCGCCGTCCTGACCTCCAACTCCCTCGAAGAGCATTCCGTCGAGAAGCGACTGGAGGTACTGAACGGGGTTGTCGTGGCGGACTTCGCCGACAAGGTGACGATGGAGATGCTCGACAGCGAGCGGCGCATCCCGCTTGCCCTGCACCCCGAAGTGCAACAGGAGCTGGCACAACGGCAGCAGCAGGAGCAGGAAATCCTCGCGCCGCTGGAAACACGGCTTCCGGAAGAGGATATACGGGAGGGCATGATCGCCTCCGTGAACGGGCGCGACCTGCAATACCTCAAAGAGAACAGGGGCTGGTACAGGGAGGAGAAGCACGGCCGGGAGGTCGAAGTGACCGAGATCGGCGTACACCCTTCCACGGTGGAAGGCAAGTACAAGATGACAGCCGTCATTGACGGGCAGGTCATCAGCCACGAGATCAGCCAACGGGACTACGACAGGTTCCTTGCGGTGGATGATTTTCATCGCATGAAACTATTCTCTAAAATATTCAGCGAGGTGGACATGAAGATGCGTCCGGAGGCGCAGCGCGGTCTCGGCGTGAAGATTTTCGCTGCCCTTACCGCCGGTGCGGTGGTGACGGCAGGCGTCGTGCATGGACTGAACCACTACGGTCCTGAACTTTATGGCGAACGTTTCGGCGGCCCGCCGCGTCCGTACTTCAAGCCCGGCGTGGACACACCGAGGGATGTGGCGATACGCGCTTTCGAGGCGGAGATGAACCGTGAGGTGAACGACATGAGAATGGGGAGGTAAGGCCATGAGGGAAGGAGACCTGACATACGACGACTTCCTGCAACGCCTGACCATTCAGGACGTGCTTATCGACGCGGGCTACCACCTGAACAAGCGCGACGGCCTGCGCTATCCCTCCTATGTCCGTCTGGACAGCGAGGGACGACGCATCCGTGGCGACAAGTTCATCGTCACGCAGAACGGCCAGTGCTGTTTCCACGCACAGCAGCAGAGGGTATATAACCTCATTTCGTTCATCAAGGAACATCCGCAGTTTTTCTCGGAATACCATGCGGGAATGTCCGGCGACCGGCTGGTCAATCTCGTGTGCAACCGGTTGCTGAACCATCCCATTGAGAACCGCGAGACGCGCATCATCCAGCCCAAGCGGGATGTCAAACCGTTCGACATCACGGACTACGACATCCATAAGTTCAACCCGCAGGACAGGGAGACGCAGAAGAAGTTCTATCCTTATTTCAAACACCGGGGTATCGACCTTTACACGCAGTACGCCTTTCACCGCGATTTCTGTCTGGCGACGAAACACCGCCCGGACGGGGCCGCCTACACGAACCTGTCGTTTCCGCTGACCCTGCCCAAGGGCGACGGTACGGCCGTGGGCTTCGAGGAACGCGGACGTGCCCGCCCGGACGGGAGCGGCAGCTACAAGGGCAAGGCCGAAGGGAGCAATTCGAGCGAGGGGCTATGGATAGCCAGCCCGGCCAAGACACCGCTCGCGGAAGCCAAGCATATCTATTGGTTTGAAAGCGCCTACGACGCGATGGCCTATTACCAGCTCCATCAGGCGCAAAACAAAGAGTTGAGAAAGGCGGTTTTCGTCTCCACGGGCGGTTCTCCGACCGTAGCGCAGATGCGGGGTGTGCTTTCTGCCACTCTTCCCGCCAGGCATCATGTCTGTTTCGACACAGATTTGGCGGGGATGGAGTTCTACAAGAATTTTCAGGCAGAGAAGTGCCGCGTAATGCGTTCCATCATCGAAGAGACCCCCGAACGGAAGCCTTACCTCGATACCGTGCGTGAGGACCGGGATTTGGACAGCGGTGAAATATACCTGCTTCCGGAGACCTTGCAGACAAGTTACGGACGGTACGAGAGCGAGTGGGAAGAAGCCATGTCGATGCGATCGAGCGGGCTGTGCCATCCGGACGACATACAAGCTCAAGTGGATATTGTGAGCAAGCATTACAATGAGTTCCGCAAGGGGCTGCGGGATTTTCTCGGTCTGGATAAAGAGCATGATGTCCCCGATATCCGAGAGCAACCTTCCTATCCCAATAAAGACTGGAACGAGCAACTGCTGGCGGAGCGCAAGCTGGAAGAAGCCACTGAAAAAGAGCAGGCCAAAGAGGAAGAACCCGAACAGGAACGACAAACACGTTTTCACAGATGAAAAGGCGGTACACTTTATAAGAAACAATCAAAGATAGACAATGGAGAATAAGGAACTGACATATAATGATTTTTTGCAAAGGCTCGACATGCGGGATATACTGCTCGACGCCGGTTATCACCAGAACCGACGCTTCGGCCTGCGCCTACCCTCATTCAGCCGCATGGACAGCGAGGGAAAGCGTATCCGGGGCGACAAGTTCGTCATAACGAAACAGGGGAAATGCTGTACCCAGCCGCCCCGGCAGAGGGAATATAATGTCGTTTCGTTTATTAAGGAACATCCGTTGCTATTTGCGGAATACCGCAAGGGAATGGATCTGGACCGTCTGGTGAACCTCGTGTGTAGTCGCCTGCTGAACGGTCCCGTCGTACAGTCCCGGCAAGACATCCGTCCGTTCCACATCGCGGACTACGACCTGCACAAATTCGACCCGTGGGACCGGGAAACGCAGAAGAAGTTCCACCTCTATTTCAAGAACCGGAGTATCGACCTTTGCACGCAGTATGCTTTTCACCGCCATTTCTGTCTGGCAAAGAAATACGATGCAGAAGGAACGATACACACCTGTCTCGCTTTCCCACTGACCTTGCCTAAAGGCTACGGCACGGTCGTGGGGTTTGAGGAACGAGACCTTGTGCGGATAGACGGAAGCGGTAACTATCAAGACAAGGCAGAGGAAGGCAATACGAACGAGGGTCTGTGGATTGCCAGCCCTGCCCAAACGCCTCTTGCCGAGGCCAAACACGTCTATTGGTTCGAAAGTGCTTACGACGCGATGGCCTATTACCAACTTCATCAGGCGCAGAACCAAGAGTTACAAAAGGCGGTTTTCGTTTCGACAGGCGGCAAACCTATTGAAAAACAGACGCGAGACGTGCTTGAACTCACCATTCCTGCCACGCAGCATATCTGTTTCAACAACAACCGGAAAGGATGGAATTTCAAACGGGAATTACAACAAGAGATATGCCGCACGGTACATTCCGCCATCGAAGAAACACCGGAAAGGAAGCCATACCTCGATTCCATAGGGGACGGCCATGATCTGGACGAAGGAGAATTAGAGTTATTGCCCAAGAGCGTGCAAGAGAGCTACATACGTTTTGAAGCCGAGCAGGAAAAATTCATGTTGATGCGTTGGGATGAGCAGTGTGTCCCGGAAAACATAAAGGAACAGGCAGGCACCACGGGAAAGTGCTACCGGGAGTACCGGGAAAAGCTACAGGAGTTCCTCGGCATCGACAAGGAACACGACGTTGCCATTAGCCATAAAGAGCCGGACTATCGCTATACGAGCTGGAACGAGCAACTGCTGGCGGAGCGTAAGCTGGAAGAAGCCACTGAAAAAGAGCAGACCAAGGAGGAAGAACCCGAACAGGAACGACAAACACGTTTTCACAGATGATACTGTCACAACCCATAGCCCGGTTCCGGAACGTCGTGCTGCGACCTCACGGGATGCAGTTCGTCATCGACGAGCTGCATTTGGTGTCGGTATGCGTGGCGGGACTGGTGTACGGCGGCATGGAGGCCATGCCGTTGTGCGGTATGGCGACGGCGGTTTCCCTGTTCCTGCTCCTTGTGCTGGCATACCGTTTCATTTACCTGCGGCTGATACGCTACCGTATCGGCGGGGAGCAGCTTGTCAGCGAACACGGGCTTCTGTTGCGCAAGGTCGATTACATGGAACTGTACCGTATCGTGGACTTTCAGGAACACCAAAACCTGCTGCAACAGCTCTGCGGGCTGAAAACGGTCATCATCTTCTCGATGGACCGGAATACGCCGAGGCTCGAACTTACGGGTATCAGGCGGAGCGACGACATCGTGCCGTTGATACGTGAACGGGTGGAATACAATAAACGAAAAAAGGGAATATATGAGATTACGAATCATTAACATGTTTTTGGCCGCCGTTGCCCTCTGCCTGCTTCCGCAACATGGCAAAGCGCAGATTGCCGCCTCGAATCCGTTGGAATGGGCGGCGCTGGTAGAGGGAAACGAGCTGATAAACGGACAGATAGAGAAGCAGATCAAGGGGCAGACGCAGACGGCCCTGCTTCAGAACACTATCGCGGCGGAGTTCAACCAAATACACAAGTGGGAGAAGCAGTACAACAGTTACCTCAAGACGGCGAGCGGTTACGCCTCGTCGCTGAAAGCCTGCACCCATCTGTACAATGACGGCGTGCGTATCTTCCTCACGCTGGGGAAGCTGGGCAAGGCTGTCGCGGACAACCCGCAGGGCATTGTCGCCGGCATGAGCATGAACAACCTCTACATCGAGACGGCCACGGAACTGGTCTCCGTGTTCACGCTGCTCAATGACGCCGTGGCCAAAGGAGGTACGGAGAATATGCTCACGAGTGCGGAACGGAGCAAGACACTGTGGGAGCTGAACGACAAACTCTCGGCTTTCAGCCGTAAACTGCACCTGCTCTACCTGAGTATAAGATACTATACCCTCAATGACGTGTGGGCCAATGTGACTGCCGGGATGCTCGACCGCAGCAACGGCGAGGCGGCCCGCATGGCCCTGACGCGCTGGCGCAGGGCTGCCGCCGTTTCACACTAATCCCGACTGCCTATGAAACGGACACTCACGATATGTTTTCTGCTGCTGTGCGTCGGCTTTTCCAAGACATGGGCACAGAATGACCCCGTGCTGGCCGGAATGATACTGGCCTACACGGACAAGGCACAAAAGGAGCTGAAGAATCAGGAGAGGGTCATGCTGATGCAGACCACGGGGCATATATGGACCAAGGAGGAGGTGGAAGCCACGACCGACCTGCAAAGGGAGTTCAACAACTACCTGAACTCGTTCCGTTCGATTGTCTGCTATGCGGCGCAGATTTACGGCTTCTACCACGAAATATCGCAGCTTACCGACAATATGGGAGACTTCACGAAACAGGTGAGCCGCCAGACGACCAACGCGCTGGCCGTCGCCCTCTCCACGCGGCGCAACCAGATTTACCGGGAGCTGATATTGAATAGCGTGGAGATTGTGAACGACATCCGCACGGCGTGCCTTTCGGGCAACAAGATGACGGAGCGCGAACGCATTGAGATTGTTTTCGGCATCCGTCCGAAGCTCAAGATGATGAACAAGAAGCTGCAACGGCTGACCAAGGCGGTGAAGTACACCACGATGGGCGACATCTGGCGGGAGATTGACGAGGGCGCACGTCCCGTTACCGACAAACGCGACATCGTGGAAGCCGCCCGCAGGCGTTGGAGACAAGTCGGAAAGAATGTAAGACCTTAAAACAAAGATATATGGGATTCTGGAGTACAATATTGAAATATGGTGGCAAGGCCATGAGAGGTGCAGGACAGGCTACGTCAGCCGCCGGCAAGAGCATGGGCAATGCGGTACTGCACCCCTCGCAGACACTGCGTGGAGCCGGACAGGCCGTCAAGACGGCAACCGTCGGCGGTGCCTTCGGCTATGTGGGCTGGAAAAAGCTGACCACAGACGCGAGTGTCTCACGTATCGTCAGCGAGGCCGTGGTCGGCAAACCCGCCACGAACGTCCTCGCGAGTACGGTCGATGACGCACGGGAACTGAAGGAGAAGGCCGGGGAGACCGTCTCGGCGATAGGCGATGCGATAAGTGGCGCAGGTTCACAACTGAACGGTGTGTCGAACTTTATGCAGGCAACCTCCGGGGGCGGTCTCTTGGACATGCTCGGCGGGTTCTTCAGCAACCTTGGCCGTGGCAACGTGTCGGGGTTGAGCATCGCGGGGCTGGTCGCCGCAGCGTTCCTCGTGTTCGGACAACGCGGCTGGCTGGGCAAGATTGCCGGGTTGTTCCTGGGAATGTTGCTCATCGGCAACAACGCGGGTGTTCTCCGCACGGCACCGCAGGAGAGTGTGTCGAGGACGCAGACACCGGCACTCTCTCCGGAGGAGCAGACCCAAAGCGGCGGAATGAGAAGATAGAAGGACAAAATAATACGGAACAATGAAATATACGGAAGAAATGATCCTGCATTCCGACAGCGGCTATTGTATGCCGTTCGAGGAACCGCAGGGAAAGGACGTGGAGCTGTCGCTCGGCTACGGCGAGCAGACGCACCCGGAAACGGGCGAGAAATTTTTTCATCACGGCATTGACTTCAACGTGCGGTGCCATATCCTGTCGGCAGTGGCCGGCGGTATCGTGTCGGGCGTGGGCAACGATCCCGTGCATGGCATCTGCCAGACGATACGTTACAGTGAGTACGAAGTAATATACGGCCATCTGTCGAATGTCTATGCCCAGTTCGGGCAGCGTGTCAAGGCCGGGCAGACGGTAGCCCTGAGCGGCGAGCGGCTGCACATGGAGGTCCGCTTCAAGGGCGAGGAGCTGAACCCACTGGAGTTCTTGACCATGCTGTACGGCAATATCCGTGCGTTGCAGGAAGCCGGCGGGAACGAGACATCCGGCTTCTACGAGGCGGAAACGGGACCGACGACCGATTACGAGAAGGACAGACGGGAAATCGAGGAGCTGATGCTGCGCTTCCTACCGCACTACATGGAGGACTTGCAGCATGGGGCATACCGCCTGCCCGAACACACGGAGCAGTCGTTGCGCCATATCTTCACGATGGGTGCGGTGAAAGAGTATTTCTACGAGCGGATGCCGAGCATCGCCAATCCCCTCGGACTGGGGCGCAAAGCCATGCCGCTGGCCTGCAAGGTGCAGAACCTGCTGATAGCGGATTTCCTGAATTACCTTGCCCTGCGGCATGAGGTGTACCTCTCCACGGCGGGCGGCGACGTAAAAAAAAACTTCATGACGAAGCAGTAGCATACGGCGGTGTCATCGACCCGCTGGCGGAACTGGACATCGACATCCAGAGCTTCGACATACCGAGAATCGTCTCCGTCTATCCCGACCGTGCCGGAGTGAGATGGTGGACGAAGGCGTGGTTCAACAACCGGGAGGAAGGGGAAGCCTCGGTGGAGATCGAACGGGAACAGGCGATACGCTTCATTCACGACCGCATCGAGAAGGACGCGTGGCTCGAAGAGTTCTTTCCCCGACAGATGGAGGTGTACCACAATGCCATCGAGCTGACAAGGGAACAACTCCTGAAACAGATAAACATGATATAGACATACAACAATTATATGGACGGAATAAAGCAGAGCAAACGATTTGCGGAGATAGAGGCGCTCATGGGCGACTATTACCACAGCCATCTCGCACCCGTCATGAGAGAGACGCAAGCCTACCTGACCCGCAAGCAGGGCGAAGAGATGATGGAGTATTCCACCTCCCTGGGCGGCATTCTGAGCATGATGGCGTCATCGGCCCAACCGATGTCCGACCCATACCAGACACTCAAGGTGACGGGCGAATGGAACTCCAAGACAACCGAGGACTACATTGAAATGTGCAAGAGTAAGATTCTTGCATCGAAAGAGATACAGCACGACCTCGCCTACATGGCCGGTGAGTGGCGCAACGCCGTTGTCGGGGAAATCGGCAGGGAGCGTTATGACGCGCTGTCCGGAGAGCTGGGCTGTGACCTTGCCTACGCCTACGTGGACTACCGGGTGGAGCAACTGATGATCGACAAACTGGTCAAGGACCGGATGCCCAAGTCATCAGCCGACTACATCATCCGCAAGGCGGCAGAGTCGAGCCTGCTGGGACTGTCGCAAACATTGAGCCGTTCGCCGTTGGCCGAGGAAATCGAAAGACGCGGCGAGGCCGCCTACCGGCCGAGCAGGTTGGAGGAAGGGACGGCCAAGGTGTTGGGGGCTTCGGCAGATACCCTCATGATGGGCGGCGTGGGTTCGTGGGCGACGTTCGCGCGGTTCGTCGGTGCGGATGTGGCTATCTCGGCTGTCGCCGACCATTTCGCGTCCAAAGAGCCGGAGGACCTTTCGGTGGAGCAATGTATCAGCAAGGGGGTGTTCGGCAGCGACGGGAACGTGTTCGACGGTTTCCGCAAGGAAGCCGCCGCGATGCCCTCCAAAGAGAACACACTCGTGGCCGAAGCCAACGGGCAGTTGCAGAAGAAGATTCCGGTAATGACTTTCGATTATATGGACTGGTGGAAAACGGGAAAGACAGAGATGCCGATGTGGTACGGGAACAACAGGGAGAGCGAAGGGGAACGGAACCGGGCGGAACGGTACAAGGATGTGCCGCTTGTCGTCGCTCCCGGACAGGAGGAAGCCTACTTGCAGTACATGGCAAGGCATGAGGCTACGATGACCGGACAGGTACATGCGGAAAGCGAACAGAGGGAAAAGGTGGAAGAAGGAGTGCAGGAACAAACCGTCCCGACCGAAGAAGAGGCACGGGAAGAACAGACTGTACAGGAGGCGCAGGCCGCACAGACCAACGAGAACGGTTGGGACAGCCTGGTGCGCACACTGGGGCTGGAAGGTCTCGGTGATGTCACAGGCAATCTGGGCTATATACTGGCCATGCTGCCCGACATCCTGCTGGGCGTACTCACGGGAAAGACGCAATCATTGGGGATAAAGGACAACCTGCTGCCCATAGCGAGTATCGTGGCGGGCGTGTTCATCAAAAATCCTATGCTGAAAATGCTGCTTATCGGTCTGGGCGGCGCGAACCTCTTGAACAAAGCGGGACACGAGGCATTGGGACGGGAACAACCGAACCGGGATGCCGACGGCAGTAACGTGCAGTACAAGCGTTACGCGGACGAACCGCTGAACCCGCGCATCGTGAACCCGGTACTGCAGGGCAACACGCTGATCGCCACGATAGACCGTGTGCCCTGTACCGTGCAACTCAGCCCCACGGTGGCAGACGCCTATCGTACCGGGGCATTGCCGCTGAACACGCTGGCCAACGCCATACTCGCCCAAAGCGACCGGCTCCGCCAGATTGCCTCGCGAAACTACGACAACGGGGAGACGGAAACCGTCGTGCGGACACGAGGCATCCAATAATGCTGTCAATGAAAAAGATATACGAATATGAAAGAGAAGTCGCAAATAGAAAAGAACGCCCAGGAGAAGCAGGTCGCCCTGCTCTCCACGGCCCTGAACGAGGCATCGAACGCCGGGGGACACTGGCTCAACGCCACGGGCAAAGGCTACCCGAAATTTTACCCGAAAGGTGTTGCCGTAAGTCCTTTCAACGGGCTGTTCATGGCCCTGCACTCTGATAGGAACGGGTGCAAGACCAACCTGTTCACCCTTTACAGCGATGCCAAGGCACGCGGCACGGCGGTACGTGAACACGAGCAGGGCGTGCCGTTCCTGTTCTACAACTGGAACAAGTACGTCCACCGCAACAACCCGGAGGACATCATCAGCCGCGAGGCTTACCTGAAACTGGACGAGGAGGTACGGAAACAGTACAAGGGCGTACACAACCGGGAGATACGAACGCTCTTCAACATCGACCAGACGACATTTCCCTACGTGGACAAGGAGGCTTACGACTCGGTACTGCTGAAAGACGGGAGCGCCGTGGAGAGAGGTTACTCGGAAGCCGATGAACGACGGCTGCATGGCCGTTTCAACGGTTTCCTGCTGAAGATGCGGGACAACCTCGTGCCCGTGCGCTCGGACGGCAGCGGAATGCCCCACTACGAGACGGACAAGGATGCGGTCTATATGCCGCGTCAACGTGATTTCGAGCATTACAACGACTACGTTCAGGAGGCTCTGCGGCAGATCATGAGCGCCACGGGACACCAGCAGCGCCTCGCCCGCGAGGGCATGGTGATGAAGAACGGCATGGCCCCTTCGGAAGACGCCCTCAAGCAGGAGCGTCTGGTTGTGGAAGTCGCCTCGGGAATCAAGATGCTGGAGCTTGGATTGCCGGCCCGCCTGTCCGACGAGAGCCTGAAACTGGTGGAATACTGGAACCGGGAACTCAAGGAGAACCCCTGCCTGATCGACGCGCTGGAAAGCGACGTGAACAACGCCCTCGAAGTAATCCGCAAGGCAGAGAAGGGAGAAAAAATCGAGTACGCCACGCTGCGCAACCGGCGGCAGACCTCGGACATGAAGGAGCAGCTGCCCAAGCATTATTTCGTGGCCGACGAGATCAAACAACACCCGAACAAGGAGGACAAAACCATTGTCATCGTCATCGACCCCGCCAAGAAGTCGGCGGACGTGATACTCCCTGCCGGCGCATCACTGGAAGTGGACAACGAGATACCGGGCATGAACAAGGCACGTATCGGCAGGGCCTTGCGGAGAGAAGGCATCGAGAGCGTGCGCTTCTTCAACCCCGACGGTGCTTTGGGCTACCGGCCCGATGACAGCTACTTCGCCGAGAAGCAGGTGACACTGGCCCGGTTGAAGAACTGGGCGATGGAGACGCTCTCCACGCTGGACGTAACCTTCGCGGTCAGACGGGCGAACGATGTGAACATTACCCGCGCGGAGATGATTCCGGACGATAAAAGGCGCTGGGCGCTCTACATCAAGCCAGAGAACAAGGAAGGTTACAGCGTCTATCCGGACAAGGAGGATGTGAACCGTTTCTTCTCCACGCTCAAGCAGTCGATGGACAACATCGAGAAGGTCCGCATGGAGCTGGCGCACAAGTATTATGCGCTGGCGGAAGTGCAACCTACCCTGAAGGTGGACCTGTTCAGCACCGAGGCGCAGGACATCGACCTGAACCGCATACAGCGGGTGTCCGTGTACAAGACCAAGCAGGGTGAGACCCAGTGTGTGGCGACCATCGACGGGCAGAAGATGCAGCCCCGGAGCGTTACCCCGCAGCAGAGGCAGCGCATGATGGTGGCTGAGGAAAAAACAGAATACAAGCGGCATCTGGCAGCCACACTCTTTGCCGATGTGCTACGCAAGGGACAGACGCTGGAAGAGAACACAAGCGAGAAACAAGAAAAGGAAACCGCCCGGCAGCAAAGCAGGGAGGCAACGGTCAAACGTACAGACGAGGTAGTCCAGGAACCCGCTTCGCCGAGGAACGGACTACCCATAAGAAACTTACCCGAACAACTGTACGGCAGATACAAGGAGATAAAGGACGGACAGCAGGAAGCGATTGTCCTTTTCAAACATGAAGGCAGCTATTATGCTTCCATGTACGATGCGGAAACCATAGCCAATGAATTGAAGCTACCTCCGCACAAGAAACATCTTTCTTATGATCCGGATAAAATGATACTCGTGTTCGGACATGACAACGAGGAAACGAGAAAACAGATTCTCGGACTACAGGCATACGTGATGGATTGTGATACCGCTCCTAAATTACAGCAGGAAAACGGCGAGCAAAACGAGAACGAACAACACACAACTTTCAGGAGATAGAGATATGGCAAGCAAGAATCAAGAATATGCAGAGCGGTATGCGGAGTACTCGATGGAACAGATGCGGCGGTACGGCATTCCCGCCTCCGTGACGCTGGCACAGGGCATTCTGGAAAGCAGCAACGGGCAGAGCCGTCTGGCACTGAACGAGAACAACCATTTCGGCATCAAGGCCACACCCGAATGGATTGCCCAAGGCGGGCGGTATGGGCTATATACCGATGACAGGCCTAACGAGAAGTTCTGCAGCTATGACAGCGTGGGTGATTCCTACGAGCATCACTCCCGTTTCCTAAAAGAGAACGGCCGTTATGCCCGCTGCTTCACGCTCGCCCCTGACGACTACAAGGGATGGACGCAGGGCCTCGAACAGGCGGGCTATGCCACGGGCGGCCGTTATGCCGCCAGCCTGCAACAGATTATCGAACGGAACGGGTTGCAGGAGTACGACCGTCAGGTCATGCGGGAGATGGAAGCGCAGGGAAAGCAGTTCGGCGTGGAAGAGAACCCGCTCCGGAAATCGGAAAACGCGAAGGAGTATTCGTTTCCGGTCGAACGGAAGGAGTTCCTGTTCATCACCTCGCCGTTCGGGATGCGTCAGGACCCGATAGACGGGACAAAACGGATGCACACGGGGATAGACATCCGGTGCAAGAGCGATGCG
This sequence comes from Barnesiella sp. An22, assembly GCF_002159975.1. Taxonomy (GTDB): domain Bacteria; phylum Bacteroidota; class Bacteroidia; order Bacteroidales; family Barnesiellaceae; genus Barnesiella; species Barnesiella merdigallinarum. Next base: position 36,058 of record NZ_NFJR01000012.1, on the reverse strand, counting down.
GTGCTTGCCACCGAGAAAGGCGGTAAGGTCGTCGCTGTCAATGGCAAAGGTAACACACCCGGCGGCAAGTCCGTCACGGTGGAATATGCCCGTCCGGACGGCAGCAAGGTGCAGTGTACCTATATGCACCTCGGCGATATCGTCGTGAAGGTAGGCGACACGGTGCAGGCGGGCCAGCGGCTCGGCACCTCGGGCAATACGGGAACACGAACGACCGGGGAGCATCTGCATTTCGGTGTCAGGCAGATTCACGCGGACGGCACGCAGCGGGACATCGACCCGGCAGCGTACCTGGCCGAGATAGCGCAGAAGGGCAACATCAGGCAACAGGCACTGCACAACGGAAACGACCTGCTCGCCAAATACCGGGACGCGGAAAGTGTCAGGGAGAGCCAGCCCCTTTCTCCTGACGCATGGATGAAGAAGCTGCTCTCCTCGGAGGACAGCGGCGTGGGAATGTCGGGGTGCAACGACCCGATTGTGGAGATGGCGATGACCGCCTTCACCTCCCTGATGTTGCTGGCGGCACAGATCGACAGCAGGAACGAGGAAGAGCAGAGGGCGGCCATCTCGGCGGCTATGGACAGCCGGAGAATCGACCTGAAATCGCTGGTAACAGGCATGAAAGCCTGCGAACTCGTCATCGGGGAAAACGGCGGGGCCACGCTGCGGGCGGACAACGGGAGCATCGAGGTGTCGCGTGAGCTGACCTCCGCCGAGCTGAGCCGCCTGTCGGCCACGCTGAACAACGGTATCCTCTCCGAGGAAGCCAAACGGCTGCGTGTTACTGGGCTGCTGAACACCGTCCTCCTCTCGGAGGCGGCTTCGCGGAACTTCGAGCAGGGAATGTCCGAGCAGCAGGGACAGACGGAAAACCTGAAACGGTAAAGGCATGGCGATATGATAAGACGCGTGATGATACAGCTATGCCGGTGTCTGTTCGGGTTGTCCGTCCTCGGCCTGCACGTCTTGGTCTGCTACCGTCTGTTCGGACTGGTGGCGACCCTCGTCATCGTGGGCGTGCAGGTGCTGGTTGCGGCATGGATTATCTACATCAAGATACGCGCTCCCGATTAGGGCCTGTTTTTCAGCGCATTCAACTTCAACAGACCCTATGTTGTCCGAAGTGGTAAGTGTATCACTAAAAGACAAATAAATTATGATCAAATGTAATGTAACGGTGTGCGGCGTTATCGGCCGCGACGCTTCGACACGCACAGGCAAGGAAGATAAGAAGTTTCTGTCTTTCCCGCTCCGTGTCGCAATCCAAGGTAAGGACGGCCAAAGCGGTACGGTCGAAATCAGTGTGAGCAAGGACGGCAACGAGGAGGAAGCTGCCGGCTACCGAAACGGCTCGCATGTAGAGGTTACGGGTACGATGTACCTGAAACGCAGGGGTGACAAACTTTATTTCAACCTTTTCGCCGACCGAATCGGCACGGCTTCGGCAGACGACGCGGATTCCCTCAAGGGTGAGATGTCCTTCCGTGGCAAGGTGGGCAAAAATATCGAGCAGCGAAAGGACAAGAACGACAAACCTTACACGGTGTTCTCGGCGTTCAGCACGGAGAAGGTCGATGACGGCTTCGAATACCAGTGGGTGCGTTTCTTCTGCTTCAACGGGTCGTGCGAGGAGTGGCTGCAACCGGGTGTCAAGGTGGACGCCAAGGGTGAGATGGCCGTCTCGCTGCATAACGGGAAACCGGACATTTCCTGCTGCGTGGAGGAACTTGCGCAATATGTCGCATCACAGGATAACTCCAACCTGTAACGGTCATGGCTGGTTACAGAAAACCGAAAAACGACGGGCCAAGCAGCGAGGATAAGGCACTGGACCTCTTCGCAGAAATGCTCATCGAGAAAATCGAGAGCATCCGGGGTGACTGGAGGAAACCGTGGTTCACCGAGAATACCTTACAATGGCCGCGCAACCTCTCCGGGCGCGAGTACAACGGGATGAACGCATTTCTACTGCTTCTGCACTGCGAGGATAAGGGATACAAAATTCCGCGTTTCTGCACCTTCGACTGCGTGCAGCGGCTCAACAAGCCCGACAAGGACGGACAGGAGCTGCCCCGTGTGTCGGTGCTGCGCGGAGAGAAGTCGTTCCCGGTCATGCTGACCACGTTTACCTGTATTCACAAGGAGACGAAGGAGAAAATCAAGTACGATGACTACAAGAAACTCTCCGACAAAGAGAAAGAAGAGTATAATGTCTATCCGAAGATGCAGGTATTCCGTGTGTTCAATGTAGCGCAGACCAACCTGAAGGAGGCCCGTCCGGAGATGTGGGAAAAGCTGGAGCAGGAGAACGGGCAACCTAAAATAGGGAACGGCGAGCAGTTCAGTTTCGCTCCCGTCGATACGATGATAAAGGATAACCTCTGGATTTGCCCCATAAAGCCGATGCACCAAGACCACGCCTACTACTCGATCTCGAAGAACGAAATCGTCGTGCCCGAGAAGGAACAGTTCAAGGACGGGGAGTCGTTCTACGGGACGCTTTTCCACGAGATGACGCATTCGACAGGTGCGGAAGGCGTGCTTGACCGGCTTAAACCGACGACTTTCGGTTCGGCGGAGTATGCCAGAGAGGAACTGGTGGCCGAGCTCGGCAGTGCACTGGTTGCGCAACGCTACGGCATGACGAAGCATATCAAGGAGGACAGTTGCGCCTACCTGAAAAGCTGGCTCGATACGTTGAAAGAGTCGCCGCAGTTCATTAAAACGACGCTTCTCGACGTGAAAAGGGCGACTTCGCTGATTACGCAGAAGGTAGATAAGATTGCACTGGACTTGAAACAGGATGTCTCCGAACAGGAGAAACAGGAGAATAAAGTATCTTCTCCGGAGAAGATGTTCTATGCCTCGGTAGCTTACCTCCAGTTCGCCGACGACACGAGACAGCTTGACGAACTCAAGGAGAAAGGCGACTACAAGGGCCTGCTGACGCTTGCCAAGGAGTATTACGACGGCAACGGTATGGACGAGCAACAGACATACGCCTCTCCCCTCCGGAACCGTGGCGATGACCTTCTTATCGAGGATAAGGATTTCGCCGTGGTATATAACGGGAGCGTCGGTGGAACCTACGAGGTCATGCTGAAGTACACGGAGCAGGAAGTACGCGACCACATCAGGCGTTACGGCACCGACAGAGCCAGCGACGATGTAAAAGCGGTGGCCAGGGATATGGTGGCGGAGCAGTTCGCCGCCGTGTCGGGGCAGAAAATCCCCGCGTTCGAGCTTCCGGGCGGTGAAGTCCTGTATATCGGGTACAACAGGAAAACCGACTCGTTAGATGTCGGGCCGGCCACCAACGCCGGCATCATTGCGCAGCATAGCTTCCCATACGACCACAACGCCACGCTGGACGACAACCTGCAAAAGGTGCATGAGCGGCTGGGCGGAATGGAGGAATACCGTGCCGAAGAGGCACAAGAGGAGGATTACAGCGGAGGTATGCGTCGCTGACAATCGTGAAAAAAGGAATGTGGGGCGAATTTCATGTAAAAGTCGCTCCACATTTTTTCCAACCCGCATTATCGGCCCTGCAAATACTCTTTCCACTTCTCACCGCCCACTTGTGTAGCGGGTAGTTCTCTGATGCTTGTCCGACTGTATCAGAAATGATAGTCGATAACACCACCAATGTAAAGTGTAGTATCCGGTTCAAGGTCGCAGACCTCCCGCAGGAACTCATAGGACTGCTCGGCATACGATTGTACGCCTTCCGCGTCCGTATAGAACCAATAGCCGGTGTCCAGCGGGTCTTTCAGGAATTTTTCGAGTTGGTAAACGGGGCCAATCCAATCCTGTACCTTGTCGGGGGTGATGGCTTCCGCTTTCTTACGGATTTCGGAGACAAAATCCTCTTTCCACTTATCCGCACCTCCTTTGTAAAGGATTGTATCTTCTGAGGTCAGCTCGAACATTCCTTTGGGCAGGATGTGGTTTACCAGATAGTCGATTTCCTCTTTCCGTACCTTGTCGTCCATCTCGGCGCAATAGTCGAAATGGCTGTTGTCCCCCTGCATGAGAGTGTCCTCGTTCAGGAAGTTTTCCTTTTCCACCCGTGTCTTGGTGATTTGAAAAATCGTACTGTGCATAACTTTGAAATTTAATTAGTTAAACTTTTTCTTTCCCTTTCATTGAGCCTTTTCGGCTTCTTGTCGGGATTGATTTTACATGCAGGATCAACAGCGGACAAAGTACGGATAAGACAAGTAAACAGCCGGGAGACTGGACGGAATACCCACCCCGGAGGACGAGAAGGAGCAGCGACATTCCGTCTGCCTCTGCCTGCTCAAAAACGGGGGACTGAAAGTCAATCTTTGATTTGGGAAGGCTGCCGTCAAGCTCCAAAGACCGTTAGCACAGTGGTACTTGGCGACCGGACGGGACGCTTTACCTTTGCATGGGAAAATCATACCGGCAAGGGTGGCCGATGAAGCAGAATTACAGCAAAACAAAGGAGCGGCGACAGGTGGTAATCGTTTTTTGGATGTGCAATTATACGGAAAACCAAGAGCTGTTTGATAAAACAAAGCATCGACAACCCCAAAACGAGATTACCGATGCTGTAAATGAGGCGTATATTGGGGAAATTTGAACAAAGAGAAAAGAAGGCGTTTGAACACTTTGAGAATCGCTGTCAACAACGCCTTCCACAACAGCCACCCCGTCTGTAATCCCGATGTTGCTTGCGGTGATGCTTATTATGATAGTTACAACAATTTTCGGCGTCTTTTCTACAACGTTCCCTGCATTCTTCATTTTTCAGGCAACCTTTACAACCGGAACAGTCCGATTCGCAAACACACTTCTTACAAGTGCATTCTTCACAACAACATTCTATGTTGCTTTTATTCTTGTCACCGGCATCGTTTGGGAGTGCTATAGCAGTACAAGTAACTGACAATGCAAATAGTCCTAATAACAAAGTCTTTTTCATTTAAATGTAATTTGAGAGTTTGCTACAAAGATACCGCTTTTTAGGTACAATTCTATCATACAGGCTGCATTTTAGCTTTTATTGTTATTTCTGTGTCCTTTCTTAATTGCATAGAGATGATTTTTTTGTAATTTTGCACCTTTCAAAAGAAAAAGATATATTGGTTGATATTTAATTGGCAAAAGAAAAAAGACATATAACATTCTTTCGTTTTTTCTTCCTACTGGTATTTGTAGTGCATTTAGGAAGTATTACTCTGTTTAATCATACCCATGTGATAAACGGGGTGATTATCGTTCATTCCCACATTAACGCAGGCGAGCATACTCATTCCAAGCAAAGTCTTGAAACAATATTCTTTTTATCGAACATACTTGCTTCCGGTGATTTCCAATCATCGTTCATACCCGTATTATGGCTTTTTCTTATCAGGGTGCTACTTGTTCCGGCATTATCCGATATTATAACCATATCACGTGGGGCATTTTCTTTACGCGCCCCTCCTGCCTTGTTTTGATGTTATTAATATGATTTCCCCATCGTCTCTGACAGGGAAAGAGTTTGTATGCCTTTTTCAAATCAAAACAACCGTATAATATAAAAATGAAAACATTATATATTGCATTATTGGGAGCAATGCTTGTATTGTTCCCGCAGTTATCCTATTCATACGAATATCCCATAAAAGATTCAGATGCGAACATAGTAGGCCATGTGATAGACAAACATACGAAAGAACACCTTCCCTATATCACGGTCATGTTGAAAGGGACCACCATAGGTGCTACAACGGATGCAACCGGACACTTCCATCTTGTCAATCTGCCAGAAGGAAATTTCACAATAGAAGTTTCCGCAATAGGCTATAAGGCCATAACACGTGAAGTGAACCTGAAGAAAGGAAAGACTTTGGAAATGAACTTCGAGATTGAAGAAGACTTGATTTCCCTGGAAGGAGTGGTCGTTTCGGCCAATAGAAGCGAGACCACGCGCCGCATGGCTCCAACCCTTGTAAATGTGATGAATATGAAAACTTTTGAATATACAAATTCTTGCAACCTGGCACAGGGGCTGAACTTCCAACCCGGTGTAAGGGTGGAAAACAACTGCCAGAATTGCGGTTTTCAGCAAGTGAGGATAAACGGCCTTGACGGTCCATATACTCAGATTCTTATTGATTCACGCCCTATTTTCACAGCACTTTCAGGAGTTTACGGTCTTGAGCAGCTTCCCGCCAATATGATTGACCGCGTGGAAGTGATGCGTGGAGGCGGGTCTGCCCTTTTTGGCTCGTCCGCCATTGCCGGAACCATAAACATCATAACCAAAGAGCCGACAAGAAATTCCGCTCAAATATCACATACGTTGACAGGTGTTGGCGATGGAAAGGCTTTTGACAACAATACGATGCTCAATGCGTCATTGGTTACTGATGACAATAAAAAGGGGATTGCCGTATTCGGGCAAAACAGGGAAAGAGCCGGGTACGACCACGATGGGGATGGGTTCACCGAACTTCCCGAACTTAAAAGCCAGACATTAGGTATGCGTTCGTACATCAAGACAAGCAACTATTCAAAACTGACCTTTGAATACCACCATCTTCAGGAACACAGAAGGGGCGGAGATTTGCTTGACCGCCCGGCACACGAGGCAAACATAGCGGAGCAGATAAAACACAGCATTAATACCGGAGGCGTCAAGTTCGACTATTTCAGTCCTAATGAAAAGCATCGTTTGAGTGCGTTTGCATCAGCGCAGCACATTGACCGGGAAAGTTATTATGGAGGAGGACAAGATCCTAACGCATACGGGGCCACGAAAGACCTGACATTTGTAGTCGGCTCGCAATATGTTTACCACGCAAACAAGTGCTTGTTCATGCCTGCCGATTTTACCGCCGGAATAGAATACAATCAGGATAACCTTGAAGACTCGCAATGGGGGTATGACAGATTCATATCACAGAAAGCAAAGATAGGAAGCGTCTTCGCACAAAACGAATGGAAAAACGACAAATGGGGAATTTTGATAGGCGGCCGTCTTGACTGGCACAGCATGCTCGAAAAGCCGGTATTCAGTCCCCGTGCGAACATCCGTTTCAACCCGAATAAAAACGTCAACCTGCGTGCGAGTTACTCGTTCGGGTTCCGCGCCCCGCAGGCCTTTGACGAAGACCTTCATATAGAGAATGTCGGTGGGACGGTATCCATGATCCGGCTGGCCGACAATCTTGAAGAGGAGAAATCACAAAGTCTGAGTGTTTCGGCGGATATGTACCACAGTTGGGGAGACTGGCAAGGGAATCTCCTTATAGAGGGCTTTTTTACCGATATAGACGATGTGTTCGCGCTAACCGAAATCGGCCAGGAAAACGGCGTTATCATATTGGAACGGGGCAATGAGAATGGAGCAAACGTATATGGCATGACGTTGGAAGGGAAACTGGCCTGGCGCAACAAATGGCAATTACAGGCTGGATTCACTCTCCAGAACGCCAAATATAAGGACGCCCGTTCATGGGATGACGGAGGAGTGGCAGAAGAGAAAAGGATGTTCCGCACCCCTGATACTTACGGATATTTTACCATGACCTATACGCCCATAAAGCCGTTGAATATCGCATTGTCCGGGACATATACAGGTTCCATGCTCGTGGAACATCATTCCGGCTATATAGAAACGAACCGGACGGAGAAAACCAAGAAATTCATGGATTTGGGCTTCAAGGCATCGTATGACTTCAACCTGTACAAGAGTACGACTCTTCAACTTAATGCGGGGCTTCAGAACATATTCAACGCTTATCAGAGCGACTTTGACAAGGGAGCTGATAGAGATTCAGGATATATATACGGCCCCGGAATGCCACGTTCGTTTTTTGTAGGGGTAAAACTGAGCTATTAATGTTTGCTATATAAACGAGTTTATTGGTCTGCAAATTATTGAATGACAATACATGCAAACCGACAAACTCGAAAACTAAAGAACTGAAACACTTATGAACTTGTTGAATACTTTTCTGTTTATTATTAACGGGATGTCACCGTATATCCTATTGGGCTTTTTTATTGCGGGTATAATGCACGCATTCATCCCGCAGCGCACACTTGCGTACCATTTATCAGGTACAGGCTGGAAATCTGTGATTAAGGCGGCCGCAATAGGTGTTCCCTTACCTTTATGCTCATGTGGTGTATTGCCTACAGCAATCGCCATGCGCCGGAATGGAACTTCAAGGGCTGCATCAATATCTTTCCTCGTTTCCACTCCGCAAACAGGGATGGACAGTATTGCAGCCACATGGTCATTGTTAGGACCGGCATTTGCCATTCTTCGCCCGTTCGCGGCATTGATAACCGCCGTATTCGCAGGTGTGGCAGTCGGCAAATCAGAAAAAGATACTCTTGAGGATGCCTGTACAAGCCAATGCGAAATTCCGGATGAACCCACAAAATTCAGTGTGAAATGTTTTAAAGCCTTGCGCTATGGATTTATAGATCTTGTCGGAAGCATCGGTGGGTGGCTTGTCATAGGATTGATTATAGCGACCTTGATTACGGTGTATGTCCCTGCCGACTTCTTTTCCATTTTTAGCAACCGTCCCCTTTTATCGATGATTGCTGTGCTGATTATCGCCATTCCGATGTATGTATGCGCTACAGGTTCTATTCCCATAGCATTGTCTTTGGTGCTTAAAGGGCTTTCACCCGGAACGGCTTTTGTATTGCTAATGGCCGGTCCTGCCGCCAATTTCGCCTCTTTTGCTTTGATAATTCGTGAAATGGGGCGTAAGACAGCCATTATCTACTTGCTTTCGATTGTTCTCGGTGCAATTGCTTTTGGATTAACCATAGATTATTTGCTACCGGCCCATTGGTTTGATGTTAGTAGCAAGCATGCCATGACCGGACACGAACATGGGTTCAGCGTATTTCCGTCCATGTGTTCTGCCATTCTTCTTGTGCTGCTCATAATCACTTTTATCAAAAGATATAAACGACATAATATAAATCATTCAACTATGACGAAGGAATATACAATTAAAGGAATGAGCTGTCCCCATTGTCAGGCAACCGTAATAAAATGTATCAGTGAAATTAAAGGTGTAAAACAAGTAGATGTTAATCTCTCTACCGGGAAAGCGGTAGTTGAAGGAGAACACGACACTGCTGATATTGTCGCTGCTGTCAGAAATGCCGGATTCGATGTGTTTCAGTGAATAAAATTGTACCTGTTTACATTGTAAGTAATTGATAATGATATTCAAGCACTTTTGTGTTATTCTTAAAATTCGAGCGGTATTACCTTCTTTTCGAGGGCTGCCCGATAACAATAATATTTTCTTTTGTAATTAATCACGATTCGTGTTTATTAATGGCCGTCTAATCTATTTTGGACATTTGAATATGGCTTTAATACGAGTTAAACCGGCAGTCCCTAAAATGAGCAGTGCCGCATATTGAAATGTTTTGGCAAGTCCGAAAAACACCGCCCATAATACACCTTTCGTTGTTGCCGATATGGGAAGCAATATTGGGGCAAACGAAACGATATAACAGATTGCACAAAGTGCTGCCACTACTATGCCTGTACGGAACGACAGCCTGTCAAGCCATTGTTTGAATCGAGTGAAAGCCAGTGACATAACAATTGAATAACGTTTTTTAAACGATTTATCGTTTGTCTCCTTCTATTTGTTCCATTGCCTTCATAGGACATTTTCTCACGCATTTGCCACACTCGATGCAAAGGGCATAATCTATTACCGGGTATCCTTCGGAATCCTGTGAAATTGCTCCGACCGGACACGCTTTAATCAGCGGACAAATATGGTCGTGAGGGCATGTTTTCTTGTTTACTTGTATCATAGCCGTTTATTTTTTTGCAAAATTAGTCCAATAATTCTGTTCCACAAAATAGATTTTATCTAATTTTGCATCGAAATTATCGAACGTAATCCGATCTTATATGACACTTCAGCAAATGGAATATATCGTGGCGGTTGACAAATACCGCCATTTTGCAAAAGCCGCGGAATCATGCGGCATCTCACAGTCAACCTTATCATCGCTTGTTCAAAAATTGGAGATTGAGCTTGATGTAACCATATTTGACCGTAACAGCCATCCGGTGAAGCCGACCGCTGTCGGCGAAGAAATTATCAGCCGTGCAAAGCTGCTGTTGTTCAATGCAGCACAGGTTAAAGAGCTGGTGGCTACACGAAAAGGAGAATCTGTCGGGAAAGTGTCGCTCGGCATTACATCTACGGTCGCTCCGTATTTATTACCGAAAATGCTCAAATACCTGTCCATCAATCATCCGGACATAGAATTGCATGTCGAGGAAGCACGGGTATCAACCCTTGTTTCACAACTTGAACGTGGAGAACTTGATATCGCACTTTTGGCGACACCGCTTAATAACGACGACCTGTTGGAAATACCGGTCTATCAAGAACGTCTTATGGCATACGTCTCTCCGGACGAACCTATTTATAATGACCCTGATTTGCAGACAGGCCGGCTTCCTGTGGAAAGCGTGTGGGTACTTCGTGAGGGCTATTGCCCCAATCGCGGTGTTTTTCCCTTTTGCAATTATAGGGCAGAGCACCAAGCCGTTTATGAAGCTGGCAGCGTGGAGACACTGATAAAGATTGTTGACGAGAACGGAGGATATGCCATCATTCCGGAACTTCATGTACCGCTTCTTAGGAAATGCCAGCAAGCCAATGTCCGTGTTCTTACCAATCCCGAACCGAGCCGTGAGATTGCCTTTGTGGTGCATCGTAATTTCGTGCGTGAACGGCTGCTTAATATCCTTGCCGATGCTATCAGGACAGTTATTCCTCCTGCCATGATCAATAAGAGGCTTAAAAAATTCTCAATCATACTTTGATTGACAAAATCGATTAAGGCATCTGTTTTATCGTTTGTGCCGATGTGGGTAATTGCGTAACTTTGTGCCTTGAAACAATGAGTTAGAAAACACATGGCACATAAACAATTTTTTCGTTCTCTTCCTCAAAAGGGATTTTCGCTATATTGGATACTATTGGTGTATCTTGTTGTCGGTTACTTTTATCCGGTAATCGGTTTCCTTGCTGTTATCTGTATGATAGCACCTGTCGCGTTTGCCGTGCGCAAAGGACGGTGGTGGTGCGGCAATGCCTGCCCACGTGGTAACTTCTATGACCGTGTACTGACGAAATACTCACCGCACAAACCTATTCCGGCATTTGTACGCACCAAAGGATTCCGTATCTTCATGGTGATGTTCATCTTCACCATGTTCGGCATACAGATGTACCGGGCCTGGGGAGACTGGAACGACATGGGACGTGTATTCTGGACAATCATACTGATTACCACTATTGTAGGCGTGACTCTTTCTTTTATTTACGCTCCGCGCACATGGTGCTCGTTTTGTCCGATGGGAACGCTGTCAGCGTGGGCGTCGCCTCGTAGCGGCAGGCTTCCCGACAGCTACCGTCGAATAATCGTGGGAGAAAAGTGTACTACCAAATGTAAACTCTGTTCCGCAGTATGTCCCATGCAATTAAAGCCATACGAGAGCAGGAACGACGGAAACGGATTCCTCCATCCTGATTGTATCAAGTGCGGACGTTGCATCAAAGGATGCCCTCTGAAAGTTCCTGAAATGAAGCCATAACTTATAAATATAGCGTGAACACTATATGTCGATAACATTAATAAAGAAATAGATTATGATGAAAATTGCAATTCCGACCAGAGAAAACATGGTTGACAACCATTTCGGTCACTGCGAGTATTACACGGTCTTGACAATAGGGCAAGACAATCAAATTGTGAGTAACGAGATTATTCCTTCTCCCCAAGGATGCGGATGCAAGTCCAACATAGCAGGAGAGTTGGAGAAGATGGGGGTCAACGTGATGCTGGCTGGGAATATGGGACAAGGAGCCTTGAATGTCCTTACTTCCCACAACATAAAAGTAGTAAGAGGCTGCTCCGGGAATATCCAGCATGTTGTAACCGATTATCTGAATGGGAAAATCACCGATTCCGGTATAGGTTGTTCATCCCATGAGCATCATCATGAATGTCATGGACATAATAACAGGGAATAATGTTAAAAAGTAAGATGCCGGTCAATATTGTCATTGACCTTGCCATGTTGGTTGCGATGGCGTTGGTTAGCATAAGCGGTTTCATTTTGGAAGTTGTCATTCCTTCCCGCCATGCCGTCAGAATGCACGGGACCGATTCATGGTGTTCGCATTTGTGTGGATTGGGAAGGCATGGATGGGGTGATGTTCACCTATGGGCAGGAGTGGCATTGATAGTTCTGCTTGCCGTACACATCCTGTTGCATCTAAAAATAGTATCGGCTTTCTTTAAGAGGAAATGTCCGAACCGGACATTACGAATGGTGCTTTATGTGTTTTTATTGATGCTGTTGTTGATAACGATAGTGCCCTGGTTCTATATGTTCTATTAAAACAGAGAAGCCAGCCTATCATCAATAAGTTGGCTTCTCTGTTCATAAAGCAGGAGTTGATTATACTTGTTTCCGTTGTTTACGGTGTTCTATAAGTTCGGGGAAATGGCGTTTGATGAATTGTCCCAGCGAACAATCGTTCAGCCCGAAACGGCGGGCAATAGATTTCAAGGATTCCGAGGTCGTTTCATACAAGTTCAAGGCCTCCTTGTATTTCTCCATGCTATGAGGTGCCATTACTCTGCCGTTTTCCGTCTTTTTCATGCCTAACCTGGCGTGCAGCTCCGGCTCATGTTCCTTGAGGTATTGACGGAAGCACTCGGGATGCAGGCCGAACTCGGCGGCTACTTCTGCCGTAGTCTTTCCACCAGTTTTCAGTCGGGCTATGGCATCAGCGTATTTGGCAGCAGTGGCAGGGTTATATTTCCGAACAGACGACCAGTCCACGGGCTTGCCTTCCTCGTATGGGATACCTTTCCGCGTACAAATCAAGTCCTTGTGCCAAGTTTGCAGGTAGTCGTAGAAACCTCTTACCGATACGCCGGTCTGTTTGGCTATTTTTCGGGCGGACATGGGTGTGGTACGGTATAATTGCAATGCTTCCGCGTATTTCGTGATTGTTTCAGGGGTAGGGGCATGAAGTGTCCCTCGTCCCGTTATCTTGCCTTTGCGTTGCTGTCTTACAGCCCGTTCTCTTATCTTGATGCGATTTTCGACCAACTCCTTGTGGTAGAATATCAAATGTTGTTCCAATCCCGAGTAGGAGACGTTGCAACGCTCTGCGGCCTCTTGAACCGTGATATAACGGTCAGCACGTAATAGTTTCACTGCCTCGGTATACTGTTCCATACACACCTGCCGCGTACCGCGCGGCAGGTTGTCATTTAAGCCTAAACGTTTGCGCACCTTCTCGCGCCACTCGATGATTCCGGGATAATGCGTGCGTAGCTGCCTGCCAAGGTTTGTACCGTTCAGCCCGAACCGGCGGGCGATTTGCGACACATTGCATTCGATATAGTCCAGACTTCCACATGCTTCAATGGCGTCTTTGTATTTGGCCCGGGTAGCGGGAAGCTGCCCACGAAGCTGGCTCAACTTGATGTGACAGGCTTCCTCCTTGTCACAAGTAATGTCGTAACGTGCCAATAGCAGGTGGCGGTGATACAGAGAAAGGTAGCGTTGAAATCCCGAAACCGTCACTTTGCTGATACGGCAGATTTCCGCACAGGACAATCGTGTCGAACGATACAGTTCGATTGCCTGACGGTATTTCTCTTCCGTCTCCGGACGGATGCCACGGGAACGGTTGCATAGGGGTTCTTTGTTTTCGGGAAGGTTCACAACTTCTTGGCTTTGTGTATTAGGCTACTAAACAAGCAAGCCAACTTTCCTTTTTACAGAAGATAGTTGGCTTGCTTAGTGGTTGTAGATACTATTTGGTTAAGGATGAATCTTAGGGTTTTTGACGGACGGCACGAACTTTATGCAAATCCATTCTTGGTATACTTTGCGATGAACTATTCCAAGAATAAGCATTTGCATTGTTATTGTCATTGTTGGCCGTTGATGACCAGTATTGGCCACTCAAGCCAGCACCATCTGAGAACTGATTAATTGCCGGAAGATACCATTTAATATCTGTTTGTTCAGGTATGATAGCATAAGTTATTTGGTTTCCTGAACCTCCTTTATGTATATCAAAAGCATTCAACTTAACCGCATACAGAGCGGCAAAGTTCTTGGTATCTTCATTCGAACCGCTTTCACTTACAATTGCATAGCCACTATTAATCAAATTTTGTTCTCCTTCGAAGGATGCTCCTCCAACATTAGAATACAGATTCCATGTGTTAGCCTGACCATCAGTTGCAGACATCGCAGATGTCACATTGGCTATGTTACTATAATCAACGACAACTGTCATGACATCACCACTTCTGGCAATGTTTACATAATCTACCAATGTAGGCCGTAATAGAGACCCCAGCCACTCAAGAAAATCAGTTGGTTGAACTTTAAATGCTTGTTTGGTTAGCCACTCTTCAATATTTTTCTCCAGCCAATTACCAGTCAAGGTCTTTTGTAAAGTAACTTTTCTATCCCATTTAAATCCATAAGGAAGTGTCAAGTTCTCTTCGATAACTTCCCAACCAAGGTTTCCTTGCCAATTCGGGCATTTCTGAACGACATCAATTGTTGCGGTTTCTCTTCCGTCTTTACTAAGGGTGAGCGTTACTGTGCGGTCGGCAGTCGAGCTGTTTTCTGACACGAACAAATATAGTTCCACCTCACCATTACCTAATTTATCCAAAGTCTGTTGGCGTTCAACAGCCACTCCTTCTGAAGAACAGTAGTCAGAATAATTACCTGTTGTGGCATTCAGCCAATAACCATCTTTCTCGTATGAAGTCAAAGCGGACTTGATAGTTACCCAATTTTGATTAGACGTTATTGTCCAATTTCCTTCCACGTCTTTGGCGTTTATTTTTATGGGGATAATGTCATAGTGAGCATCCACTTCTGACGGGATATCCGAGAACTCCAGTTCATATTCCGGCGTAATGGACAGCTTGTAAGTTACGGTGGTTCCCATCGTCCATTCCGTATTTCCGATGGAAGCTGTAAGGGTACGTTCTTGATTATTGGCATTGACAAATACAACTTCTACCGTTGCCCCTGCAGGCAATGTCTGCGGCAGCATCATGAAGGTACCTTCCGGGCTGGTGATCGCGTCTCCGTTAGCTTCAGTTCCGGTAGTCTCTTTGTTCAAGGTCTGCGAGAAATCCACAGTCGCATTACCAATAGACCATGTACCGCCAGCCATATCGTAAGTTCCGGCATTCTTGACACCTTTCAAAGCCACGCTCTTGATAGAGCCGGGCTGCATCTGGCTGCCCACGGCAAAACGGACGGCGGTGCAGATGTGTTTGAAGGTGAGAGGCACAGCCGCATTGTTGTCACCTTGTATTTCATTGGTGGTAGCCACCACGATGTCTTTCTGGTCGGTAGCGGCTTCAGGAACGGTATATGCAAGAGACTTGTCTTGGGGAGAGGACGGAGTGGTCAAGCCACCGGCATCCGTCGGTGCCCAGGCATAGAATTGGAACGAATGGTCTGCACCCGGCCAATAGTATATTTGTTCCGTACTCCATTTAGCACCTGTTCCAACGGAAGCAGCCGAGTTGGAAGCATTCGTGTTCATGTAGAACTGGTCAACGGATGCCCCATTCTTACTCCAGTATGCCAGCACATGGAACTTGTCATAGAAATTGTCTTTGTCAACAGGCGTTGCGCGTGTCAAGGCCTGTTCGCCCTCGAAGCCGGACACGTTGATGCCGTCCGAAACGATGGCACGGACACAAAGCGTGTCTGCCGAGTCGTCCGACCGCAACACGAAACGGTCTGCGGTATATCCTTCGTCATCACTACCGGCATATCCCCTTGTCTGCACGTTCTTATCGGACGATATGCCAAAACAAATGTTGTCACAGGCTTTCTCCGGATTCCCGCTTTCGAGAAAGTCCTCGTTATTGCACGAGAAAAGTAGCGTGCACAGCAACATCGTCGCCATGCCGCCCGCCATCCAACTCGGATTTTTCTTATGTACCTTCATTTCTTCTGTTTTATATTTGTTTGCCTGAAGCAATACGCCCCGGCTGTTAGTGAGTGTAAGGGGACATTCAACCCCTTACACCCTGTAGGTAGATCGTCTATTCCATGGATGATAATTCCGGAATACACGATGCTAAACCGGTCTTATGAAAGATGTTGGATTAGTTGCCGCTCTGGGTTGTGGGAACGTCCAATTCTTGGTCAATGTCAGTTTCGTTCCAATCTTCAACATTGGTAACATCAAACTCGATAGGATTAAGCGGTTTGTCTGTTATATTTTCATGAGTCAAGGAAGCCTTGAAATCATAGCAGTAACCGAGCTTGAACTCAACATTCTCGATTTTTACTTCGTGGTTGTAAGAACCCAACAATACGTCACCCTGATACAATTCTGCCGTGAAAGTTACAGTATATGTAGCGGTAGCATCCATCGGGATCATCAGCTTTTCGTTGTAGCTTTCAAGAGTTGCAGTGTTAGCAATGACGGCAGCTTCATCAGCGGTAGCATCGTCGGCTACTACATTACCGAAGTCCAATCCAAGAGTGTTATTTGCCTGAGCACTCCAAGTGTTACCGTTAGCGGCTACTGTCAAAGTACCGTTCGTGTAAGCATCCATGATTTTTATATTGCTTACTTTTACATTGTAACCCTCACCCACTGCATTCTCGAACGAGAATTTCACTTTTGAAAGCTGGTGTCTGAATGTCATGGAAACAGGAGTTTTGTATGTCTCTGTTACTTCTGTTCCGGCAATTTGCGCGGGCTCTGCGTGAAGCAAGTCAACCTGATCTGCATCAGTGTTGGTGAAAGCAACCGTCATTTCTACCTTTTTGGCATTTTCAGGCAATGCTACATCGGAAACATTTGTCGCTACACTGTGAGGAGCAATGGCACCGAAAGTGTAAGTGTTGCCAGGAACCCAGTACTGCAATACATCGTATGACCATCCGGTAGAAGCAGAACCTCCTTTATACACCTTGTCACCCTTGAAGATCTGACCTGCCTGTGTGAAACCGTACACGGCGAAGTCTTCCAAAGTTTCTGTTGTGAAACTCGGGTCCACGATACTGCGTGTTCCGTTGTTCACGAACGCGTTGCTGAAACCGATGGCCTTCTGCTGGGCCATTTCCACTGTCTCGTCGTTGCTGCAGCTTGCCAACATGGCTGTTGCTGCCAAACCAATCATAAATAACTTCTTCATTTTGATTAAAATTAAATTGTGAATAAAAAATGTTTTGATAACTCTCTATGCAAATCAAAGAGGGAGTTCTATGTCCTCGTAATCTCCCCAGTCTTCCACGTCCACGTCGAAGCCGGAGCCGCCTTCCGTACCCTCTTCATCGGATATCTCGATGCCCTTCACCACGATGACACCTCCCTGCGGCTGTGCCGCCACCTGGTCGGTCACGTCAAAGTCGAACGACTTGATTTTTCCGTTCTTCAAGCGTACTTCCAGATTCAGCCCGTACTTACGTTCGGCCCTTGTTCCGTAGTGTTCGTTAGGGAAATCAGGTATTCCGAAAGAACGCACCAAAGCCTGTGTGCCGAAATCTTCCACCGTACAATCGTACAGCACGGTAGCGGCTTCATCAGACGTGTGCCCGCTGTTCAGCCATACCGCCTGCGCCATACCGGCCAAGGCTCCGCGTGCCAGAGACACGTATTCCACCCCGTGGCTGAACTCGTAACGTACCAGATAGGTGAACACCAGCGGGTGCATGGTGACAGGTATCACGTCGGTCTCGGTCGAGCGTTCCGCCACGTATGACTCCATGTAACTGCCGTAAAGCATATCGGGCTGGTTCACCGTGTTCTCGTCTTTCGTGTCCATATAAGAATTACCGAGATAAGAGGAACGGGTACGGGTTCGCGTGGTGGCCTTTGCCGAAGCGAACGACTGCATCTCGTCGAACACGATGTATTCCGTGTCGTTGTTGTAGAACAGCAGGGAGTGTTCACCCGGACGCATATAAACGACATCCCCTTCGGGAGCTATGTTGATGATCTCGTCCGAACCGTCCGCGTTGTACACCTGCACGCGCAATCCATCCGGTATTCCGGGTCGCAACGCGTCGTATTCTATACCGAAGGATTCCTGCCAAGTCGGGAAGTTTTTCCAATCCGTACCATTCTCATAGGTGTATTGCCATTCTTTTTCATATTCCGCTTCTATGCGCACCTCCGATTTCGGGGCATGCGGGTCGTGATCAAAACATAAGTCCTTGTGCTCGCATGACGAAAGCAGCATGAGCATTCCCGCAAGCAGGGGAACGTATTCCATTACAGTGTATATCCTTTTCATTTCACGCCTCCTTTCTTGTTGTTGCTGTTGCCTCTTCCGAGAAGCCATACCAGAGAGATTTCCGCCTTCGTGGGACCGAACCAATGGCGGTTTTTAGTGGCCTGCCATACATAGTGGCCGTCCAAGGGTATGTACGTGTAGTATTTTCCTCCCCAGTAGCCCACGCCAAGCGTGAAGTCGATGTTCAGGCGGTTTGCAACGGGCAGCGAGTAACCGTATTCCACGCCTGCCGCGTAATTCGTCTTGTCCCAAAGCGTTCCGCCGGGTTCACCGCCCATGTAACCTTTGCCTCCCCACTCGAAGTCATAAGTGAACGCCTGCCCGTATATGCCTATATGATGTCCGGTGAGCGGCTTTTCATGGGCCTTCTTCCCGAGCCAGTAGCGCACGGCAAGGTCACCTCCATAGATGCGCCAGTAACGGTGGCTGCTGTTCTTCTTCCACCAGCCGTACATCCAGTTGCCACTGATTGACCAGTTCTTGCCCAAGTAAAATTCCACCCCGATATTGGGAACGGCCAGCACGTCGTAGAGCATGTTGGTCTTGAGGGCCATGTAGAAAGGTTTGGAGGTTTCGGGGGAAACCGCCACGACCGTGTCCGCTTTCTCCACAACGGCTGCCGTGTCGGCAGGAGCCGGCACGACCGGCTCTTCCTTGATAACCGTTTTTTCCTCGATTACCGGTTTTTGACGGACTGTCACGAGAATGACACTGGCATTGCGGATTTGGTCAAAGAAATGCTTGTGCATGTAATGCCAGGTACGGCCATATTGCAGCTCCATCAAATGTTTCTTGCGGCTGTCAACCAATACACCTTTATTATTATAGGTAAATTCGGGCACGTTGCGCAACACGTCCACCGCCTCTTCCTTGTGGGGCATGTCGGAGACCTCGACCAACTCCGCGAGGCGTTCCCACGCGATAAATCCCTCGGGACGTGAAATGATGCCGTCCGGAAGCGATACGCGTTCACGTACATAACGCTCCAGCGAATTGCGGCGTTTTTCCGCCAATTCCCTGTTTATGGCAAAGCCGCCCTCGGGTGAGGCGGAACCGCAGAAAGACACCTCGACCAATTCGAGCGTGCTGTCTTTTTTCACACTTTCCAGAAACGACACCACTTCGGACAGGCGCGCGGCGTTGTTGCCGTAAGCCGTGTCCAGTGTCGAGTTGCCGACCGGGAATCCGATACAGACCTCCTTCCGGCTCTCTTGCCCGAACGCCTGGATGCATCCGAGCAACATGAACGCTGATACTATTAAACCTCTCATGTGCATATTCTTATTTTACTACTTCTCTTCTTCGTAAGAGAATGAATTTACAGCCCAACAATTTTTACTCCTTGCAGAAGTACCTCATCTTACCACGTTTCATCCGTTTTTAGGGGAACTACTGACCCGAACTACTCACTGGTATCTTTGAATACATTTATATTCTTATTCCGTTTTCACTTTGGAACGTGAGTATGTCCCATAAACGTCCGCAAACCGATATCTCTCTTTTCAAGAGAAATATGAATTTATTTTGTGTCTAATTATCAGACTTTTTAGGCTGTTTGTACAGTGTAAAAAGTCTGATTTTGCTCAATCAATTTCCATTTTGTTTGGATATTCCCGGAAAAAATGCCCTGTAAGTTGTTATTTTATTTGTTTTTGTTTGGTTGTTTCTTGCATTTTGGGTAATTTTGCAATGTGAAATATTTCTCTTGAAAAGAGAATTAGAGATTTGCACAACAGATATCCGCGTATTCTACTTATCCGATTATATCAAACTGAAGATATTTCTATTTTAATAGTAAGAACTATAAAGCCTTAAGTATCTGCTTGTTTGCTTTATCAACAGCAGATGTATCCAGAGAAGCGAGATAAATGCGGGTGGTCTTTTCGGAATCATGTCCCATCGCTTCGCTGATGATTGCAAGCGGAATGTTCTTGCTCCGGGCTATGGAAGCCCAACCATGTCTTGCAACATATGTTGTCAATGGGATTGCCAGTCCCAGCTGTTCACCCAATCTTCTTAGTTTGTCATTGACCAAGTGCGCCATGCTCTTGTACTGCCTTCGTGCGTCCACATCCATATTCTTGATAATGGGCAACATATAGGGAGTGTCTGCGATGTCGTATTTGTCGATGATTTCCTGCATGGGCTTCTCCCATTTGATGGAGAGCTGCTGCCCGGTTTTCTGCCTGCGATAAGAGAGTATGCCGTTCTGAAGATCTTTTTTCTTGAGAAATGCCATGTCGATAAATGACATTCCACGTGTGTAGAACGAGAACATGAAGACATCCCTTGCAAAATCGGTTGCCGGAGAGAGAGTCAAATCCAAATCCCGGATCTGACGGATGATATTCAACGGAACAGCCCGTTTGACCGTCTTGTCAATACCCGTATAAACATGCTTGAACGGAGAGTGTTGCACGGTCAGTTCCTTTTCGACAGCCCGGTTGTAGATGGCCCGCAAGCCACGCATATAATAGGATGTGGTATTAGGACATACTCCGGTCGCTTTCAGGAAGTTTTCATAGCGCACCATCAAATCCGAATCCACTTCATCGAGAAGTACATCATTCTCGCCACAAAAACGCTCGAAACTCCTGATGACAGTCGTGTACCGTTCAGCGGTACGGGGTTTCCCAATCTGTTCCATCTGCCGGATAACCTCACGGGCAAAAGAAATGAAGCCCTCACCCTCCGAAGGCGTGAGGTAGTATTTCAGTACATCACCGGCGGTATAGTCCTCACCTGCGCGTTCCAGGCGTGCGATAATGTTCTTGAACCGTTTGGTGTTCCCGTACAAAATTTCTTTCAGTGATGCGAGATAATTGCTGCGGCTATCTCCAATCCCGGGCGGAAAAACGATTTCCGCATGAACGGCATCCCATTCACAGGGATATACCTTATAACCGGTATTGACTTGCCGGGCTACGCGCCCGTGAACCACTTGATAGAACAATGTGCCTTCTTTCGTCGGAATAGAAGATGCACGAAATTTCACTTTCATTGTTGCCATTGCTGTTTTTTTAAATTGATTATCTGTTATTTAATAAGAAAACCTCCGCTTAGAAAGCGAAGGTTTTCTGTGGATCTTTTTCAACCGGACACATATCCCGTAGCTTTCCGGCCTGTAACTGTTTCTTTGTCTATTCCGACACTGCTCCCGATTTTTTCAAAAGGAGTTCCACTTTTGTATGACGGTTGGCTTCTATTGGCACGTAATCGGCAATTCCACCTTTGCTTGCTTGGGTTATGCAATCAGTCGGAATACCTCGATGTTCCAGTTCGGTGGCGATGTAAGCGGCTCGTGATACACTCAACGAATCGTTAATGTCTGTCGTGCCTGTTGAATTGTCGGCTGCGCCTGTCACCCTGACGGACAAACCGTATTTTTTCGCCACACGCGCCAATTCGTCAAGGTTGAGCATTTGTGAGGCATCCGTCAAGTGTGCCGAATTGAGGGAGAAGAAGAAATAAACCGGAGAACCGATACATTCGCTTCCTCCAGATGCAAGGGCGGCATATCTTCCGGATGTGAATATGGTATCGGAAAGATTGCCGTTCCCTCCTCCGTTTTCATTGAAGCCGGACGTGCCGTTTCGATTAGCAGCCGTCAGGGTGTCTGCCCGTGCATTTCCGTATAAATTCTCGCCCTTAAGAAACGACGTTCCGTCCCAATGCCTGTTTCTCAACCTCGCCCGGAGCGAATTTAATCCGCTGTAATTGTTCACGGGATATTGGCGTCCGGTGGCTTCCCCGTTCCCGAACAGGTGGTTGTACGTGTCGAGCAGGCCTTCGATTTCCAGAATCTTTTTCAATTCGGCAAGCGTCCGCCTGTCCTGATCGATACGCCCCTTGGCACGGTTGTTCTCCTCCGACAGGAAGTTCGCGTAGTCCGTGAGCCATTCGTCCCTGCGGATGTAGGACGTTGCGTCTATCGCACGCTTCCATCCGGTCTGCCCGATGTGGAACGTGAAGCCTGCAGAGAGCGACAGCATGTGGTCGCCGAGACGGTTCGCCCTGCCATACCCGTCGAAGTCCTGGAACGTGGTCATGCCGGAGAGTTCCAGCATGGCGCTTACCCGTTTGGAAATACGGTATTGTCCCTGCACCCCGTATGAGATGGCAAAGGGATTGTGCCCGTTAGTAGCGTGGTGCAGCAAACCGACACCCGCAAAAGGTGCGAGGCTCCAGCGCACTTGTTCCTTCCGGGCATATCTGCCACCAAGCACATTCCACAACAGATCCGCATGGATGTGATGGTAGTCCTGTGTGGACAACCGGGCATCCTTAAACTGCAGACCGCTGTAGTTTATCCGTGCGCCGACAGAGGGTGTGAACCACTTGCCGACGGCGAGGCTGTACGACGGTTTCAGCCGTCCGAACAAGTCCTCGCAACCGAGCGGCGTACCGAGAAAAGCGGTCGTGCCCCCGGCAATACTGACAAACCAGTTGCCGCTTCCGCGCATCGGGAGTACCACTCCATCGAGATAGACCGGCTGCGTCGGCTGGAGCAGTTCCGCGGCAGCATGACGGGATGTGTATCGTACAGTGTCCTCTTGTGCAGACTGTGCTTTTGTCTGTGCCTGCACGGTGCAAAGCATTATAAAAATGAAAATAAGTTGTTTCGTCATATATTGATGATTTTATCTGTTACACTTTTGATTTATTTAAGACTATCTGCCATTTACCGCTTAGGCTTTTTGCCGATACCCGGCCGCATCATGCGGCTCGCCATCCTCATGCAACGGAGCGCCCACGCCCGGTTGTCCTCGTCCTCGTCGCGTCCCCAAGGCAGGTCGCTTTTGCTACCTCCTCCGCCATGTGTTTCGGCAAACGTGGTGGCATCATCGACCATGCCGAGGAACAACAATGTTGCGCAGTGCATGACTTCCGTACCTTGTTCCGCGATGGACTGTACGAGTGTGCCGTCAAAGAGTTGCCGTTCCGACATATCCATTCGTGCCGACACGCTCCGGAACTCGCTGACCACACTTTCCAGTAGGGCATCCTTCAACAGGCTGTCCACTTTGGAATGGACGTCATGCGAATACCGGTAGGCTTCCTCCTTGAGTTCCTCCGTGCGTTCTTCGATGGCACTCATGTTCTCTTTCAGGTCGGCGAGCTGTCGGTCAGCCGCCTGCAACTTCTCCTGTTTGTCTGCCAGTTGCCGGGTGATTCCTTGCAGTTCTTTCTCCAAACCTTGAACCTGTACGGCCAATTGCACTGCATCCCCTTTATTTGCTTTCAGGTCGCTTTCGGCTGCCAATAGCTGCGCCTCCTTTTCGGCTTTCGCCTTTTCGAGGTTCTCGACCATCGTGGTAAGTCCCTTGACCCTGCGTTCTGCCAGCCGGATGTCCGATTGAAGTTCCGACAACGCCTTCCGGTGACGGTCGATATTTTCCTCGATGTTCGTACACTCTTGGGAAAGCATACGGCGGTATTCCTCGGTCGTGCGGTGTCGTGCGCCGGTCTCGGCGACACTTCTTCCTCTCGACATTCCCCATTTCGTATTGACTTCGGCGAAAAAGTCGGTATGGAGCTGTTTCATCCGTTCGCTGTACTCGAACTTGTCCTTTCCGGCGAATATCTCCTTGTACGCAAACTTGCCGTCCTTGATTGGCAGAAGCGTACAGTGGACATGCGGGTTCAGCTCGTCGAGATGTACAATGAAGGCGGCTATGTTCTGCTCGCCGTACCTGCGGCTCACGAACGAATAGACATCCTTCGCCCAGCGTTCGATGTCACCCTTCCTTTTGATGCGTGAATTGTCCGCTCCTTCCTCCAAATCCACCTGCTGCGTGCCGAACGCCAGCTCGTGCATACGCTCCCGCGAACCTCCGAAGATGATGTTCACGACCGTGCGGTATTTCGGCTCCGCCAGTCCCTCGTTGGGGTCCTTGATGCCCCGACGGTTCAGGATGTCCGCCATCCGTTCGGGAATGCTCCGGCTCGTGTCTATGGGGCGTATTTTACCACCGGGGGCAATCTCGAAGTTCAGCTGTTTGCGCGTCGGGTCGTAATTGCCCTTTTTCATGGCGTACTTTTCCGCCTTTTCGCTGCGGTTACGCTGATGCTCGTTGCTTTGGGCGGTGGTGATGCCTTTTGACACCTGCACATCGAGCACTTGTTTTGCATTTGCCATACTGTTCTCGTGTTGTTTCGGCCAATCCTCCGTGTCCCAGCTTGCTGTTCCAGAGGACACCCTTCCCACCGACGTAAGGCAGGTGGGGTATTAGGCTCCCCACTCCCTCTGTTCCGTGGCAGGCGGGCAAGCCCGCGTGCCTGTTATAACTGGCAAGGTTCCCGACCGGGACCAAAGGCGGATCGTCCGGGGTTATACATTCGGTTTGCGGTCTCCGGTCTGATACGCCGTTTCCTGTGCCCTCGCGGCGAGCGCCATGAAAGGCTTGGAAAGCGCATCGAAAATCTCCTTGTCGTCATCGTCGAGATTGTCGTCCTCCGCTTCGGGATCGAGAATATACCTGGCAAGCAATCTCGAAATTTCAACGATACCCGTCCAGTCTCCGTCGAAGCGGGTACGGAAGTCTTCCAAAAATTCCGAACCGTTGTCGAACCTTCGCTTGCGTAGTGCCCTCTGCATGGCGGCATGGGCTATACACCCCAAAGCGGTCGTGCAGATTTTTACGGCCCGTTCGTCATCACTCGCGGCCAAATTGACAGAGGAAAAGTTGTCCGGTTTCGGGCAAATGCCGGGTACGCCTGTCTCGGTCATCGCCTGACGGACGAGCCGCTCGCACTCGTATCCGATGTCATCGAGTTCCGCTTTGCCGATTACCCAGTCGGATAATACCGCACGCAGTTGGTCGGCAAGACCGGGTGTTTCCTGTACATTGCGTGAATCCGCAGGATGTCCGGTTTGCAAGGGCATGGTGATGATGACGCTTTTCGTCAGCCGGGTGCGTTCCAACTGTCCGAGCGCTTCGAGTGTGTCCAGAAACGAGCGGACGGTAGCGCGGTGCCAGTGCCACTCCGAGGCGAGGTCGGAAACGGTTACATGACACTGGCATGGACGGAGTTCATAGTCCTGCTTTCTTAAAAAAGGTGATACGAAACCTGCCAGCGATTTGTCCAGAAGGTCCGCGTAGGCTTCCGTCCTTGTCTTTCGCTCGCCGACTTTTTCCTTGAGGTAGTCGAAAACCTCTACGTTTGCCAGTATGGAGGCTGGCATTTCATTTCCATTTTTCATTTTGATTCTTTTTTTGATGATTTGTCATTGTGAAAATTGTTCGGGCTTATCAAGTTTCGTTGTCCGCTTCGTGCGGCAACATTGCGTGATGATTGTCGTGATAGCTTTCGGCAAATGTCTCGGGGTGCTCGACCCACTTGAAAATCTTATCCATGTCGTTTTCCTTCCATTCGGACATTACCCGCACGGAAGGATAGAACAAGGCTGCCAGAAGAACGAAGGAGATGGTAACGGCCAGTGCGTGCAGATGCGGTATGCCGGCAATGACCACCGCCACGAGCGCGTAGATGGCGAACGCACGCGGCCGGTCAAGCAGGTAGCGCAGCCAGCGGTCCGTCCGTCTGTAAGAGGCCAATGCGGCACATACAATGGTCGAGAACACGATACCGAACTCGCCGGGGTGTCCGTTCGTATATACATAGTGGTACAGGAGCAGCACGGTGAGCAGCACCCACGTGTGGAGTTTGCGGGCCTTTTCGTTGCGGACCATTCTCTCGTAGAATCTGTCCATGAAACGACGGTTGCTTTTGTACAATGCCGATGTTATGGCAACAGGCATGGCGAGAAACAGGAATTGCAGTATAATCCAAGTCATAGATAATATGAGTTTGAGAATATGTTAAGTGGCCGGACCACAAGTTCGAGCCGGATAACGCCGTAGGTGGCCAGCCGGATAATGGCTTCGGCATCTCTTGCCGAGAGGTAGCTGTCGCCTTTCTTGATACGGGTCTTGAACGAGGCGTCCTGCTTTCGGTAGGTGGCCAGAGCCTTGTCCAGTTCGTGTTCGGGAACCATCCACGTCATGCCCTTGTCGTATGGAGCGTGGTCCTTGCAGGCACGCAGTACCAGCGTGCGGGAAACGAGGTAGTCGGTACGGGTGCGTCTCTTGATGACATATTCCTTGTAGAGATTGTCGTCGGCGACCTCTATCCATGTACGGTACGTGTCGATGCAGAATACCAGCTGCCGGTATATCGTATTTCGCATGGCCCGGTGTTTCAAAAGAAATCAATCAGGACATCCGCATGGTCTTTCTTGTACTTGAAATGCCCGTTCTTGGAGTGCAGTTTCAGGTCAAGGCAGAGGTCACCGTACATCATTTCCAGCGAATCATAGACAGTCGCGGTGATATGGCGCACCTTGCCGTCCGCCTCCGTCCTGGCGTTGATTTTGAACATCTGCCCGAACGCGGGGTTTGAATAGGCGCAGGTGCCGTGTCCGAAATTGCCCGATCCGGCAGGGATGTGATGGTAAAGCGTAATCAGCTCCATGTCGTCCTCGAACATGTCCATCACCTCCTCCAAGTCGTAAGGGTCCCGTAGCGGGAACGTGAGCAGCACGTAGTCGCCGTAGAACTTCGGCTCTTCCATTGTCGTAATGTTAAGCAGCCGGGGCAGCTGCAGGGGAACGGACGCCATGAAGTCGTCCAGAAAATGTCGTAGCATAATCATATCATGTATTTTGTCAGACTTTGTTTTTATAGCGTGGCGATGTGGATTTCGATGAGCATACCGGGCAGCTCTTCCAGCCTGTCGTTCTCCGAGGGCAGGATTTTACGCAAGGTGCTGAAAGCGCCGGGCGTTTCCGTCGCTATCCTGTCGAGCGCCTCCTTGTCACGGGGAGAAAGCAGCGTGAGGCAGAAACCGTCCAACGAGGCGTATGGCTGGAGAATCATCCAGATGAAGGCATGGGCTTGTCGGGATGTGGCGACCTCGCCCCGCTGTACACCGTCAAGACAGGCCCGTACATTCTGTATTACCCGCCTGTTGGTACGCATGGCCATGTAGATCATGGCTTCCTTGTAGGTGATTTCCTGCCGCTCGGCAGCACGGAACACCTCTGCGCAGCATTTTTCCGTATCGCGGGTGATGTCGGACAGGTCCATGTCGTTGTAATCGTTCAGGCGTGCAAGGAAAGCACGGAAAAGGGCATCCTCCTTCTCGATGAACCGGGTCAGGTCGCCGTGCCCGTGTATGCCTTTGCGCTGTGTCTCGGAGAGAAGCGTGCGGTACGCTGACAGGAGCTGTTCCTTGCCGCCCCGGTATGCCATGCGGCTGTCCAGCGAGGCGAAGAACGGGCGTATCTCCTGCGCGGAGCGATGCAGCTCCCCGTCTTCGGCGTATGGGGAGAAGCACTCTTTAAGTGCCAGCACCTCTTTATAGGTGCGCGGTCTCGACCGTGCCAGCCGGGAAAGTTCCATACGGATGGAATCGTGCAGCAAGAGGCACTCTTTGCGCGTATCGGTGTGGGAACGCCACAGCGTGTCCCGTCGGATATGTGCGGACACGGAATCCCTGACCGTCTGCCATTGACCGAGACGTGCCGTCAAGCCCTCGAAAGAAAGCCCGTCCTGTGTCCGTAGTCCGGACAGGTATTCCCTGTATATTCCGGCAGGGGTGTTTTGAACTTCGCCGTATGGTTTTCCACTTCCCCCGCCGCATGATGTCAGGGTAAAAACGGCAGCCGGTACGGCACAGGTTCCGATAACGGAAAGTATATTTTTTAAGTACGATGTTTTATAAATCATATTTTAATATCATATTTTAGCCGCAAATCTATGTATTATTTTCAAGACATCTATCGCCCTGTCCTGTTTTTTGTCTATTTTTTAATATCGTACTTAATAGTATGATTTTCAATGAAAACAAGTGAAGAAAAAAACGGTCAAAAAAGTGGCAAAGTTCATTTTTTCGGCCAAAGTATGATATTAGATAAAATAAAACTCTTACATTTGCACTTGTTAGCATAGCAATATAGATTGTATGGCAAAAGTCGGTTATATATTCAAGGCGGATCTTTATGAGGGATTCGACGCGGACAAAGAGTGGATGCAACAGTACGGGTGCATACAGATAGTAGAGGAATCGGTTGAACACGAGTCGCTTCGACCTCAATGGAAGCAGCTTATCTCCAAACTCGAACGTGGCGACGAAATTGTGGTATCCAAATTCAGCAATGCCGTGCGGGGAACGCGCGAGCTGGCATCGTTCGTCGAGTTCTGCCGTATCAAGGTAGTGCGTATTATCTCCATCCATGACAGGATAGATTCAGCAGGCAAGATGTTCCCCGAGACGACAGCCGTAGATGTGCTGAATATGCTGGGAGGACTTGCCGAGGAGGTAACGGTGTTGCGTAACTCGTCCGCTCATGCCATGCAACTGCAACAGGACATACGGACGCAGACAAAAGCGGTAAAGGCTATGGATCAGAAAGACCGGGAAAATACCATCGTGGATATGTACAACAACGGTCATTCGATTGATTCCATCCTTGCCGTGAGCGGTTATAACAGCCGAAGTTCGGTGTTCCGCATTCTCAACAAGTACAAGGTGAATCTCAACCGGGGCAAGTTCAGCGGTCCTCTTGGAAAAAGGAAGAAGAAAGGGGATGAAGGTCTCGCGGAAGGGCAGCCGGACTAACAGGTGCGTAAGCGACCCATGTCGGGGATGCGTTCTATTTATTTATGTAACTACATAATCCTATAATTATATAAGTATATAATTATATAAGTATATAATATGCTGCAATCCGTACATTATCGTCATGATGGTGTGCGGATTTTCTTTGGCATACTTATCATTACGCTGATTATCCAACTATTAGCCGTGATTATATTTTATATAATTATATAATTGAATAAAATAATAAATATATAATTATATACCGCTTTTTCTTGGTAAAACGGATAGAAATCACTATTTTTGCAAGAGGAAAACAATAAAGGAAACATATAGCAATGAAGAACAAAATCGTCATATTCAGCAACATTAAAGGTGGCGTCGGCAAGACAACGCTCTGTGCGCTGTTCGCGAGCTATCTGGTAGAGCGGGGTTATCCCGTCATGGCAATCGACGCGGACTTGCAGGCATCGTTGTACCGTCACCGGAAGCGCGAGAAGGATGTGGCACCGGAGGCTCCAATCCCGTGGAACGTGGATTTGCTGGACACGGCAAACCGGGAACAACTGGAGCGTATCATGGCCAAACTGAAAGAGGTGCCGGGAGTTGTCCTCATAGATTGCCCGGGTAACTTGAACGACCGCAATCTGGAATACATCTACAAGTCGGCGGACACGGCTATCATCCCCATCTCGTTCGATGCGGACACCGTGGACGCGACGGGGATATTCGTCAAGGCGTTGAAAACCGTGTCGGCGGCAGACCTCGTGTTCCTGCCAAACCGTATCAACACGTCCGAGAAGAAATCGGAGGAGCTGCGGCAAAGGGCACAGACCACCGAGTTCCTGGGACTGGTGGGGACAGTCATGCCGACGGTAAAGCAGAGCGTGGCCGTCAAGCGGTACACCACCCTGTACCCGCTGGAGAAAAGCCAGCTTGCGGCAGTCGAACCTTCATTCGACAAAATCATCGAGGTACTTCATCTTAACGAATAGGCACTATGGCAAAAAACAACAGGCCGACGATAGACAATCCACTGGCAAGCATGGGGCTTGATGACATTGTTCGCGGTATAACCGCTTCCGGAAACGACACGGAGGCCGGAGCAGAGAACGCAAACGAGACTCCGGAAACACCGAAGAAAACGGGCAAGCCCCGACGTGGCGGCAAGAAGGCTTTCGAGGAGAACCTCGCCAGATACACCCGTATCAACGAGCAGGGCATCGCCATCTGGCTGCCGAAGGAAGTCAAGAAAAAACTGGAGCTTATCCGTGTCAATGCGAGCCGTAACATTCCGCTGCGGTCTTTGGCAGCTGCCATTATCATGACTTATATCGAAGAGAATGAGGACAGGCTCAATGAGTTGTAGAACAAAAATATATAAATATGTAATTATATAATTATTTAATTGTGTAATTACATATTTCAATAAATATAGGATTAAATAAATATATAGCAGCATGGAAATAATAGTGATAATCGCCGTGTTCTGGGTCGTGGGAAAAATCCTCAAGGGGATATTCGGCGGCTTCAGCAAGAGTGACTACAGGCGGGACCAGTAACAGGCCGGTATCGAAAAATGGTTTGGCGGACCGAGGGAATCCGCAGGGAATCGAATGTTTTCCGCAAGGTTTCGGGAGTGACCAGTGTTTATCCGGGTTCCTGTTCCGTTCGGATGCAAATTTTCGGCACGTCAATCATGGAAGATAAAGTGATAATCATTACTTTAACACAAAATTCATAATCTAAAAATTTCTGGCAGTATGACAAAAGCGGATATTGTAGCCCGGATTGCACAGCAGACCGGAGTGGAAAAGGCGGTCGCAATGACCGTCGTGGAAGCATTCATGGAGACCGTGAAGGATTCGATGGTCGCGGGAGACGAGGTGTTCCTGCGCGGGTTCGGCAGTTTCATCATCAAGAAGCGGGCGAAAAAGGTTGCCCGAAATATATCGAAGAACACGACTATCGTGATTCCGGCTCACTCCGTCCCTGCGTTCAAACCTGCAAAAACGTTCCTTGAGGCGGTAAAAGAGGGAAAATAAAACATAAAACAGTTTATCCCGATCGTGGTCCTAAGTACTATCAGGTACTCCCAACATGAGCTAACGAATGCCGCACAGTCTTAAACAGGCATGTTGCGGCATTCGTTTATTTGGGTGGGTATAAAAGGGAACGGGTACGGGAAATGGGTATAAAAAATGGTCTTCAAGGGAGATACAAGTGGGCAGTCCCGAAAATAGATTCAGGACACATCTGTTACCATGTATCCTGAACCCGCTTCGGTCGTTACCGGTATCGAAAGTTTAGGCTATCCACTTGTAGCCTTCGTCCGTCAGTTCAAAGTATTCATCCATTCCCGGTTTAACAAAGAACATGATTTCAAAGGCTTCGTTGCTTCCGCCTTCCGGTATCGTCATGTCGATTTCACCATTTTGGATAATCCCTCTACCCACGTTATACCCCAAGTCTTCATCTGCGTAGGCATAGTGAAACTCAACCTCCGGAAATATCTCGGAGAGTTTTTGAATAAGTTGCGGCACGCTATCCCAAGCCGTATCAAACCAAAGGATGTTCGGCTCTTCAAAATATTGGTCATAGGCATTCCATTTTGTGCCCCAAGTGGCAATAGACCACTCGTACCAGGTTGGATAACCGTATTTTTCGAGATTGTTCAGGTATGACGCTCCAAGCTGCAATACCTCTTTTCTTCTCTCTTCCTGCAGTTCTTCCACCCGTTGAATGGCTTTCAAATCATCCGGTGTATAGAACGGCTTTCGCTGCATTGCGGCGAGATATTCCATTCCCAGTTCCCCATCGCTGGATGCGTCAATCAGCAGTTCTTCGGGCATGGGGATAATCCTGTTAAAGTCGATGTAGCAAGGCGTGCCGTCCTCTTCGTTTTCTCCTTTCAGGAAATTCATTACTTTCTGTACCGTTTCGCTGTCCGCTTTTATTTCCAAGCGGTTTGTTACATGATTAGGCATAATTCTGTTTTTTAATTTGTTAATACTTTTTTCACCCTCCTGTCGGCTCTTTATTCCCTGAACCGCTTTTGGGTTTTACGGATGCGGTACACGGTTGTCGGGATAATTTCATACGGTGGCTTTTCCTGCCAAATTACTCTTGTGCAGGAAGGAAGAATTTTACAGGAAATGCACTTTAAGCCACCGGATCAAGTGCGACAACCGACCTTTGCATCTGATAAAACCAAACCGGTGACAGGATGAAGGACAGAGAGGAGAAACACGGAAGGCGGAAACTGGTATAAGGGATGGATGCTGAAGATATAAAGGGAATGTGACCGGTTAGAAAAGGAGGATAGCCGTCCAGCCGGAACATATAAAAGAGGACGGTTTGGCACTCCGGACATAAAATAACGAATACCGCAGCCATCACGTAATGACGGTTGCGGTATTTGTTTGTTCGGCAGTGGTTTCCCGATTCGGCAGCCACAGCCTTTGTTCAGGCTTCGCTAATCCGTAACATCATAGAAATAGGATAGCTCTTCATCTTTCAGGTTCTCCGCTGCATACTGGTCGGCCTGTATGTAGAGAGTGTTGTAGAGCGTTGCATATTCCGGCTTATTCTCGTGGTACTGCCAAATTTTGTGGTTAAGCACCAGTACCAGCTCGGTAAGGTACTTGTAGTCTTCTTTCCACTCCTCGAAAGCACGATTGAATGTGTCTTGAACGGCCGAAAGACCAAATCGGTCAGCTATTGAAAAATCATTCCAAAAGGTTGTTTGCAACTCGTACCCGTTCTCTTGCATAAATTCTCTGAATGTCATAACGATTTAATTTAAAGTTGATTTTTTTTGTTTTCCCTCCGATACATTCTGTACCGAAGGCTGATTATTTTTCTGCCCCAAGGATTGGCGGCAGGCCCGGGCAAGGAGGACACGGAAAATACGCTCGCCGACGTGTCAGGGAGGAAGATTTTCCGGCGGCAAGCGCAAGCGGTACTTGACAGGCCAGACAGCCGGCAATCGAACTTTGCAGAGAAAATAACCGGGCTTCCGGAATGGAATACGGGGGAACAAGTGCGGGGAGAATAAAACAGGGGGAAAGTGAAGAATATAAAAATGGGCCACCGCCCCGTAGGGCGAAATGTACGCAAGGGCATCCGGCGGGGCATCCCGGAACGAGGCACGACTGACGGTTCTGTTACAAAAGGAGACGGGCCGCGCTTCGTCATCCACAAGGAAAAATACCGCACCTTATTTGGGGTGCGGTATTCTCTTATGAGTGTTACCTTATGCGGCTTCGTCCGGCTTGCGCTGCCTTGTTTTCCAGCCATACACGTCGGCTACATACGGATAGAGAGAACGTGTTCTTTTGCGGAAACCCTGCTCGTCGATTTCACGGTTGTAGATTTTCTCGGCGATACGTTCCGCTTCTTCACGGTCTTTGGCAACCCTGTAGAGGACGTAGTTCGTGCCGTCGTGGTGGGTCATCCGGCTCCGAATGTTATAGCCGTCGCCGTACCATTCCGCATATTCGCACGAGGATTTCAGAATATCGGCGATGTTGCTTCCCAAAATCTGGTAGCCTTGCCTCCGACCATGCCACAGCCCAAGGTCTCCGAACACGATAATAACGCCGTCCACCTGTTTGTTCAGGTTGTACCGTTCATCGTCCAGCCAGTTATAAACTTCTTCCGCCCATTCTTCATCGCTGACCTCGTAGGTGTCATCGTCCAGCATTTCCCGTTGGGATTTTTGATAATCCTCCTTTGCTGCTTCGTTCAACAAGTCATCGCTTGTCCAAATCATGTGTTTCATACGTTTTGAATGTTAATGTGTTACTTGTTTTTTATCCCTGTTATCGGAGGCTTTCACCTCGCCTGGCGGGATTCGATTTTACATGCGGGACACAAGGCGAAAAGGCGGGAACAAGACAAGGAGGAAGCGGCAGTCCCGGACGGTTCCATTTGTGTTAAGAAGTATTGGCGAGCTTGCGAGTTGATGGTTGTTAATCGCAAATGAAGCCGCGCCTTGCCGGTTCACGCCAGCCTTAACTTTGCAGGGAAAATCAATGGACGGCGGCGGGTAAGCGGAGAATGGACGGAGTGTATAAAAGTTGCGATTCTGCGGAACGGTAACGAGCAAAATAAAAGCGGTCCGAAGACCGCTCTGTTCAAGATAAGGCAGGGATTACTTCTTGCCCTTTTTCTTTTTCGGCTCCACAGGAGCTTCCTCTTTCTCGACAGCCGGATAGAACTTGACAGCGACCATCACGATGCGGTTGTGCTTCACGCCGCCCTGGTCGGCCCACTCTTCAGGCTTGAAGTAACCCTCCACGGTGAGCAGCGTGCCTTTGGTGAGCTGGTCGAACGACCCGGCATTCTCGTTTTTGCGCCACGCTTCCATGTTCATCAGGGCGGATATGCGGTTGGTGTCCTCGCCGTTCTTCTCCTGACGGGCGATTGCCAGCGGGAAACGTGCTACACTTGCGGTGGTGAACTGGCGGATTTCAGCGTCTTTTCCTACGAATCCGGTTACTACGAAATTGTTCTCGATCTTTTTCATTGCGATTGTTTTTTGAAGTTAATGAATCATTTTTACGGTGCCGAAAAAAGTAGGTGCAGCAAAGGGAAAGCACCAAGGATAACGCATAAATACTCTTTATTTTGAGGCGCAGCCCCAAACCGGAGGCCTGATAAAGGAAGATTTGTGCGGTACGCCATTGGTCAAGGTTCACGGAACCGGTCCCGTCTGCACACTATCTTTGCAACGGAATAATGATGATGACTTCGATAGGAACCGGTCGCGGAAAAGGCGGGATGAAAAAAATCGTGGCGGGTTCGGAGAACCGAAAAGACCTGTCCGCCTACCGGCACAAGATTACGGCGCGTTCCGGCATGAAGCGGAGAAGGACATCGAGGCGTGGAAACGTACCGTCCGGCCTCTTGGGTGGAAGCGGCAATAAACGACATGCCGTCCGACCGGCCATGTGCGTTGTGATGTGGAGCGTGCATCTGACGAAGAACCGACAACCAGCGTGTGCCGCATATCGTCAGTGCGCTGCCCTTATCCGGCCATGATATGAGGAAAGAGAAGCAGGAAAAGGGGAAATGGCGGAAACCAGCCTTTCCGACAAAGCGGCGGAGTGGCGCCCTGCGAGTGGAGAGGCAGCTATAAAAGGATGTGGCGCAGCCAAAAGAGAATATAAAGGGCTGTTGCGGTGAATACGGAGGGGCCGTCTATGAATGTAGTTGCGATGGGCAGAAAGCCCTAAAACGGGACAACGAAGGTACTTTCTTGTGTTACATAAGACCAGTGCTATTTGTTATACATTTCCAGTACCCAGTACGGCTGTACTTCCCAAAACCATCTTTTTTTATTATTTCCCCAGTAGCGGAAAACAATCATATTTCCCTCTTCCGAAGTATCATCAGGGTCTTTCACGATTGCCAGGACATGGCAAGATACTTTCATGCCCCGGCTATTGGGTAGCTTCATTTCCACACAGTCTCCAACATTCAATATCATGGCGTTTATTTTTTCGGTTTTTAATGTAAATGTATGAATTTATTTTATTCTTGTATGATTCGGGCGTTATTTATAATCCATACAAATAACGCCCGAATGCCTTATTGGCTGTCTTTTGTCCCTTGATAATCGCATGATTTTCCTCTCGTGGAATCCCACCATTCCGGGAATTTTCCGATAATCCGGCTTCTCGGAATTTGTCTCTATCTCTCCATCGTTATCATTCTCCTGCCGTATTCCATGATTTCGTCCATCGTCAGCCATTCAGGTCTTTCGTCTTCTGCGAAACTTTCATAAAGTTTTGTCATGGTTTCGATTTGGGCTTCCTCATTACCCGCCCACAAACGGTTGGTGTTCCTGTTCCCAAACCCCAAGTAATACTCGCAATCTGCCTGCAAACGACCTAATAACATGTATCTGAAGCGTAAGTCATGCTGTAAAATTTCGTCTATCGTCATACTCTTGTCTTTTAAGTTTTTATTTCTCCCTCTTGTAGCTTGTCGGCTACTTTCGGGCTTGATTCAATTATGTCGCCTCAAAAGGTGGCATGGCTCTTTATGCAGGGTTTCACAACCAAATACGACCTCGGAGAGGTGGAGATTTTGTCGTGAA
>NZ_NFJR01000011.1 GCF_002159975.1 Barnesiella sp. An22 | reverse complement strand
CCCTCCACACTCACTCTCACGCATTCATTCTCTCATTGTGACCATCTGGCGTAATCCAAACAAAAAAGGATGACCCTTTAAAGTCTTTGACTTTTGGGTCACCCTCTTTATAACTTCCGTACTGCGTCTTCTATTAGAGCAATACAACTTCTACGTCAGCTTCTGTTTCGCTGATGCTCACTTTACCTTCGCGAGCCAACCAGCCCAGGGCGGCATAAATTTCTTTTTCTTTCAGTTTAGTCGCTTTCTTCAGACCTTTTACAGTCAGTTTACCCGACTCATGCAAAGCATTCCAAACTTGGCCTGCCCATGTTCCAATAACTTCTACGTTCATTCTTTTTTACGTTTAAATTAAACAACTTGAAAACACATTGTTTTAATCCGATGCAAAGTTAATACATTTTTTCTTTATTTTTAATACTCAATGTATTTTTTATGCTTTTCTTG
Organism: Barnesiella sp. An22; assembly: GCF_002159975.1. GTDB lineage: Bacteria > Bacteroidota > Bacteroidia > Bacteroidales > Barnesiellaceae > Barnesiella > Barnesiella merdigallinarum. Next base: position 99,802 of record NZ_NFJR01000011.1, on the reverse strand, counting down.
CCAATTCTCCAAGAAAATCGATATTGGAATAACAATTTCATCCTCACTTTTGTTTATGCGGCTCATCGGCCCAAAACAATCTTCATTCCTTCCCGGGCCAGGGTGCAGGGGGTAAACTCCTGGCTGGCTTCGTCGCAAAGGGGCTGCTCATCTTCGTACCGAGCCGAAAAATGGCCCAGCACCAACTGTTTGACCGATGCAGCCCGGGCAATACGAGCGGCCTGACGAGCCGTCGAATGGCAGGTAAGGCAAGCCAACTCCTCGGCATCGTCGCCAAACGTAGCTTCGTGATAGAGGCAATCGGCCCCTTCAATCAAAGGAATGAGGGCTTCGTTGTAGGCCGTGTCGGAACAATAGGCATAGCGTAGCGGCGGGTCGGCCGGGGTGGTGAGTCGGTCATTGGGTATGGTCTGCCCGTCGGGGGTCGTGTAGTCGGCACCGGCCTTGATTTCGGCTCTCCGGTAGACGGGTATGTCGTAGAACTTCACCATATCGCCCCGCAGATGAAGCTGCCCCGGCTTCTCCTCGAAAAGGAAGCCCGAGCAGGGCACCCGGTGAATCAACGGCAAGGAGCGTACCCGTATCGAACGATCTTCGTAGATTACCTCCGAACAATTGGGCACGACGGGTTCAAACCGCACGGCAAAGGGCAATTCCCGGCAAAAGAAGTCGAGTTGCGGACGGAAAACCGCCTCGGCCTGCGGGTGGGCATGAATCACCAGCTCGCCCGTGCGCCCCAGCAACGACAGGGTCGAAATCAGGCCGATAAGCCCGAAACAGTGGTCGCCGTGCAGATGACTCAGGAAGATGTGCCCCAGCCGGGTAAACTTCAGGTGCATGCGGCGAAACTGGATTTGCGCCCCCTCGCCGCAATCGATCATAAACAGATTGTCACGCAGATTGAGCACCTGAGTACTCGGGTAGTGACGCAAGGTAGGCAAGGCCGAGCCGCATCCCAAAACATTGATTTCAAATTTTCCCATAACTTCTGACGGTATACAATATCTACAAAGATAACCCTTTTCGAGCAGATACGTTACTTCAGACAATACGATACCCCGATAAAAAGATAGGCCGGCAAAATTGCCGGCCTATCGGTATAGAGTCATTTGTCGATTACTTCACAACGATTATTTGTTGTTTTTGTCCTCGGCTTCGAGTTTCTCTTTCAGAGCAGCCAGAGCGTCGATGTCGCCCAGCGTCGTCTTCTCAACTTGCGGAGTTACAATCGTATCCTCGGCCTTAGCAGCTTTCTTGGCAGCTTTCTTGGCAGCCGATTCTTTCTTGGCCTCAGCCTTAGCCTCATCTTCGAAGATACGGCTGTGCGAGAGGATGATACGTTTGGCGTCTTTGTTGAACTCGATAACCTTGAAGGGGAGTTTCTCCTCGAGTTGAGCTTGCGTACCGTCTTGTTTTACCAGGTGTTTGGGAGTAGCGAAACCTTCTACACCGTAAGGCAATGCGATAACGGCACCCTTGTCGAGCATCTCGACGATTGTACCCTCGTGGATAGAATCAACGGTAAAGATGTTCTCGAATACGTCCCAAGGATTCTCCTCGAGTTGTTTGTGACCGAGGCTGAGACGACGGTTCTCCTTGTCGATTTCGAGCACTTGAACTTCGATGTCGGCACCGATCTGAGTGAACTCCGAGGGGTGTTTGATTTTCTTCGTCCAAGAGAGGTCCGAAATGTGGATAAGACCGTCTACGCCCTCTTCGAGTTCAACAAATACACCGAAGTTGGTGAAGTTGCGAACTTTGGCGTGGTGACGCGAACCAACGGCATATTTCTCTTCGATATTTTCCCAGGGATCGGGTTTGAGTTGTTTGATACCCAGCGACATTTTGCGCTCTTCGCGGTCGAGCGTAAGGATTACGGCCTCTACCTCGTCGCCCACTTTCATGAAGTCTTGAGCGCTACGCAGGTGTTGCGACCACGACATTTCCGAAACGTGGATAAGACCCTCTACACCCGGAGCGATTTCGACGAATGCACCGTAATCGGCCATCACAACGACTTTGCCTTTTACTTTGTCGCCTACTTTCAGGTTGGGATCGAGAGCATCCCAGGGATGCGGTTGCAGTTGTTTCAAGCCCAGAGCGATACGTTTCTTCTCGTCGTCGAAGTCGAGGATAACGACGTTGAGTTTCTGGTCGAGCGAAACCACCTCTTCGGGGTGCGAAACACGGCCCCAAGAGAGGTCGGTGATGTGAATCAGACCGTCTACGCCGCCCAGGTCGATGAATACACCATACGAGGTAATGTTCTTGACGGTACCCTCGAGAACCTGACCTTTTTCGAGTTTGGCGATGATCTCTTTCTTCTGTTGCTCGAGCTCGGCCTCGATGAGAGCCTTGTGCGAAACAACCACGTTCTTGAATTCTTGATTGATTTTAACCACCTTGAATTCCATCGTTTTACCTACGAATACATCGTAGTCGCGGATGGGTTTCACGTCGATTTGAGAACCGGGCAAGAATGCTTCGATGCCAAATACATCGACAATCATACCGCCCTTGGTACGACATTTGATATAACCCTTGATGATTTCGTCGTTTTCGAGAGCCGAGTTAACACGATCCCAAGAACGGGTAGCGCGGGCTTTCTTGTGCGACAGAACCAATTGTCCTTTCTTGTCTTCTTGATTTTCGATATAAACCTCTACTTTGTCTCCCACTTTCAAATCGGGATTGTAGCGGAATTCGCTCATCGGAATGATACCATCCGATTTGTAACCGATGTTTACGACTACCTCGCGCTTGTTCAGGGCGATAACCGTACCTTCGATTACCTCTTTGTCTTTAACGGTGTTCAGCGATTGGTCATAAGTTTTTACCAATTCGTCGTGGCTTTTGTCGCCATACACTTCGCCATTTTCATAGGCGTCCCAGTCGAAATTTTCTACCGGGCCATTTTTCAGTTCTTCACTCATGTTGTTTAAATAATTGATTTTTTGATTACTAAGTTAGACATTATATGGTCTGTTAAAATCGGTGCGAAGATACGAAATCTTTTTTTCTCTGCAAACTATTTCGATAATAATCACTTACAATCGTTCACGACAAAAACCGGAACCCTGCCGGCAATCAAGAAAAAACATACAATAAATATAAACTTTTTGTGTTTTATAAAGAAAGACTATTACTACCCCCACATGAAACAAAAAATTACATGGCTCCAGATACTGCAAGGATGGAGCATGCTGCTGGTCGTCGTCGGGCACATCACGCTCACCGGAACCTTTGAGAATCCCGAGACCCCGGTAAGCGCAGCCATCGAAACAATTATTTACAGTTTCCACATGCCCCTGTTCATGTTTATATCGGGCTTCCTTTTCTATTATACCAAAATAAGCCGCAATATCGCTTATAAAAATGTAGTTATCGATAAGCTCAAACGATTAGGTATTCCGTTTCTCTTCTTCACGCTGTTCACATTTGCAGTGAAATTTGCATTTGCCCCGTTTATGAAACGCCCTGTGGAGTTGTCAATTTCGCAGTTTGTCAACAGTTTCCTGTATCCGGGGAGTAATCCCTTAAGCGAAATGTGGTTTGTCGCAACTCTCTTTATTATCATGCTTACCTACCCTCTCTTGAAATATATGATTACAAGTCCCTTCAAGATTGGAATACTCTTATTGGGGTGTATCGCACTGAATCTATTTTTTCCTGCCGATATTGAGTTGCTCTGCCTCTCCAATGTGGCTTATATGCTGATTTTCTTTTGTCTGGGGATACTCTTTTGTCAATTTCACCTGCACCAATACCTGAGCACACCTTGGATATTCATCGTGCTATTGGCTCTATTCTGTGCCTTTACGCTTATTCCGGGATGCCCCAGGCTGCTACTAAATCTCTCGGGCATACTCGCTTCAACCTCTTTAGCTCTTAATCTGGCACCTTTGACACCTCGGCTGTTTGCTTCGTTCAGAGATTATACATTCCAAATCTTTTTACTGGGTATCTTCCCGCAAATAGCCATTCGAATCGTATACGCGAAAATTCCCCATTCCGAAGTCGCCTATTGGACACTCTATCTGGCCAGCATTCTCATAGGTATCTATCTCCCGGTACTCGTTGCCAAAATCATCAAGAAAATACCATCCCCGCTCATATACCGTTGCTTCGGTCTGTAACCTACCTCCGCCGTTTGAAAAAGCTCTTCATCAAGGCGGCGCACTCGTCGGCCAGAATACCAGACTCGACGCGGGTTTTGGGGTGCAGGGCTTCGGGAGCAAAGCGGCGGTAACCCCGCTTGTCGTCGCCGGCCCCGAAGACGACACGCGACAACTGCGACCATCCGATAGCCCCGGCACACATTACACAAGGCTCCAGGGTAACGTAGAGGGTACAGTCGGTCAGATACTTGCCCCCCAACGAAGCGGACGCCGAGGTGATGGCTTGCATCTCGGCATGAGCCGTCACATCGCCCAGACACTCGGTCAGGTTATGGGCTCGGGCTACTACCCGGTCCTTACACACCACTACGGCCCCCACCGGAATTTCGCCAGCCTCGAAAGCCGCCCGGGCCTCCTGCAAGGCCATCCGCATATATCGCTCGTCTTTTTCTTTATCGTCCATCATTCTGTTGCACTTATAAAAAAAGTGGAGAATCCCCGGTCGCTACCGACTCAAGGACTCTCCGCAAAGTTAACGCATAAAACAATTTCAATCAATCTTTCAGGTAATAAACCACCGAGGTCACTACGCGCACGTGTTTTAAATAAGGTGTATTGGCATCGCGATCCTCGATAGAGAACTGCCCCTGATAGGCCGAAGAGATTTTGCCCAGCTTGCTGTCCGAATCCTTGGCAAACTTCTCGGCGGCGATACGGGCATTCTGGGTGGCCTCGGCAATCATCTCGGGTTTCAATTCGTTCAACTTGGTAAAGAGGAACTGCGTGTTGTACTGGTAGTCGCCCGACACGATGGCTACCCCCTGCTCCAGCAGAGAGGCCTGTTTCACAATGAGCTCGCGCACCTTGTCGACCTGATTCGACGAAACGGTGATAACCGAGGTGACGTTGTATCGATACGGATTATTGAGGTTGCTATATCGGTCGGCCTGCATGTCGACGATGCTGGGAGGGGCCACCGAAATTTCGTTCTCGCCAATGCCGTTCGATTTCAAGAAATCGATCACGATTTTGTTCTTGGCATTCACCGCCCGGTATATCGAGCTCAAATCGTTGCCCAACTCCTTATATACCAGCGGCCAGATGACCCGATCGGCCGGGACTTCCCGCTCCGAAAGGCCTTTCACCGAGACCGTTCGCACAGCCTCTTTCGACTTGACGATGCCACTCTCGATACGCTGGCCCAACAAAAACAGGCCCAAGGCTACAATGATAGCCGGTACAATCCACTTGTTTTTCATATCTCTTCTATTTTTACGGATTACATACTCCTGCACAAATATATAACTATTATTGAATAATTGAATAGATAACGCTTAAAAACCATTTTCCCCCTATTCTCTTTCACTTTATCTGCACTCCGGCTTCCGATTCCCGCCGAATCTTCGTATATTCGCTACCCAATCGCAAGCCTATGGCACAACACAACCAATTGGGAAAGACCGGCGAAGAACGGGCGGCCGAATACCTCATCTCAAAGGGGTACATCATTCGCGACATCAACTGGCGCAGCGGGAAGATGGAGCTCGACCTGGTGGCCTATCGCGACACGACCCTCGTCGTGGTCGAGGTGAAGACCCGCAGCAGTCTCGACTTTCTACGCCCCGAAGAGGCGGTGACCCTGCGCAAAATCAAGAATATCGTGCGGGCTACCGATGCTTACATACGCCTGTTCAATATCCCGTTCGAGGTGCGATTCGACATCATCACCCTTGTGGGCAATAACGACAGCTTCGAAATCGAACATATCGAAGATGCCTTTCTCGCCCCTCTTAACTGTTAACATTCATCTGCAAACGCAATGGAAACCAAAGAGATAATTTTCACCAAAGACCACCTGGTCGAAACCGCTTCGACCAACACCTATCTGCAACAACTCGATACCGACCGGCACTTGCCCGAGGGCCATATCGTCTACACCGATACCCAACGGGCCGGACGTGGACAACGGGGCAACTCGTGGGAATCGGAACCGGGCAAGAACCTTACCTTCAGCCTGCTGCTGCGCCCCGAACACATCCCGGCCAACCAACAGTTTCTGCTCTCGCAGGCCGTTTCGCTGGCCATGACCGACCTGCTCGGCCGCTATGCCACAGGCTTCTCCATCAAATGGCCCAACGACATCTACTGGGAGGACAAGAAGATAGCCGGCATCCTCATCGAAAATGTATTAAGCGGCACCACTTTTGCCCGCTCCATCGTGGGCATAGGACTCAACATCAACCAAGCAACTTTCGTGAGCGATGCTCCCAACCCCGTTTCGCTGTTCCAGATTACGGGTCATACCTACGACATCGAGGCGGTTCTCGACCAGTTTGTCGATGCTTTCCGCACCCGCTACCAGCAGACCTTTACCGACTCGGCCCGGGCGCTGCGCGAAGAGTATGCAGCCACCCTCTACCGCAACGACGGAGAGTATCCCTATTGCAGCGAGGGCAAAACCTTTTATGCTTCGATTACAGGGGTAGAGCCCGACGGCCATCTGATACTCACGACCGATACGGGCGAGGAGAGACGCTTCGCCTTCAAAGAGGTATCATTCCTGCTTTAACCGCCAGAGCAACGGTTTGACAATGCCGCTGAGCTGGGGCAACACGTCGGTCAGACGGTCCAGCCGAGCCAGTTGGTCGGTCAAATACCGATTGCTTTGCCTCTGAACCGCCGCCGTAAAATAGCGACGGGCACTGGCTATATCGGAAGCGAGCACCTCGCGCTTGGCCTCGCGATAGTACGAGGCCTGCACCGGTGGCTGCCCCACCTCCTCGAGATAACGGGTATCTATCGAATCGAGTCGTTCCTGCCCCTTGACGGCATAGTAGCTACCCAGAAAAAGATTGGCATCGAAGTCGAGCGAGTCGATTTGCAGAATCGACTTCTGCACCTCGACAGCGGCCTCGCTGTCGCCGGCCAGCAGCAGGGCATTAGCCTTCGACTTCAGGTAGTTGACCTGGCGAGGCATCACCGCCAGCAACTCATCGGCAATGGCCAGGGTGTGGACCGCATCACGCCGGAACTCGTAGTAACCCAACAGGTAATTGTTTGCCACCCGCGTAAACCAAGGCTGCTCGCTCTTGACCAGCAGCAGCACCTGTTCATACACGCCGGTCTGTCCAATGGAGCGGGAGAGCACATCGATGCCCGTAAAGAGCGAATCGAGCGAGAGCCCCTGCATCTCGGACCGCACCACATATTGCATGATAGCTGCCGAGTCGTTGAGCATGGCCGAAGCAACCACCGCATCGACATAGGTTTTCACCCGACCGGGTCGACGCTCGAGCAGCGTGTCGCACATGGCAAGAGCATCGCGCCACTCGGCATTTACAAAGTAGTCGTCGGCTTTCCGCAATACAGTGCGATACGGCTGTTCACCCCATGCCGCAAAGAGCGTCGCACACAAAAGAAGCACACCTATTACCCGCCTCATATTCATACGTTTAATCAATCACATTACAGACGGACAAATATACACATTCGGCAGCGGAATATCGGCAAAGAAGAGGCTAAAAAAACGAAACTGCTATTTTTCTTACAGAATTTGCGACCCAAAATTCAGAGAATAATAAAAATTCACTATTTTTGAAAACCAATAAAATCAACAAACACAGTGTGGTTATGAGCAATCGTTACAAAAGAATACTCCTGAAACTGAGCGGCGAGTCGCTCATGGGTGAAAAACAATATGGCATCGACGAAAAACGGGTAACCGAGTATGCCTCGCAAATCAAAGAGATTGCCGGGATGGGTATCGAAATCGGTATCGTCATCGGCGGCGGCAACATATTCCGCGGATTGAGCGGAACGACCCAAGGGGTCGACCGGGTGAAAGGCGACCAGATGGGCATGTTGGCCACTGTCATCAACAGCCTGGCCTTGAGTTCGGCGCTCGAGAAGGTAGGCCAAAAGGCCCGGGTATTCACGGCCATCAACATGTTCCCCATCGGCGAGCATTACAGCAAGTGGAAAGCCATCGAGGCCATGCAGAAGGGCGAAATCGCCATTATCTCGTGCGGAACGGGCAACCCCTTCTTCACCACCGACACCGGTTCGGCCCTGCGCGGTATCGAAATCGAAGCCGACGTGATGCTCAAGGGTACCCGCGTCGACGGCATCTATACGGCCGACCCCGAGAAAGACCCCACCGCCGTGAAGTTCGACAAGATCAGCTACGACGAAATCTACACCCGCGGCCTGAAGGTAATGGACCTCACCGCCACCACCCTCTGCAAAGAGAACCACCTGCCCATCATCGTATTCGACATGGATACCGTGGGCAACCTGAAAAAGGTATTGTCGGGCGAGAACATCGGCACCCTGGTATATTAACCGGCCCGCTTGGTCATTCTCGAAAAAAAGAGTACATTTGTTCACAAAACTATTAGAAACTTTTCAACCCTACTTTATTATGGACGACGTAAAAACATATCTCAACACGGCCGAAGAAAAAATGTCTATGGCTATCGAATTCCTCGACGAGGCTCTGGCTCACATCCGGGCCGGTAAAGCAAACCCGCGGATTCTCGACGGCATACGGGTCGACTACTACGGCAGCCAGGCCCCGCTCTCGAATGTAGCCAACATTTCGGTGCCCGACGCCCGCACCATCGTCATCACCCCGTGGGAAAAATCGATGTTCCGGGTTATCGAAAAAGCCATTCTCGACTCCGAGCTGGGCATCACCCCCGAGAACAACGGCGAAATTATCCGGCTCTCCATTCCCCCGTTGACCGAGGAACGACGCAAAGCGCTCGTGAAACAGTCGAAACAAGAGGCCGAAAATGCCAAAGTGAGCGTACGTAACGCCCGCCGCGATGTAATCGACGCCTTGAAAAAGGCCCAGAAAGAGGGCATGTCGGAAGATGTAGCCAAAGATGGCGAAGCCTCGGCTCAAAAGCTGCACGACAAATACATGAAAAAAATCGACGACATCTTTGCCGAGAAGGAGAAAGAGATTCTCACCGTATAACGACACTTTCAAATTGGTCATACCAGAGGTGAGCCGGGTCGAAAAACCGCGGGCGCACCTCTTTTTTATTTCCATTTCCAAAACTTTCTGCTACATTTGTAACCTAAAAACCGATTACGTGGAAGGGCTTGTCATCAAAAATACGGGTAGCTGGTATATCGTGCGCACCGATGCGGGCGAGTCGATACCGTGCAAAATCAAGGGGAATTTCCGATTGAAGGGAATACGCAGTACCAACCCGGTATCGGTGGGCGACCGGGTCGACATCGAGATGAACCCCGACCATACCGCCTTCATCACCCGCATACACGAGCGGAAGAACTACATCATACGCCGGGCCTCCAACCTGTCGAAAGAGTCGCACATCATCGCCGCCAACATCGACCTGGCCCTGCTTGTGGTCACCGTCAACTCGCCCCTCACCTCGACCACCTTCATCGACCGCTTTCTGGCCACGGCCGAGGCCTACCGCATACCCGTGCACATCGTCATCAACAAGTGCGACACCTTCACCCCCGACGACCGGGAGTATGCCGAGGCACTCTGCTACCTCTACCGCTCCATCGGCTACGAGTGCCGCTGCGTGTCGGCCGCCACGGGCGAGGGGTTCGACTTCATCACCGACTCGCTCAAAGATCGCATCACCCTGCTATCGGGTAATTCGGGGGTGGGGAAATCGACCATCATCAGCCGCATCCTGCCCGGTGTCGAAATCAGAATCGGTGCCGTATCGACCGCCCACCACAAGGGCATGCACACGACCACCTTCTCCGAGATGTACCCGCTGCCTCAAGGGGGATACCTCATCGACACCCCGGGCATCAAGGGGTTCGGCACCATCGACTTCAACCCAAGCGAGGTGGCTCACTTCTTCCCCGAGATATTCGAGATTTCGCGGGGATGCCGCTTCAGCGACTGCACCCACCGGCACGAACCCGGCTGTGCGGTGTTGAAGGCTCTCGAAAATCACGAGATAAGCGAATCGAGATACGCCAGCTACCTGAGCATCATCGACGACAGTTCCGACGGGAAATACCGAGAAGCCTTTTGACAACCCGCATCCATCCCGACTCAGGCGACCGGCCTATCGCTCAAAAACAAGAAAGATTATGAAGAGGATTTGTATTACTTATCGTCACGCAGCCATCGTATTTCTGACCGCAGCTTGTCTTCTGTCGGCCGGAGCTACTCCTAAAAAAAGCCGTACCGCTGCAATCCCTCGCGATACCGATACCGCCGTAAACATACCCGACTCGCTGATGAAGCCGCTGTCGGTACCTCTGCCTCAAACTCTGGTCGACAAACAAATCGACAGCCTCATCGTCTATGCCCGCAAATATACCGGCACCCCCTACCGCCGGGGTGGAAAGGGACCCAATCGATTCGACTGCTCGGGATTCATGCAATATGTCTTCAACCACTTTTCCTACCCGCTCAACGCCAGTTCGGCTTCGCAGTTTCTGCAGGGCATCTCGGTAGCCGACGAACAGATACGCCGGGGCGACCTGGTATTTTTCAAGGGGAGTAACAGCCGCCGGGCAAGGGTGGGACACGTAGGACTGGTAACCGAAGTCTACCCCGACGGGCGATTCAAGTTCATACATGCCTCTACCTCGCAGGGTATACGCGAGGATTGGAGCTCGTCGCCCTATTATGCCAAACGGTACATGGGAGCCCGCCGTATCTACTTTGCTCAAATAGACCAAAGTCTCATCCTCGATGCCATTATCGACCTCGAGGAGATAGACGACGATACCCCTTTCGATGGAGATTGAATAATCGGTCCTGATCAGGCTGCCGGAATCTTCAGCCGCTGTCCCGGCCGGATGGCATTGCCTTTCAGATTGTTTTCGCGCTTAATGTCTTCGGCCGAAATGCCTTTATACTTTTGGGAGATGGTCCACAGACTTTCGCCTTTGCGCACCGTGTGATACTTCGACGCCGAAGAACCGCTTTTACTTTTGGCCAACGAAGCTGCTACAGCCGTACTGCTGCTCTTCTTCGCCCCCTTGCTGCTCACGGCCAATCGCTGCCCGATACGCAGATAGGAGCTCTTGCTCAGGTTGTTCCAGGCCCGCAGATTGCTCACCGATACGCCATACTTCTGAGCTATCTTCGAGAGTGTCTCACCCTTGCGCACCTTGTGATAGACCATCGTGCCGGGGGCAATACCGGCCGGCTCGACCGAAGTGCGCTGCGCATACAGCTCGGCATCATGGGCAAAAATATCGTCCTGTGCCTCGATATAGGCATAGACCTGCTGCGAAGGCAAGATGAGTGCATAGGGGCGAATGTTGCCCGGGATAATGTCGCGGCGGTACTGGGGATTGAGGCTGCGAATCTCCTCGATCGGGATTTGCAGCACATCGGATATTTGCTTGAGGTGCACCCGGCGAGTCACCTGCACCGTATCGGTCAGGAGGGGCCGACGTGTAAGCACGGGACAAATATTGTGGTCGTTGTAATAGTTCATCACATAGTTGACGGCAATGAAGGCCGGCACGTATCCCCTCGTCTCGCGAGGCAGGTAAGGATAAATCTCCCAATAGTCGGTCTTGCCGCCCGAGCGACGGATGGCCTTGCTCACATTGCCGGGGCCGCAGTTGTACGAGGCTATAGCCAATGCCCAGTCGTGATAGATGCCGTAGAGGTCTTTGAGGTAGCGGGCCGCCATGGCCGACGACTTGATGGGATCGCGGCGCTCGTCGACCAGGCTGTTCACCTCGAGTCCCATGCTCTTGCCGGTCTTCACCATGAACTGCCACAAGCCGGCGGCACCCGCACGCGAAGTGGCATCGGGTCGCAGTGCCGACTCGATGATGGGCAGATATTTCAGTTCGAGCGGGAGCCCTTCACGCTCGAGAGCCTCCTCGAAGATAGGCATGTAGTAGGTACTCAGACCCAGCAGGTTCTCCACCAGGGCACGACGTCGTTGCACATACATGTCGATATAGCGACGCACCACGCTGTTGTAGGGCATCTCGATAACCGTGGGCAGTTGCGACAGCTTGCGGATATAGACCGAGTCGGGATAATCGACATTCACGCTGTTTTCCAGGCACGAATTGTCGACCACGGCATACTGCTGCATGTACCAGTTGGTCAGCAGTGTATTCAAATCGGCCTCCATACTCTCGGGATACACTTCGGTACTGTCAGAGACCAATATCTCCATCGAGTCGGGCAAGGCCACCTCGGTCGTATCCAACTCGATATACTCCTCGTCGAGCTCCACCCCCTGGGCGAAGCTACACAACGAAAGCCCCAAACCTGCTAAAATAAATCCTATCCTCTTCATTATTCTCTTTCTCTTTATTCCAATTCATTAAAACGTAATCGCACACTGCACACCCACCGCCGGCAATGCCGATCGGCCGGTGGGTATCACGGCCGGCTGCCACTGCATCGATATGTCGGGGCTCACGTCGAAGTGATACAACTGGGCATCGACATAGGCATCGATCATACAGATGGCATAGAGACCGATCATGCAGATGATACAGAGGTCGCGATACTGCCGGTAGTAGTCCTTGCGCTGCTTCAGCACGCTGGTGAGCCAATCCTTGTCTATATCCTCCTCCTTGTAAGCCGAGGAGAAAAAGTCCATATAGCTGTTGGTCGTGGGGTCGCTGTCCATGATATCGAGATAGGCCCGCTGGTAGTCGGCCAACATGTTGCTGTTCCAGGTCGTCGCATAGAAGAGCCCCACATAACCGCCCACGACGATAGGCAGTTTCCAGTAGCGGCGGTTGTAAATCTGCCCCAGTCCCGGGAAGAGGGCCGACAGCCACACCGCCCGCATGGGGTCGGGGTTGAACGAGGCGGGACGCCACGACTTGCGGTGTGTCGATTTCAGCTGGGCGGTATCGGCCAGGGCAATCTGCCCCAGCGAGTCGGTAATCATCAGGGGTACCGAGTCTTGCAGCAGCGCGCCTATGCTGTCGCCCGAGGTCACCGACACCGAGTCGGCCACCACTTGCGGCTCGACGGCCCGTATCGAATCGGCCGGGAGGCTCTTGGCCCCCTGGGCCTGACGGGCTGCACCCGGGACGAGCCGTCCGCCGGTAACAGGCCGCGACAATTCGGGAACCGCGCCCAACGACGTCAAGCTCCACCACCCTATTATCCACACCAGTATCGAGGCTCTTTTCCAGCCCATGTTACCCGATAGTCTCAAAACTCTATTTCAATTTATCGAACAAACCGATAATTCGTTCTAAGTCTTCCTCGTTCTTAAACGGGATCGATATTTTTCCTTTTCCTTTCTCGTCGCAGCTAAACTGCACTTTGGCTTGGAAGAAGTCGGAGAGGTGCGATTTGAGCACGTTGTACTCCTGCCGCATCATCACCTTCTTCTGTGCCTTCTTGCGGGCACGTTCGCCACCGGCCGCAAGGGTCTTGGCCAACTCCTCGACGTTGCGCACGCTCAACCCGTCGGAGAGGATGCGCTCGTAGAGCTCGAGCTGCAGGGCCGGGTCGGAGACCGAGAGCAGAGCCCGGGCGTGACCCATGTCGATGCGCTTGTCGCGCAGGCCTATCTGTACCTCGGCCGGGAGTTTCAACAGCCGCAGGTAGTTGGCTATGGTGGTCCGTTTCTTGCCCACCCGCTCGCTCAGCTTCTCTTGCGTGAGCTGATAGAGCTCGATGAGCTTCTGGAAGGCCAGGGCGATTTCAATCGCGTTCAAGTCTTCGCGCTGGATGTTCTCGATGAGAGCCATCTCCATGAGGGTCTCGTCCTCGGCCGTACGCACATAGGCGGGAATCGTGTCGAGCCCGGCCATCTGGGCAGCGCGGTAACGGCGTTCACCGGCAATAATCTGGTAGTCGCCGCCCTCCAACTGTCGGAGCGAAATGGGCTGTATGATGCCCAACTCGCGAATCGAAGCCGCCAACTCCTCGAGCGCCTCCTGGTCAAACTCGCGCCGGGGCTGGTCGGGGTTGGGCACAATCCGCGACAACTCTACTTCATGAATCGAGGAGGTACCGCTGGTAACGATGTTGTCCATCGAAATCAGGGCATCCAGTCCTCTACCCAATGCACTTCTTTTAGGTGCTGACATATCTTTGTTCTCCTTCTTTTCTACTATCTATCGATTCTTGGTAATCAACTCTTTGGCCAGCTCCATGTGGTTGACGCTACCCCGCGACTCGCAGTCGTAGAGCAACGCCGGCAGGCCGTGACTGGGGGCCTCGCTCAAACGGATGTTCCGTTGGATTACCGTATTGAACACCAGACTGCCGAAGTGGCCTTTCAGCTCTTCGTAAATCTGGTTGGCCAGTCTCAAACGCGAGTCGTACATCGTGAGCAGAAAGCCCTCGATTTCGAGCTTCGGGTTCAGTTTCGATTTGATTATCTTAATCGTATTCAACAATTTGCTAATCCCCTCCAGCGCGAAATATTCGGCCTGTACGGGGATAATAACAGAATCGGCCGCGGTGAGGGCATTGACCGTAATCAGTCCCAACGAGGGCGAGCAGTCGATCAATATGTAGTCGTAGTCGTCGCGCACTTCGTTGAGCGCCTGCGCCAACACCCGTTCGCGGTTTCTCATATTCATCAGTTCCAGCTCGGCACCCACCAAGTCGATATGCGAAGCTACCAGGTTAAGCCCGTCGACACAGGTATCTACCACCGAATCCTTAATCGAGGCCTGTCCTACCAGACACTCGTAGATCGACGATTTCACCTGTTGCGGGTCTATGCCCAGACCCGACGAGGCATTGGCCTGAGGATCGGCATCGAGGAGCAAAACCTTCTTTTCCAAAACAGCCAGAGAGGTAGCCAAATTGATCGAAGTCGTCGTCTTCCCGACGCCCCCTTTTTGATTTGCAATAGCGATAATTTTACCCATACTGTTATTTTTTCACTATACAAAGGAATATCTTTTCATCCACATTACGCACTCCGGTGTACTCGAAAATAGTCCAATTGTTGATAAGTGGCCCCTTTTGTTGATAAACACAACAGCCACTTCGCTGTTTTTCTGCGTAAAGATACACTTTTTTTCAGAGACTTCCACCAGAAACGGCCGCCTCTTTTACCTATTTTAGGACTCCATATTATCCGTTAAAATATAAAAGATTAAGATTTTTATTCATTACTTTTGCATCATTAAACAGATTTCCGCATGATATGAAAAAAATAATTCATTCTCAGCGACCGCTCATCCTCATCACTAACGATGACGGCATCCAGGCCAGGGGATTGCAGCAGGTCGCCCAATTTCTGAAACCGCTGGGCGACATCGTAGTGGTGGCCCCCGACGGCCCCCGCTCGGGACAGAGCTCGGCCATCACGGTCACCGTTCCCCTGCGCATGAAGGTAATCGACGAGCAGGAGGGCTTCTGCCAGATCAGCACCAACGGTACGCCCGTCGACTGCATAAAACTGTCGATGAATATTCTGTTCGACCGTCGCCCCGACCTCATCGTCTCGGGCATCAACCACGGCTCCAACTCGGGCGTAAGCGTGGTCTACTCGGGCACCATGGGTGCCGTGTTCGAGGGAGCGCTGCTGCACATCCCCTCCATAGGTTTCTCACTCTGCAACCACAAGGCCGATGCCGACTTTGCACCGTGCCGCGACCTCGTGGTCGACATCTGCCGGAAGGCACTCGCCGCCAAGCAATGGCCGCAGGGTATCGGGCTCAACGTGAACATACCCAACCGGCCGCAACTCAACGGCGTGAAGCTGTGCCGGGCCGCCCAGGGATACTGGACCGAAGAGTATGACTGCCGCGTCGACCCGCACGGCCGGGAATACTTCTGGCTCACCGGCACCTTCAAAAACAACGAACCCGATGCCACCGATACCGACGAGTATTGGCTCGACCGCGGCTACGCCACCATCGTACCCTGCTCGACCGACTGCTCGGCCGTCGGCACCGCACCCGAGTTTGCCTCGATATTGAACCTGTAAATTACAGCAGGGGGTGAAACCCCTACTCTAACAGGCAATACAAGGGTGCGTTCCGGTTCTCCAATCGAGCGCACCCTTTTGCATGACACAGCCCGGACAACTCACGGGAGGCAAAGGTGCAAGGGAGGGGGTTATAGCGTCGAAAAAATTTCTCCTCTTCTCCCCGCATCCGAGCCACACCCGACCGGCAGGCAGGCTCGTTCGTTCAAAGGCTGTTTTATTGCATAAGCATGCAGTTAGAGTTTAAATTTCGCCCTATACTGTAAAAAATATACAAATTTTATTCCATTATTCTATTTTTTAGTTATATTTGTCGCATAATTATTCAACAGTAAAATTCGCATTATGAAAAATAAAGCTGCTCGTCTACAAGCAATACGAGAAATCATCATCCACTCGAGGGTAAAAAGCCAGGACGAAATTCTGCAACGTCTGCATGAATCGGGCTTCGACCTGACCCAAGCCACCCTCTCGCGCGACTTGAAGCAACTGCGCATCGCCAAGGTTCCCGGCAGCGACGGCTCCTACGTCTACATCATGCCCGAAATCGGGAGCGTAGGGAAACTCATGCAGGAGAAGCTGGCCGACAACTCCGAACGTCCAGTCTCGGGGAGCTTCATCTCCATCAACTTCTCGGGCAACCTGGCAGTCATCAAGACCCGCCCCGGATATGCCGGCAGTCTGGCCTACGACATCGACAGCAACACGCCGCCCGAAGTGCTGGGCACCATCGCCGGTGACGACACGGTGCTGGTGATTCTCGAAGAGAACATCAACCACCAGCAAGCCATGTTGGCGCTCTCGCCCTTCATGCCCGACCTGCACAAGTAACCACACAAATTCTACGACGCTATAACCCCCTCTTAAGGAGAAGAGGACAAACACATTATGGAAGAAGAAATCAAAGTCATCGTTGCCGACGAAAGACATATCCCCTACGTCGACACCATCCTCGACACCATCGAGAAAGCAGCCAAGATAAGAGGAACCGGTATTGCCAAACGGTCTCCCGAATATGTAAAACAGAAGATGCTCGAGCGCAAGGCCATCATCGCGCTCGACGGCGACAAGTTTGCCGGCTTCTGCTACATCGAGAGCTGGAGCAACAAGCAATTCGTGGCCAACTCGGGCCTCATCGTCGTCGACGCCTATCGCGGTCACGGCCTGGCCAAACGCATCAAACGCAAAGCCTTCGAGCTGTCGCGTGAGCGATTCCCCGAAGCCAAAATATTCGGACTCACCACCGGCGAGGCCGTGATGAAAATCAACAACGAACTGGGCTACCGCCCCGTGGCATTTGCCTCGCTCACCGACGACCCCGCTTTCTGGAAAGGGTGCGAGAGCTGCGTCAACTTCGACATTCTGCAGCGCAACAACCGCCGCATGTGCCTCTGCACCGGCATGCTCTACGACCCCCACGAACACGAAAACAACGACAATCAACCTCAAAAATAACTGCATATCATGGCTAACAAGAAAGTAGTATTGGCTTTTAGCGGAGGTCTCGACACCTCCTTTTGTGTAAAATACCTGTCGCAGGAGTGCGGGTATGACGTCTATACCGCCATTGCCAACACCGGCGGTTTCGGTCCCGAAGAGTTGAAATCGATCGAAGAGCGAGCCTACCGACTGGGCGCCGTCAAGCACGCTACGCTCGACATCACCCAGGAGTATTACCAGAAGAGCATCAAATACATGGTGTTCGGGAATGTGCTGCGCAACGGCACCTACCCCATCTCGGTAAGTTCCGAACGTACTTTCCAGGCCATCGCCATCATCAACTATGCCAAGGAGATCGGGGCCGACTACGTGGCCCACGGCAGCACCGGTGCCGGTAACGACCAGGTGCGGTTCGACCTTACGTTCCAGATTCTGGCCCCCGAAATCGGCATCATCACCCCCACCCGCGACATGACCCTCACCCGCGAATACGAAATCGAATACCTCAAGAAGCACGGCTACACGGCCGACTTCAAGAAGATGGAATACTCGATAAACAAAGGGTTGTGGGGCACCAGCATCGGCGGCAAGGAGACCCTCAAGAGCAACCAGACGTTGCCCGAGGAGGCCTACCCCTCGCAGATGACGGCCACGCAGAGCCGCACCCTCACACTCGACTTCGTGAAGGGCGAGATTGCCGCCATCGACGGGCAGGCCTACGACGACAAGGTGAAGGCCATACAGGCCCTCGAAGCCATCGCCTCGCCCTATGCCATAGGCCGCGACATGCACATAGGCGACACCATCATCGGCATCAAGGGACGGGTGGGATTCGAAGCCGCCGCCCCCATGCTCATCATCGCCGCCCACAAGATGCTCGAGAAGCATACCCTCACCAAGTGGCAGCAATACTGGAAGGACCAGGTAGCCACGTGGTACGGCATGTTCCTGCACGAGGCCCAGTACCTCGAGCCGGTCATGCGCGACATCGAGGCCTTCCTCGACAGCTCGCAGCACAACGTCACCGGCCGCGTAATCATCGAGTTGCACCCCTACCGCTACGTGCTGGTGGGCATCGAGAGCGACTACGACCTGATGAAGTCGGACTTCGGCGAATACGGCGAGGTGAACAAGGCCTGGAGCGCCGACGATGTGAAGGGCTTCACCAAAATTTTGGGCAACCAGATGAAAATTTTCTATTCCATACAAAATAAAAACAAAAAATAAATCGTAGATTAGAGTCCGAAAATCAAAACTGTCAACCCCATCGTTATGATTAAAGTAGGTATTATAGGCGGCGCAGGGTATACCGCCGGCGAATTGATAAGATTGTTGATCAACCACCCCGATGTAGAGATTGTGTTCGTACACAGCGAAAGCAACGCCGGAAACCGAGTGACCGACGTTCACACCGGACTGTTCGGCGAGACCGACCTTGTCTTTACCCGCGAGATGCCCTTCGACGAAATAGACCTGCTCTTCTTCTGCACGGCACACGGCGACACCCGCAAGTTCATGGAGAGCCACAAGCTGCCCGACGAGCTGCGCATCATCGACCTCTCGGCCGACTATCGGCTCGATGCCCCCGACAACGACTTCGTCTACGGGCTGCCCGAGCTGAACCGCAAGTACATCATCCGCTCCAAGCATGTGGCCAACCCGGGTTGCTTCGCCACGGCCATTCAACTGGCGCTGCTACCGCTGGCCAAGAACCTGCTGCTCAACAGCGAGATACACGTGCACGCCATCACCGGCTCGACCGGCGCGGGGCAGAAGCCCTCGCCCACCAGCCACTTCAGCTGGCGCAACGACAACATCTCCATCTACAAGCCGTTCAACCACCAGCACCTGTCCGAGATACGGCAGAGCCTCTCAAAGTTGCAGAACAGTTTCTCGGCCCCCATCAACTTCATCCCCGTCAGGGGTAACTTCTCGCGGGGCATCTTTGCCACGCTCTACCTCGACTGCCCCGTCGAGCTGGAGCTGCTGAAGGAGCTGTACAACACCTACTACGACGATCATAACTTCACCTTCCTCACCGACCGGATGCCCGACCTGAAGCAGGTGGTCAACACCAACAAGTGCCTCCTCTATCTCGAGAAGCACGACGGCAAACTGCTCATCGTCTCGGTCATCGACAACCTGTTGAAAGGAGCCTCGGGACAAGCCGTACACAACATGAACCTGCTGTTCGGCCTGCACGAACGGGTGGGGCTGCAGTTGAAACCTTCGGCTTTTTAAGCTGGAAACTGTTATGAAACTATTTGACGTATATCCGCTGTTCGACCTGGAAATCGTAGCCGGGAAAGGGTGCTACACCTACGACACGCAGGGCACCGAGTACCTCGACCTCTACGGGGGTCACGCCGTCATCTCCATAGGCCACTCGCACCCCTGCTACGTGAAACGCATTACCGAGCAGGCCCAGAAGCTCGTCTTCTACTCCAACTCGGTTATCAACAGCCTGCAACAGCAACTGGCCGACAAGCTGGGCGCCCTGTCGGGGTATGACGACTATGCCCTCTTCCTCATCAACTCGGGGGCCGAGGCCAACGAAAACGCGCTGAAACTGGCCTCGTTCCACACCGGCAAGAAGAAGGTCATCGCCTTTGCCCACTCCTTCCACGGCCGTACCTCGGCCGCAGTCAAGGTGACCGACAACCCCTGCATCGTCGCCCCCATCAACGACACCTTCGAGGTGGCTTTCCTCCCCCTCAACGACATGGCTCGTGTCGAGCAGGAGATGGCCGCCGGCGACGTCTGCGCCGTCATCATCGAGGGCATACAGGGCGTGGGCGGCATTCAGGTACCCGACGCGCAGTTCCTGCGCGACCTGCGCGAGGCCTGCACCCGCCACGGAGTCGTGCTCATCGTCGACGAAGTACAGTCAGGCTACGGCCGCACGGGCAAGTTCTTTGCCCACCAGCATGCCGGCATACGCCCCGACCTCATCACCATGGCCAAGGGCATGGGCAACGGATTCCCCATCGGGGGAGTCCTCATCAGCCCCCAGTTCACCCCCGTATACGGGATGCTGGGCACCACCTTCGGCGGCAACCACCTGGCCTGCGCCGCTGCCTGTGCCGTGCTCGACGTGATGCGCGACGAACACCTCGTCGACAACGCGGCCCGCGTGGGACAATACCTCATCGACCGGCTCCGGGAGATTCCTCAAATCAAGGAGGTACGGGGCAAGGGGTTGATGATCGGGCTCGAGTTCGACCAGCCCGTCAAGGAGCTGCGCCACAAACTACTGTTCGAGCAGCACGTATTTACCGGAGCCTCGGGCACGAACGTGATACGATTGCTGCCGCCTCTGTCGCTATCGCAAGAACAAGCCGATTGTTTTATCGGTAAACTTAAAAACATACTTCCATGAAAATAACGATTATAGGATGCGGGAATATGGGTGGAGCCATAGCCCGCGGACTGACCAAAAGCACTTTCGTAAACCCGGACGACATTACAGTGAGCAACCGGGGTAAAGAGAAACTGGAAACGATTCAGGGCGAGATTGCCTCGATTCACACCACCACCGACAACAAGGCCGCCGTGAAGGATGCCGACATCATCGTCCTGGCCGTGAAGCCTTGGGTTCTCGACAGCGTGGCCATCGACATTCGCAAGGAGCTCGACCTGCCCCGCCAGATGATTGTCTCGATTGTAGCCGGCGCCACTATCGAACGCCTGGCCGCTCTCTTCGCTTCGGGCGATGCCATCCCCGCCATCTTCCGGGTGATGCCCAACACGGCCGTGGCTATCCGGCAGAGCATGACCCTCTTCACCCCCTACAACGCCACACCCGAGCAGGTAGACGTCATCAAGACGATGCTCGACAGCCTGGGCAAGAGCCTTCTCGTCGACGAGAGCCTCATGGAGGCCGGCACAGCGCTCTGCTCTTGCGGCACAGCCTTTGCCATGCGCTACATACGGGCTGCCATCGAGGGGGGCATAGAGATGGGATTCCGTCCTCAAGATGCCCAACTGGTCGTAGAACAGACCGTCAAAGGGGCTGCCGAACTGCTGCTCGATACCGGCAACCACCCCGAAGTGGAGATAGACCGCGTGACCACACCCGGCGGCATCACCATCAAAGGACTTAACGAAATGGAGGCCGCCGGATTTTCGGCTGCCGTCGTCCGGGGATTGAAAGCCTCAAAATAAGGCGCATCCCCTCAAGAGCTATTGCTGGGCCGGAGTTTACAAATCGTAAAACCGGTCCAGCAATTTCTTTTTGTAGACCTTGCTCACCCGGAGCTCCGACACCTTGTTGAACGGAGGCAACAACGTGCAGCTGTTCTCCGAAATCATATACAGGTAATTGATATTGATGATATACGACTTGTGAATCTGGATAAACTCGGGAGCGTAATTCAGAATCGTATCGGCCGTGGTCTGGTGTTTCAGAATAAAGTGCTGCAGATTGTTCAGGATTACCTTCCACAACTTGCGCTCCGAATCGTATTTGAAAAAGCCGATATTCTCGGCCCGCACAATGAGCTTGTCGTTGGTAATGGTGGTAATCAGTATCGACTGCATCGGCGACGGCGACGGTATCGAAGGCGGGACAACCATCCGGCGAGACTCGTCGCGCAACAGGTAGTAACGGTCCATAATCAGCGACAGTTCACTGTCGCTCACCGGCTTGAGCAAATAATCGAAAGCCTGCAACCGCAGAGCCGGCAACAGGTATTTCTCGTACGAGGTATAAAATACCACCTTCATATCCCAGTCGATGTGCCTGTCGAGCGACGACAGGAACTCCAGCCCCGACGTGTCGGAGAGCTCCACATCGAGAAAGAGCAGGTCGGGTTTATACCTCAAGACCGTATTCCAACCCTCCTCGCCGTTACCGGCCGTAGCTACCACCCGCACATCGGGGTAGGCTTTCAGCCGGTCGGCCAAGAGCCGTATCGACGGGTTGTCGTCGTCGACGATTACGGTATCAATTCTGTTTTCCATATCAATCGTTTATATCGAAGTTATAGCCGTCGGGGATAATCAGCTGGGCTCGACACCCCTCTTCACCCTCGGGAGTGTGACAGCCGCTCAACTCGAAACTCATCGGCCGCTTGTTGCGGGTGTTGAGCAACTGAATAATCTGGGCAACGACCCGCAAGCCCACTTGGACCTTGTCGCCGCTACGCTGCACGACGGGCAACGGCCCGTTGTTGAGCACCTCGATGCGGATGGCTCCGTCGTGGCGGTCGACCTGTACCGTCAACCGTTTGGCGGCATCGTGGGGCAGTTTCTTCAAGCCGTGCTTAATGGCATTCTCCACGAAAATCTGCACCATCATCGAGGGCAACTGCACGGCATCCAGCGCAATTCCATCGGCTACCTTTACCTGATAATCAAAATTTTCGCCCAGCGACTCGCCCTCGACAGCTACATAGAGGTTGATAAAATCGAGCTCCTCGCGCAGCGTCGTGATGAAGGCACTCGCCAGCGACTGCCCCTGGCGGAGCATGTCGACCAGGACCCCCAGCGACGAAGGGCGCCCCTCCTGCCGGGCCAGCAACTCGTGGTTGAGAGCATTGTAGATGAAGTGCGGCGTGATGCGGTTGCGGGCATTCTCCATCTTCATGGTCACGATGCGTCGCATCATCTGCTCCTCCCGCTGTTTCACCCGCTTGCGCCGGTAGAAGTAGAAAAAAATCAGCACCAGCACAACGACCGTCACCCCGCCCAGCAGGGCATAGGTGCGCATCAGTTCGGCCTCCTTGTCGCTGATGACCAGGTATTGATTCAGGATGGTGGCATCGCGCTCGTAGCGCATGCGGTTCTCGGCTATCTTCATGCGCACCCGCTCGCTGCGCAGCGAATCGGAGAGGGAGGTATAGGTCTGACTGTATTCGAATGCCCGCTTCCAATCGTGCCGGGCCTCTGAAAACCGCCGCAGGAAATCGAGCCGCAGCAAACCCTGCTCCGACCGCAGTTCGTCCCGATAGGGATACCGGGCCACCAGCTCGCCGGCCTTGTCGAAATCGCCATCTTGCAAAGCCAGTTCCATCTGCTGGGTGCGCAGGTGCGACATCACCATCTCGTTGTGTCCGCTTGCCCCGAAAAACGCCAGATTCTCGGCAATGAGCGGGCGAGCCTGCTCGGGCTGATGCAGCTTCAGGTAGATGTCCGACAGGTTGGCTTGACAGAAGTGGCGCTCCCACTCCATATCGGGATAGTCGAGCAGAAAAGTATCGAGCCGCAAAAAGGTCTCCAGCGCCTGCGGATAATCCTTTTGATAGAAATAGTCGTTACCCAGGCTGTTCAAGTAGTTGAACCGGTCGTAAACCGTCATCAGGGGCCACAACCGGCCGCACTTCTCCCACCAGATTCGACTTTGCTCAAAATCGCGCAGGGTCGTATAGGTCGCAGCCAAACCACTGTACAGCGGAATATAGCTGGCCGTATCGGCCTGAATGGAGTCGGCCAGAGCAATGGCTTGCCGGTAGGTCATGGCACTCATCGACAAATCGCCTCCAAACTTGTAGGCATCGGCCAAGTTGGCATAGCACAACAGCTTCTCCGACTCCTCATCACCCTGCTCGGCATAGCGACAGGCCTCTTTCTGATAGAAGAGCATCGAGTCGGCATTGAACACAAACTGGGTGTAATAGATACCCTTGGCCTGCATACATTTGACCATCAATCGGTTACGGAAGTCCGAAAAGGGTTTCCCCGACAAATAGTGCAGCACGCTGTCGGTATTGAGCAATACCGAGTCGGGACGCCCCGTATAGAAATGGCGTACAATATCCTGTGTCACAAAGTTATAATACTCGTCGCTGTCGCGCGCCTCGCGTTTTCCCTGGTTGATGGCCTGAACGACAAACGAAATATTGTGTCTCTTCAGCGAATCGGCTATCGTCTGGTTAATGGCATCGAGCGATACGGTCTCGGACTGTCGAGAGGTACAGCCACTACCCACCAATATCCCGCACAAAAACCAAGGGGCCAATCGCCAAAACTGTATTATTTTCATGGGTCAATCACTTATTCTATAAACAACAGTCAAGGCTCAAAAGGTATAAATCATTCGCGGGCTATGCCTAATCGGAGACAGCATTTTACCACATCCACGAGAGTAGAAAGGGCCCCCCTTTGACAATATCGAGCATCAACCATTTTGCAAGAAACAAAGGTACTACTTTTTTCCGACACGTTTACCATTTTTAAAAACAAACCTGTTAATCCCGATTTTTCACCTCTTATCCAACAATCGGGCCTCTTATCTCAAAAGCCACCTACCGCACAGTTGCCGGGCTGCTTTTATCGTCCTATCTTTGAGTTGTATTTTGTATGGTTACACGGTTCAAAAAAACAAAAGTACAAAACTAAAAAAGGGGACATAAATACAGGAATACTCTTTGTAAAGGCATGAAACATCATGCGGCTTGTTTTCGGGCGAATGCCCGATATAGGAATATCGAAATTCAAGTCCAGAAAGCAGCCGTGAGAGCGCAAGGGGGCTCGAGCAGCCTTTACACGCACATCAAGACAGAGAGGATCTCCATCACAAAACAAGAACCGTTCCGTCGTTAAAAACGACACATTCCTGTATTTTTTTACATGAGGGACTTCCTTGAAATCAAGGGAGTCCTTTTTTGTCGATTGCTCCTGCACGAAAACTCAAGCGCCACTTGCATCGGCTCGCTTTTTTCTCTATCTTTGTTACACGAAGATAGGATGCGGTTCGGCATAAAGTTCAAGTGAACGCTCTATTTTTGAAAAAGATTATACCACCAACAACTCAACAATATGTCTGTAAACAAAGTCATTCTGATAGGTAACGTGGGGAAAGACCCCGACGTGCGATACATCGAAAACAACGTGTGCGTGGCCAACTTCACCCTGGCAACCACCGAACGCGGATATACCACCCAAAGCGGGGTGCAGATACCCGATAAAACCGAGTGGCACAACATCGTGGCCTGGCGCGGCCTGGCCGAAGTGGCCGAGAAGTATGTGCGCAAAGGCACTCAACTCTATATCGAGGGAAAGATTCGTACCCGCTCGTGGGAAGACCAGAACAAGATTCGCCGCTACACCACCGAAATCTATGTCGACAACATGGAGCTGCTGGGCCGTCGCGACAGCCAGGCAACCGCAGCACCGGCTCCGGCCGCACAGCCTCAGGCTCAACCGCAAAGCTACCAGGCTCCGGCCAACCCGGGAAATGCACCGCTTGGCGGAAATAGTGCCGACGACGATTTGCCGTTCTGATAGATTGTTGTAATTTTGCAGGCAATTAACGGGCTACGCTCCTCGTGCCGGTTCAGACCGGCACGAGGAGTTGCCGACCCGGCATCGGGAGAGGCAAGCCTATTGTTTAACTAATACTCATTTTTCTTGGACCCAGATTCGTATTTATCGGTTTTCTCTGCCATCGAAGTGACCTCCCCTTCGGGCGGTGCCATTCTGGCTATCATCCTGGCAGGATTGTTATTGTGTGTCTCTGCTTTTGTTTCAGCTTCCGAAATAGCCTACTTCTCGCTCTCGTCCGAAGAGCTTCACGAGTTTGACAACGACGAGTCTACGACCAACGCCCTGGTCAAAAAGCTGCTTTCCCGTCCCGAGTATCTGCTGGCTACGATACTTATCTCAAACAACCTGGTCAATGTGGCCATCGTTATTCTCTGCAACTTCTTCTTTTCAGATATTCTTCATTTCCACAGCGACGTACTGGATTTCATCTTCCAGACGATTCTGCTCACCTTCCTGCTGCTGCTCTTCGGCGAGGTGATGCCCAAGTTCTATGCCAATCAGAAGCCGGTCAACTGGGTGCGACGCAGTTGCCGGGGGCTGTCGGTACTGGAGAAGATTTTCTCTCCGCTGGCCAACTTGCTGGTCAACACGACCCACATCGTCAACAAGCACATGGTGAAGAAGAGTGCCAACATCTCGATGAACGAACTCTCGCAAGCTCTCGAGATGACTCAGGTCGAGGCGAATGACGAGAAGGAGATGCTCGAGGGCATCATCAAATTCGGCGGCAAAACCGTGCAGGAGGTGATGACGGCCCGCGTCGACATTACCGACGTAGAGATACGTACCGACTTCAAGGAGCTGCTCGACCTCGTCATCGAGACCGGCTACTCGCGGCTGCCCGTCTACGACACCACCGAAGACGACATCAAGGGCATCATATACAGCAAGGACCTCTTGCCCTACATCGGGCAGGATGCCTCGTTCAACTGGCGCAAGCTCATGCGCCGGGCCTACTTCGTGCCCGAGACCAAGATGATCGACGACCTGCTGGAGGAGTTCCGCACGAAAAAAATCCACATGGCCATCGTCGTCGACGAATTCGGCGGCACATCGGGTATCGTCACGATGGAAGATATTCTCGAAGAGATTGTGGGCGACATCAGCGACGAGTACGACGAGGAGGAGAAGAACTACGTCAAGCTCGACGACAACACCTACATCTTCGAGGGGAAAACCCTGCTGAACGACTTCTACAAAATCACGGGACTCGACGAGAGCGAGTTCGGCGACAAGGCCGAGGACGCCGAAACCCTGGCCGGGCTGATTCTCGACATCAAGGAGGATTTCCCCAAGGTGAAGGAGCAAATCGACTACGGCCGTTGCAGCTTCCTGGTACTCGAGCTCGACAAACGACGCATCGGCAAGGTGAAGGTAAAAATCGACCCTGCCAAAACCGAAGAATAACCCCTGCGACCCCATGAAGCCGACCCTTCGCATACGACCCTATCGACTGGCTCTCTACGCGCTGCTCTGTCTCGTGGCCGGATCGGCCGGCTACTCATGCCGCCGCCAGTATACTCCCAAACCCGACGGCTACTTCCGTATCGACCCCTATCCCGATAGCTACCGGCGCACCACGCTGCTGGAGCCAGCCCTCTCGTTCGAGGTCCCCGAGGGGACGGTCGAGACGCTCGACCATGATACGACCCGCCATCACGGTGGGGTACAGTGGCTCAACATCCGGTTCCCCCGCTACCGGGCTACCCTCTATTGCAGCTACCACCCCTTGCGGGGCAATCTGGACCGACTGCTCGACGAAAGCCGCGAACTGGTCTACCGCCAGAGCATCCGCCCCGAAGCCGTACAGGCCGGTACCTACGAGAACGACAGTCTGCACATCTACGCCACCCTCTACGACCTCTCGGCCGCGAGCGTCACGCCGCTGCAATTTATCGCGACCGACAGCGTGCGGTACCTGCTGCGAGGCTCGGTCTACTTCGACGAACCGGGTAAAAGCGACTCCATCGCGCCCGTCGTCGGATACCTCTCCGACCACATCGCCCACCTCATCGAAAGCATAGAAACCCCTGCCCGATAGCCATGCCGCTCTACGACTACATATCGACCCCCACCGGAGCCACCGTTGCCTTGTGGCACCTCACCGAAACGGAGCCGGAACTGGCAGCTCTTCTGCCCGAAGAGGAGCGTCTGCGACTGACGGGAGAGGGACTATCGTCCAAACGATTCTGCGAACAGGCGGCCACCCGTCTGCTGCTCGAGCACATGGAGGCTACCCGCGGAGCCCTCGTGACCCATACGGCCGAGGGTCAACCCTATCTGCCAGGACGCCCGGGGCACCTCTCCATCTCGCACACCCGCCAATGGGTGGCCGTGGCGTGGCACCCCACCCAACCGGTGGGAATAGACATCGAGCGGACAGGCGTGCAGGTAGAGCGCGTGGCCTATCGCGTATTCGGCGATGCCGAACTGCAGGCACACGCCAACCCGGCCCAGACACACACCGTATGGCTGCACCTGTGCTGGTCGGCCAAGGAGGCGCTCTTCAAGGCGATGCCCGAAGCCGGAATCGACTTTCGCGAACACCTGCACCTCACCCCGCCCGACACCATCGAAAAGGAGGGGATATTCACCGCCACCGAGAGCCGCACACCGGCCCGGCGCGGTTACCGGCTGTGGTACCGCACCCACCCCGAGTGGGTGATGATCTGCGCCACGCCCTTAGCGTAACTCGGCTTTGAAACCGGCGGCACGCACGGCCTCGACTACCCGCTCGGCCGGCACGTCGGCATTGACGGTCAGCAATTTATCGGGATTCGACAAATCGAGGCTCCACTGCTCGGGAGTCAGAAACTGATTCAACTTTTCGCCAATCTTGGCTACACAACCGGCACATTTGGCCGAAGTCTTTACCTGTATCATGATTCTATCTTTTTGAGATTAAACATCTATTTCTTATCGCAATCGCAAGCTGTTGAGGATAACCGACACCGAACTGAAGGCCATCGCCGCACTCGCCCACATGGGGGTGAGCAATATTCCTATGGGATAGAGCACCCCGGCAGCTACCGGGATACACACCACGTTGTAGCCGAAGGCCCAGAAGAGGTTCTCGCGAATGATGCGCACCGTCTTGCGCGACAGAGTCACAGCCCGCGGCAACAGCAACAGGTCGGAGTTCATCAAGGTCACCATGGCCACATCCATGGCCACATCGGTACCCTTGCCCATAGCCACGCTCACATCGGCACGAGCCAGAGCCTGCGAGTCGTTGATACCGTCGCCCACCATGGCCACGCACTTGCCGGCCTTTTGCAATTCGGCCACGAAACGCTCCTTGTCGTCGGGCAGCACGCCCCACCGATAGTGCTCGATACCAGCCGCCCGGGCCACCTCGGCCGCGGTCGACTCCTTGTCGCCGGTGAGCATGTAGACCTCGATACCGCACCGTTTCAACTGCTCCACCGCCTCGCGCGAAGTCGCTTTCAAGGCATCTTTCACCTCAAAGGCAGCCAGCAACTCCCGGTCGTTCCCGAAGTAGATGGTATACCCTTCGGGCAACTCCACCCCCTTCAGCCGCTCTTCGGCCAGGGCCTGGTTGCCTGCCCAGAAGGGGATACCCTCGCAGGTGCAGACCACACCGCGCCCCGTAAGGCTTTCGAAGTCGGCTACCTGCTCGGCCGGCTTGTATCCGCGCTGTCGCAGGTTCTCGGCCAGCGACAGGGCCAACGGGTGCTCCGACTTCATTTCGGCGGCCAGCAATACCGGGGCGTAGCGGTCGAAATCGGGGTAGAGCTTCTCGCCCACCACCTGGGGAGCCCCCTCGGTGAGGGTCCCCGTCTTGTCGAGCACCACGGCATTTACCCGGCACATGTTTTCGAGGGCAAAGGCATCTTTAATAAGGATATGTTGTTGCGCCCCCTTGCCTATCCCCACCGTCAAAGCGGTGGGAGTAGCCAGGCCGAGGGCACACGGACAGGCAATCACCAGTACCGAGACGGCACTCAACAGGGCATAGGGGAACATGCCCCAACCGGCCACCACAATCCAGACGACAAACGTCAATATAGAGATGCCGATAACCACCGGCACGAAGATAGCCGCCACCTTGTCGACAATGCCCTGTACGGGAGCCTTGCTGCCCTGCGCCTCACGCACCATGCGCACCATGCGCGACAGCACCGTATCGGCACCCGAAGCCTGTACATCCAGCACGAAAGCCCCCCGCTGGTTGAGGGTACCGGCCAGCACCCGGTCGCCGGGCTGCTTGGCCACCGCCTCCGACTCGCCGCTGATCATGCTCTCGTCGACATACGACGACCCCTCGAGCAGCACGCCATCGACGGGAATCTTCTCGCCGGGGCGCACACTCACCCGATTGCCGGGGCGCAGCATGCCGATGGGCACATCGCGCTCCTCGCCGTTCTCGTCGACCAGCCGGGCCGTCTTGGGCTGCAGCCCCATGAGCGACCGAATCGAGGCCGAAGTGCTCTGCTTGGCCCGAGCCTCGAGCAACTTGCCCGTGAGCACAAAGGCGATAATCATCGCCACCGCCTCGTAGTAGACGTGAGGCACCAGCCCCAGCGACACCCAGAATTGGGGATAAATCGTACTGAACAGGCTGAAGAGAAACGATACCGAGGTACTGAGCATGACCAACGTGTCCATGTTGGCCCGCCCCTGTCGGGCAGCCTTCCAGCCCGAGATGTAGAACGACCTGCCCAGATAGAGGACCGGCAGGGTGAGGAGCATCAATATCCACACCCATATCGTCGACGGTTCGTGAAACAGCATCGACAGCACCATGACCGGCACACCGAAGAGCCAGGCCCCCAACGTGCGGCGTTTCATATCGACATAGTGCCGGTGCTCGGCATCGGCGGCATCGGCCTCGGCATTATCCGAAATGACCAGGTCGTAACCCGCCGCCTGCACGGCAGCCTGCATCTCTTTCAACGAAATTTTCTTGGGATCGTAAACCACCTGCAAGGTGTTGGCCGCGAAATTGACCGTAGCCTCGGCCACCCCCGGCATCTCTCTCACGGTCTTCTCGACCGTAGCGGCGCACACGGCGCAACTCATTTCCAAAACGGGTATTACTTGCTTTTCCATATTCTTACTCCTACAGACCGGCTCTTCACCTCGCGGCTCTCAAGCCCACAGCCCCCGGCCGCCACCGCGACTCAAGCCTCGCCACCCTCGTCGAGCGGCGGCTGCATGGTGCACTTGCCGTTCAGCACCGCCCCCGGCTCTATGGCCAGGCGCCGGGCCTGCACATCGCCCTCGAGCGACGAAGTGGCCTTCAAGACCAGCATCTCGGCCACCATCACATTGCCTGTGACACGGCCCACGACCTCGGCATTCACGGCCACGATGTCGCCGATTACCTGACCGGTTTCGCCGATTACCACTTTACCCTGACACTCCAGCCGCCCTTCGAGCGTGCCGTCTATGCGAATGTCCTTCTGCGAAACAATCTTGCCTACGACCGTAGTCTCTGCCGTAAGCGCATTGTGCGCCATTCCCGAGAAAGTATTATCCTTTGCCATATCTATGTCTCGTTTTTATGTTCACACGGGCTACGCAAACCGATTGAGTTACGCTTGCCGAGGTTAGAGTCTGTCTTTATATCTCGTGCAAAAATAGAAAGAATCTCCCGAAATATATCCTCCGGGTTTGATAATCATTCTAAAAATGAGGTAATAATATTTGCGTCGGCCCGACACGAAGGATCCCCTCCGAAGTCGCGGTACCAAGCGAGACCGAAGGATTTCCACCGACAGGCGAAACAGCTCTGCGCTATTCTTTATACCTTTGCACCACTTGATTGCCCGCGTATGTCACACCAGCACCTGAACCTTACCCAAGGAGGCATTACCGGCACCCTGCTCCGGTTTACCCTCCCCATGATGGCGGGAGCCCTGTTGCAGCAGTGCTACAACATAGCCGACACCCTCATCGTGGGGCAGTTTGTCGGCCCCGAGGCTCTGGCGGCCGTCGGGTCGGCCTACACGCTCATGGCCTTCCTCTGCTCCATCCTGCTGGGGTTGTCGCTGGGCAGCAGTACCGTATTCTCGCAGCAATACGGGCGAGGCAGCCTGTCGGCCCTGCGGCACAGCACCTGGGTGTCGTTTGTTCTGATACTCGCCATCACGGTGGTGCTCAATGTGGCTGCCTTCCTGGCCCTCGACCCCATCTTGCGGTTTCTGCAGGTACCGGCCGAGGTCTACCCCCTCATGCGCGACTACCTGTGGATTATCTTCTGGGGAATCCTCTTTACCTTTATCTACAACTTCTACGCCGCCCTGCTGAGGGCTGTGGGCGACTCGGTCACCCCGCTGTGGTTCCTCTCGCTCTCGGTGGTGCTCAACATCGGGCTCGACCTCTTCTTTATCCTCTCCCTCGACTGGGGCATCGAGGGGGCGGCTGCGGCTACCGTCATCGCCCAGGGAGCGGCCGCTCTGGGAATCGTCATCTACACCTACCGCAAACGGCCCGAGCTGAAGATACGGCGCAACGAAATCTACCTCGACCGGGCCACCCTGAAAGAGATTACCGAGTTTTCCACCCTCACCTGCGTGCAGCAGTCGGTGATGAATCTGGGCATCCTGATGGTGCAGGGGCTGGTCAACAGTTTCGGCACCGTGGTGATGGCCGCCTTTGCCGCCGCCGTGAAGATAGATGCCTTTGCCTACATGCCTGTGCAGGAGTTCGGCAACGCCTTCTCGACCTTCGTGGCCCAAAACTTCGGAGCCCGCAAACGGCAGCGCATCCGCCGGGGCATCCGGCAGGCCCTGCTCATCACCTGCCTCTTCTCCCTGGCCGTATCGTTGCTCATCTTCCTCTTTGCCGAGCCCCTCATGCTCATCTTCGTCAAGCCCGACGAGGTGGAAATCCTGCGCATCGGGGCCCAATACCTGCGCATCGAGGGGGCCTTCTACGCCCTCATCGGCATCCTCTTCCTGCTCTACGGCTACTATCGGTCGGTACGGATGCCGGGCATGTCGGTCATCCTCACCGTGCTTTCGCTGGGCACCCGGGTAGCCCTCTCCTACATCCTGGCCTCCCTGCCCGCGGTGGGTGTCACGGGCATCTGGTGGTCGATACCCATCGGGTGGTTCATCGCCGACCTCGTGGGCATCGTCTACTACAAACTGTCGTCGGCCCGCGTCGGGCGCCTCATGGGGTAAAGCGGAACAGCCTGATACGGCAAGAGCCGACGAGGCTCGGCCCCATCGGCTCCAACAGTCTGTTCTTTAAATAATATTCACTACCTTTGCGGTAGATAATTCTCTCACATGAAAACAGCGATACACATTGGCTCCATGCGCTTCTACGCCTTCCACGGCGTACTGCCGCAAGAACAGAAGGCGGGCAACTACTTCCGCGTAGAGGCTACGCTCTATACCGACTTCTCCCGGGCTCTGACCTCGGACGAACTGACCGACACGATCAACTATGCCGAAATCTGCCGCGTGATTGCCGACGAGATGGCTCGTCCCTCACGGCTGATCGAACATGTAGCCGGCCGTATCATCGCAGCCATCACACGCCAGTTTCCCACCGTGACGGGAGGCAAACTGATTGTGACGAAGGAGAAGCCCCCCATCCCCGGCGACATCCGCGACGTATCGGTCGTGGTCGAGTGGTAGAGCCGCTACGGTCTTGCGCTGCTCTTATTTTACGGGTATCTTGTCGATACGGCGTTGATGACGACCACCTTCGAAGTCGGTATTCAGGAAGATGTCGACCAGACGACGACCCAGTTCGGCCGAGATAAAACGACCCGGCATCACCAGCACGTTGGCATCGTTGTGCTGACGGGCCAGAGAGGCAATCTCCTCGGTCCAGCACAAAGCAGCACGAATGCCCTGATGTTTGTTCAACGTCATGTTTATGCCGTTGCCGCTGCCGCAGATGGCAATGCCGGGATAGCACTCGCCCTGCTCCACCGCCAAGGCCAGGGGGTGGGCAAAGTCGGGATAGTCGCAACTGTCGGTCGAATAAGTCCCGAAATCCTTATAGGCGATACCCTTTGCATCCAATTCCTGCATGACTACTTGTTTCAGTTCGTATCCAGCGTGGTCGCAGGCCAATCCCACCGGCTTTCCCGATTTCAATATGCTCATATTTTTTTGATTTTGTTTCGTCCAGCAAAAGTAGTACAATTCGAGAGTTGCAACAAATAATTCGTATTTCTGTTGAAACATCTTAATTGTACGAGTATTGTCACAAAAATACAAAAAATATCGGCACCCCCGGCCTGTCGCTTCACAGGAATGAAAAGACTTTTTTTATAAATAGTGTCAACAACAGAACCTTCTGTACCGTAATTTGTTATTCTCAAGAAAAGCCTCTCCT
The DNA here is from genome assembly GCF_002159975.1 of Barnesiella sp. An22. GTDB lineage: Bacteria > Bacteroidota > Bacteroidia > Bacteroidales > Barnesiellaceae > Barnesiella > Barnesiella merdigallinarum. Next base: position 65,757 of record NZ_NFJR01000011.1, on the reverse strand, counting down.
GCGGGCTAATTGCATTGCCGAATCGGTAATCTTTTCAAAAAGAAAATTTATACAAAACTTAACAGGTTGAACCAAAAGCGATTAGGCTGTTTATCGCAGATAATATACATTTGCAGCCCAACTCGTGAGAGAAAACGAACTAAACCAGAATATGAAACTATTTGTACGATATGTGTTACTTGCCCTCGGCGGCCTTGCTTGGAGCTGCCAATCGCCCATCATGGCCCAGAATATGGCCGAGAGCGACAGTATTGCCGTAATAGCTTCGACCGACAGTCTGCTGGCACAACCGGCTCCCCAGAAACTGAATCTGTTTCAGAAGGTCTTGAAATACTTCAACGAATCCAACGAACCGCGCCCCGACAAAAAATTCGACTTCGGCATTATCGGCGGCCCGCACTACTCCTCGACTACCAAGCTGGGACTGGGTATCGTAGCCTCGGGCACCTATCGCATGCGACACGACTCGCTCACACAACTCTCCAACGTATCGATCTACGGCGACGCCACCACCACGGGCTTCCTGCTCATCGGGGTCAAGGGCAACAACATATTCCCCGAAAACAAATACCGCATCGACTACGACTTCTACCTCTATACCTTCCCCAGCGACTTCTGGGGAATCGGTTACGACAACGGCAACAACAACGACAACAAGAGCAGCTACAACCGGCTCGAAACCATCGTGCGCATCGACTGGCTGGCCCGCCTCTGTAACAACCTGTACGGCGGTATCACCACCGGATTCAACTGGGTGAAAGGTTCCGACTTTACCAAACCGGCTCTGCTCAACGGCGAACCCCGCGAAGTCATCAGCACCAGTGCGGGATTGGCCCTCACCTACGACAGCCGCGACTTTATTCCCAACGCGGCCCGCGGGGTCTACTTCAACGTGCGGCAACGCTTCTTCCCCCGAATCTTCGGCAACAAGCATCCCTTCACCCGCACCGCCTTCATCTTCGACTACTACCAACGGGCGTGGGAGGGAGCCATCATCGCCTTCGACCTGCACGGCGAATTCAACTACGGCGATGTGCCCTGGAACATGCTCGCCTCGCTGGGCGGCTCGACCCGCATGCGGGGATACTACGAAGGGCGCTACCGCGACAAGTGCCTCATCGAGACCCAGCTGGAACTGAGGCAGCACATCTGGCACCGCAACGGCATAGCCGTGTGGGTGGGTGCCGGCAACGTGTTCCCCTCGTTCTCACGCTTCGACTGGGGGCACACCCTGCCCAACTACGGGATAGGCTACCGCTGGGAGTTCAAGAACCGGGTCAACCTGCGACTCGACTACGGATTTGGCAAGAAAGGACAATCGGGATTTTTATTCAACATCAATGAAGCATTTTAATCGACTATTCACACAACGGCGCATCTTCTGGATATTCCTGGCCGTGATGCTGGTGCCCAACCTGTTTCTCTGTTTCACCGAGCATCTGCCGTTCCTGTTCAAGGTGGTCTACATACTTATACCGGGGGCTCTCTACCTGCTGTTGCTGAACCTCTCGCGCAAACCGGGCATTACCTTCTGGGCGCTGTTCCCGCTCCACTTCATCGGGGCATTCCAACTGGTATTGCTTTATCTTTTCGGCAACTCCATCATCGCCTCCGACATGTTCCTCAACATGTTTACCACCAATAGCGGCGAGGCCTTCGAACTGCTCGACAAGCTGGCCCCGGCTGTCGTGGGGGTATTCATCCTCTATCTGCCGGCTCTGGCTCTGGCCGTCTACTCCATACGCCGGTCCGACTCGCTCACGCCCCTTTTCCAAAAACGGGCCTTCATGCTCTCCATGCTCCTGCTGGGTACAGGCCTGCTCATCTATACCCCGGCACACCGGCAGGCGCCCCACCGGGCCCGGCTCGACAACCTCTACCCCATCAACGCCTTCAACAACGCGCGGTTTGCCGTGAGCAGCTGGAAGGCGGCCAAGAACTACCACCTCACCTCGCGCGACTTTGACTACCGGGCTTCGTCGTCGCGCGACCCGCAAATGCCCGAGGTCTATATCTTCGTCATAGGAGAGACGGCCCGCGCCGGCAACTGGGGGCTCTACGGCTACGAACGCAACACCACCCCACGCCTCGGTGCCCGACACGACGTCATCCACTTCGACGATGTGCTGACCCAAATCAACGCCACCCACAAGAGCGTACCCCTCATGCTCAGTCCGGCCGACGCCCTCGACTTCAACCAAATCTACCGGCAGAAGAGCCTCATCACGGCCTTCAAACAGGCCGGATTCCGCACGGCATTCATCTCGAACCAGTTGCACAACGGCTCGTTTACCGACTTCTTTGCCGACGAGGCCGACTGTACCCTCTACCTGCTGGCTCCCAAAAACAAGACTCACCTCTACGACAACGCCTTGTTGCCGGTGGTCGACTCGCTGCTTCGCAGCGGACCCGCCAAGCAGCTCATCGTGCTGCATACCTACGGTTCTCACTTCAACTATTGCGAACGCTATACGGCCGAGAACCGCAGCTTTACGCCCGACTACATCAACGAAATCAACCGGAAAGACAGGCAGGCCATGATCAATGCCTACGACAACTCGATTGTGGCAACCGACTGGTTACTCGACCAGCTGATCGAACGGCTCGACCGCACGGGGAAGACCTCGGCCCTGCTCTACCTATCGGACCATGGCGAAGATTTGCTCGACGACGACCGCGACCGCTTTCTGCATGCCTCGCCCATCCCCACCTACTATCAGTTGCACATTCCGTTTGTCTTGTGGTTCTCGCCCCAATATGTCAGCCAGTTCCCACTCGACACCCAACAGGCTCGCGAGCAGCACAAAACGCCCTTCGACTCACGGGTCGTATTCCACACCTTGCTGTCTATCGGCGGCATCGAGACCGACTATCGCATCGACAGTCTCTCGCTCGTGAGTCCCTCGTTCCACCTGGACAAACGATACTATCTGGGCGAGCGCAACATACCTGTACCCGTGAAGTATCTCCCCTTCGACGACGAAGATCGACAGGCTTTCGAACGCCACGGCATCGCTCCTCGATAAGGGTTTTCACCCTGTGCCATACCATAGCCCCGACTCTCACCTTTCACTATATTTCCAGAATATAGGAGGCGGCTCGGCACAGGCAAACTGAAAAACTTCGTTTTTGTTTGCCTCTGCTCTCACCTTTCACTATATTTGTATGGATAAAATGCGGGCGAGGCTCACGGGCTGCCTGCATGAGTTGTGATAAACACCCAAACCAGAGAGTTATATGGACCACACTGCGTCTTCGAGATCAGAGAATATTGTTCTCATTCCTACCTACAACGAGAAGGAGAACATCGCTGCCATCATCCATGCCGTATTCGAACTGCCCCGCCAGTTCCATATCCTCGTAATCGACGACAATTCGCCCGACGGGACCGCCGAAATCGTGCGGTCGCTGCAAAAGCAATTCCCCGGAGCCCTGCACCTGATGGAGCGTGCCGGCAAACAGGGATTGGGCACAGCCTACATTGCGGGATTCAAATGGGCTATCGCCCGCAAATACGAATATATCTTCGAGATGGATGCCGACTTTTCGCACAACCCGCAAGACTTGATGAAACTGTTGGCGGCCTGCAAGACGGGCGGCGCCGATATGGCCATCGGCTCGCGGTACGTGACGGGGGTAAATGTCGTGAACTGGCCGATGGGCCGGGTCATGATGTCTTACTTCGCCTCGAAATATGTGCGCTTCATCACCGGCATGAAGATACACGACACCACCGCCGGTTTTGTCTGCTACCGTCGCCGGGTACTCGAGACCATCGGCCTCGACTCGATTCGGTTCAAAGGCTATGCCTTCCAGATCGAGATGAAGTTCACCACCTACAAATGTGGATTCACCATCAAAGAGGTGCCTATCATATTTATCAACCGGGTACTGGGCGAAAGCAAAATGAACAGCAGCATCTTCGGCGAGGCTGTGTTCGGTGTCATCAAACTGAAAATAGACAGTTGGTTCCGCAAATACCCCAAGCGGTAACCCCACCGGGATAAGGAACCGCCTTAAACATCTATCGGCCATGGGCAAAACAATTATCAAAAACGGAACAATAGTAAACGATGGCGAGCAATTCGTGGGCTCGATTGTCATCGACGGTGAATGTATCGAATCGATTATCCGGGGCGAACTGCCCGAAGCGGAGGCCTGTACCGCCCAACGCATAGTCGATGCCACGGGGAAATGGGTTTTGCCCGGAGCTATCGACGACCAGGTACACTTCAGGGAACCGGGTCTCACCCACAAGGCCGAAATCGCTACCGAGTCGGTGGCTGCCGTGGCCGGTGGCGTCACCTCGTTTATGGACATGCCCAACACCCTGCCCCAGACTACGACCCTCGAGGCCCTCGAATGGAAATACGAACGGGCCGCCCAGGTATCGCCGGCCAACTACTCGTTCTACATCGGAGCTACCAACGACAACTTCGAGGTGCTCCGGCAGACCGATTTCACGCAGGTTTGCGGAGTCAAGATCTTCATGGGCTCATCGACCGGCAACATGCTCGTCGACAACGAGCAGACCCTGCGCCGCATCTTTGCCGAGATACCAGCCCTCATCGCCGTACACTGCGAAGAGGAGAGCATCATCCAGGCCAATAAAAAATATTATACCGAGCGGTTCGGCAACGACCTGCCCATCTTCTTCCACCCGCTCATACGCAGTGCCGAAGCCTGCTATGCCTCGTCGTCGCGTGCCGCCGAACTGGCTTCGCAATACGGCACCCGGCTGCACCTGCTGCACCTCTCGACCGCCCGCGAAATGTCGCTGCTCGACACGGCACCACTGGCACAAAAGCGCATCACCGGCGAAGTGTGTGTGCACCACTTGTGGTTCGACGACAACGACTACGCCCAATATGGCAACCGCATCAAATGGAACCCGGCCGTCAAAACCTGCGGCGACCGCAAAGCCCTGCTCGAAGCCCTGCGCAGCGGCAAGCTCGACGTGGTAGCGACCGACCACGCTCCGCACCTGTGGAGCGAGAAGCAGGGGTCGTGCCTCAAAGCGGCCTCGGGAGGCCCCCTCGTACAGCATTCGCTGCAAGTGATGCTCGAGTTGGCACAACGGGGCGAATTCCCCCTCGAACTGTTGGTAGAGAAGATGTGCCATGCTCCGGCCCTGCTCTACCGCATCGACCGGAGAGGCTATCTGCGCCCCGGCTACTATGCCGACGTCGTGGTGGTCGACCCGCACAAACCCTATACCGTCACACGCGACAACATCCTGTCGAAGTGCGGATGGTCGCCCTTCGAGGGGCACACCTTCCCGGCTACCATCGAACGCACCTTTGTCAATGGCAACGAGGTATTTGCCGAGGGTAAACCCGTGGGTACGAGCCGGGGCAAACGGCTCACGTTCCACCACACCGAAGCCGACCGTGCGACCCGTTGAAACAGCGCCGAAACGCCCCTTAATTTTTCATAAATTCCGGCCGGTATACTTGCGTTAGCGGTCGGATGAAACTTTTTTGTTATAAAATTTTTATACTTTTATCCCCCTGAAATCATACTATTTTACTTTACACCTATGAAACACATTAAGCTTATTTTCTCGACAGCGTTACTGCTGCTTTTTGCCCTCGGCGGAGAGGCTCAAACCCAACAAGACTCCCTGACCATCGCCCACGCGCAATGGGAAACCGACACCCTGGCTCACGGAGCCGTGTGCCTGAGTGCCAACCTGCAACTGTTCGACTCGCCTCAACAGATTGCCATCATCAAATACGATGCCCGCAAATACAAAACTCGAATCGTACAGGCTCCGCACATCGCCATGACCAGCGACCTGGCTCGCAAGAGCGGTGCAGAAGTGGCCGTAAACGGGGGGTACTTCAATGTCAAGACGGGGCTCCCCTCGACTTTCGTCCAACTCGAGGGCAAGGTCTATGGCGAAACGACGCAGGCCGATGCCTTCCGCACCACCGGTGCCATCACGACCGACCACAACCGAATCGAGATTCACCCCTTCGACTCCATCTCGGCTAAAAAACTGAAAAAGAGATATAAAAACATACTCACTGCCGGGCCGCTGCTCTTGAAAGACGGTGTGCGGCAAATGGCTCCCACCTTCGAGGCCAACGACAATCAAGCTGCCAAGGGAGGCAACTCCTTCAGCTCCGACGTACCGCAAGGTTTCTACAAACGCCACCCGCGAGCCTTTATCGGCATCACGAAAGATCATCAGGTGATGATGGTGGTTGTCGACGGCCGGTTCAAGGGGAAAGCCGCCGGCATGTCTATCGACGAACTCTCGTACCTGGCCCAGCAACTGGGCATGACCGACGCCCTTAACCTCGATGGAGGCGGCTCGGCCACGCTGTGGAACAACCACACGGGCATCATCAACCACCCCTACGACAACAAGAAGTTCGACCACGAAGGCGAGCGCGAGGTAGTCAATGCCATCGTCGCCCTGCCCCAATAAGCGACTGCCATGAGACTCCGTTTCAACCCCATTGTCCCGATTGTTCTCCTCGCCGGTCTGCCGCTGCTGTTCCACAACTGCACCGAAAAAGAGGATATGCCCGAGATTGCCGCACCCGCGACCGACACAATCGAGAGTGGCATAGAGATTAAAGACTTTGCCATCGAGGCCGAGATACACACCTGGCCCGACAGTACGGTAGTCATGCAAGGCGAGGGCTTCCTGCAGTCGGACAGCCTTACCCTGGCTGCCCCGGCGGCAGACTCCCTGCGGTTCACGCTGCCGCTTGTCGACGTTACCGCCAACCGGGCAGGAATCGTCATGCCCCGGAATATCGTATCGTCGACCTACAGCCTATGGCTCAAACGCGAGGCAGACTCCTGCCTGCTGGGCGAGACCAGACTGATCGTCGACAAGAAGGTCGATTTCAATATCCCCGACATCGCAGGCATGACCCTCAAGGGGGTAGTATATTGCGGCGACAAACCGTTGCCCGACGTAGCCGTATCGGACGGCCGACAAGTGACCCTCACCGACGAAAACGGGCGGTACTACATCGCATCGGACAAAGAGAGCGGCTTTGTATTCATCTCCGTACCGGGCAACTACGAAGTCGACATCAAGGCCAACAACCGGCCCCAATTCTTCTACCGGCTGAAAAGCGACGACTCTGTAGAGCAACACGACTTCAAGCTCACGGCGACCGACAATACCAACCATGTGCTCCTGGCTCTGGCCGACATGCACCTGGCCAACCGCAACAACGACCTCTCCCAATTCTCCGGGAAATTCCTCCCCGACCTGAAAGCCTCGATCGAAAAGTACCGGGGCGAGGGAAAGAAGGTATATGGCCTCACGTTGGGCGACATGACCTGGGACCTCTATTGGTACGACAACCACTACGACCTCTCCAACTACCTGTCGACCATCCAGTCGGTAGATATTCCCCTCTTCAACAGTACGGGCAATCACGACAACGACCCCTATTGCGCCGATGACTGGCTGGCCGAACAGGCCTTCAAGGACATCATCGGCCCTACCTACTACTCGTTCAATCTGGGAAATGTCCATTACATCGTACTCGACAACATCCAGTATATCAACACCGGAGCCAGCGAGGGTACCGTGGGCAAACGCAACTACAACAAAAAACTGACCGAAAACCAGCTCATCTGGCTCAAAAACGACCTGGCCACGATTACCGACAAGAGCCGGCCGGTATTCGTCGCCATGCACGCCCAACTCTACGCCAATCCCACCTCGCTGCCGCAAGTCAGCAGCATATCGATGAGCGGCGGGACCACCCTCGTAAACTATCTCAAGGAGTTTACCAACGCCCACGTCATTACCGGCCATACCCATATCAACTACACCATCACCCCCAGCGACCGCCTCATCGAGCACAACATAGCCGCCATATGCGCCACCTGGTGGTGGACCGGGAAGAACGGATATGCCGGCAACCACATCTGCAAGGACGGATCGCCCGGCGGCTACAAGATTTTCACCGTCGACGGCAACCTGGTGAAATGGCGATACAAGGGCATCGGCGAAGAGGAGTCGAAACAGTTCCGCAGCTACGACCTCAACCAGTGCCATATCACGGCGGCCAAGTTCGCGCCCAACTCGACCGAAGCCAAAATGGAGAATTACAGCGACGTATATGCCCAATCCAACAGCAACAACGAGATACTCGTCAACGTGTGGGATTACGACCCGCAGTGGAGTGTCGAAATGTATGAAGACGGAAAACCGCTGGAAGTCACCCGGGTCGTGACGAAAGACCCGCTGCACATCATATCCTACGAAGCCAAACGGCTGAACGTGGGCTCTACACCTACGGCCGACTTTGTCACCTGCACCACGGCCCACATGTTCAAGGCAACCGCCTCGAGTGCCACCTCGACCGTCGAAATCAGAGTGACCGACCGATTCGGCAACGTCTATACCGAATCGATGGCCCGCCCCAAAACCCTCGAATGTTCCATGCAATAACCTGTCATAAACAACCGTTACCCCATGAAAAAAACCGTTCAACTCTGGATTGTAGCCCTGGTGGTCGCTCTTTGCTCGACCTCACTCTCGGCCAAAACACCCAAATACATCTTTTTCTGCATAGGCGACGGCATGAGCTTCTCGCACGTGCTGGCTACCCAACTCTACTACGAACACGGCAACTACAAGGCCGGCAACGAGTCGATTGCCTTTCTCGACTTTCCCGTGCACTCGGCCGTCAGAACCCACGCCAACAACAGCCTCATCACCTGCTCGGCTGCTGCCGCCACGGCTCTGGCCACGGGACACAAGACAAACATCGACCACGTAGGCATCTCGCCCGACAAAAAACCGCTCACCTCTATCGCCAAACAGTTGCGCGACAAAGGGTATGCCATAGGGCTCGTAACCAGCGGACAAATCGACGACGCTACCCCGGCAGCCTTCTATGCCTCGCAAATGCGTAAGGAGGCCTACCTCATCGGCAAGGAAGGGGCCGACAGCCAATTCGATTTCCTGGCCGGCAGCGCCCTGAAGCAACCGTATGCACCCTCGCAACCCTCGCTCTACGACTACTACCGCCAACAGGGCTACACCATATGCCGCGGTATCGACGGATACAACGCCAACCGGGCTACCGGCAAGATGCTCCTGCTCGACACCGATACCGCCTCGCGCTCGTGGCTGCCCTACGCTCTCGAGCGGAAACCCGAAGCGATGGGTCTGGAATTTATGGTACAGGCCGGCATCGACAAACTCTATCGCGAAAAAGGGAAAAAGGGATTTTTCATGATGATCGAGGGGGCCAGCATCGACCACGCCTCGCACCCCGACGACCTGGCGACCGCCATCTTCGAGACGGCCGAGTTTGACCGCAGCGTGCGAATCGCCTACGAATTTTACAAGAAGCACCCCGACGAGACCCTCATCATCGTCACTGCCGACCACGAAACCGGAGGCCTGACGATGGGCGAAACCAATATGCGACCCTTCTACTGGGAATATGTCAACTACCAGACTCTCTCCAAAGAGTCGCTCTCCGACCTGTTCCGGTCGTTGAAAAAGAACGGCCAGGTAGATAGCTGGGAGAAAGCCCGAAAGGTCTTGGCCGACCATACCGGTTTGTGGACAAAGATTCCGGTCAACGCCGGCGAAGAGGCCGCACTCATGCAGTGCTACTACCGCACCGTCATTCAAAAAAGCAAGGAGCAGGAGGTCACGCTGTATGCCCAAACCGAGCCGTTGGTGGCTCAAGCCATCGCCCTGCTCGATAAAAAAATCGGGGTAGCCTGGAGCAGCACCTCGCACACCGGCGGCTTCGTGCCCTTCTATGCCATCGGCTGCGAAGCCACCCGATTTGCTACCGTGGGCGACAACACCGACATCCCCCAAACGATACGTAAGATTATGAAAATCAAATAACCCGACCGACACATCTCTCATTTGCCATACCTCCCCATGAGAAAAATCGTCGTAGCTCCCGACTCGTTCAAAGACTCCTTGTCGGCCCCTCAGGTGGCAGCCGCCATCGAGGCCGGCATCCGTCTCACACTACCCCAGGCTCAGGTCATCAAGGTACCTGTTGCCGACGGCGGTGAGGGGACGATGGAGACTTTGGTCGAGGCCCTGGGCGGAGAGTATGTCAACTGCCTGGTGAACGACCCGCTCATGCGGCAAATTCCAGCGGCATACGGCATCGTGCACACTCACGGAGAGCCGACGGCCATTATCGATCTGGCCTCGGCCAGCGGCCTCACCCTTCTGTCGCAGGAGGAGCGCAACCCGCTCGTCACCACCACCTACGGCACGGGCCAGCTCATTGCCGACGCCTGCACCCGCGGGTGCCGCCACGTGGTGATGGGCATTGGCGGCAGTGCCACCAACGATGCCGGCAAAGGGATGCTCGAGGCTCTGGGCTGTCGGTTTCTCGACGCGGCGGGTGCAGAGCTGAAACCGGGCGGCAAATCGCTCAACGACCTGACGACAATCGACACCAGCGGCATGAACCCTCGCGTGGCCGGTTGCCGCTTCACCATCATCTGCGATGTCGACAATCCCCTCTTCGGTCCCAGCGGGGCCGCCTACATATTTGCCCCACAAAAGGGGGCTACCCCTCACGATGTCGTTACCCTCGACAACGGATTAAGGCGTTTTGCCACCTGTGTAGAATCCATGTTGCATCGGGATATCAGCCAAACCCAAGGAGCCGGAGCGGCCGGAGGAGTAGGCGCTGCCTGCCTGGCCTTCCTCCAGGCCACCCTGAAACCGGGCATCGAAACCGTGTTGGAGACGCTGCAATTTTCGCGCCTCATCGACGGGGCCGACCTGGTGATTACGGGCGAAGGAAAGATAGACCGGCAGACCCTCATGGGGAAAGCCCCCTACGGTGTACTGCTCCCGGCTCGCGAAAAAGGTATCCCGGTCGTAGTCTTGGGAGGAGCGGTCGAAGACCACGACACCCTGCTCCAGGCCGGGTTCCGGGGCATCTTCTGCATACAGTCATCGGCCATGCCGCTCAAGAGAGCCCTGCAGCCACATATTGCCGCCGAGAACCTCAAACAGACAACGGCCCAAATCATTCACCTGCTCTACCCACAGGGATAACCTCTCTTCTCCCCTCTCTTTCAGAAGCACCCCTCCACATCCATTCCAGACAAACAGGCCTACCCAGCAAGCAATAGTAAACTGTTTATCAGTAGATTACAAGACAAACCCTACATTGGTTTTAAAACAAAAAAAGAGCTAACCCTCACCGAGGGATAGCCCCAATTCTTTTAGTCTTTGCTGTAAATTATTCAGCAACAGCAGCAGCTTCAACTACAGTGTCAGCAGCAGCAGAGTCAACAGCAGCAGAGTCAACAGTTTCAACTGCAACTTCTTCTACAACGGCAGTGCTATCAACAGCTTCAGTAGATTCAGCAGCTTTATTGCCGCAAGAAGCGAAAGACATTGCAAATGCAACAGCGAAGAACAAAACTAACTTTTTCATTTCCTTCAAATTAAAGATAAAACAATATTTTTTTGCTTCAAAAACGCTACAAAGGTATACATTCTTTTTATATGTTGTACTCCTAATCTTATTTTTTTTTCAGAATATTTTGATTTTTCTGGGAAAAATCAACCCAAAAAACTCAATTATCATATAAATAGCGTTTTATGCTTCGCTTCGGGGTCTTTTCAAACTCATTCGGATAGAGTTGGATACGGGTTATTTGCTCATAGGGAGCCAACATCTTGTTCAGGTTGCACCGCACCTCCTCCATGGTCATGGGCAAATCGTGATTCGAAACGCCGTAACTGTCCATCGCCTCGTAGTCGGGACAGACGAGAGCCACCAGTTTGCCATCACGTTCGACCACCAGGCTCTCCATCACGAAAGGCATGTTGTTCAACTTGGCCTCAATCTCCTCGGGATAGATGTTCTGGCCGTTCGAGGTGAGAATCATCGTCTTGCTGCGCCCCTTGATGTAGATGGTACCGTCGGGGGTCATGGTTCCCATGTCGCCGGTGTGCAGCCAACCCTCTTCGTCGAGCACGGCTTTGGTGGCCTCTTCGTTTTTGTAGTAACCCTTCATCACATGTTCGCCCCGCACACAGATTTCGCCCGGGATATTCTCGGGGTCGAGCGAGTCGATTTTGGTCTCGACATAGCCGAAGAGCGTGCGGCCGGCCGAACCGGGACGGAACTCACGGTGCGACGTGTAGCTCACCAGCGGAGCACACTCGGTCATGCCATAGCCCACGGTAAAGGGGAATTTGATTTTGTGCAGAAACTCCTCGACCTCACGATTGATGGGAGCACCACCCACAATCACCTCTTCGAAGCGGCCGCCGAAGGCATCGATCAGTTTCTTGCGCACCTGCCCGTAGATACGGGTGTCGAGAATGGGAATATTCAAGGCCCAACGCATGGGCGTCTTGTTGAGCAAGGGTTGTATCTGTTTCTTGTAAATCTTCTCGAGAATCAGCGGCACGCAAATAATGAGATTGGGCCGCACCTCCCCGAGCGCCTTCAACAGGATTTTGGGCGAAGGAATCTTACCCAGCAGCGTGATGTGCGTACCCACGGCCAGCGGCGTGAGCAGGTCGAAGGCACACCCGTAGGCATGGGCCAACGGCAGGAACGAGATGCACTTGCTCCCCTTGTAGTGCAGGTGCGAACGCACGCCGAACATCACATTGCCCGCCAGGTTGTTGCCCGTGAGCATCACCCCTTTGCTGAAACCCGTGGTTCCCGAGGTGTAGTTGATCAGTATCACCTTGTCGTTGTCGAGGTCGGCATAGCGGATGTCCGACCGGCTGAAGCCGTTGGGATAGGTATTTTTGAACCGGCGCTTCATGTCGCGCAGGCACCGGGCTATCTCTTCGCCGTCGCGCTGTACGAGGCACGAGAAGTCTTGCAGCGAAATGGCGGCACGCACCTCGGGCAACTTCTCCATCTCGATATTCTCCCAGATGTTTTCGCCCACAAAGAGCATCACCGAGTCGGAGTGGTTGATAATGTGGTGTATATCGTGCGGATTGAACTCCTGCAGAATGGGTACCAGTATGGCGCCATAGGTAACCGTAGCCATGAAGGCGATGCACCAGTTGGGGGTGTTTTTCCCCACGAGAGCGATTTTGTCGCCCCGTCTGATTTGGCAATGGCGGAAAAGAATGTGCAGCTTGGCGATTTCGCGCGCCATATCCTGATAGGTATATGTGCGCTGTTCGTTATAGTCGGTCAATGCAGGTAAGTCCCAGTTTTCCCGAAAGCTCGACTCATATATCTTGATGAAATTTTCAGAAATCATATCCCGAATTTAATTAGTTCGGTAGCAAATATACGACTTTGTTTGTAAAATCATTCATTCTTATACAACTATTAGAATAGAGGGACTACACATTTTTAAATGAAATGAGTAACTTTGTCGCCTATATTGGCATTTCGACCCACCGATTATGATAGACGTCAACACATTCCAGAATAAGACCGCAGCCTACTACACACTGGGCTGCAAACTCAACTTTGCCGAAACTTCCACCATCGGGAAGACCCTCGAGGCTCACGGCATTCGCAAGGCACGACCCGGCGAAAAGGCCGACATCTGCGTAATCAACACCTGCTCGGTGACCGAACTGGCCGACAAGAAATGCCGGCAGACCATCCGTCGCATCGCCCGACAACACCCGCAGGCCTTTATCGTGGTGACCGGCTGCTATGCGCAGCTCAAACCCGACGAGATTGCCCACATCCCCGACGTGGACCTGATTCTGGGTGCCGAACAGAAGCTCGACATCCTGCAATATCTGGGCGACCTGCACAAGCGACAGGAGGTGGGCGAGGTGATTACCACCCCTACCCGCGACATCCGCAAGTTCTCGCCCTCGTGTTCGCGGGGCGACCGCACCCGCTACTTCCTCAAGGTACAGGACGGCTGCGACTACTTCTGCACCTACTGCACCATACCCTTTGCCCGGGGCCGGAGCCGCAGCGGCACCATCGAGCAGCTCACCGCACAGGCTCGCGAAGTGGCTGCCGCCGGGGGTAAGGAGATTGTCATCACGGGGGTGAACATCGGCGACTTCGGCAAACAGACGGGCGAGACCTTCCTCGACCTCATCCGCTCGCTCGACCAGGTCGAGGGCATCGCGCACTACCGCATCTCCTCGATTGAGCCCAACCTGCTCACCGACGAGATTATCGCCTTCGTAGCCCAGTCGCAGCGGTTTGCCCCACACTTCCACATACCCCTGCAATCGGGCAGCGACACGGTGCTGAAGCTGATGCACCGTCACTACGACACGGCTCTCTTCGCCCACAAGATAGAGACCATACGCCGTCTCATTCCCGACGCCTTCATCGGGGTCGACCTCATCACCGGCGTACGGGGCGAGACCGAAGAGCTGTTCGAGGAGAGCCGCCGGTTTGTCGAGGGGCTCGACATTTCGCAACTGCATGTCTTCACTTACTCCGAACGACCGGGTACCCAGGCCTTGAAGATAGAGCCGGTCGTGCCCATACCCGAGCGGCACGAGCGTTGCCGCCGCATGCTCGAGATTTCGGAGCGGAAGTTGCACGATTTCTATACCCGGTTCCAGGGCACCACGCGCCCCGTACTGTTCGAGCAACCGCGCAAGGGTGCCCCCATGCACGGCTTCACCGACAACTACATACGGGTAGAGATGCCCTACCGCAAGGAGTGGGTCAACACCTGCCGGCCCGTGCGGCTTGGCGATTTCAACGAGGCCGGCGACGCCCTCATCGCCACCGAGATTTAAACCGAGCGACATGAAAAAAGAGACTTTGCAAAATATCATCTACTCGCCGCTGTACCTCTGGTTCAAGCTGCACGCCCTGCTGCCCATGCGGGTGCTCTACCTGCTGGCCGACCTGCTCTACTACCCGCTCTACTATGTGGTGCACTACCGCCGCCGGCTGGTGCTGGAGAACATGCGCAACGCCTTCCCCGACAAGAGCGAGCAGGAGCTGATACGGCTCGAGAAGAAATTCTACCGCCACTTCTGCGACTACATCGTAGAGACCATCAAGCTCCTGCACATCTCCGACGAGGAGATGCGCCGCCGCATGGTCTTCGAACAGACCGACATCATCGACCGCCTCTTCGACCAGAACCGCTCCATCATCATCCTGCTGGGCCACTTCGGCAACTGGGAGTGGGTACCCTCGGTCACGCTGTGGATACACCACCCCGAGGCCATCTCGGGCCAGATATACCGGCCGCTGAAAAACGAGTGGTTCGACCGCTTCTTCCTGAAGCTGCGCTCGCGTTTCGGCACCATCTGCATCGCCAAGAAAGAGTCGCTGCGGGCCATCTTGCAGATGAAGCGCTCGGGACGCCCCTCGATTACGGGGTTCATGTCGGACCAGACGCCGTCGCCGGCCAACATCCACCATTGGGCCCGGTTCCTTTCGCAAGACTCGCCCGTGCTCACCGGCTACGAAAAGATTGCCCGCAAAACCGACTTTGCCGTGCTCTATTTCGATGTCGAAGTGGTAAAACGCGGGTACTACAAAGCGACCATCCGCGAGGTGGCCCTGCACCCCAACGAGCTGCCCGAGTTCGAAATCACCGACCGCTATACCGCCCTGATGGAGAAGACCATCCTGCGCAACCCCTGGGCCTGGCTGTGGACCCACAAACGCTGGAAATACAAACACGAAGATTTCCCCAATACCTGATATGAAAAAGAAAGTCGCCGTCGTCATACTCAACTGGAACGGGGCCGCCCTGCTGCAACGCTTCCTCCCCTCGGTGTGTGCTCACACGCCGGCTCATCTGGCCGACATCGTGGTGGCCGACAACGGCTCGACCGACAACTCGGTCGAACTCCTCACCCGCGAATTTCCCCAGGTGCTCCTGCTGCCCTTCCCCCGCAACTACGGTTTTGCCGAGGGGTACAACCAGGCTCTCGACGAACTGGACTACGAATATGCAGTGCTGCTCAACTCCGACGTGGAGGTGACGGCCCACTGGCTCGAGCCGCTGCTCGAGTTTGTCGAGAGTCACCCCGACGTGGCTGCCTGCCAGCCCAAAATACGGTCGCTGCGAGAACCCGAGAAATTCGAATATGCCGGAGCCGCCGGCGGATTCATCGACCGCTACGGCTACCCCTTCTGCCGCGGGCGCCTCTTCGGTACCCTCGAGACCGACTGCGGGCAGTACGACGACCCGCTCGACATCTTCTGGGCCAGCGGTGCCGCCCTCTTCGTGCGCACCGCCGTCTACCGCGAGGTGGGTGGTCTCGACCCCGGTTTCTTTGCCCACATGGAGGAGATAGACCTCTGCTGGCGCATCCACCTGGCGGGCTATCGCATAGCTGTCGTGCCGCAAAGCCGGGTGCACCACCAGGGCGGGGCCTCGCTCGATGCGGCCAATCCGCAGAAGACCTACCTCAACTTCCGCAACAACCTGCTCATGCTCCACAAGAACCTGCCCCGACAGGAGGGGAAAAAGGTGCTGTTCATCCGCCGGCTCTACGACACGCTGGCTTTCGCCCGGTTCGTTGCCCTGGGACAGATACCTCATGCCCGCGCCATTCTGAAAGCACACAACGACTTCCGCAAGATGCGCAAGCAATACACCCGTCACCCCCAGGAGAACCTGTTGAACACCTTCCCCGAAGCCCGGCGAAACATCACGATGGAGTACTTCCTGAAGGGCAAAAAAAAATTCTGAGGCAACCGTCGGCCGCCTCAGAATGCTGCTATTGCAAGTGAATATTTTCGTTATCGAAACATCTGTACTACCCGTTTCAAGGCGGCGATGAAGGCGTCGGCCTCGGCCTGGGTATTGTACACGGCAAACGACACCCGCACCGTGCCCTCGATACCGAGCGAGGTCATCAGCGGCTGGGCACAGTGGTGACCCGTGCGGACGGCCACACCCAGCTTGTCGAGCAACATGCCCATGTCGTAGTGGTGGATACCGTCGACCAGAAACGAGATGACCGAACTCTTGTGCGGCGAGGTGCCGAAGATACGCATCCCCTCGATTTGCTCCATCTGCGCGGTGGTGTAGCGCAACAACTCGTTTTCGTGAGCGGCGATAGCCTCCAGCCCGATGCTGTCGACATAGTCGAGCGCCGAGGCAAAAGCGGCCGTACCCACATAGTCGGGCGTACCGGCCTCGAACTTGAAGGGCAGTTCGCCGAAGGTCGTCCCCGAGAAGTCGACATGCGCAATCATCTCGCCACCTCCCTGATAGGGAGGTATGGCATCGAGCCACTTCTCCTTGCCATAGAGGATACCTATCCCCGTGGGACCATATACCTTATGAGCCGAGAAGGCGTAGAAATCGGCATCGAGCTCCTGCACGTTCACCCGCAGGTGAGGGATGGCCTGAGCCCCGTCGACCAACACCGGCACCCCTTGTGCATGGGCGTAGGCAATCATCTCGCGCACCGGGTTGATGGTGCCCAGCACGTTGGAGACGTGAGCCACACACACCAACCGCGTGTGCTCGTTGAAGAGCTGCTTGTAGACCTCGAGTTCGAGTTCGCCCCGCTCGTTGATGGGGACCACCTGCAACTTGATTTTGCGGCGGCGCTGCAAGAGCTGCCACGGCACAATATCGGCATGGTGCTCCATGACGGTGAGAATCACCTCGTCGCCGTCGTGCAGGAACTCGTCGCCAAACGACGAGGCCACCAGATTGATGGCTTCGGTCGTGCCCCGCGTAAAGACAATTTCGGCGGGCGAAGCGGCCCCGATAAACTGCTGCACCCGGCGACGGGCCGCCTCGTGGGCATCGGTAGCCTCCTGGCTGAGGGTATGCACCCCACGATGCACGTTGGCATTCACCCGATAGTAGGTATCGGCAATGTGGTCGACCACGCAGCGGGGGGTCTGCGAGGTGGCGGCGTTGTCCAGATAGATGAGCGGACGGCCCGACACCTCACGTTTCAGAATGGGAAAATCGGCTCTTATCTTCTCAATATCCAACATAGTGGAACTCCTTTCTTCTTTTCTTCATGTTAACGGCAGGCCTGGCAACCCGAACATTTGGCCAGCTCGCCGCGGAACCGCTTCTCGACCAACTGGCGCAAGCGATCCTTGAGGGCGTCGAGACGCACCTGCTCGATGACATCGTTGGTAAAGGCAAACATCAGCAGCATGCGGGCCTCGGCCTCGGTGATACCGCGCGACCGCATGTAGAACAGGGCGTTCTGGTCGAGCTGCCCGATGGTGGCTCCGTGGCTGCACTTCACGTCGTCGGCATAAATCTCGAGTTGCGGCTTGGTGTACATCTTGGCCAGCGGCGAGGCACACAGGTTCTTGTTACCCTGATAGGCCTCGGTCTTCTGGGCTCCGTGGCGCACCAGAATACGGCCGCAGAACGACCCGCGGGCCGAGTCGTTAAGCACATATTTGAACAGCTCGTTGCTGTGGCAATGCGAAACGGCGTGGTCGATATAAGTATAAGTGTCGACCGACTGCTCCTTGTCGACGATGCCCATGCCGCAGAGCGACAGTTCGGCGTGCTCGCCGTCGAAGGTCGAGTAGTAGTTGCTGCGGGTTACCCCGTTGTGCAACACGATGCCGTTGACCAGCACGTTCGACCGGGCCCCCTGGCGCACAAACACCGAGGCCACCTTGGCCGTATTCTCCGACGACTCTTCCATGTCGTAGTAGTCGAACACGGCATCGTCGTCGACAAATATCTCGCACACCTGCGAGGCGAGGAAACGCACCGACGACTCGTCGGAGTGGTCGCACACCAGCAGTTTGGCCTGGGCACCCTTGCCTACGACAATGAGCAACCGGCGGTTGACCATGAAGTCGACGTTACCCCGCAGTATATTCACCAGCTGGATGGGCTTCTCGACCACCACCCCGTCGGGGATATAGAGGAAGAATCCGTCCTGGGCAAAGGCGGTGTTGAGCGCCACCGTGCCGTCGCGTTTCATGTCGGCGGCCTTCCCGTAGTAGCGGGCTACCAGTTGCGGGTATTGCCGGGCCATCTCGCACAAGCTGCCGGCCACGACACCCTCGGGCAACTTGGCCGCAGCGGGCTGTGCCTGGGTGTAGAAGGTATCGTTCACGACAAAGTAGAGCAATGTGCTCAGGTTGGGCACATCGCAACGGAACACTTCGTAGGGATTGATTTCGATATTGACCCGGCCCAGGTTCAACCCGTAGTCGGGGGCATAGAGGGCCTCGATGTCGGTGCGGCGATACTCCTCGTCCTTGAGCGTGGGCAACCCCTTGCTCTCGAGCAGAGCCATCGCCTCGTCGCGCAAGGCATTCATCACCGGCGACGAATGGCCCGCAATCAAGTTCTTCTGCGAATGGTATAAATCTATATATTGCTGTACTGCACTCATAACGGTCTCTTAAATTTCGCCCAACTCTTTTTTAATCCAGTCATATCCGCGCTCCTCGAGCTCCAGAGCCAGTTCGGGCCCGCCCGACTTCACGATGCGGCCTTTGTAGAGCACGTGCACGAAATCGGGAGCGATGTAGTCGAGCAACCGTTGGTAGTGGGTGATGACGATGGTGGCATTCTTCTCGCTCTTGAGTTTGTTCACACCCCCGGCCACGATGCGCAGGGCATCGATGTCGAGACCGCTGTCGGTCTCGTCGAGAATCGAGAGGCGGGGCTCCAGCATGGCCATCTGGAAAATCTCGTTGCGTTTCTTCTCACCGCCCGAGAAACCCTCGTTGACCGAGCGGCTGGCCAGCTTGTTGTCGAGCTCGACAATCGCCCGTTTCTCGCGCATGAGTTTCAGGAAATCGGTAGCCGAGAGGGGCTCGAGTCCGCGATACTTGCGCTGCTCGTTCACCGCCGTACGCATGAAGTTGACCATGCTCACACCCGGGATTTCGACCGGATACTGGAAACTGAGGAAGAGC
This sequence comes from Barnesiella sp. An22, assembly GCF_002159975.1. Taxonomy (GTDB): domain Bacteria; phylum Bacteroidota; class Bacteroidia; order Bacteroidales; family Barnesiellaceae; genus Barnesiella; species Barnesiella merdigallinarum. The sequence continues at coordinate 45,970 of NZ_NFJR01000011.1, read as the reverse complement.
CCTTCGTGCGAACGGTCTTCGGGCGAGAGGGCCAACAGGTCCTTGCCGTAGAACTCGACCGAACCGCGAGTCACCTCATAGGCGGGATTTCCGGTCAGTACGGCCGAGAGCGTGCTCTTGCCCGAACCGTTGGGACCCATAATGGCATGCACCTCGCCCGGTTTCACCACGAGGTCGATGCCTTTCAATATCTCTTTGCCATTGATACTGGCATGCAAGTCTGTAATCTTCAACATAGATATCTGGTTTTATTTTTTTCTGTTTTACTATTCGGCCGCAGCCTGTCGCCGATGTGGGGTACGGCAGTTTATCCTACCGAACCCTCGAGCGAAATCTGCAGCAGTTTCTGAGCCTCTACGGCAAACTCCATGGGCAACTTGTTCATCACCTCCTTGGCATACCCGTTGACGATAAGGCCCACGGCATCTTCAGTAGGGATACCCCGCTGGTTGCAATAGAATATCTGGTCTTCGTTGATTTTCGAGGTGGTTGCCTCGTGCTCGACGATGGCCGTATCGTTCTGAATATCCATATAGGGGAAGGTGTGTGCCCCGCAATCGGAGCTGAGCAGCAGGCTGTCGCACTGGGTGAAGTTGCGGGCGTTCTCGGCACCGGGCAGCACCTTTACCAGACCGCGGTAGCTGTTCTGGCTGCGACCGGCCGAGATACCTTTCGAGACGATGGTACTGCGGGTATTCTTGCCGATGTGTATCATCTTGGTACCCGTGTCGGCCTGCTGGTAGTTGTTGGTCACGGCCACCGAGTAGAACTCGCCCACCGAGTGGTCGCCGGCCAGTACGCAGCTGGGGTACTTCCAGGTAATGGCCGAGCCGGTCTCGACCTGGGTCCACGACAGTTTCGAGTGGTCGCCCTTGCACATGCCGCGCTTGGTCACGAAATTGTAGATACCGCCTTTGCCCTCCTTGTCGCCCGGATACCAGTTCTGTACGGTCGAGTATTTCACCTCGGCCCGGTCGTGCACCACAATCTCGACGATGGCGGCGTGCAGTTGGTTCTCGTCGCGCATGGGGGCGGTACACCCTTCGAGGTAGCTCACATAGCTGTCGTCGTCGGCCACGATGAGCGTGCGCTCGAACTGGCCGGTGTTGGCCGCGTTGATGCGGAAGTAGGTCGAAAGCTCCATGGGACAGCGCACCCCCTTGGGGATGTAGACAAACGAACCGTCGCTAAAGACGGCCGAGTTGAGGGCGGCAAAGAAATTGTCGCGATACGACACGACCGACCCCAGGTAGCGTTTCACCAGGTCGGGGTAGTCTTTCACCGCCTCGCTGAACGAGCAGAAGATGACACCCAGCTCGGCCAGCTTCTCACGGAAGGTGGTGCGCACCGACACACTGTCCATCACGGCATCGACGGCCACACCCGAGAGCTTCATCTGCTCTTCGAGCGAGATGCCCAGCTTGTCGAAGGTCTTGCGCAACTCGGGGTCCACCTCTTCGAGGCTCTTGGGAGCCGCCTTGGTCTTGGGCGCAGCGTAGTAGCTGATGGCCTGATAGTCGATTTCGGGAATCGTCAGGTGAGCCCAGTGGGGCATCTCGAGGGTTTTCCAGTAGGCATACGCCTTGAGACGGAAGTCGAGCAGCCACTCGGGTTCGCCCTTTTTCTGCGAGATGTGGCGAATGATCTCCTCGCTCAAACCTTTGGGGATAATATCGGTTTCGATGTCGGTCACGAAACCGTATTTATACTCATTTACGGTAACGTCGCTTAATATTTCATTCGGATTATCCTGTTTCATTTTCAATCGGCTTTACAATTTTCACAACAGAGATAGGAGTCGTCGCATATCGTACAAGGTGTTAACAACCGGAGAGCGGGTTTGTTTTCGGCCGAGAGCTGCTCCTGAGCTATGGCAAAAAGAGCCGGAGCAATGCGCAAGGCATATCCGTAGAGATGCGAGGTGGATACCTCGCGGGCCGGGAGCATTCGCACTTTGGGATCGATGATATGGACGAGATTCAACAGTATACTAAAGATAACCAGGTATTTGAGGGCACCAAACAGAGCTCCGGCCAAGCGGTCGAGCCACCCCAGCGCCACCTGGTGGGAGATGTGGTGGATGAGCCGCATCAACTGCAAGCAGATGAGATAGACCAGCAGGAAGAGCAGCGAGTAGGCGGCTATGCGGCTTACACCGGCAGGCAAGTCGAACATCTGTTGCAGCAACGAGGCAAACGAACCGCCGAACAACCGCGAGACCAACACACCCGCTACGAAGCCCCCCAACGAACCCAATTGGCGGAACACCCCCTTGATGAGTCCGTACAAGGCACCTATAAGGACAATCAGCACTATGATAAAATCGATATAGTTCATCGCTTCGGCTCGCGTTTGGTTAATGGTGCAAAATTACTTTTTTTATTTTGAATAGCAGAGTTTTCGGTCTTATTATCCGTTAAAGAGGGATAACACACATGAAGCGGGAAAACAAAGGCCGCCCCGTCTCCCGGAGCAGCCTTGTCTATCTCATTTGCCCTGGGCCTGACGGCTTACAGGGTTTTCTTCACTTCTACCTCTTCGTAGGCTTCGACGAGGTCGCCCACTTTCACATCGTTGTAGTTGGCAATGTTCAAACCACACTCAAAGCCGGTAGTCACCTCTTTGACATCGTCCTTGAAGCGTTTCAACGAGCCCAGGTCGCCGCTGTAAATAACGATACCGTCGCGAATCAACCGTATCTTGCTCGAGCGTTTGATCTTGCCCTCCTTCACGATACAGCCGGCTACCGTGCCCACCTTGGTGATGTGGTAGGTCTCGAGAACCTCGGCCGTACCCAGAATCTCTTCTTTGATTTCGGGCGACAACATACCCTCCATGGCGGCCTTCACCTCTTCGATGGCATCGTAGATGATGGAGTAGAGACGGATGTCTACGCCCTCTTTCTCGGCCAACCGGCGGGCGGCTACCGAGGGACGCACCTGGAAGCCGATGATGATGGCGTTGGAGGCGGCGGCCAGCGTAATATCCGACTCGGAGATTTGACCCACGGCCTTGTGCAGCACGTTGATCTGAATCTCGGGGGTGGAGAGTTTGATGAGCGAGTCGCTCAGAGCCTCGACCGAACCGTCTACGTCGCCCTTCACAACCAGGTTCAACTCCTGGAAGTTGCCTACGGCAATACGACGGCCTATGTCGTCGAGCGTAAGCAGCTTGTGGGTACGCAGGCCCAGCTCGCGTTGCAGTTGCTCACGCTTGTTGGCAATCTCGCGAGCCTCTTGCTCGGTATCCATCACGTGGAAGGTATCACCGGCCTGCGGGGCTCCGTTCAAGCCCAGTATCTGTACCGGGGCCGACGGACCGGCCGACTCGATGCGGGCATTACGCTCGTTGAACATCGCCTTCACACGGCCGTGGTTGGTACCGGCCAGCACCACATCGCCCTTGTGCAGGGTTCCGTTCTGTACCAGCACGGTGGCTACATAGCCCCGGCCCTTGTCGAGGGTCGACTCGATAATCGTACCCGTGGCCTTGCGGTTGGGGTTGGCCTTCAGATCGAGCAGTTCGGCCTCGAGCAGCACCTTCTCCATGAGTTCGTGCACTCCGGTACCCTTCTTGGCCGAAATCTCCTGCGACTGATATTTTCCGCCCCAGTCTTCGACCAGATAGTTCATATTGGCCAGCTCCTCCTTGATTTTGTCGGGGTTGGCATTGGGTTTATCGATTTTGTTGATGGCAAAGACAATGGGCACACCGGCAGCCGAAGCGTGGTTGATGGCCTCGACCGTCTGCGGCATCACGTTGTCGTCGGCTGCCACGATGATGATGGCAATATCGGTCATCTGGGCACCGCGGGCACGCATGGCGGTGAAGGCTTCGTGACCCGGCGTATCGAGGAAGGTGATGCGACGGCCGTCGTCGAGCTTCACATTGTAGGCACCAATGTGCTGCGTGATACCACCGGCCTCGCCGGCAATCACGTTGGAGTTGCGGATGTAGTCGAGCAACGAGGTTTTACCGTGGTCTACGTGACCCATCACGGTAACTACCGGCGGACGCGACTGCAGGTCTTCCTCCTTGTCCTCCTCTTCGTGAATGGCTTCGACTACCTCGGCACTCACATACTCGGTCTTGAAACCAAACTCCTCGGCCACGATATTGATGGTCTCGGCATCGAGGCGCTGGTTGATCGACACCATCATGCCAATGCTCATGCAAGTAGCAATTACTTCGTTCACCGGCACATTCATCATCGAAGCCAGGTCGTTAGCCGTCACAAATTCGGTCAATTTCAATACCTTGCTTTCGGCCTCTTCCATTTCGGCGAGTTCGCGCTCGCGATTCGAGAAGGCCTCGCGTTTCTCCTTACGCCATTTGGCCGACTTCTTCTGACCCTTGGTAGTCAGGCGGGCCAGCGTCTCCTTGATTTGTTTCTGAACGTCCTCTTCGCTCACTTCGGCTTTGATGGGACGTTGTTTCTGCTTATTCGGTTTGTTGCCGCCACCGTTGTTCTTACCGTTTCCGCCCCGGGCCGGCTGGTTGCCGCCCATCGACGAAATGCTCTTCGAGATGTCGACTTTCTCCTTGTTGATGCGTTGACGTTTACGACGTTCGCCGCCTTGCGAGTTGGCATCGTCGTTTCCGCCCGTAGCAGCCTTGTGAGCTTCCTGACGCTGTTTCTCCTTGTTCTCACGCTCTTTGCGTTTCTCCTCCTTGCTCTTTTTCTTCGGGCGAGTCTGCTGGTTCAACGCATCGAGGTCGATACGGCCTACCACATTGATGCTCGAGGTGAAGGCAGGACGACCCAGCGTAAAGACTTCGTCGTCGCGCTTTTCGACCGTTTCGGGAGATTCCTGAGCAGGAGCAGCGGGAGATTCCTGGGATTTTGCCGGCGCGGCCGGAGCTTCGGCAGCCGGTGCGGGCTCGGGCTTTTGGGGCTCGGCGGGAGCAGCAGGCTGCACCGGTTGAGCCGGTTGCACAGGCTGAGCGGGCTTCTCGACCTGAGGCTTGGGAACCTCGAGGGCAGGAGTTGCCTCGCTCTTCTTCTCTTCGACCGGTTTCTCGGCAGGCTTGGGCTCCTCTTTCTTCTCGACAGGCGTCTCCCGAGGCTTGCTGTGGTCGGCCGACTTGGGTCGATTGAGGGCATCGAGATCAACATGGCCCACCACTTTGGGACGCTGCGGCTCGGGGATAACCGTTTTCACCTCTTTCGGCTCCTCTTTGACCGGAGCCGTTTCGGGTTCGGCCGAAGCCGCGGCTTTCGCTCTCTCCTTATGCCGCTCAAGGCTGATACTTTCCGACTCGAGTTTCAGACTTTTATCCTTACTGAACTCCTTAACGAGCAGGGCATACTGTTCGTCGGTTATCTTGGCGTTGGGGTTGGCCTCTACCGTGAAACCTTTCTTTTGAAGGAATTCGACAGCCGTCTGAATTCCCACATTCAAATCTCTTGCTACTTTATTTAACCTTATCGACATACTCAGTTTTAGTTTATAAATAATGGAAGAATGAAAAGGGGCCTTTCGCCCCAGGGGCGCGAGGCCGCACACCATGGCGGCCCCGAAGCGGATTATTCTTCAAACTCCGCTTTCAGGATAGAGAGCACCTCGTCTACGGTGTTCTCTTCGAGGTCGGCTTTTTCGATCAAGGTCTCACGCGGCAAGGCCAGCACACTCTTGGCCGTGGCGCAACCGATACCCTTCAGGGCCTCGATTACCCAGTCGTCGATCTCGTCTCTGAACTCGTCGAGGTAGATATCCTCCTCTTCATCCTCGTCGATGTCGCGATATACATCGATGTTGTAGCCGGTAAGCATGCAGGCCAGCTTGATATTCAAACCGCCCTTACCGATGGCCAGCGAAACCTCCTCGGGCTTGAGGAATACCTCGGCCTTCTTCTCCTCCTCGTTCAAGCGGATGGACGAGATTTTGGCAGGGCTCAGGGCACGCTGGATAAACAGCGAGGGGTTGGAGGTGTAGTTGATCACGTCGATATTCTCGTTGCGCAGTTCGCGCACGATACCGTGGATACGCGACCCCTTCACACCCACGCAGGCTCCTACGGGGTCGATGCGGTCGTCGTACGACTCGACGGCTATCTTGGCACGCTCGCCCGGGATGCGGGCAATGGCGCGGATAATGATGAGCCCGTCGTGAATCTCGGGCACCTCGAGTTCGAACAACCGGCGCAAGAAGTCGTTCGACGTACGCGAAACGATAATCTTGGGATTGTTGTTCTTGTTATCGACGTCGAGCACCACAGCCCGCACGGTCTCGCCCTTCCGGTAGAAGTCCGACGGAATCTGCTCGGTCTTCGGCAGCAGCAACTCATTGTTGTCGTCGTCGATGAGCAACATCTCTTTTTTCCAGATCTGGTAAACTTCGGCGCTTACCAACTCGCCGATTTTATCCTTGTATTTGTTGTAAATGGCATCTTTCTGCAAATCGAGAATCTTCGAAGCCAGCGTCTGACGCAGGTTCAGAATGGCACGACGGCCGAACTTCTCGAAGTGAACCTCGTCGGTCATCTCCTCGCCCACCTCGAAGTCGGGGTCGGTCTTGCGGGCCTCCGAGAGCGATACCTGCAGGTTGCTGTCGGTCACGGCACCATCCTCCACGATTTCGCGGTTGCGCCATATCTCAAAATCGCCCTTGGTGGGGTTCACGATTATATCGAAATTTTCGTCGGTCCCGAACATCTTTGCCAACACATTCCGGAAAGATTCTTCCAGCACACTGATCATCGTGGTTATCTCGATGTTCTTCAACTCTTTGAACTCAGCAAAGGTATCGACCATGCTTACGGGTTCCTCTTTTTTTGCCATATTATTTAAATCTGATTAGATATTTTGTATATTTTACTTCGTCGTATCCCAGAACGATGTCTTCCTCCACCTCGACTTTGCGTTTGCTGGTTTCGCTCTTCACCTTCCGGGTTACCGTCACGACAAACCGGTCGGCATCGGCGCTCTTCAATACGCCGGTCAGCTTGCGGCCGTCTTTGGTCAGCACCTCGACCTCGTTGCCTATATTCTTCTTGTACTGCCCCAAGACCTTGAAGGGCGAAGTGATTCCGGCCGAGCCTACCTCCAGTTCATAATCCTCGACATCGCGATCGAGTTTCGATTCCAAAAAACGGTGCAGGGCCACACAGCGGTCTATATCTACCCCCTCTTCGTTATCAATCTCTACGGTCAATACGTTGTCGGGACTCACCTGTACATCGACCAGAAAACAGTCGGTACCGGCCAACCCCTCCTCGACCCATGTCGCTAACTCTTTTTTGTCTATCATAACGGTTATTGTAGTGAAAAAAACGAGGGGACATCATTGCCCCCTCTTCCATTCCTATCGCCACAAAGATAGTACAATATTATATAATACACAACTCTACCGGCCTGACAGCCCTCGAAATAGAATATTTCGCGCCTATAATTTAAATATTTTTTGCATTATATAATCTTATTTATTAGAACAAAAAGGTGAATGCCCGCAACTGTTTGCGCAGCGCAAGCTCTTCGCCGCCACAATATCGGTTACACAGCGCGTGAAACTGTGGCCCGTGATTCATCTGTTGTAAATGAGCCAGTTCGTGACAGATGACATAGTCGATCAACGGCTCGGGCAGGAACATGAGACAATACGACAACTGTATCGACTTGCTGCGGGTGCAGTGCCCCAATTTACGCCGGCCCCGCCCGATGGTCACCTCTCTCGGCGAGGCGCCTACCCGACGGGCCACCTCGGCCAACCGACGGGGTAACACCTCCTGAGCCCGCCGGTACATGAGGCGGCAAACCCCGCGCGAGAGCTGCTGCCGCACCCGGGGCTCGTTCAGATCGGTACCCGGCGGGCAGAGCACCTGCAAGGTAGTACCCTCGTATCGGAAGAGAATACAGTCGGGCAACCGACCGGACAACAGCTCGATATGACCGCCGTAGCAGGGAATGCGGTCGCCCACCGTGAGCTGCCGCCGTTGCTGCACCACCTCGCCCCGGACCATCAGCCGCCGCAGCCGCTCCCGATTCTCGTCGACAATTGTCTGCACCCGCCCCAGCGAGTATCCGGTCGGACAGGTAATCTGCATCACCCCCTCCTTCACGCGGAATATCAGACGTCGGGCCCTGCTGTCGGGCCGAACCTGTACCGTACCGAACTCTTCGTCGTCAAATGTCTCCATCGGAACAAATCTCCTTTTCCCGACAAAGATAGTGCAACGGCTATACCTAAACAATACATAGGGCGTTGCAAAAATACGAATGCCGCCTCCACCCCAAACCATCCCCCAACCATGCCATAAGGCCCCGCACAGGTTCACCCCCTCCTGCTACTTCTACCGACACACAATCCCAAACCGCACATAAACCGCCACAGAAATCCACCCCGGTCATACCCCTTACTCCCGGACCATTCGACCTCCAGCGGCACATGGGCCACTGCCACCACCGGCCTTCCCCGCCCACCCTACCTCACTCCGCTCCCAATCCATCCATACCAAGCCGGCAAACACCCCTATACGTACTATTCAGTGTGTTAAAATATATTATTTTACAAGTACTATGTAATACAAGTTACCATACTATACCTATATTTGTGTCGTAAAAGGTACTAAGCATGAATACAGACAATGTAAAATCGCAGATGCGAAAAGGGATACTGGAATATTGCACGCTGCTCATCCTGCAAAAGCGGAGGGCCTACGTGTCGGATATTATCCAATCGCTCAAAGCCTCGAAGCTCATCGTGGTCGAAGGTACCCTCTACCCGCTGCTTACCCGGCTCAAGAACTCGGGGCTGCTCACCTACGTGTGGGAGGAGTCGACCCAGGGCCCTCCCCGCAAATACTACGAGCTTACCCCCGAAGGGGAACACTTCCTCCAGGAGCTCGACACCGCCTGGAACGAACTGAACCAGGTTGTCGCCCACATCAAAGAACAATAAAAACCAGACTGTCATATGAAAAAGACCGTAACCATCAATCTCGACAAGACCATCTTCAACATAGACGACGATGCCTACGAACTGCTCGAAGCCTATCTGCAATCGCTCAACGAGCACTTTGCCCACGAAGAGGGCGGACAGGAGATTCTGAACGACATCGAAAGCCGCATTGCCGAACTCTTCAAGGAGCGGCTGGGATTCGGCATGCAGGTGATTACCCGCCAGGAGGTGAACGAGGTAATTGCCATCATGGGGCGCCCCGACGAGATAGAGACTCCTCTCGAGAACGAAACTTCCGACGAAGGCGAAACCTCCGGGGAGGCCGCCTCGGCCTCGTCACCCGCCGATGAGAACAACGGCGGCAACACACCCGAACCCAATCGGCGCAGCCGCCGGCTCTACCGCGACCCCGACAACCGCGTACTGGGCGGTGTAGCCTCGGGTATTGCCTACTACATCGGGGTCGACGTAGTACTCGTGCGCGTCATTCTGGTTCTGCTGCTGCCTTTGTGGGCTTCGTCGATATGGATTTATCTGCTGTTGTGGATTTGCGTTCCCGAGGCCCGCACCACGGCTCAGAAGCTTGAGATGCGGGGCGAGACGCCCACCGTCGACAACATACGCCGTGCCGTCGAAGAGGAGCACACGAGCGGACAGTCGACCGGCAGCTCGCTGAGCAGCACGGCAGGCGAGATTTTCCGCAGCATATTCAAGATTTTCTTTATCGTCATCGGTGGCATCATTGCCCTCTCGATTATCGCGACACTGGTTGCCTGCATCGTCAGTCTGCTGGGTATCTTCGTTCTGGGCACCACAACCATCACCACACCATTCATCTCGATTTTCCCCGGAAACATCGAAGCCCTCAACGGCCACTGGGAACTGGTGCTGTTCACCGTCTCGCTGCTGCTCACCTTCGGGATACCTCTCTACGCCATCCTGCGGCTGGTACTGGGCTCCATCTTCCACTGGCAACCGCAATCGTCGGCCCTCAACATCACGCTGCTGGTGCTGTGGCTGCTCTCGCTGGCCGGACTCTTCTTTGCCACCTTCGTCGCCTTCCCCGAACACGCTTTGCTCGTCATATAACAATAGCTTCCTAAACACCCGAACGCCCCGGCAACCGGATTCAAACCGGCCGCCGGGGCGTTCGCTATTTCATTCGGTCGAAGATAATAAAGCGCAACGACTCACTCGCGCTTGTCGACCCCCCACATCAGCTTGGCCCGCAACGTCTCGGCAAAGCTGTGGCCCAGCCGCTTCACCACCCGGATGGGGAAAGGAGCCTTGCGCAGCACCACCTGCGTATCGGTATCGAGCATGATGGAGCGGCCGTCGAGACTCAGCAGATAGCTGTGGTTGCGGCTGTCAACCCGCAGGGTAATGCAGGCGTCGTCGTTCACCACCAATGGCCGCACGGTGAGGCTGTGAGGGGCTACCGGCGAAATAACCCAGTTGGCCGCCTGCGGCATGAGAATGGGGCCGCCCACACTCATCGAGTAGGCCGTAGAGCCTGTGGGGGTAGCCACGATAAGGCCGTCGGCCTGATAGGTATTGAGATAGCTCTCGCCCACCGTCGTATGAATCGAAATCATCGACGAGGTATCCTGCTTGAGCACCGCCACCTCGTTGAGGGCATAGGGCCAAAAGCCTTCGGGCAATCCCGACAGCTCGACCTGCAGCAGCGAGCGCTCCTCGATTTTGTACCGACCGGCCACAATCTCGTTCATGACCCGCTCGGTCTCTTCGGCCGGTACATCGGCCAGAAAACCCAGACGACCGATATTGACCCCCAATACCGGGATACCCCGGTCGCCTATCTTTTCGGCAGCCCGCAAAAAGGTGCCGTCACCCCCGATACTCAAGGCCATGTCGGCCGGGTAGTCGCGGCAACAGTCAATCGGCTCGATACCCCGGCACACGTCGGGAAGCTCGCGCGAAAGAAGTTCGTAAAAATCGCGATGCGCCGCCAACGAAGCCTCGGTGCGCGACAAGACCTGCAACACCCGGTGTACCTGTGCCAGGCGGGCTCCCTGGTAGTTATGGCCAAACAACAATATCTTCATCATCCCTCCTACATTTCCAGATAATACATCAACTCCTTGATACGCTGTTCGATGCGGTCGTCCATAGCACTGTGCAACTGGTAGCAACTCAGCACCCGGTAGTCGAACCGTTCGAGCGAGCGAAGCACCGGCGTGGCATCCTCGCGGTCGATACGCAGGCAAGCCCGCCACATGCCCGACTCCTCGTCGGGACGTATCATCAAATTCATCACCCGACAATCATTGTCCTCGACCAGGCGGGTAAGTTCGGTAGCCGAATAGTCGGCCCGCGGAATCTCCAGTTCGATGATGGCTCCCGGCGACGACGTCTGGCACAACCGGGCCACAGCCACCATAACCGCATGGATGGGGATAGCCCCCACGTAGCGGCGATGCTGATCGACCACGGGGAGCACATCGTCGGTGTATTGGGCAAACTGATTCACCACATCGAGCAGGTGCGTCTCCTCACGCACGGCCGGACGTCGCCAGTTCTCCCGCCCCACGGTCTCTTCGCCGTTCACATCGGCCAACTCCCCGGCCTGAAGAATGCCCACATACTCGCCCGCGTCGACCACCGGCAGGCTCGACCAGGCCGAGCTTTCCAGCGCCGCACGCGCCTCGTTCACCGACATCGTGGCCAGCAAGACGGGTATTTCGGGCAATATCATATCTTTTGCTTTCATTTATTGCGCATATTTCTGTAATTCGTATTATTTTTGCACGAAAGTTATACAAAGATAGCTATTTTTTTCGGTTGATACTGCAGTCCGTTTCTTTTCATTGAAACCGAGCGACAAAGTGCCACACCGGAAAAAGCGATTAGGGTAAAAAGAGAAAATGACCAAGTTAAGTGTTAATGTCAACAAAATAGCTACCTTGCGCAACGCACGAGGCGGCAATATTCCGAATGTATTGAAAGTCACGCTCGATTGCGAATCCTTTGGAGCCGAGGGCATCACCGTGCACCCGCGCCCCGACGAGCGGCACATTCGCTATGCCGACGTGTACGAGCTGAGGCCGGCCGTCAGCACCGAGTTCAATATCGAGGGATATCCCTCCGAAAAATTTCTCGACCTGGTACTCAAGGTGAAGCCCGACCAGGTGACGCTGGTGCCCGATGCCGAGAATGTCATCACCTCGAATGCCGGGTGGGACACGCGGGCACACTTCGACTTCCTCTCCAAGATTATCGACCGCTGCAAGGCGGCCAACATTCGCACCTCGATTTTTGTCGAGCCCGACCTCGAGATGGTCGAGTATGCCGCCAAGACCGGCACCGACCGAATAGAGCTCTACACCGAACCCTATGCCGCACACTACGCACAAGACCGCGAAGCTGCCGTGGCTCCCTTTGTCAAGGCAGCCGAACATGCCCGCAGCCTGGGGCTGGGCGTGAATGCCGGCCACGACCTCAACCTCGAGAACTTGCGCTTTCTTCACGAACGCATCCCCTTCCTGAGCGAGGTCTCCATAGGCCACTGCCTCATCTGCGACGCCCTCTACCTGGGGTTGAAAGAGACTATCAGACAATACAAAGAGTGCTTGAAATAACCGATTAAACGCTATATCATGAATCTGCTTACGTTGCTTCTGCAAACTACCGACACAATCGTGACGCCTCCCGTACTTACCCCGGTCGAGGCCGCCAACGACTTGAACCTCTGGGACCTTGCCTGCAAGGGAGGAATCATCATGATACCCCTGTTGCTCCTCTCCCTGCTCTCGATCTATATCTTCGTCGAGCGACTGCAAGTCATCCGACGTGCCGCCCGCGAAGACAACTCGTTCATGGAACGCATCAAAGACTACATCCACGAAGGGAACATCGACAGTGCCCTGAAGCTCTGCAAGAAGACCAACACCCCCTACTCGCGCCTCATTGCCAAAGGCATCTCGCGACTGGGTCGCCCCATGAACGACGTACTGGTAGCCATCGAAAACGTGGGCAACATCGAGATTGCCAAACTCGAAAAGGGTTTCCCCTGGCTCGCCACCACCGCAGCCGGTGCTCCCATGATTGGCTTCCTCGGTACCGTAACCGGTATGGTACGGGCCTTCTACAACATGGCTTCGGCCGGTAACAACGCCGACATCTCCACCCTCTCGGGCGGTATCTACGAGGCTCTGGTCACCACCGTAGCCGGCCTTATCGTGGGCATCATCGCCCTCTTTGCCTACAACTACCTGGTGTCGCGCGTCGACGGCGTGATGAACCAGCTCGAGTCCAAGACAATGGAATTTATGGACCTGCTCAACGAGCCGGCCGAATAACCCGAGGGAGACACGACCATGGCACTGAAACGAAGACACAAGATAGAGGCCACATTCAGCATGGCATCGATGACCGATGTCATCTTTCTGTTGCTCATCTTCTTTATGATTACCTCGACGATTGTCTTTCCCAACTCCATCAAGGTGAACCTGCCGCAAAGCAACCAGCAGGCGGCAGCCAAGCCCCTCACCCGGGTAGTAATCGACGAGCACAACGACTACTACATCGCTTTCGGCAACGAGGCCCCGCAGCCCGTTACCTACGATCAGCTGGTGCAACGGCTCGCCGAAACGCCCCAGCAGGATAGCGAGCGCTACATAGCCCTCTATGCCGACGAGACGGTACCCTATCGCGAGATTGTCAAGATACTCAATGTCGCCAACGACAACCACCTGAAGATGGTACTGGCCACCAAACCGGTGCGTAACCCGTAAACCGAACACCACCTCAAAAACAGAATCGAACACCCCACCCATGGAACCACAGAAAAGAGATAAGATACAAGCCATTGCCGCTACCGTTGCCGTGCATCTGGTAGTGCTGCTCGTCTTGTGGTTTACCCTGCTGGGACCCGAGCCCATGGGGTCGGGCAGCGGCGTGCTGGTACAAGTGGGACTGGTCGACGAAGCCTCGGGCATGTTCGAGTCGAACGCCACCGAGCCGCAGCGGCCACAGGCCGAGCAACCGCGCGAAAACGACGACGAGCTGATAACCCAGACCGACGAGGAGAGCATCCAAATCGAGAAGAAGAAAGAGGAGGATAAAAAGAAAAAAGCCGTTCAGGAAAACAAAAAGGACGACCGCATTGCCAATCAGGTGAAGAATGCCTTTGGCAAAGGTGTGTCGAACGACGGCAGCCGCGGCGACAGCGACAAGGGCAGCGGCACACAGGGCAACCCCTTCGGCAACGCATCGACCGGCGAACTCACCGGCGTGGGCGGCTACGGCGGCTACAACCTGGGCGGCCGCGGGCTGGTTGGCTCCCTGCCCTATCCCCAATACGACAACAGCAACGACGCCGGCACCATAGCCATTTCGATTACAGTCAACCCCCAGGGACAGGTCATCAGCGCCATCGCCACCGTCAAAGGCAGCGAAGGCACCGCCTTCTCCAACCCCAAACTGCGGGCCTCGGCCGAAGCGGCCGCCCGCCGCTCGCGATTCGAACGCAGCAACCGCTCGTCGAACCAGACAGGGGTTATCGTCTATATCTTCAAACAGAACTGAACCACACAAAAAAAGGGCCCGAATCCAATCCATCCGAGCCCTCTATATCTCCATAAACTCTTACTAGCCTAATACCCCAGAGCGATATTGTCGATCCAGAGGGTACTGCCCAATCCGCCCACATAGGCGGTGCCGCAAGTGGCCGAAGCCATCACAAGCATGTGCGTGACCGGCTCGTCGGGCTTGCCCCAGCCCACCTCGATTACGGGCACCATCTTGCCCTTGCTGTTGCGGCAATAGTACGAACTCTCTTCGGGAATAAGCCCCATGTACGATTTGTAGAAGGGCTTGTCAGTGATGTCGCCATAGTGAATGGTAAGGCTATGACCATTCACCCAACCGGCAGTACTCTTGCCGTAGCGCTCACGCCCGGTACCTACCCGGTGAGCGTACACATTGCCGTCGGCATCTTCCCAACGGTGCTGCAACAGAATATAGACCTCGCCATTGTCGCGACCGGGCAACTGCTTGCGCGAGCTGAAACCGGTCGACTGGGTACGGAAGTTGTCGGGCGAAGCCTGATACTTGTAATCGAAAATCAATCGGGTGGGTCGCTTGGTAAAGGGGATACCCATCTCCATCTTGCTGTACGGACTGTTGGTCGAGCGGATAGGCTCGTCGACCTCGCCCAGGAAGATACTGCCGCTCACCAGCACGTGCAGATTCATCATGCCCAGCACGCAGCAATCCTCAATCACGGTCTCCATGCGGGCACAGGTGCCTCCCCCCTCGCGTTTCTCGGGGCGGACGGTATTACTGGTCTTCACCACCCCCATCACGTTGGCCATTACATTCGACGAAGCCCAGGGCGAACCGCCCATGTTCCGATAGGCTTTGTTTCCCTTGATGTGTTGGGTAGGAGCTATGGCATAGACTGTCTTGGTCTTGCCTCCCAACAGGGCCGACTCTTTGATTTCGCGGGTTACCCAATGTTCAAAATCGGCAAAAGGCAGCGGCTCTACACGCTGGGCATAGGCACTGCTCACCGACAACAGGCTGCACAGAGCCATCCACAGTGTTGTTTTTTGCATCTTCTTCATATCCATTTTCACAAATTCAGAAGGTGCAAAATTAAACGCTCCGTCGATTTATTCGGGGCAATTATCTATTTTTAAATATTTATCCGCCCGTTTCGAATGCAAAACCCTCTCTCTCCGCTTATAATAAGCGGGAAAATGTTTCTTTATGTAAAAATACAGAGCTTTTAAGAAAAGTATTTAAATGCAAACGTATCTCCCCGATTTTCACTATCTTTGTTACTCAAAGACAAGATGGGGGTTCGACATGGTCAAATGTTGAAAACTTGGTTTTCCAGTTGTCTCTGCCCTTACCTTTTACTATCTTTGTCTATTGATAACCATATAATAATCAATTCATTTTTCAACCGCCCATGGAAACCGCCACATTCAATATCTTTCTGATTGTGATGGCCGTCACGGCTCTCATCGTGTTCATCGCCCTCCACTTCGTAAGTGCCGGCTACGGCATGCTCTTCGACCGCAAGTGGGGAATCTCCCTCTCCAACCGCATCGGGTGGGTGGTGATGGAGGCACCGGTATTCGTCGCCATGCTCGTGTTGTGGCTGCTGGCTCCGGCCGAATACCGCTACGACCCGGTGCGCATCGTCTTTCTGGTGCTGTTCGAGTTGCACTATTTCCAACGCTCGTTCATCTTCCCCTTCCTCATCAAGGGCAACAGCCGCATGCCGCTCAGCATCGTGAGCATGGGCATCGTCTTCAACCTGCTCAACGCCTTCATGCAAGGCGGCTGGATTTTCTACATCTCGCCGCTCGACTACTATACCCCGGCCTGGTTCACCTCGCCTCAGTTTATCATCGGTGTCATCGCCTTTGCGGCCGGCATGTTCATCAACATCCAGTCCGACTCCATCATACGCCATCTGCGCAAACCGGGCGACCGCAAGCACTACATACCGCGGGGCGGCATGTTCCGCTGGGTATCGTCGGCCAACTACTTCGGCGAGTTTCTCGAGTGGGTAGGCTTCGCCATCTTCACCTGGTCGTGGGCCGGAGCCGTCTTTGCCTGGTGGACCTTTGCCAACCTGGCTCCCCGTTCGGCATCGCTCTACAAACGCTACACCCAGGAGTTCGGCGAAGAATTTACCCGCGAAAAACGTAAAAAGATAATCCCTTTCATCTATTGAAATCATGAACAACGATACTGCTCCCAAAGAGTCCATACTCTTTACACCGGCCTCGATAGGGCCCGTCACCCTGCGCAACCGCACCATACGGTCGGCCGCCTTCGAAGGGATGTGCGACAACAACGCCCCTACCCAAAAACTGTATGACTACCACCGCAGCGTGGCTGCCGGCGGCATAGGCATGACCACGCTCGCCTACGCCTCGGTTACCCGCAACGGGCTCTCGTTCAAACACCAGTTGTGGATGCGCCCCGAAATCGTGAAACCGTTGCGCCGCATCACCGACGCCATTCATGCCGAGGGAGCCAAAGCCTCCATCCAGCTGGGACACTGCGGCAACATGTCGCACCGCAGCACGGCCGGGCAGATACCCATCTCGGCCTCGACCGGATTCAACCTCTACTCGCCCACCTTCGTACGAGGCATGCACAAGGACGAAATCGAGGCGATGGCCCGTGCCTTCGGCGAGGCGGTCAACAACGCCCGCGATGCCGGATTCGATGCCGTAGAGATTCACGCCGGACACGGCTACCTCATCAGCCAGTTCCTCTCGCCCTATACCAACCACCGTCACGACGAGTACGGCGGTTCGCTCGACAACCGCATGCGGTTCATGCGCATGTGCATGGAGCAGGTGATGAAGGCGGCCGGTAACGACATGGCTGTCATCGTCAAGACCAACATGCGCGACGGATTCAAAGGAGGCATCGAAATCGACGAAGGCATCCTCATCGCCCGCGAGCTCGAGCAACTGGGGGCCCATGCCCTGGTATTGAGCGGCGGTTTCGTGAGCAAGGCCCCCATGTATGTGATGCGGGGCGAGATGCCCATCACCACCCTCACCTACTACATGAAGACGTGGTGGCTCAAATACGGCGTGAAGCTGGCCGGACGGTTCATGATTCCGACCGTTCCCTTCCGCGAAGCCTACTTCCTCGACGATGCCCTCAAGTTCCGCGAAGCGCTCAGGCTCCCCCTCATCTACGTGGGCGGTCTGGTATCGCGACCCACCATCGACAAGGTGCTCGACCACGGATTCGAGTTTGTGCAGATGGGACGTGCCCTCATCAACGAACCCGACTTTGTCAACCGCATGAAAAACGAAGAAGAGGTGCGCTGCGGATGCGACCACACCAACTACTGCATAGCCCGCATGTACTCCATCGAGATGGCCTGTCACAAACACCTCGAAGGGCAGCTGCCCCCCTGCATCGTCAAAGAGATAGAAAGGATACACCGCCATGATGCGAAATAGAGATCTTGCACCGGGCACGGCCCTCGTGACCGGCGCCAGCTCGGGCATCGGCCTCGAGTTTGCCCGGCAACTGGCAGCCTGGGGAGCCGCCCTCGTGATGGTGAGCATCGACCGCGACGACCTCGAGCGCGAAGCGGCCCGCATTGCCAACGACTATCGGGTGCCGGTCGAGACCCTCTGCATGGACCTGGCCCGCCCCGAAGCAGCCAACGAACTCTATCGCTATTGCTGGGAGAAGGAGCTGACCATCGACATTCTCATCAACAACGCCGGCATCTTCTCCTTCCGCGAGGTTGCCCGCACCGACCCGGCCAAAATCGAGACCATGCTGCAGCTGCACATCGGCACCGTCACCCGGCTGTCGCGACTGTTTGCCGCCGACATGTGCGCCCGTCGCCGCGGCTATCTGCTCAACATGTCGTCGCTCTCGTGCTGGACACCCTATCCCGGCATCGCCCTCTACACGGCTACCAAAGCCTACATACGGGTATTCACCCGGGCCCTGGCCTGCGAACTGCACGACTATGGCGTGCATGCCACCGTCGTATGTCCCGGCGGAATAGCCACCGGGCTGTACGGCCTGCCGCCCCGGCTGTTGAAACTGGGGGTACGGCTCGGGGTACTCATGACTCCCGAACGCCTCGTGCGAAAAGCTCTCAATGCCCTCTTCCGAGGGAAAAAACAACTCATCCCGGGCCTGTTCAACCGCCTGCTCATCCCGCTGGCGGCCGTCATGCCCACCCGGGTACGTCTCATAGTCAAACACCGCATGCTCGATGAATAAAGAGTATTACATCATCACCGGAGCCAACGGCAGCATAGGGCAGGCTCTCACCGAGGCCATCGCTGCACAAGGGCAGCCCGTAATCATGGCCTGCCGCAATCTGGCCAAATCGCAACCCGTGCAACAGCGCATCATCGAAAAGACGGGCAATACCGACATCACCCTGCTGCCGCTCGACCTCGCCTCGTTTGCCTCGATTATCAGTTTTGCCGAACACCTGTCGCAAGAGTCCATCTCGATACAGGCGCTACTCAACAATGCCGGCGTCATGAACCAGCATTACAGCCAAACGGCCGACGGCTTCGAGTCGACCATCGGGGTCAACTACATAGGCACCGTACTGCTCACCCGCATGCTGCTCCCCCTCATGCACCCCGGCAGCCGCATCGTCACCACCACCTCGCTCACCCGCTACATCGGCAAAATCGACGATACCTTCTTCGGGGCACCGCCGCACAAGTACAAACGGTTCGAGGCATACAGCAAGTCGAAACTCGCCCTCACCCTCTATACCGCACGCCTGGCTCAGGAGCTTCGCCCGCGGGGCATCTGGGTCAATGCCGCCGACCCGGGGGTAGTCGACACCGACATGATCACCATGCACTCGTGGGTCGACCCGCTGGCCAACCGGTTCTTCCGCCCCTTCATCAGCACCCCGCAAGAGGGAGCGTCAGGAGCCCTCTATGCCGCCACCGCCCCCGAAGCCTATGGCGTCACCGGCGAAATATTCAAAAAGCGGAAACACACCCCCATTCCTCCCCGGGTCGTTCATCTGCCCAAGGCCCTGTGGCTATACGAGGAGACCGGGAAAAGAATCACCGAAGTCCTCGCCAAGCAGCCTACAAGCGCTCCCAAAATATAAAATTACAAAACACTTGTATTTTCTTATTAACGCAGACAAGCGATTATACCGATTCCATCGGGCCGATAACGCCCGCGATAAGGGAGTGACAATTATTTAGATACACCTCTCCCGGTTGGGGTGAATCCTCCGTAAAAGGCCGTCCCGACGAGGAAAGAAAAAATTTTTATTCATGCACAGAATCCAAATATAATTTTGTTTTATCATTTGAAAATACTACCTTTGTCTCGGATTCAAAATCGCGATACTCCCTTTCAATAAAAGGAAAGAGCGAAAAAAGATGCAAAATATTTTTTACTGAATATCTATACAGTTCTGCCGGAAAAAACAACGATGTGAATCGTTATACTATCAGTCCCCTTTTTTTATGATATCGAGATTCCGGCAGAACTTTTTTTTTTAAATCCTCACACACTCCCCGACCCAAGCAATCTCTCATTCTTGCCCAACAGACGAGACATGTGCCGATGTCATCAGACCTACCGCAACTCTGGCCTCTTGCCCCTAAGTGAAAAAAAAACCGCCGATCTCCCTGACGGAAATCGGCGGCCTTTATAAAGCCTATTCGAACTATCGATTAGAGTTTGCCGGCGCTACCCAATACATTCTCGATTTTGTGAATGTAGAGTTTCTTCATGTTTTCACGAGCCGGACCCAGGTATTTACGAGGATCGAACTCGGCGGGTTTCGTAGCGAATACCTCGCGGATAGCAGCGGTCATGGC
This sequence comes from Barnesiella sp. An22, assembly GCF_002159975.1. Classification (GTDB taxonomy): domain Bacteria; phylum Bacteroidota; class Bacteroidia; order Bacteroidales; family Barnesiellaceae; genus Barnesiella; species Barnesiella merdigallinarum. The sequence continues at coordinate 25,737 of NZ_NFJR01000011.1, read as the reverse complement.
CAGACGGCTGTCGGAGTCGATGTTGATTTTGCAAACGGCCGATTTGGCAGCTTTACGCAGCTCCTCTTCGGGGATACCGATAGCAGCTTCGAGTTTGCCTCCGTATTTGTTGATGGTGTCGACCTCTTCTTGGGGAACCGACGAAGAGCCGTGCAGTACGATGGGGAAGCCCGGGAGTTTCTCCATAACGGCGTCGAGAACGTCGAATGCCAAGGGAGGAGGTACCAGACGACCCGTAGCGGGGTCTACGTGGCATTGCTCGGGTTTGAACTTGTAGGCACCGTGCGAAGTACCGATCGAGATAGCCAGCGAGTCGCAACCCGTGCGGTGTGCGAAGTCGATAACCTCTTCGGGGTTGGTGTAGGTGTGGTGTTCGGCCGAAACCTCATCCTCAACACCGGCGAGAACGCCCAGCTCACCTTCAACGGTTACATCGAACTGGTGTGCATAGTCAACTACTTTTTTCGTGAGGGCTACATTCTCTTCGTAAGGCAGGTGAGAACCGTCGATCATCACCGAAGAGAAACCTGTGTCGATACACGATTTGCACAATTCGAACGAATCGCCGTGGTCGAGGTGCAACACGATTTGAGGATGTTCGCAACCCAACTCTTTGGCGTATTCTACGGCGCCTTGTGCCATATAACGGAGCAACGTCTGGTTGGCATAATTACGAGCGCCTTTCGATACTTGCAGAATCACAGGCGATTTCGTTTCTACGGCTGCTTGGATAATTGCCTGCATCTGTTCCATGTTGTTGAAGTTGAAAGCAGGGATAGCATATCCGCCTTTGATAGCCTTGGCAAACATCTCTCTGGTGTTTACCAATCCTAATTCTTTGTAGCTTACCATCTTATTATAAATTATTGGTTAGTAAATTCTACCGCAAAGATAAACATTTTTAGCGACTACCTCTATCTACAAACTTAAAAAACATATACACGGCTCACTTTTTTATTAAAATTTAGCCGCTATTTTAAGACAACTACCCAAAGGATACTCGACTTCCAGGTGTTACACCTTGACAAATATCTCTTTTTTCAGCAGCACACAGGCCAGTAATCCGTTGAAAGCCACATACACCAGTGCATAGATGAGCGACGCCAACTGAGGCACGACGGCCCACCCGGCTATCCACATGTACACCTGATCCTTAACCGAAAAGCCGCCGCAGGGAATCGTCTCCAGCACAATGGCCAGGAAACTGGCAAAGACATAGATAAACAACGGATTGCACCCGAATGCCCGGAACGGATAGGTCCAGCGTTGCATCTTGCGCACATCGATAATCCACATCAGCAAGATGAGGGTGAGCATGGCAAAACCACAGGTAACCAGTACATACGACGGGCTCCACACCTTTTTGTTGATCGGGCAACCATACCCCAGCAAGAACCCGACGATGAGCAGTGCGGCACACGCCACGGCCAGGTCGGCCATCTTCTCGTTCAAGGATTTCGAGCTCAACAAAAGACGTCCGCAAAAGAATCCTATCAACACATGCGCAATACCCGGCAACGTGCTGACAAGCCCCTCGGGGTCGAACCTGATGCGCCCCCCGTCGGGCAGCCACTCGAGATACATGTGACTCTCGCCTACCAATGCCCGGTCGACGACGGCTATCACATTGGCCGTAGACAATTCAAATCCATGCCCCCAGGCCAAGACCAGCCCATAGAGCAGCAAAATACCGGCTACGACACAGCCCAGCACCCGCCTGTTACGCACCGTAACCACCAGCAGGGAAGCAAAAAAGTAAGAGAGTGCCAGGCGTTGCAATACGCCCCAGACGCGCACCTGCTCGAAGGGGAAAAGTATCTGGCTCCACGACATCGTTCCTTCGGGCGACATCCATCGCGACAGCACGAGCGAAACCCACGAAAGAGCTACACCCAGAAGGAACAGAATGGCCGTACGCTTAACCAGCTTGACCACAAACTCCCGAGTAGGCCGGTAATCGAATTTCCGGAACGAAAAGCACATGGAGACACCCATTACAAACATAAAAAACGGGAACACCAGGTCGGTGGGCGTAAGCCCGTTCCACTCGGCATGTTTCAGCGGGGCATAGATATGCCCCCAATCGCCGGGGTTATTGACCAGAATCATACCGGCCACCGTGATACCCCGTAACACATCTAACGACATTAACCGTTCGGTTTTCATCATCTCTCTTTTTTTAACGGGTCATTCATTCTATTTGATAAAGCCGGGAGTTCTGTAATGCAATCCGTTTCGGGTGAGCCATTGCAAGTGCCACGGCAAGTTTTTCGTGAACCGGCTCCAATCGCGCTTGCTTCCCCAAGCCACTTCGCTGAATGCCTGACATGCCGGGAAGACGTGTTGTCCGAACTTGCGCTCGTTGGGTATCATTTCGGTCCACACACAAGCCTGGAAACCCTGGACCTGCGACTGTACAATGCCGGGGAACTGAGGCTCGAAGGTAAACTCGTAAAGCGACTTCAACGACTCGTCAGAGGAGTTCCCGCTCAAATAGAAACGGCCCCACTCCATAAATATCAGCGGATGTCCGCTCTGGGTAATATCGGCCGGCTGCTGCGACTCCCAGTCGCGCCAGTAGGTATAGAGCAAGTCCAGCGGCCTGTTCTTGTAAAAGGCGTCGTCCCAAGCCATCACCTTGCGCCCCTTGCTCTTGACATAATCCGACATCTGTTCTACAAAATAGTTCTGCAACTCGGTCTCATTCATCAGCCCCTTGTCGCGAATCATCTGCTGGCAATAAGGGCAACTCTTCCAGTTATCTTTCTCCACCTCGTCGGCTCCGATGTGGATATATTCGCTCGGGAATACACTCAGCACCTCGTCCAGAATATTCTTCAAAAATTCATAGGTCTCGGGCTTCCCTACACAGATGGGATATGAAAATTCGGTCCCCCAGCCGGCCTCGTTGGTACAGGAGAGACTGGGAAACGCCCGAATAGCCGCCGAGAAATGGCCCGGCATATCGATTTCGGGAATAATCTCGATACCGCGCTCCGAAGCGTATGCGACCAACTGCGACAGCTCCTCCTGGGTATAATAGCCCCCATATTCGCTGTTGTTGCGAATGAAGCGGGTGTCGATTACAAACGAGGCGTCGGTCTGGGCCAGCTCCTGACAACGCTTGTCGTACTCGTCGAACTCGCGCCAGGCGCCTATTGTCGTCAGTTCGGGGTATCGCTTAATCTCCATGCGCCAACCCTGGTCGTCGGTCAAGTGCATCTGCAACTTGTTGATTTTGTAGAACGAAAGCATATCGATTACCTTCTTCAGATAGTCGATGGTAAAAGCATGACGGGCTACATCGATATGGAATCCCCGCCAACTCTTTTCGGGTTTATCGGATAATGTGAGCAACGGTAACACACGCCCGCCACCTTCATAAGCCGAACTCTGGAGCAAGATTTGACGCAGGGTCTGGACACCCCACAACAGTCCTCGTGACGACGCATACTCAAGGGTAATGCCGTCGAGCGTTGTCTTTATCTTATACTCCTCGTCTTGTAGCGAAGCATTGGCCACAAGCCGAATAAAGGCCTGGCCGCCAGACTGCCGAACCAATTCGCCCCCCAACGAGGTTACGGTCGACTCCAACAAGGCATAGGGCCCGCCGGTCAACTCGTCGCTTACCGATACCGACGAAGGCACAACCATACCACCCCCGTCGTAGATGACCGATTGCGGTTGCGGAATAAACGCTATCGAAGCAGCGTTTACCGGCCGGGAGAGATCATTTTGCGACTCGGAACATGAAGAGGCCACGGAGCCCCAACTCAGTACACTAATCACACACAAACACACTATGTATCTTTTCATAACCTTTTCTTTTTTATTTATCCGACTTCGTATCGGTCGGGAACAAAACAGTTGTTACACTCTCTTTTCCTAAATAGTACAGCCGAGCCTTGACCACACGGCCCGCAGGATAGACTACCGGGCCCCGCCACACGGTCGATTGAGTGCCGGGCTCGCTGCCGTCGGTAGTATAGCGAATCACGGCCGACGACAACGGACTGTTGGCGTAGAGACGGCCGTCGATTACACACAACCCTACGTGAGGCAACCGCACATTTACCCCGGAATGAATCAGGTAGGGATATTCCTGCATATCCAACTGCCGGTAGAAACGAGACACATCTTGGCAGAAGGCTTGCTGCTCGACCTCGCCCCGTAAGCTCTCCCAACGCGGATGCGCATTCCACCCGCGCTCTACCAGACCGAGAATCTTGGGGAAGATATAGTACTCGGCCCATTGAGGTCCACGCACCGTCTCGGAGAACAACTGAGCCTGCACACCCACGATTTTCGACAGACTGTCCAACCGGGTTTTCCCCTCGTCGGCCCGGTCCAAATCGACCGGATTGTCGTGCAGGTTGCATCGAGCCGAACGGTATATCGAGAAAGGCAACATCGAGAACGACTTCACCTCGTCGACATACCCGGCCCAGGAGTGTCCCCGCTCTTCGTAGTGAGAGCTATAAGCCAGGTCCATATAGAAATTGTTTACGTTGCACAGCACTACGGGATACCCCTTATTGGCTATCCGATAGGGAATCTCGTCGCCACCCCACTCGGGCACCGTGTTCCAGCAATAGATGTTGCTGGCCACCTGTTTCAACCGACTGTCGGTCGTCGCCCGGTTGTGCAGGGCAGCCTCTTGCCAGGCCGCCAGCTTCACGCCTTGCGCCTCTACCAGGCCGGCCATGCGGCTGTAAAAGTATTCAAACAGGTCGTGAGGGCCCTCCATCCGATTGTCGCGCATGAGTTTGGCACAAGCTGCCGAACCCAACCAGGCCCCCTCGGGAACTTCGTCGCCACCCAGGTGTATCGTATGCAACGCTACACCAGCCTCGGCATACATGGCCGCGATTTCGGTCACCACCTTCTCCATAAAGGCATAGGTCGACGGCAAAGCCACGTTGATAACATTGTCGGTATAAGACTGGGCCGACACGTATTTCGACGTATCGCCCGGCTCGCTCAACAGGTATTCTCGAGCTTTCGCTTCGTCGGTACCGGCATACTTGCGATAACGGGCTTTCATAGCCACAATAGCTGCACGAGCATGGCCCGGAGCCTCGACTTCGGGGACTACCGTCACATGCCGGCGTGCTGCATAACGCAACAAGTCGACAAACTCGTCGCGAGTATAATAGCCGTTACCCGTACCCTCCGTAACCGAATAGGAGCCGTCGTAACCCGGGTATAGGCAGGTCGACTCGTCGGTCGTATGACCCCGATGGCCACCGACCGCAGTCAGCTCTTCCAAACCGGGAATCTCGATACGCCAACCTTCATCGTCGGTCAAATGCAGATGCAGCACATCGATCTTGTAAGACGACAGAATATCGATCCAGCGTTTCACATCGGCAGCCGGAATAAAGTTGCGCGACACATCGAGCATGAAGCCGCGATAGGACAAATCGGGATAATCGATAATCGTTTGCCGGTCGAGAGTATGGCTATTTCCCCTCAGCAAGGCCAGGAGAGTCTGTATACCGTTGAATACGCCGTGCGGCGTATCCCCCACGACAGCAATCTGGCGATTGTCTATGTCCAGCCTATACTGTTCGGGGTTGCATGTATGGCCAGCGGCTGCCAGGTCAAGCTCGATGTGCATCGAAGCACCCTCGGTGACAGCTATTCCATACTCCTGCTCCAGCTTCTCTTGCAACAGACGTGCCTCATCGACCAACTCTTGATTATACAGCAGTGATACCTCGGCAGGGACCGATACCCGGCCCCCCTTCGCAACCGCCTGCTTGACCGATGGCAACACGGCCGGAGCCGTCGAATCAAACGGGCAGGCATAACTGGCATTGCGACGATAAATAGCCTCAGCCGAGAGATCGCCCATACGTTCCCGATCGGAGAACGGAACGATTGCCAACTCGACCGGGAGCGGAGTATTCTGCCCCTTTGCTACCCAGTAGCATCCCTCAGGTTGCCGCGACAGGTTGACAGCCCGGCTATCGGCATAATAGACGACCACCAGCGAATCGTGCGGCGGGATATTCCGGAACCGGTCGGTCGGAGCCATTTTATAATAGTTGGCATTCACGGCCGTAATACAAACCGGTGATGTCGAATCGTTGGCGACACGTACCGGCAACTGGGAATAAAAGATTTCCCAATCGCCCGCCAGTTCCCGGTCGGTCTTATTTCTGACAACAAACCGATGACGATACATCTGGGTCGAAGCATCGTATACCCCGTTTTCCCAGACCAGTGCAACCGGAGCCTCGCCCTTGTGAGAAGTAGTGCACGAACACCACAGCGAAACGGTTGCGACCGAATATAAAATCCATTTTTTCATAATCATAAGCATTTAATGAACCTTTTACCCGCCCGGCAGAGCAGGAGCTAAACAGAGAGATAGAGACGAATGCACCGGGAAAGGATACATTCGTCTCGTCTCTCCTCATCTAAAATTTACCTATTCAGCACGTAATATTTTCGAGCCGATCTCAATCGGACAATCGCTCTACATTCATCTTTTCGTTACCAACTCCGCCCGAGGTATCGAAGGTCAGGCGGTAATAGCCCGGCACAAAGTCGGCCGTGTTGGTAAAGCCGTTGGACATCGAGACGGCAAATCCCGTGGCATCGCCCGTAATAGAGCCCTCTTTCAGCTCCATACCCAGCGTTTTGTTCCACAACCGGTCGCTGTAAATCTCGATTTCGAACGACTCCCATTCGTGGGTATTGCTCAGATAGAGAGTCGTTTGGTAGGTATTATCGGCAATCTTGACCACATAGCCCAGACGCGACACATCCTCGGTATCCCAACCGCCCGTATTGTAGTCGTCGTTCCAAACCGGAGCCGATGTAAAGCCATGACCTACCAGCCAGTAGGCTACAGGAGCCTCATCGTCGAGACGCATTACCCACATGTAGTTATACTTGCTCGAGTAGTATACCTCCCACTTGCCGCTCTCGCGCAAGAAGGTGAGTTTGCCGGTCTCGGCATTGTACTCGAAGAAGTCGCGGTTGTAGGCATTGGCGAGATCCTCAAAGCCGGTTACTTCGACCTCGGCACCCTGAGTAAACTGGATAGCCGCCCGATAATAGCCCGCACTGGCTTCGAGCTCTACGCCGTCGATTGTAAACACCTGATACTCACCGATAGCGCCCACCTTGAAAGTCATGACATCGAAAGTAATCTGTTCGATTTCCCAGCCTTGATAGTCAAAGGTGAAGCCTACCCCCGTCGCACTCGACAACTCGGCATAGTTGGCCGTTTCGGAGTAGCCCCATATCAGCTCCGAATCTTCGAGCGACTCACTCGTCGATACTTTGCCGGTAAACTGGGTGATGTAGCTGCCCGTCTCCGTAGCATACAAATAGGGATTATCGGCCTGACGTTTCATGGGAATCACCTGCTCCTCGATGTGCAGATACATGGTTTCGGGCAATTCGGGACGCCGAATCTTGAGATCGAAGTTCCGGGAAACTTCGCTACCCTCTACGTTGATAGCCGTGAGGGTAAGCCGGGCCTCCTTGTTGTCTTCCAGACCGGCGGTAAAGGGGATAAAGATTCCATGATTCTGAATCGATGCCGACATGCCCTTGGTACGTATCGACTCGGTAAAAATCGACTCTTCGCCCGAAGTCAGCGAAACCTCGAGGGTCGAAAGCGGGGTCTGCTCATCCTTAATATCGACCGAGAAATAGAGAGTATCGTTGGCCATGACATATTCGGTAGACGACAGGTCGACCTCCGACATCTCGGGGCAGGAATAGGGATAGACCACACGGCCCGTGCCATCTTCGCATGCTGTCAGGAGGACAGATGCACAGCACAAGAATGTAAATATATGATTGCTAAATTTCATAATCGTACTATTATCAAAACATTAAACAATAGGTTAATACCCTTCATTTTGCGTAAGGTTGTTGTTCTTGTCGATTTCCTCCTGCGGCACAGGCCACTTCTCTCTGAACGATTGCAGGTCGCTGAAGATATACTGACCTTTCTCGTCCTTATGCTTGCGCATGACATCGAGCATACGGTCGTTTCTCAACAAGTCGTACCACCGCTGAGCCTCCATATAGAGCTCGAGCTGGCGCTCGTTCTCCACAGCCAGACGGGCATCGGCCTGCGACATGTTTACATCCAATGACGAGGGGCCGAAACCGGCACGCTCGCGAATGCGATTGACGATGACAATAGCGTCGGAAACCTGGTTCAGCTCGACCAAAGCCTCGGCCTTCATCAACAGAATATCGGCCAGACGCATCAGGATAATATCGGAGTTCTTCTCGCGAATCTTGTAGGAGAAGGGATAGTTGTCGGCCGGGAAATAGGTGTCGTACGGAGCCTCTTTCCACAGAATGCTCGAGGTGTAGCGTACATCCTTCTCGGTGTCGAACTTGGCCAGCAGGTCGTGCGTAGGGGTACAGTAGCGACGCCAGGTTACCGAGCCGTCGTCCTCCTTCAACAGACACCAGTAGGCCCAGTTGGGCGAATCGGCGGTATAGTAAACCTCGAAGATACTCTCGGTAGTAAACTTGTTGTCGGGGTTCCACAAGTCGTCAAAGTTGCTTACCAGTTGATACCCCTCGGCGATAGTCTTGTCGGCATACTCCACTACCTTGTTGTAGTCGCGGCTCTCTTTGGGACCCATGGTAGCCCACACCTTCGACAACAAACCATAGGCAGCACCTTTGGTGGCCTGGAATGCACCCACGCTCTTGCTGTCGAGATACTGTATGGTACCCTCTTCGTCGAGGTCTTCCAATATCTGTTTATATACCTCATCTTCGGTACTGCGTGCCGGATACATCACCGGGTACCAGGTGTCGAGGTTATCGGCCGTAATGGTGGGTATCAACTGCAGGACCATAGGCAATCCGCCCCACAGGCGCACCATATCGAAGTAGGCCCAGGCTCGGATAAACTTGGCTTCGGCCATCACCTTGTTTTTCTCGGCTTCGGTAGCCGACTCGGGAGTCATTAGCTTCACGTTCTCGATTACATTCGTAGCAGAACCGGCCATGGCCAGATATTGCGACCATACCAGCGAAACCTTGTAGTTGGTAGCCGTGATTTTGAGCAGGTCTTCTTCTATATCGTACACACCGTCGCTACCGGCATAGCAGTTGTCGGACTGAATGTCGTTGATCGTATAGTTCTCGAGCTGATAAATGTCGTTCTTGAAACTGTTGTAAGCGCCCTGCAACTCGGCTTGCGCATCTGAAATGGAGAGATACTCCGATACCAGCGCCCCGGCCTCGCTACCCTCCTGGGTAAAGTCGGACTGAGGTCTTTCGTCCAGAAAATCGTTACATGCACTGAATCCCAACCAGGGCAATGTAAAGCATATCGTTCTTATTATTAACTTTTTCATTTTCGTTCATCATTTAAAATTCAACATTCAGACCAAAGATCACAGCTTTCGATTGAGGATAAGTTCCGTAGTCTACACCCAGAGCTACCGCATCGGCACCATAGGCATTTACTTCGGGGTCGTATCCGCTGTAATTGGTGAAGGTCAACAGATTTTGCCCGGTTACATAGAACTGCAGTTTGGAGAGGTGCATCTTGCGCAGCAGCTTCCGGTCGAAGTCATACGACAGAGTCAAAGTCTTCAACCGCAGATACGAACCGTCTTCGACAAAGCGAGTCGAGTTGTGGCTGTTGTCGATAGAGCCGGCACGGGGTATATCGGTAATCATACCCGGACGTTTCCAGCGGTCGAGCACGGCCTTCGACTGGTTGCGGAAGTCGAACATACCCTCGGTATCGATACGCGAGGCATTGAAGATGTCGTTGCCTTGGCTTCCCTGCAAGAAAATCGAGAGGCCTATCCCTTTGTACGAAAAGGTATTGGTCATACCATAAATAAAATCGGGTTGTGCGCAACCGATAGTCGTACGGTCGCCCGGGTCGAACACACCGTTGTTGTTCAGGTCTTTGTAGATGATATTTCCCGTTTCGGGGTCGACACCCTCCGATACATAGCCGAAGAAGGTACCCAGAGGCAAGCCCTCTTTCAAGATGATGGCATTCTCTTTGGTCTCATACATCTCGGCATAGTAGTACACCTTGTTCAGGCCCAGCTTGGTCAGCTTATTTTTGTTGAACGAAATATTGAAATCGGTATTCCATTGAAACTCGCCTCTGAAGTTTTGAGAAGAGAGGTTCAACTCAATACCTTTGTTGGTCATCTCACCATCGTTGCGGGTAATACCGCCGGGGAGGTTCACGTTGTCGGGCAGGCTCACGGTGAGCAGCAGGTCGGTCGTGCGCTTGTAGTAGGCATCGACCGACAGGGTCAGGCGCGAATCAAAGGCCGAGAAGTCGATACCGGCATTCCACTGCATGGTCTTCTCCCAGGTAAGCTCGGTATTGGCGGCCGAATAGGGCGTGATGGCCAATCCCGGATAGAGATTGTCGGTCGTGGGGGCTACCTTGCTGGCAGTCATACCGGCCAGATAGGCGTAGTTGCCTATCCCGCTCTGGTTACCGTTCATACCCCAGCCCACACGTATTTTCAAATCGTCGACCACGTCGGCAAGCGACTCCATGAACGATTCGCTCGACATGCGCCATCCGGCCGAAACCGAAGGGAAGTAACCCCAACGATGACCCGGAGCAAAGCGCGAAGAACCATCGGCACGGAAGTTCATGGTCAACAGGTAGCGGCTGTCGTAGTTGTAGGCAACACGACCCAAAAACGAAGCCAACGTCCAGGCCGAAGCCGAAGAGCCAGTGGCATCCTTGTCTATCTGGTTGGCGGCAGCTATCGAATGAAGGTCGGGGTAAGAGTCGGGAAGGTCGAATCCGGCCAGCCAGGCTCCATTGTATTGGGAGCGTTGTTGGGTAGCACCACCCATCAACGAGAGGTTGTGTTTGTTGATCGAGCAATCATAGGTGAGAATGTTTTCGAACAGCCATTCGAAATTACGCGAGTAGCTCTCTTCGACACGACCTTTGGTCGAACGTCCGTCGGAGGTAGAGCGGGGATCCAGATAAAAATCCCAACGGGTATTGGTCAGGTCGATACCAAACATAGTTTTGAATTTCAACCCTTTGTACAGGTCGATAGTAAGAGCCAGCGACCCTTTCAGATAATCGGTCGAAGTCACGTTGTCGGCAGCATTGGCAGCCAGCGGGTTCAGGATGCGGGAACCATAGGCCGACTCGTCGTATTGACCGGGATTCTCGGGGTCCCACTCCTGCATGAACGGCGGGGTATTGATGACCGAAAGAATAGAACCCGCACGCATGGAGCTGCGGCTCTCGTAAACCTCGCGCCCCTCGGTATTGGAGTAGGCCAGGTTGAGGGCGATATTCAACCAATTGGTCTGTTGGCTGTCGATATTGCTACGGAAATTGTAGCGTTTGAAATAGGCTTTATTCACGATACCTTTCTCGTCGGTATATCCGCCCGAAATGAAATATTTCAGTTTGTCGGTTCCGTTCGAGACCGATAATTGATAGTTCTGATTGATACCGGTTTTGAAAAACATGTCGGTCCAGTCGACATAGCGGTGCTCATCCTCGGGAATCGTAGGGGCTACGTTGGAATATTTCTTCAACTCCTTCATCAAATCCTTATACTCCTCGGTATTGAGGGCGTCGATCTTTTTCCCCAGCCGGGAGATACCGGCATAGGCACTGAGTTTGACCTGAGGTTTGCCTATCTCGCCCCGCTTGGTGGTAATCAATACGACACCGTTGGCGGCCCGGGCTCCGTAAATGGCAGCCGACGAAGCATCTTTCAGTACCTGCATGCTCTCGATGTCGCCCGGGTTCAGACCCGATATATCGTCGCTGGGCATACCGTCGACAATATACAATGGTTCGTTCGAAGCCTGTACCGACGTAGCACCACGCACACGAATGCTCATGCCCGAACCGGGAGCACCCGAAGGTTGCACTACCTGAATACCGGCCGCTTTACCCTGGAGAGCCTGTGCTGCGTCGACAATGGGGCGCTCGTCAATATCGGAAGTCGATACGACCGATACGGCCGTGGTAATATCTTTCCGTTTCATCGAACCGTAACCAATCACCACCACTTCGTCGAGCAGTTGGTTGTCTTCGCTCATCGATACGGTATAGACATCTTTGCTGCCGACTCTCAACGTGTGGGTGTTATAGCCGATGTACGAAAAGGTCAAGAGGCTGCCCTCGGGAGCCTCGAGTTTCCAGTTTCCGTCTACATCGGACATGGTTCCACGCGTACCGTTGTCGACGGCAATCGAAACCCCAATCAAGGGGTTACCCTCCGTGTCGACAATCTTTCCGCTTACAGACTTGTTTGATTTTGCTTTTTTCAAAGTCGACTGCAGGGAGAGCACGACCTGTTTGTCGCCTTCGATTTTATAAACGATATTCGTACCTTTGAACAGAGTTCTCAATACATTTTCTATATTCTCGTCGTGAAACGACAAGTTGACCTTACGATTCAAATCCGACAGCTCATCGGAGTAGAAAAAGCTGTAATCGGCTTTTTCCTCAATCATCTCGATTACCTCTTTGATAGACTTATTCGAGGCATTAAATGTGATTTGGGCTTTTACATTCATTACCGATACGAGGGTAATGAAACTCAATAAGCATATTCGTAATGCCCAGTTGGTGTGTTTCAACATTACTAATTAAAATTTCGATATTAGACATAGGATAACAATACACTCTATCCACAAAAAGCATTTGTGATGGTTTTAACCGACTGCCTGGCAAACGGTTATCGCCCCCAATCGGGGGAATGATTCCAATACATATTCATGGTAAAACAGTATAAAAGATTATTCGTCAAACAATTATATGGTAACATAAATGCTCGAACAGGGTCACTGCTTCAGTCCTATCTTCACGACATCGCGATCGATTTCGTAGGTGAGCGGATAGGTGAGGCTGATGATGTAGAAGGCATTCGTGAGACTGTTGTTGCGAATGCTTCCCGAGAAGGAGATGTTTTTCAATTCGTCCGACTCGAACTCTACCGAGACTCCGTAGAGTCGTTCCATGGTCTTGGCTATCTCGGCCAGCGTAGCCGAGCGGAAGTAGAGGATATTCCGGCGCCAGAAATCGACTTGCCGGCTATCCTCGATTTTCGATTTGGCAAACACCAACTTCGTTTTGTCAAACGATGCCTCCTCGCTCGGAGCAAGCAATACCGACTGATTTTGGTGCGAAACCCGCACCGAACCTTCGATCAGCGAGGTCGACACCATAGCGTCATCGTCATAGCCCTTCACGTCGAAAGTGGTACCCAGGGCCTCGACCTCCACGCCCTGGCATGCGACTACAAATTTCTTATCGGGATTCTTGGCCACCTCGAAGTAGGCCTCGCCGGTCAGGAATACCCGCCGATCGTCCCGATTGTACGAAGGATAATAGCTCAGTTTGCTGGCCGAGTTGAGCCACACTTTGGTCCCGTCGGGAAGAGTCATGCTGGCCTTTTGTCCCGAATCGACGACAAACGAGAAGGGTGTGGTATCGCTCTTGGCCTGTCCGCCCTCGTAATAGGCGACCACGGCAAGAAATACGGCTACGGGCAACAATACGACCGACGCAATCTTACAAATTGTTTTCATCACCTGCCGACGGCCTATCGCACGCTCCTCCCGGATATGTTGCGACAGGTTCTGCCACATCTCGCTGCGGGTATCGCTATCGAGTTCGGGCGAAACCGAGTGCCACAAATCGGTATACTTCCCGTCCAGGGCACGCTGCATCCGAGACGTCCCGATCCATTGCGACAGTTCGACCTTCTCTTCGTCTGTCGCTTCGTGGCGAAGGTATCGCTCCATCATTTCGATAAACCGCTCCGAGTCCATATTTTCCATTCTCTTCATACTTAAAAAACTCTATCTAACACTTCAAAAAACGTATCACACACTACACTCATCAGCAACAACCCCAAGGCTACATAACGCATCTTCGACCGTAAGAACTGCAACGAGCGTTGTACCTGAGTAGCCACCGTTTTCTCCGAAATCGACAACTGCCTGGCAATCTCCATATAGTTGAGCTCCTCTTTCCAGTACATCATGAAAATGCGGCGGCGCGACTCGGGCAACTCACGGATCAATTTCAAAATATACTCTTCGAGCAACAGATTGTCCAATTCGTGATCGGCATCGTCTTTCTCCTCGAGCGACTGCTCCTTGGCCTCGGCCTCGAAGTATTGCTGAATCCACATCTCCCGCTTGATGTGATGATACACCCTATTGCGGGCAATAGTGAAGATATAGGAATCGAAATTCCCGTCGCAGAGTATGCCTCTGCGTTTATCCCAGATTTGCATAAACACGTCTTGAGTCAAATCTTTAGAGAGAATACGATCTTTTACTATGGAGTTGATGAAATTATACACCTTCCCCGAATAGTATTGATATATCGATTCAAAAGAGGAAATCTTACCCTCCTTCAATCCTTTTAAAGTCTCACTATCCACTTCCTTTTTCATAGAACCTTCTCTTACCAATCAAAGACTAAGGTCAAAACGTGTATGCTCGATAAAGAATCTTCTTTGTTGTTGTATAGCCTCAAGGGGTCCGAAAAGACTACAACAAATTTTAGAAATAACACATTTTAACACATTAGTCTCGTCTTGAACCTATCGAAACTTTTCTCTTTTTCCAAACCTTTCGACCACTCCTCCCGGAAGGAGACGGAGGGGGGCCGACACACCACTTATATTATATATATGCAAAAACAGGCATATTACCCGAAATTCCCGACAAGTATACAAAAAAACCTTATCACCGGGAACAATGTACGCCCTTTTCCATTTTCTCTATTCAATTATTATCCGTATTTTTGCTCACTGTATGTTTTTTATAATACCTTTTATTCAACCTGTTTATAAGAAATGAGAAAATGGCGTATTGAGGACTCTGCCGAACTGTACAACATCAACGGTTGGGGCCTGAAATATTTTTCAATCAACGAAAAGGGTCACGTGGCTGTAACGCCCCGCGAGGGTTATGCCTCGGTCGACCTGAAGGAGCTGATGGACGAGTTGCAGGTGCGCGACGTAACGGCACCCGTTCTGCTGCGTTTCCCCGATATTCTCGACAACCGTATCGAGAAAATCTCGAAATGCTTCAAACAGGCGGCCGACGAGTATGGCTACACGGCCCAGAACTTTATCATCTATCCCATCAAGGTGAACCAGATGAGACCGGTGGTCGAGGAGATCGTGAGCCACGGCAAGAAATTCAACATCGGGCTGGAGGCCGGTTCGAAACCCGAGCTCCACGCCGTGCTGGCCATCAATACCGACAAAAACTCGCTCATCATCTGCAACGGCTACAAGGACGAAAACTACATCGAGCTGGCCCTGCTGGCCCAGAAGATGGGACGCCGCATCTTCCTCGTGGTCGAGAAGATGAACGAACTGAAACTCATCGCCGACATTTCGAAACGGCTGAAGATTCGCCCCAACATCGGCATCCGCATCAAGCTGGCCAGCTCGGGCAGCGGCAAGTGGGAAGAGAGCGGCGGCGACGGCAGCAAGTTTGGCCTCAACTCCAGCGAACTGCTCGACGCTCTCGATTTCCTCGAAAGAACCAAGATGACCGACTGCCTCAAGCTGATCCACTTCCACATCGGTAGCCAGATAACCAAAATACGTCGCATCAAGAATGCCCTGAAAGAGGCTTCGCAGTTCTACGTACAGCTCCAGAACATGGGCTTCCACGTCGAGTTTGTCGACATAGGCGGCGGCCTGGGGGTCGACTACGACGGCACCCGCTCTTCGTCGAGCGAGAGCAGCATGAACTACTCGATACAGGAGTATGTGAACGACTCGGTTTCGGCGCTGGTCGATGCCTGTGTCAAGAACGACCTGCCGCAACCCAACATCATCACCGAGTCGGGCCGCTCGCTCACCGCACACCACTCGGTGCTGGTATTCGAGGTGCTCGAGACTACCTCGCTCCCCATCTGGGACGAGAAGGAGGAGCTGGGCGAAAACCCGCACGAACTGGTAGACGAACTCTATAAAATCTGGGACAACATGAACCAGCCGCGCCTGCTCGAGTCGTGGCACGATGCCTTGCAGATTCGCGAGGAGGCACTCGACCTCTTCGGCCTGGGACTGCTCGACCTGCGCACCCGGGCCCAAATCGAGCAGCTCTTCTGGTCGGTAGCCCGCGAGGTAAGCGAAATCGCCTCGGACATGAAGCATGCCCCCGAAGAGTTGCGCAAGATTTCGAAGCTGTTGCCCGACAAATACTTCTGCAACTTCTCGCTCTTCCAGTCGTTGCCCGACTCGTGGTCGATCGACCAGCTGTTCCCCATCATGCCCATCAGCCGGCTCGACGAACGTCCCGACCGCACGGCTACCATACAAGATATTACCTGCGACTCCGACGGCAAGATCAACAACTTCATCTCGCCCCACGGCTCCAACTCGCATCTGGCCGTGCATGCCCTTAACAACAAGGAACCCTATTATATAGGTGTATTCCTGGTAGGTGCCTATCAGGAGATTCTGGGCGACATGCACAACCTCTTCGGCGACACCAACGCCGTGCATGTGAGCGTGTACAAGGACCGCTACGAAATCGATCAGGTAATCGACGGCGAGACCGTGGCCGAGGTGCTCGACTACGTACAGTTCTCGCCCAAGAAACTGGTGCGCAGCGTAGAGACATGGGTTACCTCGTCGATGAAGGCGGGAGTCATCACCCCCGAAGAGGGTCGTGAGTTCCTCTCGAACTACCGCTCGGGCCTCTACGGATATACCTATCTCGAAAACGATTAAACTCAACCCGATGGATTATCGGCCGGGGAGGGGCCACAGAGCAAGGGGAGACACTCCTCATGCTGTCACTCTCGAACCCCGCCCGATAATCCATCTCTATTTTTTTAGACCTTCATGCCACGCTACTTCATCTACCTATCGTTCAACGGTGCCCGCTACCACGGCTGGCAGATACAGCCCAACGGAATCACCGTACAGGCCGAGCTCGAAAAGGCGTTGGCTACCCTGCTGCGGCGCGAGACGCCGGTCACCGGGGCGGGCCGTACCGATGCCGGAGTCAACGCCCGGCTCATGGTGGCTCACTTCGACACCCCGGCTCCGCTCGACAATCCCGCCGAGACAGCCGACCGCCTGAACCGGGTGCTCCCCCCCGACATGGCCGTGTACGACATACGGCCTGTTACCGACGAGGCTCACAGCCGTTTCGACGCCCTCAGCCGCACCTACAAATACTACCTCATCGACCACAAGTCGCCCTTTCTCGAGGCGTTTGCCTGCCGCTACCGCGGCACGCTCGACTTCGACCGGATGAACGAGGCGGCCGAGCAACTCTACCGATACACCGATTTTACCAGCTTCAGCAAGCTGCACACCGACGTAAAGACCAACAACTGCCGGGTGACCTTCGCCCGCTGGGAGCGCGAGGGGGAACAACAGGTATTCACCATCACGGCCGACCGATTCCTGCGTAACATGGTGCGCGCCATCGTAGGCACCCTGCTCGACGTGGGGCGCGGCAAACTCACCGTCGAGGGGTTCTGCCGCATCATCGAACAGAAAGACCGCTGCGCCGCCGGCACCTCGGTACCGGGCAAGGCGCTGTTCCTGCACGACATCACCTACCCCGACAACCTGTTTCTGCCCCGATAAAGAACCGACTCGTGGAAATCAGACACATAACAAACCGGAAGAAAGATTTTCTCGACCTGCTGCTGTTGGCCGACGAAAGCGAAATGATGATCGAGCGCTACCTCGACCGGGGCGAAATGTTTGCCTTGTACGACGAGGGGTTGAAGAGTATCTGCGTCGTCACACAAGAGGGGCAAGGACTTTACGAAATCAAGAACCTGGCTACCTGTCCCCCGTTCCAGCGTCGAGGTTATGCCCGCAAACTTATCGAATATGTGGAAAGCCTCTATCCCCGCGGAGCGACCTTGCAAGTTGGCACAGGCGATTCACCCCTCACCATACCCTTTTACGAGCGATGCGGATTCCGTTATTCGCACCGGGTACCCGGATTCTTTACCGACCACTATCCTCACCCCATCTTCGAGGGGGGCCGACAGCTCGTCGACATGATTTATCTGAAGAAAGAGATTTAGCGACTATTTCGAGGATTTTCTCTGTCCCGGTTGCGACAATCGGCCACCAGCGGGATTATTCCACCGCGTAATCACGAAGTAGAGCCCCAGCACCACAAACGGGATGCTCAACACCTGACCCATGTCGATAGGCATGGCGCTTTCGAAATCGACCTGGCGCTCCTTGAGGAACTCGATGAAAAAGCGGAAGAGGAAGATGAGCGTGATGCAGAGCCCGAAATAGAAGCCCCGACCGCAACGGTCGCGCCGGAGCCAGGCCACCCACACCATCACTCCGAAGAAGATGAAATAGGCCAGCGCCTCGTAAAGCTGTGCCGGATGACGAGGCAACATATCCACCCGTTCGAAGACAAAAGCCCAGGGCACATCGGCCGGCATGCCTATGATTTCGGAGTTCATCAGGTTGGCCAGCCGGATAAAGCCGGCAGCCACCGGTGCGGCTACACCCATCATGTCGAGAATATCGAGGTAGTGTATCTTGGTCTTGCGGCAGAAGAGGGCCAGAGCGATAATCAACCCCAGCGTGCCCCCGTGACTGGCCAACCCCGCATAGCCCGTGAAGCGCCACCCGCCATCGGGCAGAGCGCGTATGGGCAGAATGATTTCGAGCGGATGGCTCAGGTAATAATCGGGTTCGTAAAAGAGACAATGCCCCAGCCGGGCACCGATGAAAATACCCAGAAAACTGTACATGAACAGGGTCTGAAACGTATCCATCGGGAGCCCCTTCAGCTTATACAGTTTGTAGACCACCTGGCAACCCGCCCAAATGGCGATGAGCCAGAAGATACTGTACCAACGTATAGCGATGCCCGCTACCGAAAAGAGCACCGGGTCGGGATTCCAATGAATGTAAAGCAGCTCCATAATTCTATTCTCTATCGTGGCATCGTTGCCACACGCGATGCAAAGATAACACAAATCTAGGTTTACAGAGATGATACAGAGAAAAGAATAGCTACCTTTGCACTCGCAAACCGCCCCCCCGGTGGTGGCAGAAAGGCGGTCCCCGACCATCCCCGCCCAGGCGGAGAGGCATCGAAGGGTCCAACGTCAATAGACTTAAAAGGTAAAAAAAGATGTGGTTATCGCTTGCTTTTCTCTCGGCCTTTCTGTTGGGCTGCTACGAGGTATGTAAAAAAACGTCGCTCAACGGCAACGCCGTCATTCCCGTGTTGTTTCTCAACACCCTTTTCTGCAGCCTGCTGTTCCTCCCGCTCATCATCCTCTCCTACGGGTTTCCCGATCTGATGCGCGACTCGATGTTCTACGTGCCCCCTTCGACCCTGCGCGAGCACCTCTTCATCATCGGCAAGGCGGCGCTGGTACTCACCTCGTGGACCTGTGCCTACTTTGCCACCAAGCACCTGCCCATCACCATAGCCGGCCCCATCAAGGCGTCGCAGCCGATACTCACCCTCATCGGGGCGTTGCTCATCTTCGGCGAACGGCTCAACTTCTACCAGTGGATAGGTGTGCTGCTGGCCATCGTCTCGTTCATCATGCTCTCCTTCTCGGGAAAGAAAGAGGGCATCAACTTCCGCCACAACCTGTGGATACTCTTCATCGTGCTGGCCACCATCACGGGAGCCGCCAGCGGACTGTACGACAAATACCTCATGTCGCACGGCTTCGACCGCATGACCGTGCAGGTGTGGTACTCGTACTACCAGATGGCCATGATGGCCGTCGTGCTGCTGGTTCTGTGGTATCCGCAGCGCAAGCACACGACCCCGTTTGTGTGGCGCCCCTCGATATTCTTCATCTCGCTCTTTCTCGTCTGTGCCGACTTTGTCTACTTCTACGCCCTCAGCTACCCCGACTCGATGATTTCAATCGTCTCGATGGTACGCCGCAGCAGCGTGGTGGTGAGCTTCATTGCCGGTGCCTTCCTGTTCAGGGAGAAGAATATCCGCAGCAAGTCGTTCGACCTGATACTGGTGCTGCTGGGTATGTTCTTCCTCTATCTGGGCACAAAATAGCCATCGGGTTTCTTGCTCTTCAAAATGAAATAGCTACTTTTGTAGAAGAGAGGATAGGGCTCGGCAAAAGTTCAAGTAAACTTGACTTTCTGCGCTCTCCTTTCACTACTTTGTTCAAACCATTGTCATGAAACTAAGAAGACTGTTTTTCCTCTCGGCCGTGGCTACGGCGCTGATGTCGCAGGCTGTTGAACCGGCGGCACAACTTTTTGCGGCCATGCCCGACTCGCTGATACCCTCGCTCGAAGTCAATCGACGCAAAGACCTCATCGACCTCTTCCACGCCGGGCAGTCGGCCCAAGTCACCACCAAACTCGGCGGCCAGGCTCAGATGACCCAGTTGCAGGAGCAGAGCCTCGTCATCGACCTCTCGGAGCAGAGCCGAATGGCCCTGTACCTCTACACGACTACCGGCAACGACTCTGTCGTTGCTCTGGTCAACACGGTCTATGCCCCGGCCGGCGACAGCCGCATCCGGTTCTTCGACAGCGCCTGGCGTGAGCTTCCCGCCTCGAAATATATCGAGCAGCCCACCCGCGACGATTTCTTTCTCTTCCCCGACAGCCTCTCGAAGGTCCAACGCGAAGAGCTGATGCAGGCCACGGAAATCTGCCTGATAGAGTACACCTTCGAGCCCGACGGCTCGATATGCGCCCGCCAGTCGTGGGAGGAATACCTCGACCGCGAGACCTACAACCGCCTCAAGCCCTACCTGCGCGAGTCGATTACCCTGCGCTGGAACGGGAAGAATTTCAAGGAGTAAAAAGCATTATCTTTTTATATTATTATAGAAACAGCAGAGCCGCCCCGGGAATCTCCCGAAGCGGCTCTCTTGTTTGTATGGTCTTGCGTTGTGCAGGCCCCGGCTTAGAACTCGGCGTTCTTGGGCGTACGGGGGAAGGGTATCACATCGCGGATGTTGGTCATGCCGGTTACGAAGAGTACCAGACGCTCGAACCCGAGGCCGAAGCCCGAGTGGGGTGCGGTACCGAAACGACGGGTATCGAGGTACCACCACATATCTTTCATGGGGATATGCAGCTCTTCGATACGCGAGAGCAGTTTCTCGTAGTTCTCCTCACGTTGCGAACCACCGATGATTTCGCCGATGCGGGGGAAGAGCACATCCATGGCGCGTACGGTCTTGCCGTCGTCGTTGAGTTTCATGTAGAAGGCCTTGATCTCCTTGGGATAGTCGGTGAGGATAACCGGTTTCTTGAAGTGCTCCTCGACGAGGAAACGCTCGTGCTCGCTCTGCAGGTCGGCACCCCAGTAGACGGGATACTCGAACTTGTGGCCCGACTCTTCGAGAATCTTCACACCCTCGGTGTAGGGCAGGCGCACGAAGTCGTTTTCGACGACAAACTTCAGACGCTCGATCAGCTCCGAGTCGTACATCTGGCTGAGGAACTCGAGGTCGTCCTGGCAGTTGTCGAGAGCGTAGCGGATAAGGTATTTGAGGAAGTCCTCGGCCAGGTCCATGTTCTCTTCGATTTCGTTGAAGGCCACCTCGGGCTCTACCATCCAGAACTCGGCCAGGTGACGCGGCGTGTTGGAGTTTTCGGCGCGGAAGGTGGGACCGAAGGTGTAGATGGCACCGAGCGACATGGCACCGAGCTCACCCTCGAGCTGACCCGACACGGTGAGGCTGGTGGGTTTGCCGAAGAAGTCGGCGCTGTAATCTACGGCACCATCTTCGGTGCGGGGCACGTTGTTGAGGTCGAGCGTCGTTACCTGAAACATGGCACCGGCTCCCTCGCAGTCGCTGGCCGTGATGAGCGGCGTGTTCAGATAGAAGAAACCGCGGTCGTTGAAATATTTGTGAATGGCGTAGGCCAAGTGGTGACGGATGCGGAACACGGCACCGAAGGTGTTGGTGCGGGGACGCAGGTGGGCGATTTCGCGCAGGAACTCGAGGGTGTGTCCCTTTTTCTGCAAGGGATATACATCGGGGTCGGCACCGCCGTAGAGCTCGATGCTCTCGGCCTGAATCTCGGCCTGCTGACCTTTGCCCTGCGACTCTACCAACGTGCCTATCACACTGATGCAGGCACCGGTCGTGATGGGTTTCATCTCGGCCTCGGTAAACTTCGAGAGGTCGACTACAACCTGTATATTCTTAATGGTAGAACCATCGTTGAGTGCAATAAAGTTGACATGCTTATTGCCCCGGCGCGTACGCACCCAGCCTTTCACATTGATCTTCGTCCCGTAAAGAGATGCGTCGAAGGCATCGACGACTTTGGTCCTTTTCATTGTTTCCATACTCTTTCAATCTATTAGTTTAAGCACCACCGCCCCGAACGGTTTTCCCGAGCGGGGCGTGCGGCTATTTCGGTTATATTACTTATTCAAACGAACCCATCTGCAGCATGTTCACCTCTTGTTGCGTGAGGTAACGCCAGCGGCCGCGTTGCAGGTTCTTCTTCGTGAGACCGGCAAAATAGACCCGGTCGAGTTTGACTACCCGGTAACCCAGCGCCTCGAATATACGACGCACGATGCGGTTGCGGCCCGAGTGTATCTCGATGCCCACCTGGTTCTTGTCGGTATCATTGGCATAGCTCACGGCATCGGGTTGTATGGGGCCATCCTCCAACTCTATACCGTCGGCGATACGTTGCATGTCCTCTTCGTTCACGTCGCGGTCGAGCCATACGTGATAGATTTTCTTCTTGATGAACTTGGGGTGCGTGAGCTTCGAGGCCAGGTCGCCGTCGTTGGTGAGCAGCAGCACACCCGTGGTGTTGCGGTCGAGACGGCCTACAGGGTAGATGCGCTCGGTGCAGGCGTTGCGCACGATGTCCATCACGGTGAGGCGGCCCTGCGGGTCGTCCGATGTGGTGACGCAGTCCTTGGGTTTGTTCAACAGCACATAGATTTTGCGCTCGAGCGTAACCACCTTGCCACGGAAGGTCACCGTGTCGTTGCGGGTAATCTTCGTACCCAGCTCGGTCACCGGCTCACCGTTTACCAGCACCTCGCCGGCCTGGATATACTCGTCGGCTTCACGACGCGAGCAGATACCGGCATTGGCCATGTACTTGTTGAGACGAATCGGTTCGTTGGGATCTACCTCGGGCAACTCATACTCGATGCGTTGCGGACGGCTGTTGTAGTTCTTGTTGCGGCGTTGTTGCGGCCGGTTCTGGTTGTAACGGTTGTTGCCATATCCGCCCTGACGGTTCTGATTGTAGCCGCCCTGACGATTCTGTTTGGGATAGTAGGGGCGCTCGTTGTCGCCGTAAGAGCGCGGTTGATAGCCCTCACCCCCTTCGTTGTTGCGATTGTAATCCTGGTTGTACCGCGGCCCGTTGTTGTAGGTATTGCGGCGATTGTTGCCATATCCGCCCTGACGGTTCTGATTGTAACCACCCTGACGATTCTGGCCATAGCCTCCCTGACGGTTCCCATAATTGTTGGGACGGTCGTTGGTATAGGAGCGATTGCCTCCTTCACCATAGTTGTTACGGGAGTAATGAGGTCTTTCGGTATTGGCACCATACGAGGTGTGACCCTCTTCTCCACCTCTTTTGTACTCTACTTTCTCATATCGTTCGGTCATGCCTTCACGGTTCGATACCCCGATACGAGGGCGCTTAGCTCTTTTTTCGCTTTCCATAGGAATTGTTTGTAATTAAAAAATACAAGCCTCTCGGCCTAACTAAAAAAATTCTATTTTCTTATCGATTGTTTTTTACCTTATTTGCCGGCAAAGATACAAATGATTTTTTATTTCATCTCTTTCACAATCAAATAAGTTATCGTTTTCTTCTTAAAAAAAACAAAAGCCCGGGGCGTTTGTTCGCCCGCCCTTGCCCCAACGGTCCAAAACGACGATTCTTCGGCTCCGCTCACCAGGTAACGATAAACGGGGAAGCCGAAGAATCGGGAATATTTCGGGGTATTTTCAAGTCCACCCCGGCAAAGCCTGCAAGGAGTGCCGGCCGGCGGTACCTGTTAGAACCCGGTGTAGGTGTGCGGCGTGATGCGGCGCAGCTCCTCCTTGACCGACTCC
Organism: Barnesiella sp. An22; assembly: GCF_002159975.1. GTDB lineage: Bacteria > Bacteroidota > Bacteroidia > Bacteroidales > Barnesiellaceae > Barnesiella > Barnesiella merdigallinarum. Next base: position 1,685 of record NZ_NFJR01000011.1, on the reverse strand, counting down.
GACACGTTGAGGGTGTCGATAAACTCGCGTATCGACTCGGCATTGACTACCGAGTTGGTGCGGGTGAGGGCCTTCAACGTCTCGTAGGGGTGCGGATAGCCTTCGCGGCGCAGAATCGTCTGGATACCCTCGGCCACCACGTTCCACATCTGGTCGAGGTCGCGGTAGATGGCCGTCTCGTTGAGCAACAGCTTGTTCAACCCCTTGATGGTGCTGTGGAAGGCAATGAGCGTATGAGCCAAGGGCACACCCACGTTGCGCAGCACGGTCGAGTCGGTGAGGTCGCGTTGCAGACGCGAGATGGGCAATTTCTTGGCCAGGTGCTCGAAAATGGCATTGGCCAGACCCAGGTTGCCCTCGGAGTTCTCGTAGTCGATGGGGTTCACCTTGTGAGGCATGGCCGACGAACCTACCTCGCCCTCTTTGATTTTCTGTTTGAAATACTCCATCGAGATGTATTGCCAGAAGTCGCGGTCGAGATCGATGACTATCGTATTGATGCGGCGCAGGGCGTCGAAGAGGGCGGCCAGATTGTCATAGTTCGAAATCTGGGTGGTCCAGGCTTCGCGCTCGATACCGAGGCGTTCTTTCAGGAAACGGTTGCCGAAAGCAGGCCAGTCGATGTCGGGGTAGGCAAAGTGGTGGGCGTTGAAGTTACCCGTGGCACCGCCGAACTTTCCGCTCACGGGCACAGCCTTGAGCAGCTCGATCTGTTTCTCGAGACGGTATCCGAAAACCCGTATCTCCTTGCCCAGGCGGGTAGGCGATGCCGGTTGACCGTGCGTCTTGGCCAGCATGGGAATATCTTTCCACTCCTCGGCATAGTGGTTGATGAGCGACAGCATCTCGTCGAGTACCGGCATGTAGCAGTCGTGCAACGCCTCTTTTATCAACAAGGGCACCGACGTGTTGTTAATATCTTGCGAGGTGAGGCCGAAGTGGATGAACTCCTTGTAGGCCTCGAGGTGCAACTCGTCGAACTTCTCCTTCAAAAAATATTCGACTGCTTTCACGTCGTGGTTGGTGACCGACTCAATCGACTTTACCCGGGCGGCATCGGCCTCGGTAAAGTTTTGATAGATGGCCCGCAAAGCCGGGAAGAGGTTGTGGTCTACCCCCTTGAGCTGAGGCAGAGGCAACTCGCACAACGCGATGAAATACTCGATTTCGACCCGTACCCGGTACCGGATAAGAGCCCACTCCGAAAAATAAAGCGACAAATTTTCCACCTTGTTGCGGTAGCGGCCATCGATAGGCGATATAGCCGTGAGTGATGATAATTCCATAATCCTGTGATTTGAATGAAACAGAGCACAAAAATACGATTTCCTGTGTAATTTTATCGAATAATTTTCGTTTTTGTTTTGCAAATAAAAAAATTGTATTACCTTTGCATCGCTTTTCGGAAAATAATCCGGGCGTTTAGCTCAGCTGGTTTAGAGCATCTGCCTTACAAGCAGAGGGTCGGCGGTTCGAATCCGTCAACGCCCACCACCAAGGCCGGACAACCGATAGACAAAAATCGCTTGACGGTCGGAGAAAATCCCTGACAGCGGTCACAAGCCGCAACAAACAGGGGCGTTTAGCTCAGCTGGTTTAGAGCATCTGCCTTACAAGCAGAGGGTCGGCGGTTCGAATCCGTCAACGCCCACCACCAAGGCCGGACAACCGAGAGGCAAAAAAAT
>NZ_NFJR01000010.1 GCF_002159975.1 Barnesiella sp. An22 | reverse complement strand
TACCATTATATTATCCAAACAACATTATCAAAAGTAATATTGAAAATCAATTTATTGGAAACTTATAGTTGTTATTGCTTTGGATAATCTTTTACTTTGGATAATCGCGTCCTGCATCGGTCGCCACGATGATCTGTTCGCTATCCTTGAAAAGACGGCTGATGATTTTTATCTGCGACACCACGCCGCTGTCGGGCTTGTAACCCTTCTCCGTTTTTTCCTGACGGGGAATGAGCGTGAAGGTTTCGGGGATGACGGGCAGGTTGTCACGGACGAAGCCGCGTATGCCGTAGCCGTCGGGCATAGCAAGCTGGACAAGGTGTCCGAATGCCCATGTCACGGCATAGCCGCCTCCCTCGAAATATCCTTCCTCTCTTTTTGTCGCGCCCACGATGCGGGCGATTTCACGTGCCACGGATGGCTTTTCTGCAATGATTGTCTTCATGCTGATTACTTTTTTATGAATTATTACTTTGGATTTAGTGGCGGACACGGGATGTTACATCTTCATGCCCTTATTGTTTTTCTTCTGGGGTTTCTCCTGCTGCTTTTGCTGTTTGTCGTCTTTCGGAGCGGTCTGTCCTTTCTGCAACGGCTCTTTCAGGTTCTTGGTCGCCTCGTTGGTCTTTCCTTCGCTGTTCACCGCCACCTGCGTGCGGCTCTCGTTGGACGGGGCGACCTTCTGCGCGTTGTCGGGGTTGGTGTCGTAGCGGTACGGACGTCCCTTCTCCGGGTTGAACTTGATGTACATGGTGGCGTGGAAGCCTTGCTTGTCGGTCACGTTCTCCAGCTTTATCGCCTTACCCGCAACGTAGTCGGCTTTCTGCTGCTCTGTGAAATTCACACCGCTCCATTTACTGATGGGACGGATGCTGCCGTCGGCGTTTGTCCACGTGTTGCGGCGTTGCTCTTTCTGTGGGGCTGCGGAATTTTCCATGCCCTGAGCCTGTCCCTGCGTGGGATTGTTCTTGGCTTCCTGCGTCTGGGCGGTACGGGGTGACCTGCCGGTTCCCGGTACGAACTCCACGCCTCGCTGCTCGACGTTCACTTGAAGGGTGGTGACGAACTTCCTGCCGTCGTTGCGTTCGATGAGTTTGTCGCGCACAGGAAGCCCGGCACGAAGCATATCCTGTTCTTGCTTGGTGATTTCCGTCTTTCCGATGCGCTCCGGTATGCGCACCTTGTTTGCTGGTATGTCCGTGATTTCATTCGTCTTGCGGTCTATGCTGATGAACGAGGGGATGATTTCACCCGTTTCCCTGTCCACGATGTCCACGACCCTGCCGAGGTTGCCCGTTTCACGCAGGTTCTTACGGTCTTCATCGGAGAACTTATGTTCCTTGTACTCGTCAAGTTTCTGTTCCTTGCGGATGAAGTGCGGCACGAGGCTGACATTGCCCTCGCTGTCCTTCTTGAAGGAGAGGCGGGCATCCAGCTCAAAAGCCTCGCCGCCGAACTTGGGCAACACTTTCACCAAGTCGGACTTGCCGTAGTTGAGCATCTTCTGAAGGTCGCCGGACTTTTCAAGGTCGTCACGTTTCACGCCCCATTTCTCTTCCAGCTCCTGCCAGTTGATTTTGCTCTCGTCAATGGGCTGGTAGCCCCGTCTGTCTTGCGTCTGCTGTTGCGGGCTTTCTTGATTCTGTTCCATGTTTTCCTGTTTTTGGGTTTCTTTTGGTTGTCCTTCCTGTTTTTGTTCCGGCATCCCGGTGGTCTGTTCTTCCTTCACCTGTTTTTCGTAGCCGGAAGTGTCCACCTTGTGGGGCGCGAGCAGTTCCTTGTTGGCTTCGGGGTCTTTCAGCAGGTCTTTCATCACCTCCAGCAGTTTGTCGGCTTGGTCTGCCGCGACACGGTAGAAACCGAAGCGGCTGGGTTCCTTGCACTGCCGGAAGAAGTTTTTGAAAAAGTTGTCCAGCACGTCGCCGTGGCGGTCGAATTGCAGGAAACTCTGTGCGTTCTCCGCTTTCGCGGGAGTGCGCTTGGGTGAACCGTCGGCATCCAGCCCGGCTACCACGCTGATTTCACCCGTCTTCTCGTCACGGACTATCAGCACGTCCTTTTCGCTTTTTTTCTTTGCCATTTGAAAAATGTTTTAATGGGTTATTTTTGAAAGAAATTATGGATACGAGCCTTGTAGAAGGCTATATCTTCTTTTTTGAAGTCCTTTACGTGTCCGGAAAGGAACGTCAGCACGTCCTCCTCGCTGTAATAGGTCTTTTTGCCGAGCGTCTTGTACGGCAACGCGCCGATGCTGCGGTAGCGCTGCAGGGTACGCTTGCTGATCTGGAGCAGCATACAGAGGTCTTGGTTGTCGAACATCCTGATACGTTCTATCGGATTCGGAACTTTGCCGGACGGCTGCAAGGAAAGCAGCAGTTCGTCCTGTCGGTCGAGCCGTTCAATCAGTTTCTGCATCCAGCTCTCGAAATGGTTTCGGGTAAGCAGTTCCATACGTCACGTCCTCCTTCCTTTTGGTTTGCCGCCGCCCGTGCGCAGCGTATGGTTGCGTTTCAGTTCCGTCGGTGTCGCCGCGTCTTCCATGACGGTGCAGTCCGCAAGCAGGCGGTCGATTTCTGACTGGCGGTAGCGGCATTTGCCGCGCAGCACCACATAGCCGATGCGATGTTCGCTGCGCATACGCTGGAGGGTGCGGGTACTCACGTTCAACAGGTGCGCAGCCTCACGGGTGTTGAGCAGCCTGTCTGCGGATTTTTCCTTTCTTTCACCGGAAACGGCACGCACGTGTGCCGCTATCTCGGCTATCTGTTCCGTCAATGCGGTGAAGGCGGAACTTTCCATCGTTATTACTTTCATATTCAGTCCTTTCTTTTGGTTTCTGCGGCAAAATTCGGCAATAAACGAAAGAGACTTTAACAGCTCACTACGTGTCTCACGTAAGATTTTTATCGGAAATGGCTCCGTAACCCGGACAGACGGCGCAAAATACAGCCTTTCAGCGGGAAACGATATGTGTTCACGGGGACGGCGTTACCTTTGCGGCAAACCTGAAATGTTTTGAATATGGAAATTGTATCTATCGAGAAAAAGACCTTCGAGATGATGGTGGCATCCTTCAACGCCCTCTCGGAGAAGGTTGCCGCCCTGAGGCGCAAGAGCGACGGAGGGCGGCTGGAAAGGTGGCTCACGGGCGAGGAGGTCTGCGGGCAGTTGAGAATCAGCCCGCGCACGTTGCAGACGTTGCGCGACAAGCGGCTTATCGGCTACTCGCAGATAAACCGCAGGTTCTATTACAAGCCGGAAGAAGTCAGAAGGCTGATTCCGCTTATTGGCACGCTCTATCCCGGCGGCAGATAATTTTATTATTCACCCACTGAATCCAAAGTTATGATGAACGAGAACAACGATGTTTTTACACTGGAGGATGAGCCGCTTGCCACCGTGGTACAGAATATGCGCAAAGGCTCTAAATGGCTCTCCGCATTTTTGGAAAGTTACCGTCCGCCGCTGGACGGGGAACGTTATCTGACGGACAGGGAGGTGGCGGAGCTGCTCCGTGTGAGCCGCCGTACCTTGCAGGAATACCGCAACAACAGGGTGCTGCCCTTTATCCTTTTGGGAGGAAAGGTACTTTACCCCGAATCGGGATTGCGAGAACTGTTGGAGGCGAATTACCGCAAGCCGCTGGAATAAAGGAAACATGATAACAAAACAAAAGGAAACGGACAACTCAAATTGGGCTGTCCGTTTCCTTTTGTTGGCACGTATGCGTATTCAGCAATACCCGGCTTTCCCGTTCTGTATGAACATCACGTATGCCTGTCGCTTTTCTTCCGAGAGAGCTTTACCCACCAGCCACGTGCGGAACACGTGCGTGCAGTAGGTGTTCAATCTGAAAGCGATGGGGATGATGATCTCAAGCGAGTAAACATCCGCGTACAGCCCGTTTTCAAGTTGTATGTAGCGGCACACCTCGTAGTCGTTCAGCACGTCCGTCTTTAGGACGGATTTGATGGCGGCGTTCACTGCCGGGACGCCCGTGTGGAACAGCCCGGCGATTTCTCCGGCGGTCATCCATATCTCGTTACCGGTTACGTTGACGGTCTTGTCATCTATAATGATTATGTCACGTTTCATGGCTTCTCTTTTTTTAGATGGTGCAACCTGCAAATTCCTCGATTTGGTTCAATCTCGCGGCAAGGTTCTCCATGTCTTGATTGAGCTTCTCTTTGGTTATTTTCGCGTATATCTGCGTTGTCTTTATGCTCTTGTGTCCCAGCATGGAACTGACCGTTTCGATGGGTACGCCGTTGGAGAGGAACACCGTCGTGGCGGCCGTATGGCGGCTTTGATGCCATGTAATATGCTTGGTGATACCGCAACGCTTGGCGACGGCACGGATTCCGGCAAGGCACGTGTTATAGTGGGGTACGGGGAATATCCTGCCGTCCCCGCACAGCCCACGGTATTTGTCGATGATGCGCTTCGCTATGTCGAGCATACGGATGTTGGACACCACCCCCGTCTTCTGGCGGTTGATGTTTATCCATTCGTGTTCGTCAAAGTAGGTGCGGATATTCTCGTCCGTCAGGTTGCGCATATCGGCGAACGACAAGCCCGTGAAGGCGCAGAATAGGTATAAATCACGATACAGTTCTTGCTTCGCATTCTTCAGCTTGCCTTCCATCAGCAGGCGGATTTCATCTTTGGTCAGGAAGCTGCGGGTCGTTTCCTCCTTCTTGATTTCATACTCGCGGAACGGGTCGCGCGTGAGCCACTCGTTGTTGATGGCGATAAACACCATCGTCCGAAGCGGGCAGACATACAGCCACACGGTATTGGTGCAGCAGTGTTTGTCCGTGCGCAGGAACATTTCAAAATCGGAAATGAAAGCGGGTGTAAGCTCTTTCAGGGCAATGTCCTTCACATGGTAGCGGATGGTGAGAAACTCTTGCAAGTGCTTGTAAACGATCTTGTACTTGTCAAACGTGCCTTTGGCTTTCATGCCTGCCTCCACCTGCTTGGCATAGTCCTCGTTGTGTTGCCGGAACACCTGCAACAGCGTGTGGTAGCGGTGTTCCAGTCCGAGAAAGGCGTTTTTCACCTTTTCCGCAGTGACGAAGTTGTCACGCTCCATAATTTCCTGATAATGCTTGTTGATGCGTACGCGCATCTTGTCGAGCATACGGTTCGTTTCGAGTGCAGCCGTGCTTCTCCCCGTGACACGTCCTCCTTTGGTGTCCCACAGTTTGGGATCGACGGTCAGTTTGCAGCTGAACTGTGTCTGGCTTCCGTCCACCGTGATACGTCCCATGACGGGTACTGTCCCGTCCTTTTTCACTACCTGACGTTTGAGGTAGTAGATTACTGAAAATGTACTCTTCATCGTCCTTAATTTTTTTAGGTTCAAAATTAGTCGGTGAAGAATCCTTCGTCGGTACGCAAAACACGGAGGAACGGCGCAATCTTTTTCCGTAACCGGATTTGTTTCGTGAGTTGTTAGTAACTCACTATATCACAATGCCTTGTTTTGCCATTCGTACTCATTTTGTTACCTATATGGTGTGGTTACGAACAAGTAACGTAGCGACGTCTTGACTTGGCTTCGGCAAGGATTATGGTGGCGTTGGAGATAATCGGCAGCTTAAATGAAACCTCTGTAAATCAATTCTATTACTTCATTCTTCCGTATTCCACTTTTTTGTAGTAACTTTGTATTCTTAAACAGACAGAGCTATGGAGATTGTACATGATGTACCGAAATGTCTTTTCGAGACTACGGTCGACGGCGTCAGAGCCTATGTGTCGTATGTGATTACCGACGGTTGCCTCGATATAGAGCACACCATCGTTCCCCCCGAGATTGGAGGCAGAGGCATTGCTGCTGTCCTGGTAAAGGCAGCGTATGACTATGCCCTGTCGCAAAACCTCACACCGCGGGCCTCGTGCGAGTATGCCGCCATGTGGCTGAAGCGTAACCCCTCGTATCTGAACCGATAGCTCTGCCCGTCAACAGAATCCTATGGTGTGGCGGGGAGGCACTCCGTCGATGTCGAAGCAGGCCACGTCGACAGGCAGAACGGTGGCCCGGGCCGGAGCCTCGTGCATGTTGCTGAGTCGAAGGTAGGTATTCTGTATGATGGTGCGCGATATGATTTTCATCGTGCGGGCGTTGGCATAGCACGAGCGGCGATCGGCTGCCAGATGCTTGATGTAGCGTCGCATGACGGCCTCGGCCTCCGGGTCGATGGCAAATTCCTTGTCGGAGAGCATCTGCTTCAGAATCTCGAACAGTTCGTCCTGGGTGTAATCCTCGAAGATGAGGGTGTGGTCGACCTCGGGAGCTCCGTTGTCAATCAGTTGCTCTACAAGCTCTTGGCGGGGTGCCCGATTTTCGGCAATGATGAGGGCGTGGGCACCGGGCAGGGTCGAGGTATACTCGGCCAGTTTGATGCGCAACTGTTCGCTGTCGAAGGTGTTGGCGGCATTTTTGAATTTGGGAGAGTCGCCGTCGATGAATAGCAGCCCCTGTTGCGATTGTTTCATGGCCTCTTGCAGCACTTCGTCGACCTTGTAGTCGGGCACGTTGTAGAGCTGTTCGCCCTTGATTTCGGTAAAATTGCCGTTGTCGAGGATATTCATCGCTTTCAGCAAATCGGTCATAATCTGGGCCACGGTACTCTTTCCGGTGCCGGTATTGCCGGCAAAACTCCATTTGAGCGGAATCTCTCCGAAGAAGTTCTTTCCGTTCCGGTGCAACAGCCGCGCTACCGTAACAAAGTTGTGAATGGCAGCCTTGACCTGAGTGAGCCCGATCATGCGGTCGAGCCGGGCCAGAGCCTCGTCGATGGCCGTTTCGTCGAACGGTTCGGTGACGACGAGCGATTTCTCGTCGACATGTTTGGGTATATCGTCTCGCTCGATGGTGATGAGTGCCTGCCGGTTGTCGCCGGGAGAATCGTAAATTCCGCTTTTGTTGAGCCGGGTAGCCATGGCCGGCAAAATCTCCGACTGGATAATCCGATTGACGAAACGGGCATTGCCGAAGTGGCGGTCGCGTTTCTTGCTTTCGGCTTTGATGAGCTGGGAGAGGGCTTCGCGAGCTTCGTCGGTGAGGGTGTATCCCTCGCGGCGTATGGTGAGCTCGGCAATCTCGAGCAGCTCTTTGGGCGAATAATCTTCGAAATGGAAGGTGAAGGGGAATCGCGATTTCAGGCCGGGATTCGATTCCATCAACTGCTCCATCTCGGCCGGATAGCCGGCCAGAATGACGATGGTGCCGAAGTTGCTGTCCGAGAGTTTGGGCAGCAGCGTTTCGATTACCCGGTTACCATAGTCTCGCCGGTCGCCATCCTTGTCGTTGGTGTAGAGGCTGTAAGCCTCGTCGATGAAGAGCACGCCGCCCTTGGCCGCTTCGATGGCCGCCTCGGTCTTCTGCTCGGTGTCGCCAATCCATTTTCCTACCAGTTTGCTGCGGTTGGTGCAGACGACATGCCCCTTCTCGAGCAGCCCCATCTTGTGGAATATCTCGCCCATAAAGTCGGCCACGGTCGTTTTGCCGGTACCCGGGTTCCCGGTAAAAATCATGTGCAGGGGCGGGATGGTCGCTTTCAGTCCCGCCTTTTTGCGGGCGGTCAGCAGCTTCACGTAGTTGATGTGGTCGGCTATACTCTGCTTGAGCGAGCGGAGGCCGACCATCTCTTGGAGGGCATCCATTGCATCGCGTTCTCCCGGTTTGGATTCCGACGCCTCTTTGATATTGCCCACAGGGGGGCGGGTCTGTATGGTGTAGAGGTTGTATTCGCCGGTCTGCTCCTTGCCTATATGCAGAGGGGCATCGATGATTTTGTCGCCGAAAGCCCAAATCTCCACGGTATAGTCGCCCGGTTCGTACTGGTCGAAGTCGACCGACTCTTGCATGATGTAGAGCAGGTTGTTTTCGTTGTCGGGCTGACTGGTAAAGAACCCGGTCGTATAGTAGGTGGTGATGCCCGTGGAGTTCTTGATTTTCAGTTCATACTCGTAGGAGGCGGGTTCCTTGTCCTTCCCTATGCAACACAGCCCTATGGTGTAGCTTTCGTCCTCTTTCGGGGCGATGCCGATGTAGTTGGCAGGGGGTGTACTCTCCGGGTCGACTATCTCGCTTTGTTTGAAAACCAGGTAGTTGTTTATCTCGAAAACTTCGTCGTATTGGTGGGGCAGATTTACAAACGAGAGCGACAACTCCTCTTCGCAGGTGGGCGAAAAGGCTCTGATTTTCCACTCTCCGGTAGGGTCGTCGTTCAGTTCTACGGAGAATCGAGAGAGGAGCGGGGTATCCAATTCGGTCCAGAAGGTGCACGACAGGTGGTTCTTGGCATAGGTTCTTCCCTCGGGCGAGAGCAGCTCGAACGTGATGGTGTCGTCCCACCTGATTTCCTCGTCATCGTCGTAGTTGATGGCAACGACGTTGGTCGAGATATTTATCACTTTCACCCGGTCTATGGCATATTGGGTACGTTGCGTTTCGAACGAAACGGGGGTGTCCAGCGAGTCGCATATCTGTGCATGCAACGGGCTGACGTGAGTCTCCTTTCCCTTTTTGGGATCCCAATCGAAGTCGAAAAAATCGTCCAATGCCGACTCTATGGGTTCTTTGTCTTCATCTCCCTTGAATACGATAGTCTCTTTCTGGTGAGGGGTATCCGAGGTAGTCCTCTTCTTTTTCATGGTATCAAGTACAGTAATAATATTCTTATCACGAAGATAGGAATTTATTACCGAAGCGACAAATAAAAAGGGTAGAGATTACTCCTTGCCGAAGTCGAACATTTTGCTGCGGGCCAGCATGCAGGCTCCCACGACACCCGCCTTCTCCTGCAGTTTGGAGAGGACGATGGCCGAGTCTTTGTTGACCAGGTTGAGCGAGTATTTGCGTACTGCGCTTTTGATGGGTTGCAATATGTAGTCGCCGGTCTGGGCGAGTACGCCTCCGATAACCACGAGCTCGGGGTTGAGCAGGTTGATGAGCCCGGCCAGGTACCGGCCCAGTTTCTGACCTATCTCTTCGGTGAGCTCGATGCACAGCAGGTCTTCCCGGTTGGTTGCCTCGACAATGTCGGGCAGAGTGAGCGACGCCTCGTCGTGCTCGATTCGTTCGGAGAGAATCGACTGTTTGCCTTCGTGCACGCAGTGCAGCAACTCCCGATACAGCGCTTCGCCCGAGACTTCGGTCTCGAGGCATCCCCGTTTGCCACAGTGGCACAGCCGTTCGTTGTCGAAGACTCCGAAGTGGCCGAACTCGCCGCTGAATCCCGATTTGCCTTTGTACAGCTTGCCGTCGAATACGAGTCCGCTGCCCAGTCCCCAACTGAGGTTGATGAAGATGATGTCTTTCTCACCTTTGACTACCCCTTTGACCATCTCGCCATAAGTCATGGCTCGGGTATCGTTGTCGATGCTTATGGCCACACCTACTCGTTCGGTCATAATCTCGGCCAGGGGACGCTCCTCGAAATTGAATTGCGAGAAGCTGTATCCCGACTCGGGATTGACCCGGCCCGAGATGTTGATGCCAATGTTGAGTATCTTTTTCTGGTCTATGTTGATGGCTTGCAAAAAGTCGCGTATATGGTCGCATAGGAGTTCGAGTCCTTCGGGGGTATTCTCCAACTGACATTTCACATCCATGCGGGTTTCGATAATTCCGCCGATGAGGTTCATCAGCGCAAAGTTGATAGAGAACTTTTTGATGTCGACACCGATGAAATAACCCGAATCGGGGTTCAGTCCGTAGAGCGTAGGAGGACGCCCCTCGGCAGTCTCCATCTTGCCGTAGCTGATGATGTAGCCGTCGTCGAGCATATCGGAGACAAACTTGGTAGCCGTGGGTACGCTTATGTTCAACTCCTTGGCCAGGTCGGGCAGGGTAGACGACTGGTTATAAAGATAGTATCCTATGATTTTTTTCTTCATGGCGGCACTGCGGGTGCCTTTTTCGATTTCGGAGAGCAGGTTCATGGTTTCAACAAAGGGATTATCATTTATGCAAATGTAGGATTTAAATCTTAAGTAACTAAACTTTTTTTAGGAATAAGTGGCAAAAATTGATGCTTAAGTGTATATTTGGGAAAATATAAGATACGGCCGACAGGGTCGAAGGGTGGGAGGATGGAGTTTCCGGTTGTTCCTTTCCTTTGATTATAGATGAGAGTAATCGGTCGAAAATTTGGCTTGTTTATGAAAACGATACAATGTGGAGTAGTGCTGGGATTGTGGCTCGTATTGGCGAGCTGCGGCGGCTCGACTGGCGGCAGTCGTGAATCTGTAGGTTTGCCTGACTATCCTGTGCCGGGAGGCGTTTCGGCCCCCTTTGCCGGGATGGTGGGCAACTATATGGTGGTAGGTGGCGGCTGCAATTTCCCCGATGTGCCGGCGGCCGATGGGGGTGTGAAACGGTTTTACAGCAGCCTCTATGCCTTGGATATGGCTCGGCCCGACAGCGGTTGGCGGGTGTTGCCCGATTTGCCTCAGGCATTGGCCTACGGGGCCGCGGCCGAGACCGACGAGGGGTTGGTATGCGTAGGTGGTATGGATGCCGACTCGGCGGTGACGCGGGCTTTCCTCATCGAGTCACAACCGGGGCCCGATAGCGTGGCCGCGTGGGGCTTTCGTGATTTGCCGCCGTTGCCTGTGGCTATCGACAACGGAGCTGCCGCATCGGTCGACGGGGTAGTCTATGTAACGGGCGGAAACCAGTCCGATGGCGGTCGTGCCCTCTATGCCCTCGACCTGAAGAGTCGGGTCTGGACCCGGCTTCCCGACTATCCGGCTCCGAATCGGGTGCAACCCGTTCTGCTGGCTGCGGGCGGCAAGCTCTATCTGGCCGGAGGTTTCAGTTACGACCCGTCGACGCGCACCTGTACGATTCCTGCCGATATGGTGCCCTACGATGTGGCGACCCGGCAGTGGGGCAATCCTGTGCCTTTCCCTGTCGCGCCCGACGGTGGACGGTATGCCATCTCGGGAGGGAGCGGGGCTGTTGTCGGTAATTGCCTGCTGTTGACGGGAGGTGTAGATTATAAAATATTTAAAGAAGCCATGGAAGGCAGGGCTCCCGCCGACTACATGAAGAAACCAATTGAATGGTATCGATTTAATAACGAGGTGCTTATCTATAATACGACCCGTGGCGACTGGTCGGTCTCGCCCTCAGTCGAGGGGCTGAACCGAGCCGGAGGGGTGCTGTTGCTTGACGATTCGCTCTTGATAATGGTATGTGGCGAGGTGAAACCTGGTGTAAGGAGTTCACAAATAGGCGCTTTTGAGTGGCGCGATACCGATGGCGCTACGTCTGTCGTACCGGCGGGAAAGGTATACTCCTCTGAGCAGAAGGAGCAAATTTGAAATGAAAGATATTTTTTCTTCGTTCTACTTGTTTTAATAAATATAAAATCCTAAATTTGCCAGTAGTTAATAAAATAATTTACTAATAAAAGATATGGAAAAGATAGTAGGATTGATCGATGCTCCGTTTACGCCGTTTGACGAACAAGGAGAGGTGAATTTAGAGCCCATCGAGGCTTATGCCCGCATGTTGGTGAAGAACGGCCTGAAAGGTGTATTTATCAACGGTTCGTCGGGCGAAGGCTACATGCTCACCGAAGAGGAGCGCATGCGACTGGCCGAAGAGTGGGTGAGAGTCGCCCCCGCCGGATTCAAGGTGATTGTACATGTAGGCAGTTGCTGTGTGAAAGAGAGTAAACGGTTGGCCGAGCATGCCCAGAAACTTGGGGCTTGGGGTATTGGAGCCATGGCGCCTCCCTTCCCGAAAATCGGTCGCATCGAAGAGTTGGTGAAATATTGCGAGGAGATTGCTGCCGGAGCACCTCAACTTCCTTTCTACTATTACCACATACCGGCCTTTAACGGTGCTTATCTGCCCATGACCTCGTTTCTCGAGGCCGTTGACGGCCGCATTCCCAACTTCGCCGGTATCAAATATACCTACGAAAGTATCTATGAATACAACCAGTGCCGCCTCTACAAAAACGGCAAATACGACATGCTGCACGGGCAGGACGAAACCATACTCCCCTCGCTGGCTATGGGCGGCGCACAGGGCGGTATAGGTGGTACGACCAACTACAACGGTATCAATCTGGTAGGGATTATCGACGCCTGGAACGCCGGCGACATCGAGAAAGCCCGCGAGCTCCAGAACTTTGCACAGGACGTCATCAACGTGATTTGTCACTACCGGGGCAACATCGTGGCCGGTAAGCGCATTATGAAACTGATCGGGCTCGACCTGGGCAAGAACCGCACGCCGTTCCAGAATATGACCGACGAAGAAGAGGCTCGCATGAAGTCCGAACTGGAGGCTATCGGATTCTTCGAGCGTTGCAACAAGTTTTGATAGGAGGCGATGACAATGGATACTCGAATTTATCTGAGCTATTGGGCCGAGCGGTATAAAAACGACATGTTGAACAACATCATGCCGTTCTGGCTCAAGTATGGCCTCGACCGGAAAAACGGCGGGGTGTACACTTGTGTCGACCGCGACGGCAGCCTCATCGACACCACCAAGTCGGTGTGGTTTCAAGGTCGCTTTGCCTTTACGTGCAGTTATGCCTACAATCATATAGAGAAACGCCAGGAGTGGCTCGATGCCGCCAAGAGTACGCTCGACTTTATCGAGGCCCACTGTTTCGACAGCGACGGCCGCATGTACTTCGAGGTGGCCGCCGACGGTACTCCGTTGCGGAAACGCCGCTACGTCTTCAGCGAAAGTTTCGCCGCCATAGCCATGGCCGAGTATGCCCTGGCTACCGGTAACCGGGAGTATGCCGAGAAGGCTCTCGCCCTCTTCAAGGCCATGCGCCGTTTCCTTTCGACTCCCGGCATACTCGAGCCCAAATACCTACCCACGGTCGAGGCGCAAGGGCACTCTATCACGATGATTATGATCAACGTGGCTTCGCGCATCAAGAAGGTAATCGACGATCCCGAACTCGACGAGCAGATTGCCACCTCGCTTTATGCGCTGGAGCACTACTTCATGCACCCCGAGTTCAAGGCTCTGCTCGAGACGGTAGGTCCCCGTGGCGAATTTATCGATACCATCAACGGCCGGGTAATCAATCCCGGGCACTGCATCGAGACCTCGTGGTTCCTGCTCGACGTGGCAGCCGACCGGGGTGGCGACGAGGCAATCGCCCGTCTGGCCCTCACCATACTCGAATGGTCGTGGGAGTGGGGTTGGGACAAGCAGTTCGGCGGTATCATCAACTTCCGCGACTGCAAGAACTATCCGCCGCAAGATTACTCGCAGGACATGAAGTTCTGGTGGCCCCAGACCGAGGCTATCATCGCCACGCTCTATGCCTACAAGGTGACCGGCGATGAAAAATATTTGAAGTTACACACGCAGATAAGCGACTGGACATACGCCCATTTCCCCGACGCGCTGTATGGTGAGTGGTTTGGATACCTGCATCGCGATGGCAGTGTGGCCCAGCCCGCTAAGGGGAATCTCTTCAAAGGCCCGTTCCATATCCCCCGCATGATGACCAAGGGGTATGAACTGTGCCAGGAAATGCTGAATAGATAATTGAGCACGACCGGGAGCACAAGAGGGGACTACTTGTCCTTCCCGGTCGTAGCTTTTTTTTAATAGTTTGTTTATAAATCTTTATCGTGAAGACCTCAAAAATTTATCCTTGGATTGTTGTTGCTCTTTTGTGGGGTGTCGCTCTGCTCAACTATATGGACCGGCAGATGCTGAGTACCATGAAAGATGCCATGCAGGTCGATATTGTCGAGCTGCAGTCGGCCACCAACTTCGGTTGGCTTATGGCCATCTTCCTCTATATTTACGGATTCATGAGCCCCGTGTCGGGCATTATCGCCGACCGGCTGAACCGCAAATGGCTCATTGTGGGCAGCCTGTTCGTGTGGTCGGCAGTGACCTACCTCATGGGTATTGCCACTACCTTCAATCAGATTTTCTGGCTTCGGGCCCTCATGGGGGTGAGCGAGGCTCTCTATATTCCGGCGGGGCTTTCGCTCATAGCCGATTATCACACGGGTAAATCGCGCTCGCTGGCAGTGGGCATTCACATGACGGGGCTCTATACCGGCCAGGCTATCGGCGGTTTCGGTGCTACGGTGGCCGCAGCCTATTCGTGGCACACGACTTTCCACTGGTTCGGTATCATCGGCATCGCCTATGCCGTGGTGTTGACCCTCTTTCTGCGGGATAAAAAGCCCGATGTGAATCTGGAGAAGCCGGTGCCCGAGACGGCAGCACCGGCCAAAGAACCGGTGTGGGTGAGTCTGAAGTCGCTCTTCAGCAGCGTCGCCTTTTGGGTGATTCTGCTCTATTTCGCCGCTCCCAGTCTCCCGGGATGGGCTACCAAGAACTGGCTGCCCACGCTCTTCGAGGAGAATCTCGATATGCCCATGTCGCAGGCCGGTCCGCTCTCGACCATCACCATAGCCGTGTCGTCGTTTCTGGGTGTCATTATCGGTGGAACACTCTCCGACCGCTGGGTACAGAAGAATCTGCGGGGTCGGGTCTACACCGGAGCCATCGGTTTGGGCCTCACCATACCGTCGCTGCTCCTGCTGGGCTATGGCCACAGCATCGTGGCCGTGGTGGGCGCCGGACTCCTCTTCGGCATCGGGTATGGCATGTTCGATACCAACAACATGCCCATCCTCTGCCAGTTCGTCTCGGCCAAGCAGAAGGCCACGGCCTACGGTATTATGAATATGGTGGGCGTTTTTGCCGGAGCCTTCATTACCAGCCTGCTGGGCCGATGGACCGACGGCGGTAACCTGGGTAGCGGCTTTGCCATGCTGGCCATTGTGGTAGCCGTGGCACTGGCCTTGCAGCTCTACTTCCTCCGGCCCAAGACCGACAACATGGAGTAGCCGGTCTCGAAACTTGAAACTCAAATTAAAACAAAAAGCTATGATACTTACCAATTTACAGAATACCGCCCGTATCGAGGCGCTTCATCCGCGGTTCAAGATGCTGTTCGACTACGTCAAGAGCCACGACATCCTGCACACACCGTGCGGCCGCATCGAACTCGACGGCGACAACCTCTTCATCAACAACGTCAACCCCGAGTGCATGCCGGCCGAAAAGCAGGTGCTGGAGGTACACCGCGACTACATCGATGTGCAGATTCTGCTCGAGGGTCGTGAAACCATGGGGTGGAAGGCGCTCGAAGATGTGATCGACGAGGTGAAACCCTACGACCCCGAGGGCGATTGCGCACTCTATGCCGACCGCCCCACCTCGTGGCTGCACCTCGTGCCCGGACAGGTGGCCGTCTTCTTTCCCGAAGATGCTCATGCCCCGGTTATCGGCGAGGGTAAGATTCGCAAGATGATTGCCAAGGTGAAGATAGAGAAGTAACGGGAAAAATTCTGTCGATGATAATCCGATGAACGCTAAGGAAAATTCCCGAATTTCGTTTAACCATCAGGCTGCCGTTTACGATACGACTCGATATGGAGCCCATGCGAGGAGACTGTATCGCTCGATATTGGAACGAGTAGTCTCGTTACAGGGAATAAGTAGTTTGTTGGATGTAGGGTGTGGAACTGGAGAGATGCTCTATTTAATTCGCTCCAGATGTCCGGCCATGAATTTGTATGGTATTGATATATCGGAAAAGATGCTCGATACAGCCCGTTCGAAATTGGGAGAAAAGGCCAGCTTGTTTTGGGGCGATGCTGAATATCTTCCATTTGATGATGGCGTTTTTGACCTGTTGATATGCAACGATTCATTTCATCACTATCCTGCTCCGGCAAAAGCCCTTTCGGAGTTCCGTCGGGTGCTGAGGCCTGAAGGCCGTCTGTTGATAAGCGACTATCACGTCGGTTTCCCATTGAGGCAGTTGATGAACCTGTTTATTCGCTTTGGACGTGATGGAGACGTTCGCATATATTCCAGAAAAGAGATTGTTCATCTGTTGAGCGAAGCTTCGTTTGGAGACATATCGTACGAATCGGTCCATACTACGGGTTGTATTGTTATGGGGAGGAAGACGGAATAGTGAGTTTTACATGCTTGCCCATTGTGCAACGTTACATGCTTGAAATAATGCCGGACAATGATCTATATTTCGAAACCTTGCGGCTGGTGCTTCGCCGTTGGAGCGAAGCCGATGCTCCGTCGCTCTATCGCTATGCCAGCGATCCGGCGGTGGGGCCTGTGGCCGGATGGCCTCCTCATACCTCGGTAGAGAACAGTCGGGAGATTATCCGCAGCGTGCTCTCGGCTCCAGAGACCTATGCCGTAGTGCTCAAGGCGACAGGTGAGCCGGTGGGGAGTGTGGGCATCATGTTTGGCGATGGAGTGCACAGTGCCGCCATGGAGGCTGCTGATGCCGAAATCGGCTACTGGATAGGTCGTCCCTATTGGGGACAAGGACTTATCCCCGAGGCAGTGCGCTTTCTGTTGCACCGCTGTTTCGAGACCCTGGGGATACGGCGGGTGTGGTGTGGTTATTACGATGATAACATGAAGTCGCGCCGGGTGATGGAGAAGTGTGGGTTTACTTACCACCATACTGAGACGGGAAAAGTCTCTCCGCTGGGCGATGTGCGTACTGAACATTTTATGCTAATCACTTCGGACGAGTGGAATAGACGGATAGAATAAAAATAGACAGTTATGACCGAATTGCGTCAGATACCCAATGTAGGGAAACGGACCGAGCAAGACCTCTTGGCCATGGGATATACCTCGATAGAGTCGCTGTGCGGTAAGAGCGGCGAGGAGTTGTATGTCGAGGAGTGCCGCTTGCGAGGTTGCACCATCGACCGTTGTCAGCTTTATCTCTACCGGGCCGTATCTTATTTTGTCAATACCGGGCACCCCGACAGGAACAAATGCAAATGGTGGCTGTGGAAAGATGAGGTGGCCAACCCTTCGCCCTGTGGTGCGGTATGTGCCGAGTGTGGCAATTATCCGGCATCGTGCCGGGGATGCCGGGCCATCGAGGGACAGGTCTTTTGGTTGTCGTATACCGGCGACGACGAGTGCCCCGTCTACCGCTGTTGCCGGGAGCAGGGGCGGGCAAATTGCGGGGGTTGTCCCGAATTGCCTTGCCGGCGTTTCACCAAAGACCCCACGATTAGCGACGAAGAGAACGAAGCCCACCTGAAGCGTATGGTCGAACGGTTGAACAGGACGGTACGGAACGACCGGCCGGTTTTGAAATAGCATTTGCTTTGAGAGAGGCAGTTATATAAAGGGGAACGGCCCCGACGCACGATTGGCGTCGGGGCCGTTTGTTTAGGGTTATAGTTGAAATTTAGAATACCTCGGTGACGATGCGGATGTCTTTGCGATCGGCAAATTGCAGGGTGAACCAGATTTTGCCCTCGCTGTTCACCTTTTCGATGGTGGCGGTGCAGCTCTCGTACTGTACCGGGTCGTTGTGGCTTTCGCGGGTGGCCACAATGGCGTTGCTCAGGGAGCCCTTTTGGGTGAAGTCGCCCTCGGCCGAGAAGCGCAGCAGTTTGCCCGTCTCGGGGTAGAGGAAGGCGTAGGAGCGAGTGGTGGCGCTGGCTGTCGAGCCGGTGATGTCGAGACCCGGTTCGCAGCTCACCTGTAGGCCGGCAGTCTTTTCGGTCTCGAGCGAGGAGCCCGTCCACGACTCCACGCGAGGGGTAGAGTTGATGGTGAAGCCTATCTGGTAGGCATTGGCCGTGATGGTAAAGGTGTAGTTGCGGCTTTCGCCCGAGTCGAGTACCACCGTGAGCAGGGCCTTGCCCTCCTTGAGTGCGGTGACCGTGAGCACATTGCCCGACCGGGTGTAGTCGATAATGGGGTTGTCGGTCGTCAGGGTATAGGTGGTCGACTTGGGCAGTTTGAAGGCTACCGACTCATCTACCCGCAGGTTGAACGCGGTTTGTTGACTCTCTTCTTTCTCCTCCTTGCAGCCGCAGAGCAGCGACAGGGCTATCAGGGAGGCTACGATATAACGGATATATTGCTCTATTTTCATAATCGGTTCCATTTAGGGTTATTCGACAATTTGTACACGCATCTTGCCTCGCGAGGCCGAGGTGGTGAACTGGACCGTATGGAGCCCCGGCGTAAGGTTGGCGGGGTTGAATTGGGTGGCCTTTTGTCCGTCGATGGTCCATTCGACCGCCACATCGGTGTTCAGTTGCAGGGTCACGGGGCTATCGCTCTTTTTGTAGGACGATTTCAACCCCACAATCTCGAGATAGGTGATTTGCGACGAGAGTACCGAGCCCGAAAGGGCGATGTCGGTAGCCGACTCGAGGTCGTCGCTCGTGAGGCGCAGCGTGGCGTTGTGTGCCCCGGTAGTCTGGGGCGAGAAGGTGACAGTGAGGTTGATGCCCGTCGTGTTGAGCGCATCGGCTGCAAACGAGGTCGAGGCTATGGTAAATTCGCCGCGATCTTCGTTGAGAATCTGGGCTGTGACGGGCGAGGTAAGGTTGCGCCCCTTGAGGTAAACCTCGGCATGTTTCGAGGTGCCGTCGGCAATGTAGCCAAAGTCGATGCGGTTGCTCGATACGGTGATGGCCGGGGTTGAGGTCTGTCCGCCCGAGAAGCTGAACTCATAGCCGATTGAGTCGCCCCAGATGTACTCCACCAGATTGGGGTAGTCGATGTAGGGGTTGCGGTTGCTCTGGAAACTGTAGACGGCGTTGTTGCGGTCGATCTCCTTCTGGCTCACGGGGTCCTGTCGGTGCCACTTCAGCAGCAGGGTTTGGCCGTAGGCATTGAGGGTGGGGTAGGCGTTCTGGGCAAACATGGTGTTGGCCAGGGATTGCCAGGTGTAGTTTTGGTAGCAGGTGACAAAGTAGAGATACATGCGGGCGAAATCGCCTTTGTACTCGTCGGCCGGCTCGAACAGGTTGGTGGCCTTGCCGTTGACATAGCCGGTGCCTACTTTGCTCACGCCGTTGTCGAACGAGGGGGTAACCACCTCGCCCAGTGCAAAGTTGCTTTTGGCCATATTGGCGTTGGCATCGGCCGGGGTGAGGTGGTGCAGGTCGTAGCTGGCGTCGTGTTGAAATCGCGTGAGGGGAGTTGTTCCGTCATAATCGGCCGCGTCGCCCCACCAGCTCTTGGGCACACTGTGCTCGATGTTCATCCCTTTGGCGGCTCCGCTCGAGAAGCTGTAGGTGTTGTTGGAATACATGTCCCACACTTTACCGTTGGGCCTTACGTCGCTCTGCTTGAATACGGTCCAGGTGCAGGCCCCGTCGTAGTTGCGCGAGCCATAGGCGATGCGGGTGTGGTTCTTGAGCAGGTTGTACAGCTCGGTCTTCAGTTCGGCACCGCTCTTCCCCTCGAGGGTATTGGGGTAGTAGTCCCGGGGCATGTCGGCCATCAGCGAGAAGCAGGCGGCGCATAGGGCGGTGATAATCATTACATATCGTCTCTTCATACTCTCTTTATAAAAGGGCCACAAAGGTAGTGAGAATGGCTCGATTTGCCAAGTCATTCGCCGCTTTTAGGTTTTCTTATGGTTTCGGGGGAGCGGTCGGGGCCGGCTATTTTGAATGCGGTGCAACGATTTTTGGCACTGTCGTCTATGAATATTGTCGCAAAAGTGATACCTTTGTACGCTAACGAATATTCGAAAAAAGAGTTTCTGATGGTAAAAAACGAAGAGCCGAAAAGTATCGTGCAGTTTGCCATGGAGTGGGGCGTGTATATGGGGCTCTACTTTGTGGTCAAGTTTGTTTTCGAGGTGTGTAGCATGGACTCCTTTTTCTGTAATGCAGTCTCTCTGCTCATGCTGTTGTGTATCCCCGTAGTGGTTTATTATGCCATGCGCAAGTACGACGTGATGAGCGGGACGAAGGCCTATTTCGCCCAACTGTGGATGATGGGTATCATGCTCTTTTTCTTCACGTCGCTCATCAGCAGTCTGGCCCAGTATATCTATTATGTCTATATCAACCCCGAGTACATCAAGATTCAGTTCCAGTCGGCTGTCGAGCTGATGGAGGCTCTGAATCTGATGGCCAAGGACCCCTCGTTGCTCGATGCAATGAAGGAGGGGCTCGAGAAGGGCAACGTGCCCACGCCGATGTCGGTGGTGGTAGAGCGCATGTGGGTGAATCTGTTTTTCGGGTCGTTGCTGTCGGCTGCGATAGCGTGGCTCGTGAAACTGCGTGCAAAGTCAAATCATACAAAACAATAGGAATATGGATATTTCGGTAATCGTACCTTTGTATAACGAGGCCGAATCGCTGCCCGAGCTGACAGCGTGGATCGAGCGGGTAATGGCCGCCAACAAGTTTTCATACGAAATCTGGTTTATCAACGACGGCAGTACCGACAACTCGTGGCAGGTCATCGAGTCGCTGCGCGAGAAGAACCCCTGCATCAAGGGGGTGAAGTTCCGTCGCAACTACGGCAAGTCGCCGGCTCTCTATACCGGTTTCCTGCGGGCCGAGGGCGATGTGGTCATCACCATGGATGCCGACTTGCAGGACAGCCCCGACGAGATACCCGAACTCTACCGCATGATTACGGTCGACGGTTACGACCTGGTGTCGGGGTGGAAAAAGAAACGCTACGACCCGCTCTCCAAAACCATACCCACCAAACTCTTCAACGCCACGGCCCGCAAGGTGTCGGGCATCAGGAATCTGCACGACTTCAACTGCGGATTGAAGGCCTACAAGAAGGAGGTGGTGAAGAATATCGAGGTCTACGGCGACATGCACCGCTATATACCCTACCTGGCCAAGAATGCCGGGTATGACAAGATAGGCGAGAAGGTGGTCCATCACCAGGCCCGTAAATATGGCAAGACCAAGTTCGGGCTCGACCGGTTTGTAAACGGTTATCTCGACCTCATTACCCTGTGGTTCTTCTCTCGTTTCGGGGTGAAACCCATGCACTTCTTCGGGTTGCTGGGCAGCCTGATGTTTGTGTTGGGCTTTATCGCCGTGATTGTGGTGGGGGCCAACAAGCTCTATTGCCTGTACAGCGGGTTGCCCTATCGGTTGGTGACCGACTCGCCCTATTTCTATCTGGCTCTTACGGCCATGATTCTGGGCACCCAGTTGTTCCTGGCCGGTTTTGTGGGCGAATTGATTTCGCGCAACTCGAGTGAACGCAACAACTACCAGATAGAGAGCGAGCTGAAATAAAATCGAATCTGTCGAAACTCTTTGAATAGTATGAACGAAAATAAATATCCCGATTTGCTTGCGTTGGTGAAGGCCCGCAAGTCGGTGCGCGCCTTTGCTCCGGCCAAGGTCGAACGTGCCAAACTCGAATATATGCTCGAAGTCGCCCGGCTGGCACCGTCGGCCGTGAATTTTCAACCGTGGTGCTTTGTGGTGGTGCGCGAGGCCGAGCAGCTGAAGGCGCTGTACGAGTGCTACCCGCGCGAATGGTTTGCGGCGGCTCCGGCCTGCATCGTGGTGTGCGGCAATCACGAGGCTTCGTGGAAACGGGCCTCCGACGGCAAGGACTTCTGCGATGTCGACGTCGCCATTGCTACCGAGCATCTGGCCCTGGCTGCCGTTGAGCAGGGGCTGGGCACCTGCTGGGTGTGCAACTTCGACGTGGCCCGTTGCCGCGAGGTGCTGAATCTGCCTCCTACGTGGGAACCCGTTGTGCTTCTGCCCGTAGGCTATCCGGCCGATGCTGCCGAAACGGAGCGGAAGCGTAAACCGTTTAACGATGTGGTGAAATGGGAGCGCTTCTGAGAAGATCCCGGGCCGCCTGGTGGCTGTGGCTGTGTGGCTGCGCGCTGCTGTTGGGCAGTTGCGGTAGCGACGGTTGTGTGGAAAACCGCAACAGCATACCGCGGGCTCAGTTCTATGCCTACAATATCAACGAGCAGGCCCTGGCCATCGACTCGATTTCGATATACGGGATTGGGCAGCCCAACGATTCGATGCTGCTCGACTCGGCCGTCGCGGTCAGTCAGGTCTATCTGCCGTTGCGCTTTACCCAGGACTCCACGCAATATGTCATTCGCTATTTGCAACAGTCGCTCGCGTCGCCCCGCAACAACGACACGCTCACGTTTGTCTATCGGGCCTATCCCTATTTTGCTTCGATCGACTGCGGTGCCATGTATAACTTCAGCATCGAGACTTGTCGCTATACCCGCCATGTGCTCGATTCGGTAGCCGTAATCGTGCACGAGATAACCAACGACGACGTAGAGAGCGTGCGCCTGTATTATACCGTTCAAACCCCCGAACCCGATGAGGAGTAAACTGTTCATATTGTTCCTGCTGGTGGCCCTGACGTCGGTGGCCCAACGTCGCATTACGCCGGTCGACCCTACGGCCCGGCGCGATACGGTGACCACACAACCCGACAGTGTGGTGGCCCCCGAGCCCGAGGAGCCCAAAATCAAAGGGTATATCTACCCCCTTTTCAACGGCTTGACGGTGAATGTAAATATACTCGACGGGGTGACCAAACTCTTCGGTCAGAGTTACGGCAACTACGAGATAGCGGCCGAGCTCGACCTGCATAATCGATTCTTCCCGGTGTGGGAGATTGGGTTGGGCTATGCCGACAATACCCCCGAGGAGCTGAATTTCACCTATCGCACCAAGCCATCGCTCTACAACCGCATAGGCATGAACTACAACTTCGGTTACAACAAGGAGGAGATGAGCTTCTTCTACATCGGTGTGCGATATGGATTTTCGTTCTTTACCTACGACATCGACAACATCACGATGGAGTCGTCGTACTGGGAAGAGACCGAGCAACTGAGCATGACCGGGCAGAAGTCGTGGGCCCATTGGGGCGAACTGTTGGGCGGTTTGCGTGTTCAGGTCTATAAGAACTTCTATATGGGTTGGACCGTGCGCTACCGCATGATGTTCAGCTACAAGAAGAATGCCGATTCTCAGCCTTGGTTTATCCCGGGCTTCGGTCCCGAGGGTTCGCCCTTTGGGTTTACCTATACGGTAGGGTATCGCTTCTCGTTCGGTAAGAAGGATAAGAGCAAGAAGAGTGAAGCCCAGCCGGTTGTAGAATGAAAAAGTGATTGTTATGTTGGAGTCTGTCGAAAATTCGTTGCATGCCGTAGCCGGTCTCATGTTCGATACCACCGAGATAGGGTATACCTTGATTTATGTGATTTTGATCGTACTCATTGCCGTGGTGTGCGATGTGGTTTGCAAGCTGCTCATCAACAAACTGTTGTTGCCGGTTATTCGCCGTACCAAGTTCGAATGGGACGACCATCTGTACGACAAGAAGGTGGTGGCCCGGTTGGCAGCCTTGGCGCCGGCCTTTATCCTCTATGCCTTTTTGCCTTCGGCATTCGAGCCGGAGGGTAGCTGGTATGTATTGACCGAACGCATCTGCAAGGTCTATATCATTGCGCTGATACTCCGTTTCCTGAACGGCATGCTCAATGCCTTTCTCGACATCTTCAACGAGAAGGAGGAGCTGCGCCACTACCCCATCAAGGGCGGTATTCAGACGTTGCAAGTGATACTCTTCTCAATTGGATTTATCAGTATCGTGGGTACCATCATCGACGAGTCGCCTGCCCGGTTGTTTGCCGGATTGGGAGCCTCGGCAGCCGTACTCATGTTGATATTCAAAGATACGATTCTGGGCTTTGTGGCCGGTATACAGCTGTCGGCCAACAACATGCTGCACAAGGGCGACTGGATTACCGCCCCGGCGCATAATGCCAACGGTATCGTGCAGGACGTTACCCTCAACACGGTGAAGGTGAGAAACTTCGACAACACGACCACGACCATACCCCCTTATGCGTTGGTTTCGGGTTCGTTCACCAACTGGCGCAGCATGTTCGAGAGTGGCGGCCGCCGCATCACGCGGCAGATTCTGCTCGATGTGAACAGTATTACCTTTCTCGATGAGGAGGAGCTGCACCAGTTCGAGTCCAATTTCCTCATTGGCGAGTTCGTATCGCAGCGGTTGCAGGCCATTGCCGATGCCCGTGCGGCCGGTAACCGGTTTCTGGTCGAGGAGTTGCGAGTCACCAATACCCTGCTCTTCAGGGTCTATCTCGAGAACTATATCCGGCAGATGGGAAAGTCGAACCCCGATATGCTCTACATGGTGCGCTATCTGCCCATGGCCGAGAAGGGATTGCCCGTAGAGCTCTATCTCTTTTCGTCGGAAAAGGTGTGGAAAATCTACGAAGGCATAGCCGCCGACCTTATGGACCATACCCTGGGCATCACTCGTGAGTTCGGGCTGCGTATCTATCAGTCGCCCGGCAGTTACGATTTTCAGTCGCTCAAAGATCGGTTGTCGTGACCGAATATTTTTGCTCTTCGTTTTGGGTGCGGAATAAATAGTCATCCGCACGCTTCCTTTTTTGTCGATCGAAAGGTGTACGATCAACTGTGACCAATCCGTTTTCGTAGTGCAGGTCCTATTTATTTGGTCTTGTGCTGGTGCTATGCCGCTTGGCGAGTCAAGAAGTGAAGGGAGAATGAGCATTTATTAACGCTTGAATGGCTAATATTTGTTTTGTTATGTATCTATATGTTAATTAGAAGAAGAATTCTTAATGGGAATTAGGGCGTATACCTATTCTTTCTTATATTTATCCAAGGAAAAAGTGCTTATATTCATATTCTTGTGGTGCTATGATTTCTAAACGTGTCATTAAGGCTTTGTATAAGAAGTATTCGAGCCCGCCTAAAACCTTATCCGATTTGAACCTCGACGAGTTTATGACTCTTTGCGGGACGCTGTATGGCGTTACCATGACCGACGATTCCATCACATTTGCACAGATGAGCGACGACAATCCCTTCCGCACGATTCTGTTGCGGAATATCTACGGGATTGAGAAGTTTGAGTATCATGTGGCTCTGGTGTCGTCGACCTATATTCTGTTTTTCAATCGCGATGAGGTAGATGTAACCGTCCACTTCAAACCCGAGCCTTCGAACGTATTCAAGCGTTTCTACTATTGGATTAAGTATCGGTTTTTCCACGAGACGGGCCGCTGAGGGGACTTGTTCTATTATTGTATGTACTACTAAAAATGATGGAATTACAATATAAGTATTTAGCGTTTATAACCTATAGTCGTACTGATATTAAATGGGCTAAGTGGTTACAAAAGCGATTGGAAACCTATAAATTGCCAAACTATATTAAGCGAGGTAATCCTGGGGCTACATTAACACCTATTTTTGCGGATGTAAATGAGTTGTCTTCGGGACTCTTGTCTGATACACTTCAAAAATCATTAGAGAAGTCAAAATTTTTAATTGTAATTTGTTCTCCTAATTCTGCGAAATCACATTGGGTAAATTGTGAAGTACAGAAATTTATAGATTTAGGCCGTTCTAATCATATTATACCTTTTATAGTAGATTATGGCGCAGATAAAGAGTATCTTCCTGAAGCTCTGCGTTATAATGAAATACTCGGAATTGATGCCAAGATGGAAGGTCGTGAAGCAGCCTTTATAAGGGTGTTAGCAAGACTTCTTGATATTGATTTTAATGTGCTGTGGAAGAGACAGAGATTGAGTTCCCCATTCAAAATTATTTCTTCCCCTTTTATATATTTAGGTAATTTAATTAGAAAAATCTTAGAAACGCCGTTGGAAATTGACGCATTAGATAGATATGTACCACAAAGGGATAATACCGATATTTTTATTAGTTATAGGAGAATTGATGGACGTGATGTAGCGAGGACAATAGAACAAGCATTACAAAAAGACCATTATCCAAATGTATTCTTTGATTATACATCCATTCAAGATGGAAAGTTTAATCTGAAAATTATTGATGCGATTTTTTCTTGTAAGGATTTTATTTTGGTTTTGAGTCCTCAGTCTATGAAGAAGTGTCATAAAAAAGGGGATTGGGTAGCCAGGGAAATTAGAACTGCATTGAAATATAAATCGCATATAATTCCTGTTGTTATTGAAAACGGAGAGGGAAATACAGTATGGCGTTGGCCCAAAAACTTTCCTGAAGATTTGAGTGAAATTAAAGATTTAGAGCAATTGCCATTTCAAATGGGAACTTATTTCCGGGCTGCAATGGAAAGGTTGACTAATCGGCTAAGAACTTTAAAATATGAAGCCCCTCAGGAACGTACAGATGAAAATTTAGTTTTGGATAGCGCCAATCTTAAAATTAAGTATACAAGGGCTTGTAATGTGTATATAGATGAAGAACTATGTATGAGTATAGAAGAAAATAAATTTACCAAGATTCTTCTAAAAAAGGGAGAATATTTACTCAAGATAACGACATTAGATGATAAAAAAATTTTATTAGAGGAAAAATTGGATCTGTCGAAAGACCGATTGTATACTGATTTTAATTAGATGTGTCTATATAATATTTCTAACCTGGGAGAGAGGATTTTCAGTTTGTTTCTGTGTCCCCTTTTTCACTATCTTTGTATAAAATAACTGTATTATGGTTCGAACGATAGAGATTACATTGCCTCACTACGGGCGAGGCTATCACCTGGTAACGCGAGAGATTTTTACCCGCTTGCCCGAGTTGCCGCAAGCCGGTGTGCTCCATCTGTTTATCAAGCATACTTCGGCGGCATTGACCATCAACGAGAATGCCGACCCCGACGTGCGTCGCGATTTCGCTTCGTTTTTCGACAGGGCAGTCCCCGACGGTGCTCCTTACTTCCGCCACATTTGTGAGGGCGACGACGACATGTCGGCCCATATCAAGGCCTCGCTGCTGGGCCCTTCGCTGACGATTCCCATTCGCAACGGTCGCCCCGACCTGGGAACCTGGCAGGGTATCTATCTGTGTGAGTTCCGTAACGACGGCGGGGTGCGCCACATTGCCGCCACTATCGTCGAGTAACGGGAGCCGAGCAGGATGTCTCGCCTCTCTTGTGTATAAGAAAAGGGCCGCCTCGCGCGATAGCGAAGCAGCCCTGCAATGCGTTTATACGGTTGCCCTCGGGGGCGAATCGGTTACAGCGTGTAATCGTCGTCCATGTTCAGGTCGGCAAAGCCTTCGTCGTCGAGTTCCGACGGGTCGTAGGTTTCGTCGCCATAGAAATCTTCGTCGAGGTCCGATGTGTTGTTGGCGGAATTCTTCTTCTCCAGTTCCTCGAAGTCCATGGTCTGTTGCGGGGGATTTCCCTCTTTGCGGGTGCAGATAGGGGCATCGAGGTCTTTGCCCGGCTCAATCTCTTTCAACTCCATGAAGAACATGCGGTCGGTCATGTAGTCGAATACGAAAACCAGCCGTTGGCCCTCGTCTTCGATCAGCTCGCTCAGTCGGGTCGAGGACATAATCCAAGTATCTTCGTCGGAATCTTTGCCCATGTCTACGAGCGTGATTTCGGTCTTTTTCTCCCAATCGTCGTCACAAATGAAAAACGAGGTCATTTGATCTTTGGTGAAGCCCACCGAGTCGAGTATGGCATCGTGCAAATCGAGAAAGGTGGCATCGGAGTCTATGCAGATTTCCCGTCTGAAATTGTCAACTTCGTCCGAAACAATTCTGAATTTATAGATCATGATGTTGTGTAATTAGGTTCTTTTTTTGGATATGTAAAAGTAGTAAAAAACTTTCGCTTACCAAATAATGCCTGTAAAAATATGGAGGCGACATCTATATTTCGGCAGCTGTCGGCCGTCGAGGGTAGGGCGATACCTATATTTAAAAGAGGCGAGGCATACCGTGTTGATATGCCTCGCTGTTGATATACAAGCCGATAAGCTCTTTATGGTCGATTAGAAGCACCAGCCTACGCGCAGCGACGGGGTAGCATGGAAGCCGAACGAGGTTTGCAGTATAGCTTGGTTTCCCTTGTCTTCGGTGGTCCCGTTCTCTGATATGGTAGTAGTTAGGGTACGTTTGGTATCCAGCGATTCATACCCCAGACCAAGCTCGAAACCCAGGTAGAGGCCTTTGCACAGGTACACATCGACACCGGTGAATACGTTGATGCCGAATCCCAGTCCCGGATTCTTGATTATGGTCTTATTTTCGCTGATTGAGCTGCTGGTCGTCTCTTTAGTTGTAGAGGACAGTAATCCGATTTCGCCTCCGACATAAGGCGATATTCTTTCATATTTGGTAAAGTGATACTCAAAGCCGGGCATAATAGAGAATATCGTTTGCGTGTTGCGGTGGTAGGTCTCTATGTCGTCGTTTGTGCCGTTGGGGGTAAAGTCGGTTGTCTTTTGCGACGATGTGTTCAATCCCAGTTTCAAGCGGACGGCCATCTTTTCGTTGAGGTGCAAACGCACTTTGGCACCATACTCGGGCAGGCTGAAGCCACCATCGGTAGCACCGCCGGGCGAGTAGCTCAACTCGGTGGATACGGTCATGGCATCGGGCTTGAACTTTTCTTGTGCTTGTACGTTGGTGAGTACCAAAGCCGCTGCAGCGGCTGCGAAGAGAATCTTTTTCATAATTCCATTTTTTTCGTTTTTCCTACTCTGTCTATGGTTTTCGGAGGCGCCATTACATGATTATGGTGTGCAAATATATTTGAAAGTTTCGAACCTCAAAATTTTTAGTCGGGAATATATCTCGCAAAGCCCGTTTAATAGACTTTTCAAGCCTGTTTGTCTATCCGATGGCGATAAAACGCGAAGCGGAAGTCTCTTGCTCAGAGGCTCCCGCTTCGTAATCGGTATTATCGAAAAAGTGTATCTTAGAGATATCCTTTGATAATTCCCCGTTTGGAGTTGCGCACGAACATGACGATTTCGTCACGCTCTTTGGTGGCAGGCAGTTCGGCCTCGATGCGTTCGATAGCGTCGCTGTTGTTCATGTCCGACAGGTAGAGGTACCGGTAAATCTCCTGGATGTTGCAGATGGTCTCGTTGCTGAAGTTGCGACGGCGCAGACCGATGGAGTTGATGCCGGCGTAGGAGATGGGGTTGCGTCCTACCTTGATGTAGGGGGGGATGTCTTTGTTGACGTGCGAGCCGCCCTGTATCATCACGTGTGCACCGATGTGGCTGAACTGGTGGATGAGGGTGCCCCCGCCGATGACGGCATAGTTGTCGATAACCACTTCGCCGGCTACCTGGGTAGCGTTCGAGATGATGACGTTGTCGCCTACGACGCAGTCGTGGGCGATGTGCGAATAGGCCATGATGAGGCAGTTGCTGCCGACTACGGTTTTGCCTTTGGCGGCGGTACCGCGGTTTACCGTCACACATTCACGCAGGGTAGTGTTGTCGCCAATCTCTACAATGGTATCTTCGCCGTTGAATTTCAGGTCTTGGGGAATGGCCGCAATGACTGCTCCCGGGAATATCTTGCAGTTCTTGCCGATACGTGCGCCTTCCAGAATGGTTACATTGGAGCCTATCTGAGTCCCTTCGCCGATGACTACGTTTTTATCGATCGTAACAAACGGCTCGATTACCACATTATTGGCAATCTTGGCATCGGGATGGACGTATGCTAACGGTTGTTTCATGTTTTTTCGTTTTAGTATTTATTTGTTCTTGATAATCTGTGCCATAAATTCGGCCTCGGTCACAATGCGTTCCCCTACGAAGGCATAGCCTTTCATGTAGGCACATCCCCGGCGTATCTCCGACATGAGCGACAGGTGGAAGATGATGGTGTCGCCCGGAACTACTTTTTGACGGAATTTGACATTGTCGATTTTCATAAAGTAGGTCGAGTAGCGCTCGGGCTCCTCGACGGTACTCAATACCAGCAGACCACCGGTCTGAGCCATGGCCTCGACTTGCAGAACGCCCGGCATGATGGGCTCGGCGGGGAAGTGGCCCTGGAAGAAGGGTTCGTTGCCCGATACGTTTTTCACACCTACGATGTGGCGTGTACCCATCTCGATAATCTTGTCGACGAGCAGGAAGGGGTAGCGGTGGGGCAGCAACTGGCGAATGCGGTTGATGTCCATGAGCGGAGCCTTGTTGGGGTTGTAGACCGGGCATTGGATGTCCTGACGGCGTACCTCCTTGCGGATGAGGCGGGCAAACTGGTTGTTGATTTTATGCCCCGGACGGGTAGCGATGATGCGGCCCTTGATGGGTTTGCCCACCAGAGCGATGTCGCCCAGGATGTCGAGCAGTTTGTGGCGGGCCGGCTCGTTGTCAAACTCGAGCGGCTTGTTGTTGATGTAGCCGAGTTCGTCTACATGCTTGTGGGGCACGCCCAGCAGGTCGGCCAGACGGTCGAGCTCGGTCTGCGAGGTCTTTTGGTCGTAGATGACGATGGCGTTGTCGAGGTCTCCACCCTTGATGAGGTTGTGCTTTACGAGGGGCTCTACCTCTCTCACAAAGACAAAGGTGCGTGCACCGGCAATCTCTTTCTTGAAGTCGTGCAGGTCGTCGAGGCTGGCAAACTGGTTGCTCAGTATGGGCGAGTCGAACGAGATGAGGGTATTGATGCTGAACTCATCGTCGGGCAGAACGACAATCGACGAACCGCTCTCTTCGTCGTGCAACTCGATTTTCGATTTAATCAGGTAGTATTCCCGTTCGGCATTCTGCTCTACGAGGCCACAGCGTTCTATCTCTTCGGCATACACGGCGGCACTGCCGTCGAGAATAGGCAGCTCGGGGGCATTTACCTGAATGAGGCAGTTGTCAATTTCGGCGGCATACAGGGCAGCCATAGCGTGTTCGATAGTGCCTACACGGGCATCGCCTTCGGCAATCACCGTGCCCCGGCTGGTCTCTACTACGTTTTCGGCCAGCGCTTCGATAATGGGTTGCCCTTCGAGGTCGATACGCTGTATCTTATATCCATGATGTTCGGGGGCGGGGAGGAAGGTTGCGGTGATTTCCAAACCGGTGTGTAATCCTTTTCCGCTCACCGAGAAACTGTTTTTGAGGGTTTTTTGTTTCATCGATATTGAGTTTTATTTGTTTTTCAGTTGTTCTTTCAACGACTCTATCTCTTTGGAGAGCTCCTTGACCGTGCGAGTCAGTTCGGGCAGACGCTTGATGTAGACCACCTGCCGGGCAAACTCTTTGGAGGGGACGGCGGGGTAACCCATGATGACGGCATCGTCGTCGACGTGGTTGGGGATACCCGACTGAGCTCCCACCTGAATGCGGTCGCCCAGTCTGATGTGGCCGGCCACACCCACCTGGCCGCCTATCATGGCGTGGCTGCCCACCTTGGCCGACCCGGCTATACCGGCCTGGGCGGCAATAACGGTGTGTTCGCCCACCTCTACGTTGTGGGCAATCTGTATGAGGTTGTCGAGTTTCACCCCTTTGCGGATGATGGTCGAGCCCATGGTGGCGCGGTCGATGGTGGTGTTGGCACCTACCTCGACATTGTCTTCAAGAATCACGTTGCCTATCTGGGCAATCTTGGCATATTCGCCGTTGGCCTGCGGAGCAAACCCGAAACCGTCGGCTCCGATGACAACGCCTGCGTGCAGGGTGCAGTTGTTGCCGATTACGCAGCTGTGATAGATTTTCACACCCGGGTAGAGGGTGACGTTGTCGCCGATGGTGACGTCGTTGCCCACATATACCTGCGGGTATATCTTGACATTCTTTCCCAGTTTTACCCGCTCGCCAATGTAGGCAAAGGCTCCCAGGTAAATATCGTCGGGGAGCGTGACCGATGCGGCTACATAGTTGGGTTGTTCGATACCTTGCTTGGCCGTGAGCGAAGCGTTCACCAGATTGAGCAGCATGGCCAGGCAGGCATAGGGGTCGTCTACCTTGATGAGCGTGGCCTCGATGGGATGCTCGGGCTCGAACTCGCGATGTACCAACACAATGCTGGCATGAGTCTGGTAGATATAATGCGTGTATTTGGGATTGGCCAGGAAGGTGAGTGTCCCCGGGGTGCCTTCTTCGATTTTGGAGAGGTTGCTCACCTCGACCGAGGCATCGCCCACCAGCTCACCATGCAGAAAATCTGCTATTTGTTGTGCTGAGAATTTCATATTTGTTCTCTGTCATAAGGGTTATACAATCGGCAAATTTCGCAATTTTTTTTCAAATTCTGGGTAATAACCCGACGAATTTATTACAAAACAATTACAAGCAGGGGTTGCGGTTGGGTATATTCACCTGATATCCCTGATTCCATAATAGATGGAGCAGGAAGTTGTAACCGATTGTAATATATTGGATATTATCTTTTTACATAGGTTTTGCTCTGCGGGTTGCAGTTTGTCGGTTTATATCTTTTCCCAACCGTAAGGTTTGGGCAAAGACAAGGGGGGACGGTTTGTAGTTGGTCGTGACCCTAACCAGCGTTTGTACCAGGGGCGATTGTCTTCGAGAGAGGAGGCATATAGGCGATAAGCATGGAGCAGCAGTTGCGCCTGTTCCCGTTGTTTCTCGACCTCGGTGAGCTCTTTGAACAGCGTTTGAAACTCGTCCATTTTGCCGTTCAACAAGAGGCATGTGCCTAAATTGAGGGTAGCCAGCAACCAGACATCCCGCTCGGTGGCCTGTTGGCGGATGTCGTTGAATATGAGCTCGGCCTTCTTTTTCAGGTTGGCTCTCAACAGGCAGAGGGCATAGACCATTTGCTCGTGGACAGACGGGTTTTGTATCTCGTCATAGCGGGCAATCGCTTCGGCATAGTCGCCTTTTTCGTAGGCCGAGGAGAAGAGTGATTGCAAGGGTGTTGCCTTTTTTTTCTGCAACATGGAGAGCACTCGTTCGATTCTTGTAACGATTGTTTGTCCCAATGGAATGTCGGCAGATACCTCCGGGCTTTGATAGGTATAATAGGAGTTGATCAACAGCTCGAGTACCTCTTTCTGGTCAAAGCCGTATTTGACGGCAATCTCCAACCGGTAGTACAGGCAGAAGAGGCCGAGCACGATGAAGCGGGGTATCTGGGTTTGGATAAAAGATTTTTCGAGAAGGGCCCAACCGTCCAGCAGGGCGGTGAACATATCCTGCGGGGTATACAGTTGCTCTTCGGGCGATTGTTTTTCCCAGATCTGGTATAAGAAGAAATAGGCCTGGCCGACGTGTTGCAGTTCATAGGGCTCCCATATCGTAGAGTCGGTGGTGATACCTAATTGTACGAGGGTGTTGTTCAGCTCTTCCCACTTTTCGTTGGACTCGTCCGATACCTCTTTATGTATATCCCACAAGTGGCAGGCGGCAATCAACAAGAAGTGCCGGCATTCCATGTTTTGAGGGTCTGCAATCAGAACTTTCTGGAACAGGTCGAATTGTTTTTGGTAGCAGGTCAAGGCCCGATTGTTTTCGTTGCGGTCTTCGTAGTAGGTGCCCAATGTTTCATAGGCAATGCCCAATTCGATGGTGTAGTGGTCGTTTTGCAAGTTCTGTTCGTGCAGGGCGGTACGCATCTCGATGGCTTGGGTAAGGAATGGCAAAGCTTTTTTGCTGTCGTCCATATCGACGTAGGCTTGTCCGGCCAGGTGACAGAAAGCGGCTATGGTGTCAAGGAACTCGGTGCGGGCCGAAATCTGAGGTATATAGGTTTGAGCCTCTTCAATCAGTCTCCGTTGCTTGTCCCGGTTGGACGTGCGGCGATACAGGTCGAGCAAGTGCAGGCAGCTGGAGAATATATTGTATGCGAGTTGAATGTCGTGGGGTGAGGCCTGGTAATTCTGCTTGTCTTTCGAGTAGGAACGTGTAAACAGTTTTTCGGCGAGTGCGTAGTCTTTTTCGTTCAGGGCCGCCCGGCCTTTCATTTGGTCGCCTATACTGTCCGGTATCTCTTTTTTATCAGCCTCCAGCGAATCGATAAGCTGGGCGTACTTTTTGGTCGTTTGGAAATCTCCCATGGCTTCGGCCGAATCGAGTATCTTGTAATAAAGCTCTTTGAGCAGTTTCCAGGCATCGCTGTTTTCGGGGTGGCGGTCTGCATACGCTTTGACGCTGTTCTCGATACCTTGGGCAAACTGCAAGGCAATCTCCTTTCTCCACCAGTTCAGTTGCGGATACAGGTACTCTATGGCTATCTGGTATAATCGGGTGTAACCGTACGATTCCATCATTTCCCAAAAATCATTGTTGTTAACCCGTTCTCGATTGTATTGATGGGCTTGATCCCGTGATAGGCAGAACATGTTGATAACCCAGGGCAGCATTGCCGGAGCATCTGATTTGATGTTTTCGGTTATTTCGGTAACCGTCGTTTCCAGATTTTCGTTACTCAGGTCGGGGTCGATGCAAGTGTATGCGGCGGTTAAGGGCAGATCGGCCATCAGACAGTAATAGACCTCTTTTTGAGATGCGTGGGGGCGGTTCTTGCCCGGGCCGAGGTAGTATAGGGACAGATTGAAAAACAGGGCTTGCTTGGTCCTTTGAGAGGGCAGTTTGCTGAGCATTTGTGATATGTGCTGGTAGGTGAAATACCAGGTTCCCGACTCGTAGTCTTGGACAAGTATGTCTTTGAGATAGTGGTGTATGTTGGAGAATGCGAGCGGGTTCCACGATGGCCCCAGCAGCACTTTGAGGTCGGTTTCGCTCAGGCCCCGGTAGGAGAATGCGAGCAGAAACAGGGCGCTCCATAAGAAATTTTTGTCCACGTCGTGCAGCAGGCGGGGAATGATGGATTGGACGACGAGGTGGGAGGGGAAGACCGGAGCTTCCTGCACACACTGGAGCAGGTAGTTCTCCAGCCTTTTTTCGTTGTCGGTCTCGCTGCCGGTGTATCGGGCCTTGGCATAGTCGGCCTCGTCGAGCGAAACCAGATACCAGACCAGGAGTTTTATCCATAGGGGGTTGTAATAGGCATAATATCCGTCGGGACTCCATTCGAGAGGTTCGTCCCCGGTGTATTTTTTGGATAGAATCAGGTCGATTAAGGAGTCGGGTATGCTCTTGTGATACAATCGACATTGCTCCTGAAGAAGCAATAGTGCCTCTTGCCGGGTTAAAAAGGGAAGAGAAAGCACTTGAGCCTCTGGTTTATAGATTGTAATCTCCTTTTCGTATCCCTCTTCGGCTGTTTTTTTGCAAGTGAGTATGCAGCAGGCTTCGTCGGGGAGCCAACTGTAATTGGATGCGTCGTCCGATGGGCGGAATGCGTCGGTCGAATCGATGAGAAGTATAACCTTACGCTTGTTTACCGTAGCCTGATGTACCAAATCCAGAAAATATAAACGGGCTTTGTTCCCGACTTTGTCGGGTTCGGCATACGGGATATTCAGTTCGGTACATAGCCGTGATGCGAATCGGCAAAACATACGGTAGGTATAGTCGGCATAGAGCGAAACCTTGGTGCAGTGCAGCAGCACGATGAACTCCGGTCGTTTCACCAGCCGGGTGTACAGTTGACACAGCAGGGCGCTTTTCCCCATCAGGGGGTAGCTCGGGATGACTATGACCCCTTGTCGGGTGAGGGCAAAATGTTCCAACGTGTCGAGCTCTTTCTGCCGCCCGACAAACAGGCGAGTCTGTGTATGCCGGAAAATCTCTTGTTGGAGCTCTTCTGCCTCAATCCAGGTTTGGGGTGCGGTGTTGGCCGTGTCGGCCAGTTCGGTCT
Source organism: Barnesiella sp. An22 (assembly GCF_002159975.1). Taxonomy (GTDB): domain Bacteria; phylum Bacteroidota; class Bacteroidia; order Bacteroidales; family Barnesiellaceae; genus Barnesiella; species Barnesiella merdigallinarum. The sequence continues at coordinate 73,591 of NZ_NFJR01000010.1, read as the reverse complement.
CTATCTCGTGGCGTAACTGCCGTTTCAGTTGTTCGCCCCATTCTTCCAGCCGGGTGAAGCGGTCGTCTTTCCACTCCAAACGATAGGTGTGTACGTTGTCTAACCGCTCGGCTTCGCAGCGTGAACGGATATGCTGTTTGAGGTGTTCCAGTTTGTCGGAATTTACCGGGTCGATGTACTGCGGTAGTTTTTCGGCAGGCATATTGTCGTAAGACTCTTTGTCGCGGAAGTAGAACAGACTGTGGGGCAGAAGGTCCTTGCGTCCCAGAGCCCCGAACAGAATTTCCATGGCCGTAACGCTGTACCCTTCGGCTCCTTGCAGCAGAGAACGGTCTTCGTCGTCCATCTGGTTGAGAATCCGTTGGAAGCACTCTTGAGAGGGTACCCATCCATAGCGATGGCCGAGCAGGGCCACAAAGAAGGGGCGGCTTCTCTTTATCTCTTCCATACATACATTGAGAACCGAGAGTTCTCGCTCGTCTTGTCGTTTCTCCTTATCGGTGTGCACCCCCCAGCGCAGGTCGACAAAGGTCAGCGACACACGCCGTTTCTCAAATTCGCGTTCTAAATCACGGGCGATGATGTTGTTCAGGTAGTCCCGCTCGGCGTCCATGTCGGTAAATGTGCTGCTTATGAAGATGGTAAACGATTGCCAGGGCCTTGAATTTGTGGTCATGTTTCGGGTCTTTTGGTTGGATAACTGTCGTTTTTTGTGAGTAATCGAGACGTGTAACTCTACATCCTTTATGAAAGAATGAGAAAAATAACAAAAAGCATATTTACAAATATAATGATTTGTTCGATAACAGGGGAGTATGAAATACGAATTTAGAGATAAAGCGGAGTTTTTTTTAGTAAAAATGGTTTTTATTCGGATATTTGTGTTACCTTTGCACCCTGTATTTTCAAAGGCACTTTACGAAACGTCGTGGTTGTGCAAATAGTTTATAACAAAATAGATACAGCAATAAACTATGAAATTGATGCAAGAGAAACTGTCGAAGTATGATGCTCCGCAGAAAGCCAAGGCACTGGGTGTTTATCCTTATTTCCGCAAGATAGAAAGCGATCAGGACACCGAGGTCTTAATCAATGGTAAAAAAGTTTTGATGTTCGGTTCGAACAGCTATTTAGGCCTTACCAATCACCCCAAAATCAAGGAAGCCGCTATCGCTGCCATCCGTAAATATGGTACGGGTTGTGCCGGTTCGCGATTCCTGAACGGTACACTCGATATTCACGAAGAGTTGGAACATCGGTTGGCCAAGTTTGTGGGTAAGGAAGAGGCTATCATTTACTCAACTGGATTTCAGGTCAATCTGGGTGTCGTATCCTGTGTGACCGGCCGTGGCGATTATATTTTGTGGGACGAGCTCGACCATGCTTCGATTATCGAAGGCCGCCGTTTGTCTTTCTCGACTCCGGTAAAATATCGTCACAACGATATGGAGTCGCTCGAGGAGCAGCTGCGTAACTGCGATCCCGACAAGGTGAAGCTGATTGTGACCGACGGTGTTTTCTCGATGGAGGGCGACGTAGCCAACCTGCCCGAGATTGTACGTCTGGCCAAGAAATACAATGCCGCCGTGATGGTCGACGAGGCTCACGGTATCGGCGTCTTCGGCCGCAACGGTCGTGGTACCTGCGACCACTTCGGGGTAGCCGACGATGTAGACCTGATTATGGGTACCTTCAGCAAGTCGCTGGCTTCGCTGGGCGGATTCATCGCTACCGACAAGGTGACGGCCAACTACCTGCGTCACAACTCTCGCTCCTATATCTTCAGCGCCAGCATCACGCCGGCTTCGACGGCTGCCGTAGGTGCCGCCCTCGACATTATGGAGAGTGAGCCCGAGCGTATCGCCAACCTGTGGGATGTGACCAACTACGCTCTCGAAGGTTTCCGTCGCATCGGTTGCGAGATAGGCAACACCTGCACGCCTATTATCCCGCTCTTTATCCGCGACAACGAGAAGACCTTCCGGGTAACCCGCGACCTCTTCGACGAGGGTATCTTCGTCAACCCGGTTGTGGCTCCGGCCGTAGCTCCCAAAGATACGCTGATTCGCTTCTCGCTGATGGCTACGCACACACGTGCTCAAGTAGACATTGCTCTCGATAAGATCGAGAAGTGTTTCAAACGCCTCGAAATTATCAAGTAAGATATAAGTATAGGTTGAAAAAATACCGCCGGAGACTCTTCTCTTCGGCGGTATTTTTTTTGCCGGTACGCGGGGATTGTTGCGGTGCCGTGTGGATGCAGACCGGGTAAAAGGAAAAACCCGTTCTCGCAATCTCTGCGAGAACGGGCCCCATAAACCAACGATGTGGTGCGGTTAATCGTCTATGTCTATCAGATTAAATTGTTTGTCGAATGTCAGTTCCAGACCGTTGGTGATCTTTACCTCGTAGTCCCGTTTGTCCCGGTCGATTTTTACGATTTGGGTGTCGGGATAGTTCTGCGATACATATTGAGCGATTTGGGTGGGGATGAGTTTCGTGGGAACGACCGAGTATTTGCAGTCGATCTCTTTCCACTCGCCATCTTTCCAGAACTCTACCTTCGAGCTGTTGGTGAATACCACTTCGTAGCGGGTCTCCAGGAATTCCCGCTCGACTTTGGCCAGAGCCACTTTTTCGTTGGGGAAATAGCTCTTGATGAATTGTTGGGCCTTGGCGGGCAACTGGGTTACGGCAATGGGTTTGTCGTTGTCGGCGCAAGCGGTGGTAATGCCGAAGATCATCAGAATGGTCGAGAGAATCAATAACTTTTTCATAATGTTCAAAATTTTATGGGTTATACATTTGTTTTGTTTTCTTTTGATGGTACAAAGATTGAGTACAATTTTGAAGCGAATTTGAAATTTTGGGAAATTTCTCGAAAAAAATCACTTTTTTCTCACTTTTGGGGCCAGGTGACGGCAAAACAGTGCCGCCCGTCGGTATATCGGTACTCGATGTCGAGGTTGTAGTAGCGGCATACGGCCTTGACCAGCGCCAGCCCCAGACCGGTAGAACCTTCTTTCTTGTTCCCCTGGTAGAAGCGGTCGAATATGTGGTCGGCATCGAGCGGAGTGTTGCCGTCGTTGGCGATGGTGAGCGTGCGGTTATGCAGCGCGATGTCTATGCCGTGGCCGGGCTCGGTGTGCACATAGGCATTCTTGAGCAGGTTGGTGATGAGGGTCGAGGCCAGCGAGTCGTTCATCGAGACGACGAAGCGGTCGGGGAGGTCGATGCGGCAGTCGATCTGGCGCGATTCGTAGATTTCGTTGTAGAGCGGGGCCTGCTCCCGGATGAGGGCGGCAATGTCTACTTCGGTGCTCTCGGGGAACTGTCCGTTCTCTATCTTGGTGAGCAACAGCAGCGTCTTGTTGAGGCGGACGATGTGACTGAGCGAGCGTTGCATCTTGAAGAGCTCTTCGATCTGTTTCTCGTTCAGCTCGGTATTGTCGAGCAACCACTCGATGCGGTTGCCCAGGATGGCCAGCGGGGTTTGCAGTTCGTGCGAGGCGTTGCCGATGAACTGTTTCTGCCGTTCGAAAAGCATTGCCGAGCGGTTGGCTGCCTCTTGGGCTGCTACGTTGAGCTTGTGAAATTCGGTGATGTGTGTGTCGTCGGGGACCGGCGTATTGGTTTTTCCCAGCGTAAAGTTGTCGAGCCAGTGCAGCAAGGCGTATAGCGGGCGCATGCTGCGGTGGAATATCCAGGTGGTTACCCCGATGAGGGTAAGGAGTAGAACCAGGTAGAGCAGGGCAATCCAGAAGAGGATGGTGCGCACGAGGTCCTCCTTTTCGAAGGTAGGCATGGCCACCTTCAGTTCGTAGTAGTTGTCGTCGTTGTCGCAAAAGATGGTCGAGAGGATACGGGCCGGCTCGGTCTCCTCCTTTTCGGGGATATAGACCTCGGCGTCGTAATACTCGATATGCGATTTCGAGTCGGCATATTCGCGCGTGACCGGGGTAATCGAGTAGCTGTTGTTCGAGCCGCTGTTCAGCGGGGGGAGCTCCCGGCCGGCCAGCATGCGCACGATAATCAGTTCGGAGTAGTCGGCGAGGGCGTCGTCGGCCTCGTCGTTGATTTCGTCGACCGTCATAAAATAGAACAGCGTGGCCCACAAAGCCATGAGCGGGATGAGTACGGCCGAGAGGCGCAACGCTATGCGATAAATCAGTTTCATGCGGCGATAGAGATTTTATTCGGTCGGGGGGATAAGTTTGTAGCCGAACCCGTAGACCGATTTTATCTCGATGTCGGCACCGGCATCGGCCAGCTTGCGGCGCAGGTTCTTCATCTGGGCGTAAACGAAGTGGAAGTTATCGGCCTGGTCGGCGTGGTCGCCCCACACGGCTTCGGCCAGGACCGACTTGTCGACCAGGTGGTTGGGGCGTTGCATGAAGTAGAACAAGATGTCAAACTCCTTCTTCAGCAACGGTAGCTCGTGACCGGCCACCAGCACCCGCGAACTCTCGGGCTCGAGCGATACGTTGCCCAGGCACAGCGCCATTTCGCCGCCGCTCTTGCCCCGCCGCAGCACACTCTTGATGCGGGCCAGCAGTTCGGCCGTGTGGAAGGGCTTGGGCAGGTAGTCGTCGGCCCCCATGTCGAGCCCCAGAATCTTGTCGTCGAGCGAGTCGCGGGCCGAGATGATAATCACGTTTTCGCGCTTGCGTTGCTGCTTCAGATGTTCGAGCAGCTGCAGCCCGTTGCCGTCGGGCAGCATGATGTCGAGCAGAATGCAGTCGTAGGTATAGGCCGCCAGTTTGGCATCGGCCTCGGCATAGTTCGTAGCCGTCTCGACCACATAGCGCTCCTGTGCCAGTGCCCGTTGCATAATCTCCCGCAGGGAGGGTTCGTCTTCTACAATCAGTATTTTCATGTTTCAAATTTATACATTTGATTTTGTAGAGAATCTGAAATGAACGAAAATTTTTTGTGGATTTTGTCATTCCTCACTGTTTCTGTCATTCCTCACTCCGATGCGGAATCCATGAGTGCCCGGGTAGGGAAATTCCCGTAAAAGTGAATCCTCACAAACGCTCACTCCTGGGCCCCGTATTGAGTGCAGGGAGACCTGCACGTCATCATCGAGTGGGGCAATAAAAAAAAGTCTGTACCGCCGAGTGGGCGATACAGACTCTCTATGGTGTAAGGTGTGGCGCGAATTATTCGCTTACCTCTTCGAATGCGTCTTTACCAAGGCCGCAAACCGGGCAAACCCAATCTTCCGGAATATCTTCAAACGGAGTGCCGGGAGCGATGCCACCATCGGGATCACCTACTGCGGGGTCGTAAACCCATTCACATGCTGTGCAAATGTACTTTTTCATATCAGTCTTTTTTTATAAAAATAGGTTTTTATTAGGTTTTGTCCTGAATAAGGACTTATCTCGGGGATAAAAATACAATCTTTGGGTATACAAACCAAATTACCTCCCTCTTTTTGGGTATTGTTTGGATATTCTAACATTTGGGTGGGAGGTGTGCAAGTCGACTTTATCTATTGGGAGCGTACGGTTGCCCCCTTCGAGTAGGCACAAAAAAAAATTGATTGTCTCACGACAACCAATCTTTGTTAACCTTAAATCTAATACCATGAAAAACACAGTGCAAATATAGGGGTAAATATGTTTTCAAACATAATATTTGAGCAGAAATTTTCTTGCGTTTAATCTATTTTAATCAATGTGAATCGAAAATGGCTGTTTTATATATAGTCTTTAACAGTTGAAGCAGAAAGGAGTAGGCGGTTTTCTCTTTTTCGGGATTTTATTGTACATTTGTCTTTCGTAAAAAAGATGTGTCAACAGGAGGTGACCTGTCGGGGTGAGATAATTCCCGGCGAGGACCTCGCAGAAAAAAGAGTTATGAAGGTTGCCGATTTACTGAAGAATAACGGGAGTACCGGTTTTTCGTTTGAAATATTACCCCCGCTGAAGGGGAGCAGCATCGAGAAGTCGTTCAAGACTATCGACACGCTGCGTGAATTTGATCCTCTCTATATCAATATTACGACACATCGCAGCGAGTTGGTCTACAAGGATACGCCCGACGGATTGTTCCGCCGGGTATCGGAGCGCAGCCGTCCCGGTACGGTAGCGGTGGCCGCCGCCATCAAGAACAAATACCAGATACCTACGGTGCCTCACATGATATGCAGCGGCTTCTCGGCCCACGAGACCGAGTATGCTTTGATCGACCTCAACTTTCTGGGGATATGCGACCTGCTTATCCTGCGGGGCGACAAGGCCAAACACGAGAGCCGCTACACGGCGGTGCCGGGCGGGTATGAGCATGCCATCGAGCTGGAGCAGCAGGTGAACCGTTTCAACGAGGGTTTCTTCATCGACGGCACCCCCATGGATGTAGTCAGCTCGCGCCCCTTCTCCTATGGGGTGGCCGGCTATCCCGAGAAGCACGACGAGTCGCCCAACCCCGACGAGGACATGAAGTGGTTGAAGGCGAAGGTCGACACGGGGGCCGACTACATCGTGACGCAGATGTTTTTCGACAACAGCAAGTTCTTCAACTTCGTGGACCGCTGCCGGGCTGCCGGTATCACCGTGCCTATCGTGCCGGGGCTGAAACCCATTTCGAAGGCCTCGCAGCTCACCCTGTTGCCGAGGGTATTCCATGTGGATATACCCGATGCACTGGTGCGCGAGGTGGCCAAGTGCAAGGACGACTCGCAGGTGAAGCAGGTGGGCATCGAGTGGTGCACGGCCCAGTCGCGCGAATTGAAGGCGAGGGGAGTGCCCAGCATACACTTCTATTCGCTTATGGCTGTCGACAGTGTCTACCAGATAGCCAAGCAGGTTTATTAAAAGAGAAGAGGGGAGAGAACGCGATATGTTTTTCAAAGATGTAATCGGGCAAGACGAGGTGAAACAGCGGTTGCTGCGTTCGGTCGACAGCGGCCACATAGCTCATGCTCAACTGTTGTGCGGTCCCGAGGGGATAGGCAAGTTTGCCATGGCCATGGCCTATGCCCGCTATATACACTGTACCAACCGCCAGCAGGGCGATGCCTGCGGGGTGTGCCCGTCGTGCAAGCAGTATGCGGCCTTCACGCATCCCGACTTGCATTTTGTCTTTCCCATTGTCAAGGTCGAGAAGAAGAAACGCATCTGCGACGACTATCTGCCCGAGTGGTGCGAGTTCTTGAAAGAACATACCTATTTCGGCATCGACTCGTGGCTGAGCTACATCAATGCCGAGAACAAGCAGGCCATGATTTATGGCGAGGAGAGCGAGAGCATCTTGCGCAAGATGTCGCTGAAGAGCTACGAGTCGCCTTATAAAATCATGATTATCTGGTTGCCCGAGCGCATGAACGATACCTGTGCCAACAAGCTGCTCAAGCTGCTCGAGGAGCCCTATCCCGGCAGTGTCTTCCTGCTGGTGAGCAATAACCCCGAGCGGGTGCTGGGTACCATACGGTCGCGGTCGCAACTCATCGAGATGCGTTCGCTCCCCACGCCGGTCATTGCCGAGGCGTTGCAGAGCCGTTACGGCATTGCCGCGCAGGATGCCCTGGCTGTAGCCCATGTGGCCGAGGGCAGCTATCTGCGGGCGTGCGAGTCGCTCCAGTTGAACGAGGAGAGCCGCCTGTTCTTCAACTACTTTGTGCAGGTGATGCGCCTGGCCTACGGGCGCAAGATAAAAGACCTGAAGGCGTGGAGCGAAGAGGTGGCCGACCTGGGTCGCGAGCGCCTGCGCCGTTTCCTGGCCTATGCCCAGCGCATGGTGCGCGAGAACTATATCTACAACCTGCACATGCCCGAACTGTCGTATATGAATCGCGAGGAGGAGCAGTTCTCGACCCGCTTTGCCCCCTTCATTCACGAGCGCAACGTGCAGGCCATTATGAAGCACCTGAGCGATGCCCAGAACGACATCGGGCAGAACGCCAATGCCAAAATCGTACTCTTCGACCTGGCCATCAAACTCATTCTGCTGTTGAAGAGTTGAGACCTGTAATTCATTTTTTTTTCGGGGAAGCCGGTAGAATCTGCCGGAAAAGCATTATCTTTGTTGTCCCTCATCGAAAGCGTTCGAGGGGGAGAACGAAGTTTACCACTGGGGCTGACCGGTTTTGACAGCGGGTAGAAGTGGTGGGTAAGCATGCAGAGCGTTTGTTGCCCCGCTCTATAATCTCAGACAGCAAAAATTTAACTGGCGAAAATAACTACGCTCTTGCTGCTTAATCGAAGTACAGTAGATTAGCTTAATCTCTGCAACAGTTGCGGAGACAAGACATCACCCGGTTGCTGTGGTTCCGAAGCGTACCGAATCGGTGGTGCAATAATATCGGAAATAGTCGGAGGCAGGTTTCGGGCCGACGATGAAATTTTAGAAACTAAGGTACAGATTGGTGGCTTCGGTCTTGTCTGTACCCGACAATCAAAGCGAAGATAAGCATGTAGAAAGCTCATTAGTTCCTCGTTTGGACGAGGGTTCGAATCCCTCCAGCTCCACAAGAATTTAATTATCCGGGGTTGTGTCTGAAAACAAGATGTGACCCCGTTTCCGTAATTGTGCCATACCCTCTTTCCGTCACGTGGTTGGCTGTGGCCTAAAAGTTAGGACAGATATGAAAAACAGGATTGTTTCCCTATGTGCCGTTTTGCTGTTGAGCATTCCTTCGGTCGGGGCGCAGAAGTATTACGATGCCGTTGTCGAGGATGCCTATGGCCATGTGAAAATGATAAAAAGTGGAGACGAGGTATATACTTATGATTTCGACGGCCGCTTGATCTCGGTCAACAATCAAGCCGTACAGGATATAGGCAAATACAGTCCCGACGGCTATCTTCTGGAGCGTTGTAATCAGTTTTGTACAGAGTATCAATATGATGAGTTAAACGGGCTGCTCGTTTTTGAAAACGATGTGGCTTTGCTGGGCGAAATGACCACCATGTATGAATACAACTCGGCCGCTGAGCGTATCGAGAAGTCGGTGTTCTATAATAATTCCACCCTGCTGAGCGTGGATAACTACCGGATACTCCGCTATGACGATAAGGGCAACTGGGTTGAGCGGGAGGTGCGGCATCGCAGCGTGAACAGTAAAACCGGCCTGCTGGAAGAGGACGGTGTGGAGAAGGAGACCCGGGTGATTCTGTATTATGGCGAGTCGGATGACCGTGAGGCTTTGGTGGACTATTCGAAATACATCGACAAGACTTTCCCGCTCACCGTGGCGATGATGCTGGAGCGTCCTTTGGGGGTGGTGAATACTCGCCAGATTTCCTTCTCTGTATTGCAAGGCGTGGCTCTGACGACCCCGTCCTTATTTACCAACGTCCGTACCGATAAGGACTTTTCTGGCCAGCCGACCCTGTTTGCCAACGTGCAGTTCCCTTACGCGGATTATGTGGTAGACTATGTATGGGTTAGCTGCGTAGATGAGAAGAGCGACTCTGTCAAGTCGGTTCAGTTTCATGTGAAGACCGAGGCGAAAAACGTGAAAAACGTAGCCGAACAGATGTGCCGCGAATTGAATATGTTGGGTATAGAAATGAAGAAGCACAAATGGGGTATGTCTGCCGGATACCAGGGCTACTGGGAAGGCCATACAATCGGCATCATGTACTCCAAAAAAGAGGCCAGTGGCGTGACGCTGCTTGTTACGTTCGATGCACATTTGAAATAGCTTTGCCTTTGTATGAGGTGGAGTCGGGCGTTTTGTCGAGCCCGCTGGCAGGTATGAGCAGAAAAGCGGTTGTGGCAGTGTTGTCAAGAGGATAAGACTTTCTCCAAAGGGTGCTGCGAGAAATGATTTGATAGAATATTCGATTCCCGATTTTATGATATACAACAGGGATTATATCGCGACGAAGATATGGCCCTTGTTTTTTCTTCCCCCCGTTGTATCGTTTTCGGGGACTATCGATGCCGGCAGGAAGGGGTGTAAAGAATCGGGGCCGCTTCGCGATGCGAGGCGGCCCCGATTGGTTGGCTATTGACCGCAACGGATTACCGTCGGTCGGTCGAAATGCAAAGGCTTATCGTTTGATAAATTTTACCACCTTCTCGGCGTTGTTCATCGCTACCTTCACGATGTAGCAGCCGTTGTACAGGTCGCTTACATTGACGGGAGCTTCGTGAGCCACTTTCACCAGTTTGCCGGTGATGTCGTAGATTTCAATCGTAGCGTTCTCGCCCAGGCCGTTTACATAGAGCATGCCGGCGTTGCAGTAGATCGAGAGGGCGTCGATGGTTTCTTCGATGCCGCTGATAGCACTGAACTTCACGTTGTAGATGTGGTTGCCGGTGAGGCGGCCGATATTGTATACATTCGATTGAATCTGAGTCAGCAACGAAGTGGTTTCGCCTTCGGCATCGGTTTCGTAGAAGTCAACGATTTCGTATCCTTCGGCCGGCTCGAATTCCAGTCTCATGTCTACATTCGACGGAATCTGGCTGTAACCGCTGGGGTATTGCGTGCCCTCTTCGTCGTAGATGGTAACCGTACCGTTACCTTCAACCATGCAGGTGATTTGCCAGTAGAGAACCTTTTCGCTGAAGGCAGCTTCGACAGTCACGTCTCCGTCGAGCGAAGCGATGGTGTAGGTGTTGTCGGCTACTTCGTCAATCTTCTCTTCGCCGTTGATCAGGAGCGAGGTCAGTTCATAGCCTTCGTCGGGGGTAGCTTTCAAGGTTACTTTCGAACCCAGGGTAACTTCGCCGAATGCGGTGGCCTCGGTAGCATCGTCGATAAACATCTCTACCTGACCATGAGCAGCGGTCGTGTAGCTTACGGTAGCTTGGTTGGTGAAGACTACGGTTACTTCGGTATCGTCTTCGATTACGAAGGTCGTGCCGCTGTTCTCTTCGCCGTTAACCAATACTTTGTCCAGACGGTATCCTTCGGCCGGTTCGGCAACAACGGTCAGTGCCGTGAACTGGTCGATGGGGCCGCTGGTTACCTCTTCATTTTGGGCATTCACTACTTTGAATGTACCGCCTTCGGTCGGTTGGGTAATGGTGAGGTTGTTGGTCGGGAAGGTGTGACCTTCGACAATCTGTACCGAGATAAAGTCGCAGGTATATACATCGGTCCAGTAGGGTGAGCCTTGCAATTTGGTCGTACCTTCAACCACACCGGCGGGGCAGGCACCGTAGGAGCCTTTGTTTTCCAACTCGGCTTCCGAGTCATTTTCTATCTTGTAGTAGGCAACCAGCTCTTGAGGCATGTTTTCTTGCGTGTAACCGCCGCGAATCGACTCTTTCAGCTCTTTTTCATCCAGAGCCTTCGTCCATACCTGTACTTCGTCAACATAGCAGGAGAAACCGCCGTTACCTACGAAGAATACGCACTCGTCTTGAAGCAGACCGATACCGTGGCCTTCGCGTACGCCGTTTTCAACGATGGTTGCCAAGTCGCCCGTACCGGCCAGTTTGCCGTTCTTGTAGAGTTTGATGGTCTTGTTTACATCATCTACTACTACCGAGATGAAGGCCCATTCGTCGGTGGTGAGGGTAGCATTGGTAGCTACTTCGGCAATACCGGGGCAGCTGCCGCCATCTTCCCAGGAACGAGCTTTCAAGGTGAGACGACCGTTGTTGAGGAATACACCGAATGTACCCGTGGCGTTGTAGAAGAGCGATTGTCCGTGACCGAGAATCTGACCGTCGCCACCGGTGCTGACAGCCTTAATCCAGGCCGACATGGTGAAGTTGCGGGCGCGGTGGTCGGTACCGGTTACATTGCCGTTGTTCCACGAGTTGTTCACGCCATTTTCGTGTTCGCCCAATACTTTGTCGTCGAAGCGGAACTGATATTTGTATTGACCGCTGATTTCAGGAACCAGTACGGCTTTGGGGCCTTCGAACTGGAAGGAGGCCGTAATCGTTACGTTCTGATTCACTACATAGGTGTTACCGCTGGTGAAATCTTCGCCGTTGACTTGCAACGAGAGGATTTCGTAACCCGAGTTGGGAGTAGCGGTGATGGTCAGGGTAGTACCCTCTTCGATTTGGGTATTCTCGCCGGGGTTGAGGGCTACGTCGCCCTTCATAACAGTAAGTGTACCGTTCTCTACGGTTTCGGGCAAGGTTACGGTATAGTAGGTAATGTCGGCCAGTGTAACGGTGAGGGTAGCGTCGGCAGTTACTGTGAAGGTGTAGGTGCCGTCTTCGTTAGCCTCGAGGGGCTCGTCGCCAAGGGTTACCGATACGAGTTTCTTGCCTTGGGGCAGAGCGTTGATGGTCAGCGTCAGTTTGCTGCCGGCAACTATCGACGTGAGGTCTTCGACCGGTTCGCCGTTCATGGCGATTTGATAATCTACGCTTTCGTCGATGGCAACCGATACGTTGTGCATTTCGATTTCGGCAAACGAAACGGCGATGGTAGCATCTTCGTTTACAACATAAGTGCCGCCGTTTTCAACGGGAGCTTCGTTTACGGTAAGCGACTCTACGAAATAGTTTTTGTTCGGAGTAGCCGTGATGGTCAATTCGGTACCGGCCTCTACCTGGTTTTCACCGGCGTTGAGGGCCGTTTCGCCGCTCATGACCGAGAGTGTTCCGTTCTCTATGGTCTCGGGCACGGTTACGGTGTACATCGTGGTGATCTCAATCGTGCGGCCTTCGGCCAGGGTAGGAGCAGTTTCGGTAAAGGCCTTAATAGAGGTATAGCCACCGTCGCTGCTCAGCGTGGCGTTGGTGAGGTTATAGAATACAGCCTTGGTGTCGGCATGAGCCGAGCCGGTAGCCTTGTTGGCAAACGTACCGGTTGTTCCGCTCTCGATTTCGTTGAAGTCGTACCAGGCAGTCAGACCCGAGACGCCTTGCGGATTGTTGTTGTAGGCTTGGGCAACTTCGTCGGCCGTGAGAGCTCGGTTATAGAACTGCATCTCGTCGCAGAGACCCGAGAAACCGGTGCCGCCTACATAGAAGATACAGGGGTCATCGCCAAATAGAGTCAATTGCGAGCCGTTGTTGCGGGTATCGACCAAGACGCCATCTTTATAGACTTTTACCGAAAAGTCGCTGTTGTCATAAACCAGAGTCAGATAGGTCCAGGTATTCAAGGCGACGGTTGCATCGATATTGCCCGACACGGTGTTGCCACCCCCCGAAATGATTTTGAGGGTACCGTCGGTTGTTGTAGCCAATACCAGGCTGCCGTTGTAGTTGAAGTGAAAGCGGGCGCCGTGACCCATAATTACATTTCCCTTGTTGTTGTAGCTACCATTGGTAAACTGGTCCATGTTGATCCAGGCCGACAGGGTAAACGATTTTCCTGTGCGGTCGGTTTCACCACCGTTACGGTCGCCCAAGATTGTTTCGGGTACTTCCAGTCGGTAGGCCGAGGTGCTCCAGTTGATGTTGAGTTGTGGAATGTTGATCGCTTTATTCTCCTGTGCCTGTGTCGTGAAGAATGGCAAGAGAACAAACAATAGAGAGAATAGTAAAAAATGTTTTCTCATGATATAAAAGTTTAGTGAAAAAAATGTGTTCTTATTGGATGTTTCTCGATTATCTGTTTTTTTTCGATCATCTGTTTTTCATGGTTACCCCCCCGTAAAATAGGCTTGCAAATCTGTTTTTTGCAAAAAAAATTTTTATCATATATAATAACTCTATATCGAGTAGGGTCCCTAGTAGAAAAAGGAATTTATTTTATCCTTTTTTATAAAAAAAGTCGTGAATGGGCTTTAATGGAATCAATCGATGTGTTAAATACTCCTTGGCGGCAGGGGTGCGAGAGGGTAGGGTGCGGAGTAGAGAGGTGTTTATAAAAAGAGAACGGAGTATCCTGGTGTGGATACTCCGTCTCGATATGCTGTCTAAGTTTTGGATTATTCAGCATTTTCGGCAGCGGGAGCTGCTTCTTCGGCGGGAGCTTCTGCAGCAGCGGCAGCTTCGGCTTCTGCTTTGGCAGCGGCTTCAGCCTCGGCCTTGGCGGCAGCTTCGGCAGCTTTCTTAGCAGCAACAGCTTCGGCTTTCACTTTGTTCTTCTCTACTTCGTCTTCGAGACGTTTCTTGGCAGCAGCGTCTTTAGCGGCAGAGATTTTAGCCTTTTCAGCATCGGTAGCCGATTTCTTGTTTTTCAACCACGCTTCGAAGCGTTGTTCTGCAACTTCTTCGGTAAAAGCACCTTTCTTTACACCGCCCAGCAAGTGTTTTTTCAGCAATACACCTTCACGAGAGAGGATGTTGCGCACGGTGTCGGTGGGTTGAGCACCCGTTGTCAGCCAATACAAAGCCCGTTCGAAATTCAAATTTATTGTAGCAGGATTAGTGTTCGGATTATAAGAACCTATCCTTTCAATAAACTTACCATCACGTGGTGCCCTGCTATCGGCGATTACAATTTGATAGAACGCATAGTCTTTGTGACCAAAGCGCTGTAATCTGATTTTTGTTGCCATTTGAAATTTTTTAATTGGTTAGTATTTGCATTAGCGGCGCAAAGGTAGTGTTTCTTTGCGAATCGTGCAAGTAAAACTCTTTAATTTTCTTTTTGTTTGCTTCGGTTTGTCCGCTTCGGGGGTGGCGGTGTACCGTTATTTCGACTGGGGGCATAGAGCCTCTTCCCATTGGGTGGGGGCGAAACCCACGAGCACCCGGTCGCCGGTGACCAGCAACGGGCGTTTGATGAGCATGCCGTCCGAGGCCAGCAGCTCGATCAGCTCCTGGGGCTGGGCGGTGAGGATGCGCTCCTTCACCCGCAGCTCGCGGTATCGCTGGCCGCTGGTGTTGAAAAACTTTTGCAGAGGCAACCCGCTGCGGGCAATCCATTGGACGAGCTCTTGAGCCGTGGGCGGAGTCTCTACGATGTGCCGGGTTGTTACCTCGATGTGATGGTCGCGCAGCCATTGGGCCGCTTTGCGGCAGGTGCTGCATGGAGGGTATTGGTAAAACAAAATTTCCATAGGTGTCGGTAATGATTGTTGTACTTCGGTTTATGCTTGGTTGCGATATTTTTGAGGCGATAAGCCTGTTTGCTTGCGGAAAAATGTGCCGAAACTCGATGGGGTAGGGAAATTGAGTTCGTCGGAAATTTCGGCTACGGTCTTGTGGGTGCTGTCGAGCAGCGACATGGCTTTGCGTGTTATGTTTTTGAATACCAGTTCTTGAACGGTATATCCGCAAACAGATTTTGATAGTTCTGACAGATATTTGGGCGAGAGGCATAGCTTGTCGGCATAGAATGCCACACCCCGCTCGTGCATGAAGTGGCGGTCGATGAGTCGTATCAGTTTCAGAAATATCTCGGTGCGCCGGGCATGGGTCGGGCTGTTCGACAGGAATTTCTGGCTGAACACGGAGCAAAGCCGGTAGGTGAGTGATAGCAGCAGCAACTTGTGCTCGTTGATCGAAAAGAAATCTTCGGACGAAATATCTTTGGCCTTTATCAGGGAGATGTACCGGGCGATGTCGTTTTCGCAGCCGGTACTCCACACACAGGGTATGTTGGACGACATGAGGGTATAGAGGTGTACCGATTGTACCATGGCCCCCATGATGTCGCGGATGGATTCGGTGTGGTAGATGATGAGGCTCAGGAGCACGTCGGCCGATTGCCGTGTAACGCGGAAGAGACCCCCCTCGGGCATAAAGACGGTTTCGTTGCGGCTGGCCTTGTAGGAGCGGCCCGACAAGGTGAACTCGAACTCGCCTTCGTGGCACACGATGAGGCCTATACCGAAACTGATAAACCCCTCTTTCATACATGCCGGGAAATCAGAAACGGTACCCCCCGACGAGCACACATCGGCCTGGCCCGACATCATTTCTTGCAGCGTGTCAAGCCGGGCCGTAGCCTTTTCATAAAGTGTTTTTTCCATAGGGGCAAATATTTATCGCCACTAAGGTAATAAAAATTATCTGACTTGGCGGGTTGTTATTCCCGCCAAGCAGATAATTCCCTCTTCTTGTATGGATAAATGAGTACGAAGAGCATTGAAATGATACAACCGTAGAAGGTCCACCCCGACATCTCCTTGACGGCCGAGAGGGTGGCCTGCACTTGTATTTTGCCTTTAGTAGACGTGGCAGCCATGTGTTCGGCCTCGGTCTCGCTGCGGCCTTGCCAGCGCATCCCGTTTACCGTCTGGTCGTAGTCGGCGGCCGACTGGGGGTTGATGCGGTCTACATCTTGAGCAAACATTGTGATGTAGTGCTGCTGGCGGTGCTGGAGCACGTTGGAATAGAGGGCCGAACCGATACCCGGGCCAATAACCATACGCACACTGAGCATGATACATATCCAGGTCGACAGATACTTGTAGGGCATGCGTTGGTTGGCATACACGGCCGTGAGGGAGTAGATGAGCATCATGCCGGTCGAGCGTATGATTACCGGGTACTTCATCCTCTCGTACAGACCGTCGGTCTGCACTTCGAAATACATGAACAGGGACGACAGGCCGATGAGCAAGAAACCTAAAGCGAAAAGATATTTCAGCTTTACGTTGCGGGAGCCCAGGAAGATGGCTATCACGGCCCCGATGAAATAGCCCAGCATGCTCCAGTTGCCCAAGGCGGCATTCTGCCAGTTGTCTATTTTCATGCTCATGCCGGTAAACACGTTGACAAACATCGAACTGGTATTGAACACCATGAGCAGGAGGAACAGGACGATACCCATGTTGATGGTGCGCAGGCGGAATACCCCCATGAGGAAGTAGGGCGATTGGTGAGACCACTCCATGTAGAAGAACACGAGGGCAAAGACTACCGTAAGTATCGTGGAGCGTACGATGGTGGGGTCGGAGAACCAGTCGAGCGTTTTGCCATACACGAGAACGTAGATGCCGCAGGTCATCATGGCGCTGAAAACGGCCACATTGCCAAACTTGCGGAACGTAATGGGGAAACGCCGGTTGTTGTAGGTGTGGTAAGGCATGGTGACGAGGACGATGAGTATAGCTACGAGCGTCATACACATCATGTAGTAGTACACGTCTTGCCACTGGTATTCATAAGCCAGCCATGCCGTGAGCGATGTACCCAACTGTCCCAGGATCATGAAGAACAGATATATTATCGGCATGCTCTTGCTCTTCTCCGAGTCGAGTCGGTCCCATCCCTCTTCATTGACAGGTTCGTTGCCCGGTGTGATGTTTTGCGTAGCTTCCATGCCGAAAGCGTAGCGTATGAGCGAGAACAGATTGACCATCATGAGTACCATGCGCAAGAACCCCATGATGAGGCTGCACAGGGCCAGTACAAATATGCTGTCGGTGATGGCGCAGATATGGCTGAGAAGATACATCAGGGAGAACCCTACGACACACATCATCTTTTCGCGGCGTATGCACACCAACTGGTAGAAGAAGGGCGAGAAGGCCGCCATGCCCACGGAGGTGACGAACCCCACGAACTGTATGTGTTCCGACTGTATGCCCAGTCCGCTTGTCATTTCGCCGCTGTTGGCTGTATAAACGCCACCTACGGTGAGGATGGGGATAAACAGCAGTATCAGCAGTATGATGCCCAGCGGCTTGGGTACCCAGTTGTAGAACGGGTAGTTCTTATATTTTGCCCCATAGGTGAGGCTTATCGTATTTTGTTTCATGACTCTAAGCTTTTTGTGAGAGATGCTTTACGAGCCAGCTTGCTTAATCGATTTTAGCTTTTACGATTACCATCATGCCGGCAGCCAGGCGTTCGTTGTCGGCTTCGGACAGATCGGTGAAGTCGATTCTGACCGGGATTCGCTGGCGTATTTTCACGAAGTTACCGGCCGAATTGTCGGTAGGAACGAGCGAGTATTTGGAACCGGTGGCTCCCGAGATGGCCGAGATGCGTCCCTTGAACTCATGTCCGTCAAGAGCATCTACCGTAATGGCTACCTCCTGGCCTACATACAGGTTTTCGACCTGGGTCTCCTTGTAGTTGGCAATCACCCACTTCTGGGTGTCGGGTATGATGTAGGTGAGAGTCTGTCCGGCCGAAACATACTGCCCATCCTCGACGGCACGGCGTCCGAGTTTGCCGTCGCAAGGAGCCACGACTACGGTGTAGGAGAGGTTGAGGCGGGCCATCTCGAGTGCGGCGCGGGCTCTTTCGACAGCAGCCTCGGTGCTTTGGCGGCGGGTAGATACCTCGTTCACGCCCGATATGGCAGCCTTTTGCTGGCTTATCAGTCCGGCCAGTTTTTTTTGGGTAGCCTCGTATTCGGTCTCGATTTGCTCCAGTTGTATCGGTGTTGTGGCATTGCGTTCAAGCAGGTTCTGGTAGCGGGTGCGGTCTTTCTCGAGTTTGGCCAGGCGTATCTTAACCTCGGCAATCGATGACTCGTAGACCGAGGCCGAAGCCTGTGTCGTCTGCAGTGTCTGTCCTATGACCGATGCGCCGGCTAAAGCATCCTTCAGCGCAGCTTCGGCTTCCATCACGCGAATGCGGTATTCGCGGTCGTCGAGGATCAAGAGGGTGTCACCCTTTCTTACGTTCTGGTGTTCAGTGAAACATACTCGCTTGATGTAGCCCGAGGCACGAAGGTTGACCGGCGAGATATATTGTTCTATCTGGGCATCGTTGCTGGTTTCGGTATTTTTGTAGTCGAGAAAAATCATCGATATTTTCACAATGCCGCATACGAGGATTATAATGCCGAAGATGCTGGCTACGATTTGGCGGGAGCGCTGTTTCCTTAATCTTTTGGCTTGTTGTTCCAGGGTGTTGGTTTTCTGTATGTTGTTGTTCGGAGTTTTCATTGAAGTAAATTCTAAAATGGTTGATTATGAGTGTGTTTGTGCGCTGTGCGGTTGCTCTGTGAAAAGGTCTATTCCAGCAGAGAGTCGAGTTTGCCGGTCAGTTTCAAGAGCGACAAGGCCGTCACGCGATAGTTGTAGTGAGCGGTCACATAGCTGTTTTGAGCTTCGCTCATCTGCATCTCGTCTTGGAGCACTTCGGTCATCGAGGCTATGCCTTCGCGGTAGCGGTCGGCCGTAACGGCGTAGACCTCCTCGGCAAGCCGGTAGTTGTCGAGTTGCTTGGTGAAGTTGCGCCTGCTGTTCATGAGGTCGCAGGTTGCATTGAGGTATTGGGTGTGCAACCCTTTGAGGGCGTCGTTGTAGGCCAGGCGGGCGTTCTCGGCATCGAGTTTGGCCTTGCGTATCTTGGAGCGTTTCTCGAGTCCGTCGAATATTGGGATACGCAGCGTGATGCCCAGACCCGATGAGTTGTACCAGTGGTTGGAGGGGCCGGAGTGAAACCAGTTGCAGAACTTGTCGGTGAAAGCCGAGTAGGTGAAGTTGCCTGTGAGCGAGAGTGAAGGCAGGTAGCCTTGCCGAATCATCGTCTCTTGCTTGTTGGCCAGTTCGCTCTGTTGTTGCAACAGCTGTAGCTCGGGCAACGACTCGTAAAGTCCGGTGAGTTCAATATCCTCGACGCTTGCCGCATTGACTGCGGTAAGGGCTATGGGCTTTTCGGCCGGATAGTCGATTACATACTTCAGCATGTTGGTCTGTTGCGTGAGCATGGCCTCGGCGTTGTCGCATTGTACTTGCAGATTTTCCAGGTTGATGTTCACTCGCTTCACGTCGACATCCATGGCCATACCGTTGTCAAAAAAGGCTACGGTAATATCTCGCAGCTCTTCCAGTCGGGCGATGTTGTCCTTGATGATGGCAATCTGCTCTGCCGTGCTCTGGGCGAGATAGTACATGCGGGTTATCTGCTCTATGAGGTCGTTGCGGGCCTTGTCGTAAGAGAGGCGGTTGATGCGGTCCATCATCTTCGTGATGTCGAGCGTTGTGAGCAGTGTCTGGTTATAGAGCGGCATCTGCAACTGGAGCCCGGCCGAAGCATTGTACTGCAAGGTCTTGGTCACGTTGTAGGGGTTGCCGTAGGCCGAGCCGTCGGTTACGGATACGGGCGGATTGAAGTTGTCGTTGAACGACCCTACGGCGTTGATTTGAGGCAGCAGTTTGGCACGGTTTTCGGTAACATTGTGTTTGCCTTTCGTGATGTCGTTGCGCCTCGTCTGTAGCTGGAGGTTGTTTTCGATGCCCATGAGCAGACACTGCTCGAGCGTGAGCGTCTCCTGCGCTTTAAGAGGAAAAAGCGTAGAGAGAACAGCAAATGTAAATAAAAGTCTCTTCATAACGTTTGTTTCATTTATCCACTGCAAAAATAGGTAGTTATATATGCTTTATCGCGATGAGATTTCCCTACTGTATGTTCATATTTTCCGTTTCTGTATGAGTGGGGTATAAAAAACGGGAGATAATCGCTGTAAAGCTGTGAAACGGATCCGGTCCGGACCGTTTTTGGGGAGGGGGATGGGTAGGGTAAGCAGGCGGCAGAAGTGAACGGGAAACCTGTGGCAGGCCGTGGTGCGTTTTGAGCCGTGGACAGGAGCTGTTTTTCGTCCCTCCTTATTAAAAAGGTGTGATGCCCCCGAGTGTATGTCATGAATGGCGGCCGATGCTGATGGCCGGCATGTAGTTGGGGGGCAGGCGTGGGGCCGTTTCGGGTAGGGAGGAAGAGGTGGAATGAAAAATAGCGGGGGGAGGAGGGGCTGGTTTTTGTGGAAATTTTTTTATCTTCACCGCCAAATCGTGAACTATGGCTTCCTATTCCCGAAAAGCTACCCGCAACAAGGCGTTGTGGGGATATTTGCTGCTCGTTGTCGTGCTGCTCTCCTCCTCGTGGTTTGTCTATCACGAGATAGGGCTGTTGGTATCGGTGCGTGAGGTTGAGGAGGATATGACGGCCAAGCGCCATCGAGTATCCGATGCGCTGTCGCTGCTCTATCGTACCGAGACGCTGGGGCAATCGCTGGTGTGGGGACGCTATTCCGATTATCCGGTGTACCGGCGTTTGATGAACGATGCCGTGTCGTGCGTCGATTCGTTGTGTAACATCACTGCCGACTCGGTGCAGTTGTCGCGTATCGACAGCATTGTCTATCTGTTGAATCGGAAAAATTCGGTCATCCGTCGGTTGATGAGTACGTCGATCGATGTGGCCGAGGAACAAAATCGCAAGTTCGACGACATCATGCGTCAGCAAGACTCCTTGCTCCTTATTCATGCCCATCAGCAAAAGTTGGCCCAGAAGAGCGATTCGCTCATGGAGAAGCGCAAGCGGCGCAATCTGTTCGGTCGCATAGCCGATGCCATATCGGGCAAGTCGCCGGGCGGACTCGACAGCATTCGGTCGGAGTCGCGGCGGATTGGGGCTTTGAGCGATTCGCTGGCTCTGGACCTGAAGGCCATGGAGAGCGGTTTTCACGAGAGTCGCGAGCTCTCGAAGCAGGCCCTCGAGCGGGAACGCTGGCGACTGCGGTTTGACAACCAGCGGTTGAGCGGGCAGATAGGCCGGCTGATGAGTAGCTTCGAGCAGGAGCAACTGTTGGTCTCGGAGCGGATTCTCGACCGCAACGAGGCTATCCGCCAGGAGTCGATGAATGCTCTGGTGGGGGTGGCCTCGGGGGCTATCGTGCTGGCGTTGATATTCGGCATCATGGTGTGGCGGGGCTGGATGCGCGACGACCGCTGGCGTCGCGAACTGGAGGAGGCCCGCCGTCGGGCCGAAGAGCTGCTGGAGGCTCGCGAGAAGCTGATGCTGACAATTACGCACGACTTCAAGGCTCCGCTCAGTTCGATTATCGGATATGTAGAACTGATGATGAGGCTCGACAACAGCGAGCGGCAGCGGTTCTATCTGCAAAATATGAAGGCCTCGTCCGACCATCTGTTGTCGCTGGTGAGCGACCTGCTCGACTTTTATCGGCTGGAGTCGCACAAACTCGATGTCAATCACCTTACCTTCAATCCGCGGGTGTTGTTCGAGAAGATTGTCTCGGCCATGCAGCCGGTGGCCGAGAAGAAGCAGTTGACGCTGGAGTTGAAGGCCGAACCGTCGGCCAATGCCACCTTTGCGGGCGATCCGTTGCGCATCCAGCAGATTGTCGACAACCTGCTCTCCAATGCGTTGAAGTTTACCGCCCGGGGACGGGTCACCGTGCATCTATTCGTGCGGGGACAATACCTGGTCTTCTCGGTGAGCGATACGGGGCGGGGCATTGCCCGTGACGATTTGGAACAGATATTCCAGGCCTTTACCCGCTTGTCGTCGGCCCAGGGTATCGAAGGCTTCGGGTTGGGCTTGACGATTACCCGGCAGTTGGTCGACCTGCTCGGCGGCCGGCTCGATGTGCGCAGCCAGGAGGGGGTGGGCAGTACCTTCACCGTAGAGATTCCGCTCGACAAGGTCGACGGCGAGGCCGAGCCCGAAGCTCCCGCCTTTGCCGGGCGCCGCTGCCTGTTGCTCGACGACGACAAGATACAATTGACCCTCTTTGAAAACCAGTTGAAACAACTCGGCGTGGAGGCGGTCTCCTGTGTGCGGCCCGAAGAGGTGGTCAGCTATCTGGAGCACGAACCCTTCGACGCCGTCTTTACCGATATGCAGATGCCCGAGATGGATGGTGTGCAGTTCTTGAAATCGTTGCGCGATTCGTCGGTGCCCCGGGCCCGGGATATTCCCGTGGTCGTGGTCACGGCCCGCAGCGATTCGGAGCGTCTGTTGTCCGAAGGCTTTTCGCGTGTGTTACGCAAACCCTTCTCGTTGGCACAGCTGTCCGACTGCCTGTCGGCCATTTGGCACGAGGTACCTCGGGCCGTAGCCGAGCCGCAGCCTGTGACCGCCGAAGGTGAAGAGTCGCAGGGGCGATATGACTTTTCGCCGCTCACCGTGTTTGCCGGTGACGACCGGGCCGCCCGTGTGAAGATACTGGAAACCCTCTTGCACGAACTTACGACCCAGATCGAAGAGCTGGAGCAGGCTCGCGAGACGCGCAACGGGGTAGTCGTTACCCGTATGGCTCACAAATGGCAGCCGCTTTTTGCCATGCTGAAGCTCTCGGACATGCTGCCGTTGCTTTCGCGACTGGAAGAGGAGGGGGCTGCCCCGTGGAGCGATAGCCTGTCGGAACACTTGACCCCTCTGCTCGCCTGTGCCGGGCAGATACGGGACGAGTTGCAAGCTATTTTAAGAAAGGAGGAACAACAACCATGAACCATATTCTTATCGTCGAGGACGATACTACATTTGCCCTCATGCTGCAGACGTGGCTTACCAAAAAGGGCTTTGCCATCACCTCGGTTTCGGGGGTGGGAGCGGCCCGGCGTGCACTGCAGGACGAAGCCGTCGACTTGGTGCTGTGCGACTTGCGGCTGCCCGATGGCGAAGGCATCGACCTGCTGGAGTGGCTCAATGCCCGGCGGCAACCGGTGCCGGTTATCGTGATGACCAGTTATGCAGCCATCCCCTCGGCCGTCCAGGCCATGAAACTGGGGGCCAAGGATTATATAGCCAAGCCGGTCAATCCCGAAGATCTGTTGCAAAAAATCAACGAGGTACTCGGGGCCGCCGCCCGTGCCGTCGAACCGAAGCAGCCCAAGCCAAAGGCTGCACCCGAAGAGCCCGGCTATCTCGAGGGGCAGAGCGAAGCTGCCCGGCAGCTCTATTCGTATGTACGGTTGGTAGCCCCTACCAGCATGTCGGTCTTAATCAACGGGGCGAGTGGTACAGGTAAAGAGTATGTGGCCAAGCGGATACACCAGTTGAGCAAGCGAGCCGACCGTCCGTTTGTGGCCATCGATTGCGGAGCCATCCCTAGGGAGTTGGCCGCCTCCGAGTTCTTCGGTCATAAGAAGGGGTCGTTTACGGGGGCTATCGAAGACAAGGTGGGAGCCTTTGTCGAGGCCGACGGAGGCACGATATTTCTCGACGAGATAGGCAACCTCAGTTACGACGTGCAGATACAACTGCTCCGGGTGTTGCAGGAGCGGAGGGTCAAGCCGATAGGTACCACGACCGATATTAAGGTCGATGTGCGGTTGATTGCCGCTACCAACGAAGACTTGAAGGCTGCCATAGCCGCGGGTACCTTCCGCGAAGATTTGTATCACCGCATCAATGAGTTTACCATCCATATGCCTCGCCTGTGTGAGCGGGGCGAAGATATTCCACTCTTTGCCAACTTCTTTCTGGACCAGGCCAATCGCGAGTTGGAGAAGCCCGTCCCGGGATTCCGGCCCGATGCCATGGAGCAGATTTGTCGCTATCGCTGGCCCGGTAACTTGCGCGAGATGCGCAATACCGTAATGCGGGCCGCCCTGCTGTCGCAAGGAGCTCCCGTCGGGGTGGAACATCTGGGGCTGGAGGTTGCCGAGTCTGCGAAACGGACGGCCGCATTGCACGACCCCGAGAGCGAACGCACCAAGATTGTGGCCGCTCTGCAACACTGTGCAGGCAACAAGAGCCGGGCGGCCGAAATGCTGGGCATCGATCGCAAGACACTCTACAACAAACTCAAACTGTATCACATCGAGTGAAGCCGGGCGGGTGGGGGTGATTGTCGCCTTTCAATCTCGGTTCCCGTACATCTATATCGGGGCACTCCAATTGGGGTGTCCCGATGCTTTTTGGGTGTGTGGTGTGGAATTTTTCCACACCACTCCACATCTGTTCCACACTATTCCACACTATGCTACAAGTGGTATTATTTTTTAATATCTTAATAAATAGAGCTTTATGTGCATATTGGCGCCATTGGCACGGCGATTGTATTTTCATTAGGCGAAGAATGGAATAATAGAGTGTATAACTTAAAAATGTGGAATTATGAAAAAGTTAATGTTATCAGTCGCAGTATTTATGATGTCGGTTAGCGTTTCATCTTTTGTTTCGTATGCACAGAGTCCGAGCGAAGAACCGGCACAAACCGATAGTGTTCCTGCACAGGAACCCCAAGGAGAGGCAAGTCTGTTCGGTCTGAATGAAGAGCCGGCTCCTGCTGACAGTGTCCCCTCTCAAGAACCGCAGAGTGAAAAGTCTCTGTTCTGTCTGAATGAGGAGCCGGCTCCTGCCGACAGCGTTCCCACTCAAGAGCCTCAGAAAGACGAGCCTCAAGCCAATCTCTATCTGCTCGGCCTGACCGAAGAGCCCACCGACAGCGTTCCCACGCAGGAGCCTCAGAAGGATGAGCCCCAAGCCAATCTCTATCTGCTTGGCCTGACCGAAGAGCCCACTGACAGTGTTCCCACGCAGGAGCCGCAAAAGGATGAGCCTCAAGCCAATCTCTATCTGCTCGGCCTGACCGAAGAGCCCACCGACAGCGTTCCCACTCAGGAGCCGCAGAAGGATGAGCCTCAAGCCCAAAATTCTATCGCATAACTTTTGCATCGGATAAGTGAGTTAATCTTTAGAAAAAGCGTTCTTATTTTTATCTGTATTAGTGAAGATGATGGAGCCGCCATTCTCCTCGGTATGAGGGGGATGGCGGCGTTTTTTGCATCCCCTCTTTAAGAGGCCTTGCAGAAAGGGTGGCAAATTCTTTTATCTATTGGGAATAATAGCGTAAATAATATTAAAATGTAACCATTTCTCGTTATATTTGCATAGTTAAATTGTATTTACAACTCTGTTTAAGAGGTTAAAATGCAAGAGATAGCAGGAGTGCCTGATATAGTCGAGGACGACGTTTTGTCGCCTGGAGGCTTAGGCTTTGTCAAAACCGAACCGAATATGCCGGATGCTGAAGAAGAAGGGTGGTATGTGGCGAAAACCTATCGCCAGGAACGCAAGATAAAGGAGCTTCTTACCCGCATGGGGGTGGAGCACTTTATCCCTTTTCGCGAAACTGTCAAAGAGATTGGCGGAAAGCGTAAGAAGGTCGAAGTCCCTTTTATCAGCGGGTTGATATTCGTTCATGGTTGTAAAAAAGAGTGCATTTCGCTTATCAACGACTATGGTTACCCCATGCGGTATGTTCGCGACTTTTCCAGCCGCTCGCTGTTGCGAGTGCCCGACAAGCAGATGGAGGACTTCATCTATCTGGTAGAACACCACGAGAACGAAATCGAGGTGCTGCCTCACGACCTGCGTCGGGGCGACCGCGTGCGGGTTGTCGCCGGCAGTTTTGCCGGCATCGAAGGCGAACTGGTGCGCATAGCCGGCCATCGCCGCGTGGTGGTTCGGATAGACAACCTCTTTACCGTAGCCACGGTCTATATACCGGGCAGTTATTTGGAGAAGATATAAATTTGAATGATGAAAATATTGGTTACTGGTGGTGCCGGATTTATAGGAAGTAATTTGTGCCAAGGCTTAATAGACCATGGTTATGATATCGTAGCACTTGATAATCTGAACGATTATTATGATATAGAGTTGAAATATTCCCGTTTAGCTTTGTTGGGAATTGAAAAAGAGGAGATAGCAGATGGGGTAATTGTGCAGAGCCATCGAT
Organism: Barnesiella sp. An22; assembly: GCF_002159975.1. Classification (GTDB taxonomy): domain Bacteria; phylum Bacteroidota; class Bacteroidia; order Bacteroidales; family Barnesiellaceae; genus Barnesiella; species Barnesiella merdigallinarum. The sequence goes on along the minus strand of NZ_NFJR01000010.1, from coordinate 47,370 downwards.
ACGACCGATTGAGATTTGTCAAGATAGATCTGGCGGATCGGGAGGCATTGCAATCTCTTTTCCGAGAAGAGAAGTTTGATAAGGTATGTAGCTTGGCAGCCCAGGCCGGAGTAAGATATTCCATAGATAACCCTTATGCGTATGTCGAAAGTAATTTGGTAGGGTTCGTCAATCTCTTGGAATGTGTAAGACACTATCCGGTCTCCCATTTTGTGTTTGCCTCGTCGAGCAGTGTGTACGGTATGGATACCCATGTGCCTTTTTCGGAAGAGGATAAGACCGATAAGCCTGTGAGCCTGTATGCTGCTACCAAAAAGGCCGATGAACTGATGGCTCATGTCTATGCCCATTTGTATGGCATACCTACTACGGGTTTGCGATATTTTACGGTTTACGGGCCTTGGGGCCGTCCCGACATGGCTCCTTCACTCTTTGTAAAAGCGATTGACGAAGGGCGTCCCATAAAGGTGTTCAATCAAGGCAATCTGTCGAGAGATTTTACCTATATCGATGATATTGTGGAGGCTACCATAAGAGCAATAGATTATACCCGAGACAAAGACCATGTATTCGATATTTATAATGTAGGATGCGGCCACCCGGTACCTTTGATGGACTTTATTCACATTATAGAAGAGAATATGGGTAAGAAAGCCCAGTTGGAGATGTATCCGATGCAGGCTGGCGATGTGTATCAAACTTATGCCGATTCGTCGAAATTTGAACAGACTTTCGGATTTAGACCTTCAGTGACATTAAGCGAGGGAATTGCTCACTTTGTGGACTGGTACAAGACGTATAATTGTCGGGAAGAATAATGCGGTTGAACAAGTCGAAAATAAAATCGCTTTTTCAGAATCAGGATATACGGGGATTGGTAGGAAATTTTTTCTATTTGTCCATCCTCAAAATCATATCGTTTGTTTTTCCCCTTATTACTTTGCCTTATCTTACGCGTGTGATAGGGGTAGAAAAATTTGGAGCGATAGCTTTTGCTACGGCAGTAATTGTGATTGTAGAGACTGTCGTGGATTGGGGGTTCAACTATACGGCGACTCGTGATGCCGCTCGGGCTCGTGAAGATATAGATGTGGTTTCGCAAATATTCAGTGAGGTGATTTTTTCGAAACTAACCTTGATGGCGATATGTTTCTTTTTGCTTTTTTCATTGTTGCCCTTGTTTTCGCTGTCAAAAGAAACAGAGTTGCTGTTGTTGTTGACTTTTGCCTATATACCAGGACATATACTGTTTCCTGAGTGGCTGTTTCAGGCATTTGAGCAGATGAAATATATTACTATCTTGAATGTGCTGTCGAAACTGATATTTACGGTATTGGTGTTTGTCGTTATTCGTGAGCAGAGCGATTATATGTTTCAGCCGCTTTTGGTGGCTTGCGGATACATCGTTAGCGGTATAATAGCCATGTTTGTTTTGGTAAAACGTTATGGTATTTATGTGCGATTCCCGAAGTTTGGTCCGATTTTCAGACGATTGAAAAATTCGACAAATATGTTTATAAGTTTGATTGTTCCCAACTTATATAATAATTTTTCGGTAATCTTGTTGCGGACCTATTGTGGAGACGGTGCAACAGGTATCTATTCGGGCGGAGAAAAATTTCACGGGATAGTCGATCAGTTGACACAGGTTCTTTCGAGAGCTTTTTTCCCGTTCCTGGCCCGGCACGAGGAGAAGCATAGCCTCTATGTAAAAATTACGGGAACTATAGCCATATTGATGAGTTTGCTTATGTTTTTGGGAGCCAATCTCTTTGTCGATATATTCTTGACGCCCAATTTTTCCGATTCGGCAACTGTTATTCGCATCTTGGCATTGTCGCCAATTTTTTTATTTCTGTCCAATTCTTATGGTACTAATTATTTGGTCCTCGTAGGAAAAGAAAATTTGATACGCGACATATATGTTGTGTGGTCTCTGGTTGGCTTCGCTTTGGCCTGGATTCTGGTCCCCCGATTTAGTTATGTGGGAGTTGCGTTCGTGCTGTTGGCAATAAGGGGAGCTATAGGCGTATCGATTTATCTCATGGCTAAGCGGTTGATGAAAGCAAAAACTCATAGTTAGATGCAGAGGATTATTGATTATATAAAATCGCCACGACGTTTGTTGTTGGCTATTGTCAAAAAAACGAATTTCTTGTATAGTGATTCGGTCTATTTAAGGTTAGTGTATTTCCTTGAAATGAGGAACCCGTTGCACCTCAAACATCCGGTCACATTCAATGAAAAGTTACAATGGCTGAAGTTGCACGATCACAATCCATTATATACTCAGATGGTAGATAAATATGAGGCTAAGAAGTATGTGGCTTCTATTATTGGTGAGAAGTATATTATTCCCACATGGGCCGTGTGGTCGGGGGTAGAGGATATTGATATGTCTCGTTTACCCGATCAATTCGTATTGAAGACTACTCACGATGGAGGAGGCGAGGGCGTCGTTGTTTGTCGTAATAAAAAAAATTTTGATGAACAGTCTGCTTTATCGAAATTGAAACGCTCTATGCAACGCGATATATATGCCGAGACGAAGGAGTGGCCATATAAACAGGTGAAGCCTCGGATTATTGCCGAGAAATATATAGCAGATGAACGTGGCGAACTGGCCGATTATAAGTTCTTTTGTTTTGACGGTAAGGCTTATTGTGTGATGGTTTGTATAGACCGTAGTATAGGAAGTCCGAAATTTTATTTTTTTAATAGAGATTGGACTCTTTTACGATTGAATAAAAGGGGGAAAGAGGCTCCTGTTGATTTTACGTTACCCGAGCCGTCCGGTATGAACGAAATGTTCCGTCTGGCCGAAAAGTTGTCGGGAGGAATCCCGTTTGTGAGGGTCGATTTATACAATCATGCAGGAGCCATTTATTTTGGTGAAATGACCTTTTATCCGGCGAGTGGTTTCGACGGGAATTTACTGGAAGAGACCGATTGGCTGTTTGGGTCGATGATTTGTTTGAAAAACTGAGCGTATCGATTTTTATTATGAGGACGATAGGATTTGTAATAAGTAAAAAGGAGAATGAACATCGTCGGGCTCTATTGCCTTGCGATGTGAAGTCTATAAAGAATAAAGAGCATGTCTATATCGAGAAAGGCTATGGTTCCATATTGGGATATGACGATAGCTGCTATCTGAACGAGGGTATTGGCGGCGTTTGTGACCGGGCTGAGATTTTGAAGAAAGATGTGATATGTGACCCTAAGGTGGGAGATGCCGAATACTTGAACGAACTGTCGGGACAAATCGTTTTTGGATGGTTGCATGCTGTTCAGAACAGAGATATTACCGGCCGGGTGATTGCAAGCAAATTGTCGGCGTACGCCTGGGAAGACATGTACGAAATGGGGCGTCACTCTTTTTGGAGGAACAACGAGATTGCCGGAGAGGCTGCTATCATGCACGCCTATTTGAGGCATGGAATCTTTCCATATCATACTCGAGTGGCCGTAATCGGTCGAGGCAATGTTGCTCGGGGGGCCATGAACATGCTCAATTATATGGGTGCAATGGTTACTGTTTATGATCGTAAGACAGAGGCTTTATTCCGAAAAGAGCTACCACTCTATGATGTAGTCGTAAATGGGGTATTGTGGGACATTTCTCGCAAGGATCATATTATATCGCGGGAAGATTTGAAACGCATGAAACCGGGTGCGATGATTATAGACATCAGTTGTGACCGGGGTGGCGGTATAGAGACAAGTGTTCCCATGACGATTGATAATCCGGACTACGAGATTGATGGTATTCGTCATTATGTTGTAGACCATACTCCGGCTTTGTTTTATAAAACAGTCTCCAAAGAGTTAAGTAAAGAGGTCGTGAAATATATCGACTATTTTATAGAAGGGAGAGAGTTGGAGTGTGAAGTCTTGAAAAACAGCCTGATTATTGAACAAGGGGTTATTCGAGACGAAAGAATAAATAGTTTCCAAAATCGGCAGGTCCTGAAATAGATGGTATATTTTTAGAAACGGAATTTTATGGCATTACAGAAACCCGTGGGGCTTGTTTCCCCGATACTGTTCTTTTTCTTATATTATTTACAGGGTATCTTGTATCCCAGTGGTAGTATTTTATCGCAGGTTTCTATTTTCTTTTTTTTATTGATAGGTCTTTATTATTACGGGAAAACTGCATTGTATGTACATAAGCCTTTCTGGGTAACGATATGGTTGATTTTTTACTTGGTTCAGACGGCTTCGTTTTTGTTTTCTCCCCAGGTCGTTTTCGGTACGGTGTACGAGGCAATAGGAGAGGTACATACAATGGACCAATTTAAGAGCATATCTGCATTTATGCTTTCGTTCTGTATCGGCTATGTGGTTGCCCGAAAATCTGGTAAGATAAGTAATAATATTTTGGTTTCTATTGGACTGATATTCTTTTTACTGGCTTTAATTCGCTATTTTTATATGTTGCATGCGTTACTTTCATGGTTGAGAGTGGATGGTGTGACGAATAATAGTGGATATTTTGTAGTAGGAATTCTTCCGTTCTTACCTTTTTTTTTGAAGCGGAGTAAGATTTTGGCAGCTATAATATTGGTCTTGTCAATTGTGCTCATCATGTTTGCGGCCAAACGTGGAGCTATTGTATGTATGGTAGCGGCTTTGTTTTTCTCGGTATTGTTTTATCTCAAAGAGAATAAGGCATCGATGAAAGCCATACTTTTGGCTGTAGTCTTGTTCTTGGGTGCCGGCTACCTTATTTATTATGCTTATGAATCGAATGAGTGGCTTTTGAGCCGTATCGAGTTTATGCAGAACGAGGGTATAGGCGGCCGAGGCGTAGCTTATCCTGTGTTGCTGGGGCACTGGTACAATGATACAAATTTCTGGACACTCATGTTTGGTAATGGTATGGCCCAAACGGTAACAGTTTGGGGCAATTTTGCACATAACGACTGGTTGGAATTGCTGATTTGTAATGGTGTAGTGGGTGTCGTACTCTATTTGATGATATTCGTCGGCCTGTTTCGATTCATATATCGGTCATCGTTATCTTCGTGGGTGCGTTTGTCGGCCTATTTGTGTATGTTGATTTGGTTCCTTCAATCGCTCTTCTCCATGGGATTTACCTCTATGTCTAATGTAGAATATATTTTGCTGTTGGGACTGATTGTAGGTAGTGAGAAAGTTCAGTTCAAAAAGGTTCCCTGTAATGGATAAGAAGGTACTTTGTTTGATTGATTGTCTGAATTCTGGTGGGGCCCAACGTCAGATGGTGGGATTGGCCGGACTGTTGAAACAGAATGGCTACTCCGTGCGACTGGTCACTTATTACGATATTCCTTTTTATAAACCGCTTCTCAAGTCGCAAGGCGTAGAGTGTGAGTATCTGGAAAAAGCCAATAACAAGTGGTTTCGGATATATGCCATTTACCGGTATTTGACTGCTTATTCGCCCGATGCAGTCATTGCCTATTTAGATGGGCCGTCAATCATCGCCTGCATTTGTAAAATGCTAGGGGGCAAGTTCCGGTTGATTGTCTCGGAACGCAATACCACCCAGAGGCTCTCTTGGAAAGAGCGTATTAAATTTTGGAGCTATCGGTTTGCCGATAAGATTGTATGTAATTCATATACTCAAGCTCGGTTTGTCGAGAACCATTATCCTCTTTTATCACCCAGGTGTGAGGTGATAACCAATTATGTGGATTTGGAGCGTTTCCAACCGTTGCCGAGGGAGGCATTCGAGCATCCGTATCTGCATATTGTGGGCGTAGGACGGGTATCGGAGCAGAAAAATATTCTTCGCTTTATCGAGGCCGTCAATATTGTGCGTCAACATTATCCGGTGAAGGTTTCGTGGTACGGGATGAAGGACTCCTATTTTGCATGGTGTGAGAAGAAAATAGAGGAGTATCGTTTGAACGATATATTTACTTTTTATGCTCCGACCCAAGAGGTGGAGCGAGTGTATCACGAAGCCGATCTGTTTTGTTTGCCGTCGATTTACGAAGGGTTCCCTAATGTTTTGTGCGAGGCAATGAGCTGTGGAGTGCCGGTTGTATGTAGCCGGGTTTGCGATAACCCGTATATTGTGGAGGAGGGTAAGAGTGGATTCTTGTTCGATCCGAATGATGTGCAGGATATGGTTCGAACAATCGAGCGATTCATAGAGTTGCCGGACAATCAGCGGCGCGAACTGGCTGCTAATGCCAGATTGCGAGTCGAGCAACTTTGTTCAAAAGAGACGTTTGTCAACTCTTATCGGCGTATTATTGATGCTTGAAGCGAAGGATTAAGAGAATTTTAGAAGATTGCACAACTGTAGATACCAATGAAAAATGTCTTGTTTGTAGCTCCAGAGCACAATGTCGGTGGAATATTTTCATGGGCACAAGTTTTTCGAGAGAAATTTCCTCAATCGGAGTATCGTCTTTATTGTGTAGACAATGCACCTGTTCGAGAAAAGAAAGTCTCTTTTTTCGGAAGAGTTGTAACAGGATTGGCTGCATTATTTAGGATTAAGCGCGAGATTAAATCTATACTTGAAACCACTCATATCGACATTATGCACGCAACGACGAGTGGCTCTATGGGCGTTTTACGAGACTGGTGTATTGGACGAATCTGTAAAAAGAGAAAGATAAAGTCCATTTTACATTGTCATTATGGATGTATTCCCCAAACAATAAATAGCCATAGCCTTATTGGTTGGGGAACATTGATGTCGATGAAGCAGTACAATCAAATATGGGTATTGGATCGAAAATCATATCAAATGCTTCAAAAAATAGATACCTTGAAAAACCGAGTACGTTTGACTCCTAATGGTATAAATCTGGAGAATCAGGTTGTGAACATCATACCTAAACAGTATACTCAAGTTGCATTTATTGGTAATTTGTTACCTTCGAAAGGTGTTGGAGAATTAGTCGCGGCAATGATGTCGGTTAATGAAAATATTTCTTTACATCTTGTTGGAGGAGGTGATATGGACTTTATTTCCAAGATAAAGACAATGGCGGGTAGTGATTGGGGAAAACGGATAAAATATTACGGTGTATTACCTAATAAAGATGCCATTGAATTTATGAATCGAATGGATGTGTTGGTGCTCCCTACCTATTACAAGAGTGAGGCATTTCCCATATCCATTCTGGAAGCAATGAGTTTGGGTAAAATGGTTATTTCCACGAGGCGGGCTGCTATTCCCGATATGTTGACAGGAGCAGATGGCAGCTTGTGCGGCATCCTTGTGGAAGAGCGCAATTCAAAGCAGCTGGCCGAAGCTATTGATTGGTGCCATAATCATCCGGTTGAAGCAGATAAGATTTGTGAAAGAGCACTACAAAAGGTTCGGCAAGCATATGACTTGAATACCGTTTATGCAGAATACAGAAAAAATTATAGAGATTTATTGACAGTATGAAAAAGCGTTTGGTTATCTTTGATGCAGTAGCCTCGTTTCTGCATGGATAAGATCCCTTGAAGTATTGGGCGACATATTGTTGAAAATCAAATGAAAATATAAAAGAGGATATTAAAATTATGCATTATGTCTATTTTTAAAGATAAAATATTGCTCATTACCGGGGGGACCGGGTCGTTTGGCAATGCCGTTTTGCGACGTTTCCTCGATAGCGACGTGCGCGAGATTCGCATATTCAGTCGCGATGAGAAGAAGCAGGACGATATGCGCCATCGGCTGCAAAATCCCAAGGTAAAATTCTATATTGGCGATGTGCGCGACAAGCGCAGTATCGACGGGGCCATGACCGGGGTCGATTATGTATTTTCGGCTGCGGCTTTGAAGCAGGTGCCTTCGTGCGAGTTTTTCCCCATGCAGGCGGTGCGTACCAATGTGTTGGGGACCGAGAATGTTCTCGACTCGGCTATCGAACACGGGGTGAAGAATGTGGTGGTGCTCTCGACCGACAAGGCGGCTTATCCCATCAATGCCATGGGCATCAGCAAGGCGATGATGGAGAAGGTGGCTATCGCCAAGGGGCGTCAGTTGGGCGACTCGGCGACGACCACGATTTGCTGCACGCGCTACGGCAACGTGATGGCGAGCCGCGGTTCGGTCATCCCTTTGTGGATTGACCAGATGAAGAATAATGCCGTGATTACGATGACCGACCCCAATATGACGCGCTTTATGATGACGCTCGACGATGCGGTAGACCTGGTGGTATATACTTTTGAGCATGGTCACAACGGCGACCTGTTCGTGCAGAAGGCGCCGGCAGCTACGCTGGAGACTCTGGCCACGGCCTTGAAGCAGCTCTATGGCAAGGATACGCCGGTGAAGGTTATCGGCACTCGTCATGGCGAGAAGTTGTACGAGACGCTGGTGACTCGCGAGGAGATGGCGCGTGCCGTGGATATGGGCAACTACTTCCGTATCCCGTGCGACAGCCGCGACTTGAACTACGACAAATATTTTGTCGAGGGCAACAAGGTGGTTTCGCAAATCGAAGACTATCATTCTCACAACACGCATCGCCTCGACGTGGAGGAGATGAAGCAATTGCTGCTCAAGCTCAATCTGGTGCGTGACGATTTGAACCTGAAAGCATAGGAGGGGGTATGATACGAGTAGGAATTACCGGGCAGGCTGGTTTCGTGGGTACACATCTGTACCATACGCTGGGGCTCTGGCCCGAAGTGTTCGAGCGGATACCTTTCGAGGATTCCTTTTTTGCCGACCGGGAACGGCTGGAGGCGTTTGTGCGGCAGTGCGATGTCATTGTGCATCTGGCGGCAATGAACCGTCACCCCGATGCGCAGGTGCTGTATGAGACCAACGTGAAGCTGGTGCGACAGCTCATCGAGGCGATGGAGTCGACCGGGGTGCGCCCCTATGTGCTCTTTTCGTCGAGTACGCAGGAGGAGCGCGACAACGAGTACGGCCGCAGCAAGCGCGAGGGGCGTCGCCTGTTCGAGGAGTGGGCCCGCCGTCAGGGGGCCTCGTTCACCGGGCTGGTGGTACCCAATGTCTTCGGACCCTTCGGCCGCCCCAACTATAACTCGTTTATCGCTACGTTTGCCTATAAGTTGACCCACGGCGAGGAGCCGGTAGTGATGCAGGACAGCGAGGTGCATCTCATCTATGTGGGTTCGTTGTGCGAATACATCTGCAAGCGGATCCGCCGTCAGTCCGAGATTGCCGAGGTGGTGGTCGAACGCGACGAAGTGCCCTTCGACTTTGCCATGAAGGTGAGCGAGGTGCTCGACCGCTTCGGCCAGTTCAAGAGCCTCTACCTCGAGCAGGGCATTATCCCGCCGCTCTGTAACCGGCACGAGTGGAATCTGTTCAACACCTTCCGCAGCTACATCGACATGAAGCAGCACTTCCCGGTGCAGCTGGTGCAGCACACCGATGCACGCGGCAGTTTTGTAGAGACGGTGAAGATAGGGGTAGGGGGGCAGGTGAGCTTCTCGACCACGGTGCCCGGCGTCACTCGGGGCAACCACTATCACACGCGCAAGATGGAGCGCTTTGTCGTCATCAAGGGCAAGGCCCGCATACAGCTGCGCCGGGTGGGTACCGACGAGGTGCTCGATTATTACCTCGACGGCGAGCGTCCGGCCTATGTCGATATGCCCGTGTGGTATACGCATAATATATCGAATATCGGCGATGAAATACTGTATGCCCAGTTCTGGATCAACGAGTGGTACGATCCCGACGACGGCGATACCTATTTCGAACCCGTAGAACAAGAACCATGAAACAACTCAATATAAGATTATGAAACCTTTGAAAGTGCTTACAGTGGTGGGCACACGACCCGAAATCATTCGACTTTCGTGCGTGTTGCAGAAACTGGACGCCAGTCCAGCCATAGACCATGTGCTGGTACATACCGGCCAGAACTACGACTATGAGTTGAACGAGATATTTTTCCAGGACCTGGGATTGCGCAAGCCCGACTACTTCCTCAATGCGGCGGGCAACAACGCTACCTCTACGGCCGGGCAGATATTGATCAACATCGACCCCGTGCTCGAGCAGGTCAAGCCCGAGGCCTTCCTGGTGCTGGGCGATACCAATTCGTGCCTCTGTGCCATTGCGGCCAAGAAGCGGCACATCCCCATCTTCCACATGGAGGCCGGTAATCGCTGTTTCGACCAACGGGTCCCCGAGGAGAGCAACCGCAAGATTGTAGACCATATCTCCGACATCAACATGACATACAGCAGCATCGCCCGTGAATACCTGCTGCACGAGGGCATCCCGGCCGACCGCGTAATCAAGACCGGCAGCCCCATGTACGAGGTGCTGAACCGCTACCTGCCCAAGATCGAGGCGTCGACCATACTCGAGACATTGGGGCTCGAGCGCGACCGTTACTTCGTGGTCTCGGCTCATCGCGAGGAGAATATCTCGAGCGACCGCAACTTCGGCAATCTGGTGACGATTCTGAACGGCATTGCCCGGGAGTACGGCTATCCGGTTATCGTGTCGACCCACCCCCGCACCCGCAAGCGAATCGAGCAGACCGGGGTCGAATTCGACCCCTTGGTGCGGTTGATGAAACCGATGGGATTGAGCGATTACAACAAGCTGCAACTCAATGCCCGGGCGGTCATCTCCGATAGCGGCACCATCAGCGAAGAGTCGTCGATTCTCAACTTCCGGGCCCTGAATATCCGCGAGGCGCACGAGCGTCCCGAAGCGATGGAGGAGGCCTCGGTGATGATGGTGGGTCTCAATCCCGAGCGGGTGATGCAAGGGTTGGCCGAGTTGCAGGACCAGAATCTCGAGCACCGCAACTTCCGCCCGGTAGCCGATTACTCGATACCCAACGTGAGCGACAAGGTAGTACGAATCATCTTATCCTATACCGATTATGTCAAGCGAGTCGTCTGGAGTGAAAGGTAAGCGCTGTCTGCTTTTGACCAACTATTTTTACCCCGAGACCTTCAGGGGTAACGACGTAGCCTTCGAGATGGTGAAGCGGGGCTACGAGGTTACGGTCATCACCTGTATCCCCAACTACCCGCAGGGCCGTTTCTACGACGGGTATGGCATGTGGCGCCGCCGGCGCGAGGTAGTCAACGGGGTGAACGTGATACGCGTGCCGGTCATCCCGCGCGGCAACGGCCGGGCCATACGCATGGTGCTCAACTACGTGTCGAGCCTCTTCTTCACCTTTATCTATACGTTGAGCATTGTGCTCCGCAAGAAGTTCGATTTCATCTTCGTGCAGGAACTTTCGCCGGCCTTTATCGGCATTCCCGCCGTGCTGGCCAAGAAGATACAGCACATACCCATCTACTTCTGGCTGCTCGATGTGTGGCCCGAGAGTCTGGCAGCCGGTGGCATCACCAACAAATACATCATTGGCATCGTCGACAAAATCATGCGCCGCATATATCGCAACTGTCACAAGATCTTTATCGCGGCCCCCGGCGTGCGGTCGCTGTTGCAGCAGCGCGGCGTGCGCAACGACTGCATCGAGGACTTGCCCAACTGGGGTGAAGATGCCTTGCAGGGCGATGAGGTGAGCGAAGATCAGCTGCCCCCGTTGCCCGATGGGTTCCGCATCATGTTTGCCGGGAATCTGGGCGAGGCCCAGAACCTCGAGAACGTGATGCGTGTGGCCGAGCGGTTGAAGGACGACAAACGCATCCAGTGGATTTTCATCGGCGACGGCCGCAAGAAGAAGTGGGTGCAGCAGTTTGTGCAGAGCCGCGAAATGGAAGATACGGTCCATCTCTACAAACGCTATCCGATAGAGTACATGTCGGCCTTTTTCAAGAAAGCCGACATCATGTTGCTCTCGCTCTGCAACAACAACGCATTCAATGTGACCCTGCCGGCCAAGCTGCAGGCCTATATGCTCAATGCCAAGCCCGTGCTGGTGATGGCCAACGGCGAGGCCCAGTCGGTGGTCCGCGAGGCGCGGTGCGGCTATGGTGCCAATGCCGACTCTATCGACAAGATGGTGCGCCTCGTGCTCTCCATTTCGCGGGTCCCCAAGCAGGAGCTCGAGCAGAAGGGGCGCAACGGATACCACTACTACCAGCGCCATTTCAGAAGAGACAAGTGTATGAACGACCTCTTCGGAACCATCGAAAACTACAAAAAGAAAGGAGCTAAAAAATGATTATCGACAAGAAACTGCTCGACCAGGTGACGGCCGAAGCCCAGGCCAGCCCCCGGTTGCGCATGAACTACAACTTTCACGAGACGCTCGACGCCCCTGCGCAACGTCTGCTCAATGCGCTCGAGCCGGGCACGGTGTTGCCCATACACCGCCACATGCACACGGCCGAGACCTATGTCGTGTTGCGGGGCCGGCTCAATGTCGACTTCTACAACGAGGACCGTCAGGTGACGGCCCATTACGAACTCGATCCCACGAAGGGAGCCTATGGCGTGAACATTCCCCGCGGGCAGTGGCACACCATCGAGGTGTTGTGCAGCGGTACCGTCATCTTCGAGGTGAAAGACGGTCCCTACATGCCTCTGGCTCCGGCCGACATACTGGAGTAGGTACCTGGTTACCTATCCCGTTTTCTCCGAGGGCGACCCGTCGGTCTATCTGGCCGACAGGTTGCCCTCGGTGCGTACAGGGATGGCGGTGAAGCTGTTGCCGGGATATGAAAAAATTTCGCATCTCTCCAAACCTATGCTATATTTTGGCATATGCCCATATGTAACTTTGTGGCATAAATTTAGAAAAGTATGGAAAGAACGATGATTCAACTGCTTAAACTGACGGCTTCGAAATTGCACAATCGGAAACTCAAGGGACTTACCGGGGAAGAGCTTTCGGGGTTGTTGGGCGAGGTGCAGGCTCGCTTTCATTTGGATAATGTGGATGAGGCTGTTGTCTTTACGGCTCTTTTTGATTGTGGATGCGGAGGGCGGAAGAACGACTTGAACGACCTGGTCGCTTACTTCGGTTGTACGCTGTTGCAGATGATGGAGTATGTAGTGGCTATCCGGTCGTTGGTTCGAAAGCATCTGGTGGTACAGACCAACAGGAGTGAATTTCGAGTGGTAGAACAGATGTTCATAATACCCGATTATGTAATCGAGTCTATCCTGGAAAACAAGATGCCCCATCCGAAAGAGTATATGCCGGGAAATGTGTTTAATCAATATGACTTTTGCGAGGCGGTCGACACGGTGCTGCAAAATCGAAATTCTTCTGATGTTGATTCTCTGAAATGTATCGAGTTTCTGGAGCGGGAGAATGCCGGGATGTCGCTGGTGAAAGAGTTGAAGAGAGTAGTGCCTCAACTGGATGAGCGAGCAATCTTTTATAAACTGTGTTTCGGTTTTACCGAAAATAGCAGTTCGGATGTGGATGATATTCTGGAAGATATCTATAAGAACTATGGGGCACGCTTACAGGCAAAGTATGCTTTACTCTCCAGAGAACATCCGCTGGTTGTCGCCGGATTGATGGAGCTGGTAGACAAGGAGTATCTGGAACTTACAACCGCAGGGGAGCGCCTTTTCCTGGGTGAAGATTTTGAGCGGCTCAAGACGAATGTAGAGAGCGATTGTTATGGCTTTGCGAAAATGGTCGAGGAGTATGTCGACCGCTCCAGGCGTGGAACCAAAACCGCGAGGGATACCTATAGAATGGAAGCAAAACTGGTTGCGATGGAGAAGGACAACCATCACATCTCCAGCCTGGCCAAAGTGCAGAACCTGATTGAAGAGCCCGGTTACAGAATCTTGTTCTATCTGGCGTGCGAAGGTTGCATCGATGGATCGGGGGTTGAGCTGCCCATGGTGTTGAATCTTATCTATTCCCCGAAAGATTGCAGTGCCAATTTGAGCCTCTTCAAAAGTGGGTCTCACAAGTTGCAGCGGCTCGATCTGATCGAGATGGTAACCGAGAGCAGTTTCTTCGGGAAACAGACGAAACTGATACTCACCGACCGGGGGAAAGAGCTCTATTTCGGAGAGGATGCCCGGTTTTTTGTGGAGAAGATCGATGACAAGGAGTTGATTCGGGCATCCGGTATTCGGGAAAAACGGCTCTTCTTTTCGCCTGAAGAGCAGGAGCAGCTGTCGCTGGTAGGCAACGTGTTGAACGAAGAGAACTATCGGGCATTGGTCGACCGCCTCGAGGCCAAATCGCTCCCCCGGGGAATAGCCGTCTTGCTGTATGGAGAGCCGGGCACGGGCAAAACCGAGTCGGTCATGCAGTGGGCCCGTCAGTCGGGGCGCGATATTGTGCATGTCGATATAAGCGCCTCCAAGAGCATGTGGTATGGCGAGAGCGAGAAGATAGTCAAGCAGATATTTACCCGTTATCGCAGTATATGCAAGCACTCGGCACAAAAGCCTATCCTGTTGTTCAACGAGGCCGATGCCCTCTTTTCCACCCGCCAGAATCTGACGGGAAGGGGTAGCATCGATCAGACCGAGAATGCCATCCAAAACATTATTCTCGAAGAGATGGAGACGCTCGACGGGATTCTGATTGCGACGACCAATCTGGTCGACAATCTCGACAAGGCTTTTGAGCGGCGCTTCCTCTTCAAGATACGTTTCAACAAGCCTTCGGTCGAGGCCAAGCGAAACATCTGGCTCGACAAACTGCCCGTGCTCACCGACGAGCAGGCTACCCGGTTGGCCGCGACCTACAACTTCAGCGGTGGCGAGATAGACAACATCGTGCGCAAGGTGACCCTGACCGAGGTGGTCGACGGCACTGCCCCCTCGTGGGAGAATCTTATCCGAATCTGTAACGAGGAGAAGATAGGCCGGGGCGGGTCGAGCGGAAAGATTGGCTTCAATCGATAAAGGCTATGCTTGATTTTTTCATAACAAAACCGTAACTTCACCCAATATAATTCATTAACCTCTATGGCAGCTAACAAATTCGGCCGATATATATGGCTTGTCGATCTCATTAAGAATCACCCCCGCATCACCTTCCGGCAGATAAGCGAAGCCTGGGCCGACTCGGGCCTGGGCGACGGCAAGTGCCTCCCGTGGCGTACCTTTATGAACCACAAGGAGGCCATCGAGACCATCTTCGATGTGATTGTCGAGTGCGACCCCAAGGCCGGCTATGGCTACTACATAGCCGACGACGAGCTGCAGGGCAACAACCTGCGCTCGTGGCTCATCGACTCGTATGCCACCCTCAACCAGGTGCAGGCCGACAGCCATTTGCAGAGCCGCATCTCGTTCGAGCAGATACCCTCGGGCAGCCGTTACCTGCAAATCCTCCTGCAGGCGATGCGCAAGAATCGGGTGGTCGAGTTGGAATATCAGTCCTTCAGCAAGCCGAAAGCCTATACTTTCGAGGTTGAGCCCTATCACCTCAAAGTGGTTCGTCGTCGCTGGTATCTCATCGGGTATAGTCCCAAACGCAACGTCATTTACACCTATGCACTCGACCGCATGTTGAGCGTCGGGATTACCGACAAGCCTTTCGAGCTTCCCGCCGATTTCGACATCGACCACTATTTCGAGGGGTGTGTAGGCATTATGGCCGATGACGATATAGGGATAGACCGGGTAGTCATCAAGACCTACGACTGGGCCCGCTGGTATATCAAGACTCTGCCGCTGCATGCGTCGCAGCGCGAAATAGCCCGCGACGACAAGTCGATTACCTTCGAGTTGTGGGTACGCCCCACCTTCGACTTCATGCAACTGCTGTTGCAGCAGGCGGGGCAGGTAGAGGTGGTGGAGCCCGAGTGGGTCAAAAAGCGAATGTGCGAGTTGGCCCGGGAGGTATGGCAACGATACCACCCGACACTCCCGATAGAGGAGGGGATATCTTTGTTGAAACAAGGAAATAAGCCCTTGGAATAAATTTGGTAAAATGCTTTCACCTGTGCTTCGTTCCGGCATATCGGTGAGGTTACCTTTGTCATACCGTTAATCAAAAATGTTTCACTTAAAACGAAAAATCGATATGTCAAGGGTATTTAAAGTAACGCCGAAAAAAATCAGACGGGTAAACGGCACCGTATTGACTCCCGAAATGGAGGTAACCGTAACCACTCAGCTACACACCGCCGATCCGTTCTACAACGGGGCCAAAGAGATCAAAGAGGCGTACATGCGTCTCTATGGATTTGACTATCAAAAGGCCTGTTGCAATAAGTCCGATTTCAACTTTCGGGCTTTGGATTGAGACAGAGGGGATACTCTTTCCTCGTGGGGTGGGGGAGCTGGTTGCCCCGCCTCGGCGAAGGTAACATGGGGACTTTAAAAAAGCGACACTCCGGTAATCGGTCGATTATCGGAGTGTCTTGCTTTTCGGTGATCCGCCTGGGGCTCGAACCCAGGACCCCAACATTAAAAGTGTTGTGCTCTACCAGCTGAGCTAGCGAATCTAACCTTGGTGCTTTTTGTAAAAGCGTTGCAAAGATAGCGCCTTTTATTGGAATATACAAGGGTTAGCCCCAAAATATTCTATTTATTTTTCGCTCTGGGGCCCATGACTCACGGTCGTGGGATTGATTGTCAGCGCATGAGGGTCTCGAACACCGGGATGAGGAGCGAGGTGATGACACCCATCAGACCGATGGCCAGGCCACTGATGGCTCCCTCGACGGCTCCCAGCTCGATGGCGCGGGCGGTACCCAGTCCGTGGGCAGCCGAACCCAGAGCCAGACCGCGGGCTACGCGGCTGTTGACGTGGCAGCGGTCGAGTACGGCCGGGCCGATGATGCCGCCCAGCAATCCGCAACCAAATACGATGACGGCCGTGAGCGAGGGGATGCCGTGCGAATGCTCCGAGAGAGAGATGGCGATGGGTATCGTAACCGACTTGGGTTGCAGCGACGAGGTGATGGCTTCGTCGACTCCCATCATCCGACAGATGGCGATGACACTCACGATGCCCACGATGCCTCCGGCAAAGACGGCCGTGAGCACGGGAATCTCTTTGCCCCGTATCTGCTCGATCTGTTCGTAGAGTGCATATCCCAGGGCAACGACCGAGGGGCCCAGCAGAAAGCTGATGAAGCTGCTGCCGGCGCAGAAGGTGTCGTAGTCGATGTCGAGCAGCGAGAGTAGCGCGATGATGAGCACCATAGCTACCAGCAGGGGGTGAAAGAGGGCGATATGTTTTTTCTGATGCAGTTTGCAACCGGCCAGATAGCTGCCCAGAACCAGCAGCAGGATGAAGGGCGTGGAGGAGAATATGGCGTTCATTGCTCAACCCCTCCTTTCTTGCGCGACAGTTTGCGGTCGAGATGCTCTTCGGTGACTCCCACCACGATGATGACCAGCAGTGTAGTCACTACCGAGACGGTGAGCAGGACCACCCAGTTGCTCATGAGTATCTTGTACTCGTGCATGAGTCCGATGCTGGCGGGGACGAAGAAGAGGGCCATGTTGCGGGTGAGGGCCGAGGCGGCCTTGTCGACGTCGCGCGGACGTACCCACTTGAGGGTGAGTGCCAGGAACAGCAGTATCATGCCGCACACGCTGCCGGGAATGAGTTTCCCGATGAGCAGGCTTACCATCTCTCCCAGTACATAGAAGAGCATGATGTAGCAAAAACCTTTAATCATTTTCTTAAAACCTTACTTGTTAATACCTAAATACCTAAATCTTTTTTTATCTCTTTTTATTCCTTGTTTCTATAATGAATTTCGTCTTCGCAGACGACGAATCCTTCATCTCGCAGGAAGCGCAGGGCTTCGATCACTTCGTCCTCGGGATAGGGGAGCGAGTCGACTATCCGGTTGCGGCTTACGGTGCCGGTGCCGATTACCTGCTGCACGGCCCGGGCTATCTGTGCAGGGCGCTGTATCGAGGGGCGCTCGTGTTTGCGCCGTTCGATGCAGTTGTCGCAACAGCCACACTCGTAGTCGCTTTTCTCTCCGAAGTATTCGAGCAGCATCTGTTGCCGGCAGCGGGTCGAGGTGGCATAGGTAATCATGCTCTCGATGCGGTCGGCCATGCGTTTGCGTCGCTCTTCGTAGGCCTCGCGGGTGATGTGCACGTAGCGGGGTTCCATGCGTTCGCGGGTGTAGACGATGTAGGGGGTGCGCCGCCGGGGCACGTAGTGGAGCACATGCAGACGGTTCAGCTTGAGCAGTGCTTCGTAGACGGCATGCTGGTCGATGCCGAGCCGCTGGGCCAGCAGATCTTCGTGAATGTATATGTAGTCGGCAAAGAGCCCGGTGTAGGAGCGCAACAGACATTGCAGCACGCGGTCGGTCTGCGGGTCGCAGTCGCGCAGGTTGTAGAGCTCCTCCTTGTGCACCAGAATCATCACGCGCGAGAGGGTGTCGGTCTCTTCGATAAACTCGATGTAGCCCGATATGGTGAGTATTTTCAAGGCATTGAGCACCGGCGTGGCGGTGTAGTTGAAGGTGGTGCAGAAGCGCTTCAGGTTGAACTCGAATATCGAATCCATGCCGCAACCGAGGGCAATCTCGAGGAAGTTGCTCACTCGCTCGTAGACCTTCAGCACAAACTCCTTGTCGGGAAACTCCTCGGTGAGTCGCTTGTGCAGGTTGGCCTTGTCGCGCCGGGCATAGAGCAGCACGGCGTAGGCGCGGGCCCCGTCACGACCGGCCCGGCCTGCCTCCTGAAAATACTCTTCGGGAGCGTTGGGCATGTCGAGATGCACCACCACCCGCACATCGGGCTTGTCTATACCCATGCCGAAGGCGTTGGTCGATACCATTACCCGCGTTTCGTTCTCTTTCCACCGGCGCTGCTTCTCGTTCTTCTCCTCCTGTCCCAGACCGGCGTGGTAGTAGTCGGCCGAGATGCCGGCCCGCGTCAACGCCTCGGCCACCTCTTTGGTGCGCTTGCGGTTGCGCACATAGACGATGGCGCTGCCGGGCACCCGGGTGAGGATGCGCAGCAGTTGCTGCATCTTGTCCTCGCCCTGCCGCACGACATACGAGATGTTGGGGCGGGTGAAGGGGGTGCGGAATACGCGCCCGTCGTGAAAGTCGAGTTTCTGTTGTATATCCTCGGCCACGCGCGGAGTAGCCGTGGCGGTGAGTGCCAGCACGGGAACGTGAGGCAGGGTGTGGCGTATCTGGGCAATCTTCAGGTAGGCGGGGCGGAAGTCGTAGCCCCATTGCGAAATGCAGTGTGCCTCGTCAACGACGATAAACGAGACCGGCAACCCCTTGATGCGGGCCGTGAAGAGCTCGGTGTCGATGCGTTCGGGTGAGATGTAGAGAAACTTGAATCGTCCGTAGAGGCAGTTGTCGAAGGTGACCACCATCTCGCGGCGCGACATGCCCGCGTGGATACAGGCGGCTCGTATGCCCCGGGCGCGCAGGTTGTCGACCTGGTCTTTCATCAGGGCCACGAGGGGAGTGATGACAAGGCAGAGCCCTTCGCGACAGAGGGTGGGTACCTGGAAGGTGAGCGACTTGCCCCCGCCGGTAGGCATGAGTCCCAGCGTGTCGTGTCCGTCGAGCAGCGAGGTGATAATCTCCTCTTGCATAGGGCGGAAACGGTCGTATCCCCAATACTTCTTCAATATTTCGTAGATAAGCTCTTGCATGCCTTTCCTTGAAAATCGACTGCAAAAATACAATTTTATCTATTACGATATAGAAATCGGGTGACGAAAATTGGAGCAAAGCCGCAAATCGGTAGGGGGCCTGGCATGATAGCGGAAGCCGATAAAAACAGCAGAGGCACGGTATCCGGGTCGGTTGCCGTGCCTCTGCCGTGATGCGGTTTAGCCTCCGCTCGGTTATTCCGAGGGGCGTATATCTTTGATAAAGAGTTGTATCGATCCGCTGTTGTGGGTATTCTCTTCGATGGTGTAGCAGATGTCGAACGGTTTGCCTGCCTTGATGTGGTCGAAGTGACGGCTCATGTTGAAGGCGATGCCGTTCATAATGTTCTTCGACTTGCTGTCGACCAACTCCAGTTTCACGTGTTCGTTTTTCTTGCCCACGAGCCGACTCGTGCCGTAGTCGGTCACGTGCCGGGTGCTGAAAATGGGCTTCTGGTTACCGGGTCCGAAGGGGTTGAATTGCTTGAGCAGCGCGAAGAACTCGGGGGTGATTTCGTTGAAGTCGATTTCGGTGTCGATGTCGATTTGGGGTTCCATCTGTTCGGGCAGGATGTGTTTGGCCACATGCTCCTCGAAGCGGGCGGTAAACTCCTTGATGTGCTCCTCTTTCATCGAGAGACCCACGGCGTAGGTGTGGCCGCCGAAGTTCTCGAGCAGGTCGCGGCACGACTCCACCGCCTTGTAGATGTCGAATCCCTGTACCGAGCGGGCCGAGCCGGTAGCCAGTCCGTCGGAGAGGGTGAGCACCACGGCCGGGCGGTAGTAGAGTTCGGTCAGGCGCGAGGCCACGATGCCGATGATGCCTTTGTGCCAATCCTTGTTGTAGATGACAATCGATTTGCGGTGGTTGATGTCGACATGCTCTTCGAGTATCTTGCTGGCCTCTTCGGTGATGCGCTTGTCGAGCTCCTTGCGGTTCTCGTTGTACTGGTCTATGTTCTGGCTCTTTTCGAGGGCGCCGGCCATATCTTTGGCCACCAGCAGGTCTACCGCCTCTTTGCCCGACTGCATGCGACCCGAGGCGTTGATGCGGGGCCCGATTTTGAAGACGATGTCGCTGATGGTGATGTTTTTGTTGTTCAGTCCGCACACCTTCAGGATGCCGCGCAGTCCCATGCTGGGGTTGGAGTTGAGCCGCTTGAGGCCGTGATAGGCCAGGATGCGGTTCTCGCCGGTGATGGGCACGATGTCTGAGGCGATGCTCACGGCCACCAGGTCGAGCAGCGGTTCCAGGTCGGCGGCTATGTCGATGCCGTTGTTCAGGGCAAAACCCTGCATGAACTTGTACCCCACGCCGCAGCCCGACAGATGTTTGTAGGGGTAAGTCTCTCCCTCGAGTTTGGGGTTGAGGATAGCCACGGCGTCGGGCAACTGGTCGTCGGGCATGTGGTGGTCGCAGATGATGAAGTCGATGCCTTTGCTCTTGGCGTATGCAATCTTCTCCACGGCCTTGATGCCGCAATCGAGGGCGATGATGAGCGTGATGCCGTTCTGGGCGGCATAGTCGATACTCTTGTCGGAGATGCCGTAACCCTCGTCGTAGCGGTCGGGGATGTAGTAGTCGAGCCCCGAGTAGAAATTCTGCAAGAACTTGTATACCAGCGATACGGCCGTCGTTCCGTCCACGTCGTAATCGCCATAAATCATAATTTTTTCTTTACTCCCTAATGCGCGGTTGAGCCGAACTACCGCTTTCTCCATATCTCGCATGAGGAACGGGTCATGCAGATCGGACAGTTGGGGTTTGAAAAACTTCTCCGCTTCGGCGACAGAAGTTACCCCTCGTTGAGTCAGTAGTTTACAGAGCGCAGGGACCCGTGGGTATCGGGCCTCTAATCTCTGGGCTATCTGTTGTTGGTTGGATGTTAGGGGTAAGTAATTCCATTTACTTATCATTTATATTTTTTTTATTTTTTATCGCTCTCGGTTCCCGCAACGACCGGCTGCTAAAAGCCAGACAGCCCGGTGGTGTCCAGCGGGAAAAATGGACTTCGGCCCAGCTATCTGCCTTGTCCACATTTATATAGCAATGAGCAGGAGATGTAATTGCTTACAGACAGTCCTTTTTCACCTCATTATTGGCGTAAAGTTATAAAAAGACATTCAATGTTGAACCGTTTTTGCGCATTAAAATTGTAAATCTTCAAAATTTTAACGTCGCCGATTCGGTCGGGTCGGGAGCGGTTTGCGGAGCCAGCAGCAACTCGTAGTCGACTACGTCGAGCCACTGCCCGAATTTATGGCCTACCTCTTTGAAGAGCGATACCTGTTCGAATCCGAGCCGCAGGTGGAAGGCGCGGCTGGCCTCGTTGTTGCCGGTGATGCAGGCAATCAGGGCCCGATAGCCCTGCCGGCGACACTCCTCGATAAGACGGAGCATGAGTTCCCGGCCCAATCCCTTGTTCTGGCCGAGAGGCGACAGGTATACGGTGGTTTCGAGCGTGTGGCCGTAGGCGGCCCGCTCTTTCCAGGGGTGTGCATAACAGTAACCGACTACGGTGCCCGCCTCTTCGGCTACGAAGTAGGGGTAGTGGTCGGCAATGTGGGCGATGCGGTCGCGCATGGTTTCGGGGGTGAGCGGTTCGGTCTCGAACGAGATGGTGCTGTGCAGTATATATTCGTTGTAGATGGCCGTAATGGCGTCGGCATCGTGTGGGGTAACCTCGCGTATCATCGTATCGTCTCTTTTTTAGGGCACGAATATACGAATAAACGGCCGACCGTTGTATACGGGTGGGGGCTATTTCCTTGAAAAAAAACGGGAGGCAACCATCTTGCAGGTTGCCTCCCGGGGATAATGTGTTTGTGTCGTACCGGTTACTGGTCGATCATGTGCACATCGACTTGCGGGTAGGGGAAGTGCAGGTTGTACTTCTCGAACTGTTTGTATACCTGCTCGTTGAAATCGTAATAGACACCCCAGTAATCGCTGGCGGCAGCCCAGGCGCGAACGGTCACCTCGACGGCGCTGTCGGCCAGGCTGCTCAGAGCCACGAACGGGGCCGGTTCGGTCAGTACCCGTTTGTCGGCCGCGAGCAGTTGCAGGATGACCGTGCGGGCCGTGTCGAAGTCGTCGCCATAGGCGATGCCTATCTTCCAGTCTACGCGGCGGCGCCCCTCTTTCGAGTAGTTGTTGAGGCTGCCGGTCGAGAGCCCGCCGTTGGGTATGATGATGGTTTTGTTGTCGGGTGTGTTGAGTATGGTGTTGAATATCTGTATCTCCTTGACGGTGCCCGAGTAGCCTTGCGCCTCGATGAAGTCGCCCACCTTGTAGGGCTTGAAGAGGAGAATCATCACCCCGCCGGCAAAGTTTTGCAGCGTGCCGCTCAGTGCCATACCTACGGCAAGACCGGCCGAGGCAAAGATGGCCAGGAACGAGCTGGTGTTGATGCCCAGGATACCGATGACGATGACGATGAGGATAAGCATGAGTATGATGCGGATGAGGCTCAGCAGGAAGGTGCGCAGCGAGAGCTCCACGTTGCGGCGGACGAAGGCTTTGGCCACGAAGCTGTGGATGCGGTTGATAATCCACTTGCCGATAAAGAAGACGGCCAGAGCGATGGCTACCTTCACCAGACCGTGCAAAATGGCCGAGATGGCTTGCTCCATGAATTGTTCGAACGAAAGCGACGAAAGCGACGAGAGCTTTTGTTGCCAGGTTTGGGCTACCTCTTCGGGAGCCGGCAGGTCGGGCGTTTGTGCCCACAAGGTCAATAGCGAATTGAGAATAGACATACGTAAAATATAGGGTTAATGGTTTTTATTGGTTTCTTAATTGGCAATCGGGTAGACTTGTTGGTACCAGTCGAGGGTGGTGTAGTAGCTGTCGAGGGTTGCGTCGCCGCTTCCCAAGGCATAGGTGCTCAAGCCACAGTGCGTGTTGACGGGCACTGTTCCCAGAATCGAGGGGGTAGCCGCCCGGTAGATTACGGTAGCGGCCAGGGCCTGGTCGAGCAGGCTCATCTCGTCGGCCGTAGCAATTTTCGACAGGTAGTCGCGCAGGTCGAAACAGATGTAGGGCCGTTGGCGGTCGAAGTGCTGCACCTGGGTGAGGTCGGGGGCGGCCTCCTCGCTGTGGGCTGCGAAGATGGTGCGTGTGGCGTCGGCCAGCACCTCGAGTTTGCTGCAGTCAATCAGGCTGGTGGTAGCTGTCCGATAGGCCCCCGAGAGTCCGTCGTAGTAGGTATAGATGGCGTGGCACACGCTGCTCAGGTCGAGCCGGTAGTCAAAGAGCAGGGGGATGGTGAGCGTATAGGGCATGCCGGTCCCCATCACCTCGGCAGCCGAGCCTATGTAGTAGTCGGTCTTGTTGCGCAACTGGTAGGCGCACTCGACACTGCCCATGAAGCAGACGTCGGTGAGGATGAACCGGAACCGATGGTCGGGCAGGGCCCTGACCAGTTCGTCGAGCTCCATGTAGTTTGAACCGTCTTGCCCGAACGAGCGGGTAAGGGGGCCCGTCCACCGTTTGCGCGAGAGGGCCAACGATGAGTTGCCCGGCACCCATCCGGTGCTGTGCGACCAGAGTATCAGGCCATACTCCGAGGCGGGGAACAGCTCGATGGTCTCGTCGACGATTGCACTCAACACTTCGCCGGTGGCCGAGTTGCGGTTGGGGTACTCCCTCACAATCACCTTTTGGGCCTGCCCCGAGGCATCGCGCTTTATCTGAATCAGTTGCGGATTGGTGTCGCCACCGTCGCGATAGATAATCAGATTGCCGCCGTTCAGTTCGCCGGCCTGGGCCACCTGCAGCATTTCTTTGATGTTTTGCGTGTCATACCCGTAGTAGCCCAGGCTGTTGTCGGAGAGCATGTAGACCAGCACCGTGCGGTCTACGGGGACAGGCTCGGGCTCGTCGTCTTTGCAGCATGCGGTCAGAAGCGAGGCGACGGCTACCAGCAAAAACAGATCCCAAAGGCTCGGGCGGAAAAGGAATATTGTATCGAATCTCTTCATAATTCGCAAAAATAACAGAAATTTTTTCAAGGACTGTTTTTTTTGAGTACTTTTTAGAATCCCGGAGTGGGAGAATAAGGTCTAAACCTGTACCTTTGTTAGGTAAAATATCGGGTATGAAAAAACTTGGATTTTTGTTTTTGATTCTACTCTTGCCTTTGGGGCTGTGGGCGCAAAGCTATTACCAGTGGGTCGAGAAGGCCGACAGTTGCATCAAGGCCAAGGATTGGGCCGGGGCCGAGCATGCCCTGCTGAGTGCGTTGCGTACCGAACCGGCCAACGGCCAGAACTCGCTGCTGATGTCGAATCTGGGCACCGTGCAGCGCTATGCCGGCAAATACGACGAGGCGCTCAGAAGCTACTCCAACGGTCTGCTGATGACCCCCAACTCGGTCACGCTGCTGCGCAACCGGGCGGCCCTCTATTCCGAAATCGACAGCATCGACCTGGCCTATAACGATTACAGTCAGATATTGATGATTGACGACTCCGACGAGGATGCCCTCTACCAGCGGGGACTTATCGAGCTGGGGCGGGGCGATACGATTTCGAGCCGGGCCGACTTCGAGCGGCTGCTCAAAATCAATCCCGCCAGTGCCAACGGTCGCATCGGCTTTGCTTCGCTGCTGAAGGTGATGGGCTACTACCCCGAGGCCATCGAGGTCTATTCGCAGGTCATCAAGTTCAACCCCGAGAAGGAGATTCTCTATGTAGGGCGGGCCGAAGCCTACCTCTTTGCCGGGCAATATGCCAAGGCCGACAAGGATATAGAGAAGGCCATGGAGCTCGACCCCGACGACCCGGTGGTCTATGTGTTGCGGGCGTTGGGTAAGTTGGCCCGGTATGAACGGGAGTCGGCCAAGGCCGATTTGAAGCGGGCTGTCGAGCTGGGGTACGACCGGGAGTCGGCCGAGCAGTTGCTCCGGCAAGAGGAGTAGCGGGTAGGTTCGTCTGTTTCGTGCAGGAGGCAGACCCTGATTGCCGCCGAAAGAATGTAAAGATTTTTTCCCCACCTATTGCGCCGACGAAAGAAAATGCGTACCTTTGTTGTATGATTGAACTGGCGCGTCATATTGAATATTTGTTGCTGCACAACGACCGGGTTTCGGTGCCCGAGTTGGGTGTGTTTACGGTTACTTACCGCGAAGCTCGACTGCTGCCCGACGGGAGTTCGTTTTTGCCCCCGGTGCGGAGTATCGGGTTTCTCCCCGGCGAGACAGGCGACGACGAGCGGTTGCTCCGCTCGGTGATGCGTGCCGGTTTTCTGTCGTACGACGAGGCTCGCGAAGCCCTCGACGGCGAGGTCGGCTCCATTCGCCGGGCCATCGAGGCTGATGGCGAATATCGGTTGGGTCGGCTGGGCCGTTTCGTACAGCGCGACGGCGGGTTGAGTTTCTGTGCCGATGAGGCCAATTTTGTCGAATATCCCCGGTTTGGGTTTGCCCCGGTCGAGGTGAATCTGCTGGAAGAGCCCGAGGTCGAAAACGAAGTGGCCGTGGTCGAAGAGGCGAAGACTCCCGACCGCATCTACATTTCGTTCCCGCGTCGCACGTTGCGGGCCGTGGCTGTAGCTGCGGCGGTCATCGTTTTTCTGCTGATGTTGTCGAAGCCCGTCCATACACCCGATACCACCGTCAACTACGCCGGTTTGCTCTCGGCCGAACTTTTCGGCACGGCAAACGATACGGCCCAACTTCTCGACGAAGGCGACGTGCCCGACACTCGGGCCGAGTCGCAGCAAACTGCTCCTGCCGCCGAGGAGACGACGGCCATCACAGCCGATGCACCCGCTACTGCCGATACCTATTACATCATAGTTTCGTCGCTTCCCTCCAAACGATTGGCCGAGAAACAGATTGAGTGTTTCCGCCAGCAGGGCGTTGCGTGCGACCTGCACATCTATGAGACGGCGCGGAAGTCGCGGCTCTATGTGGCCTCGTTCAACGATTTCGAAGAGACTCGTCAATACCTCTCGCAACTGGTCAAGGAGCAGCCCCTTTTTGAAAATGCCTGGATTATGAACGCCCGGGATTGAGGGGCGTGACGCGTGGGCTGGTCTCGGTCGGGGGCTCTATTGTTATCGAATTATCGGATAAGCGATGCTTAGTAAAAATCAAATCAAACGCATACAATCGCTCGCCCGTAAGAAAGGACGGCGCGACGAAGGCTGTTTCATAGCCGAGGGTCACAAACTGGTCGAGGATACCTGGGCGGCCTTCGAGTGTGACACGCTGCTGGCTACCCGCCGGTGGATCGATGCGCATGCCCGCGCGTTCGACCGGCCGGCGCAGGAGGTGACCGAGCAGGAGATGGCGAAGGTGTCGCAACTCACGACCCCCACCGACGTGATGGCCATCTACCGCATACCCCGCTATCGGCTCGATGTGGAGGCCCTGCGCCAGGAGCTGGTGCTGGCTCTCGACACCGTGCAGGACCCTGGCAATCTGGGTACAATCGTGCGCCTGGCCGACTGGTTCGGCATCCGGCACATCGTCTGCTCGCCCGAGACGGCCGACCTCTACAACCCCAAGGTGGTACAGGCCACGATGGGGGCCTTGGCCCGGGTGCGCCTTTACTATACCCCGTTGGCCGATTTTCTCGGTTCGATGGACCGCACTACGGTCTATGGCACCTTTCTCGACGGGGTCGACCTCTATCGTTCAACCCTGACTCCCCGGGGTGTCATCGTCATGGGCAACGAGGGCAACGGCATATCGCCCGAGCTCGAGCCCTACATCGGGAGCCGTCTCTATATCCCCAGCTATCCGGCTGGACAACCCACCTCCGAATCGCTCAACGTCGCCATGGCGGCAGCCATTACCTGTGCCGAGTTTCGCCGGAGGCAAATCGTTTCGTAAAATATGGCAAAGACAAAATCGGTTTACTATTGCAATAATTGCGGGGCCGAGTCGGCCAAATGGATAGGCCGTTGTCCCGTGTGTGGCGAATGGAATACCTACGTCGAGGAGGTGGTGAGCACGAAGCCTGCCGCCTCGTCGGGTAGCGGATACAGCCTCTCGGGTGAGAATCGGGTGCGTCCGCAACGCATCGACGACATACAGGTGACCGAGGAGTCGCGCATCGACCTGGGAAACGGCGAACTCAACCGGGTGCTGGGCGGCGGTCTCGTGCGCGGGTCGCTGGTGCTTATCGGTGGCGAGCCGGGCATAGGCAAGTCGACCCTTATCCTGCAAACCGTCCTGGGGCTGAAAGGCTATAAAATATTATATGTGTCGGGCGAGGAGAGTGCCCGCCAGTTGAAGCTGCGCGCCGAGCGCATTGGCGGCAGTGCTCCCGACTGCTATATCGTGTGCGAGACTTCGCTCGAAGATATTTTCGTACACATCCGCAACGTCGACCCCGACATCGTGGTCATCGACTCGATACAGACCATCGCCACCACGGCCATGGAGTCGTCGCCCGGCAGTGTAGGGCAGGTGCGCGAGTGTGCCGCCTCGCTGCTGAAGTTTGCCAAGCAGACCAACACGCCGGTGCTGCTCGTGGGGCATATCAACAAAGAGGGGAGCATTGCCGGCCCCAAGGTGCTCGAGCACATAGTCGACACGGTGCTGCAGTTCGAGGGCGACCGGCATTACATGTACCGCATATTGCGCTCGATCAAAAACCGTTTCGGCAGCACGTCGGAGCTGGGCATCTACGAGATGCGGCAGAACGGTTTGCGTGAAGTCTCGAACCCCTCGGAGATGCTGCTTACGCAAGACCACGAGGGGCTGAGCGGTGTAGCCATCGCCGTCACCATCGAGGGGGTACGCCCCTTCCTGATCGAGACACAGGCCTTGGTGAGCACCGCCGCATACGGCACGCCCCAGCGGTCGGCCACGGGTTTCGACCTGCGGCGCATGAACATGCTGTTGGCCGTGCTCGAGAAGCGGGTGGGGTTCAAACTGGCTCAGAAAGATGTATTCCTCAATATCGCGGGCGGCATCAAGGTGAACGACCCGGCCATGGACCTGGGGGTCATCAGTGCCATCCTCTCGTCGAACATGGATATGGCTATCGAGACCGGCACCTGCATGACCGGCGAGGTGGGCCTCTCGGGCGAGATACGTCCCGTCAACCGCATCGAGCAGCGCATCCTCGAGGCCGAGAAGCTGGGATTCAAACGCATGCTTATCCCGCAGAACAACATCAAGGGTTTCGACACCTCGAAGCTCTCCATCGAGTTGATTCCGGTGCGCAAGGTCGAGGAGGCCTTCCGTCAACTCTTCGGATAAAACAGAAAGAAGATTATGATTCAGGAATTGCAATTACGAATTTTGCCCGAGCAGGCTGCCAACGAACAGAATATAGCGGCCTATGTGGCTCGTGAGCAAGGAATAGATATACGCACGGTGAAGAGCGTGCGGGTGCTGAAGCGCTCGATCGACGCTCGCCAGCGCACCGTTATGGTCAATTTGAAGGTGCGCCTGTACATCAACGAGTTCCCGCAGGACGACGAGTTTCCCCGCATCGACTATGGCGATGTATCGGGTAAGCCGCAGGCAGTGGTGGTGGGGGCCGGCCCGGCCGGATTGTTTGCCGCCCTGCGTCTGATTGAACTGGGGGTGCGCCCTATCGTGGTCGAGCGGGGAAAGAACGTGCACGACCGTCGCAAGGATATTGCCCGCATCAGTCGCGAGCAGCGCATCGACCCCGAGTCGAACTACAGTTTCGGCGAGGGTGGGGCAGGTGCCTTCTCCGACGGCAAGCTCTACACCCGCAGCAAGAAGCGGGGCAACGTAGACCGCATTCTGCAAATCTTTTGCCAGCATGGCGCTTCGGTATCGATTCTCTCCGATGCTCATCCGCATATCGGCACCGACAAACTGCCCGCCGTCATCGAGCGCATGCGCAACCGCATCGTCGAGTCGGGGGGCGAAGTCCACTTCGAGACCCGCATGGATAGCCTCATAATCGAGGGCGACGAGGTGCGGGGCATCGTCACGGCCGACGGGCGGGAGTATACCGGCCCCGTCATTCTGGCCACCGGCCACTCGGCCCGCGACGTCTACTACATGCTGCACGACAAGGGGGTAGAGCTCGAGGCCAAGGGTATCGCCGTGGGTGTGCGTCTGGAACATCCCCAGCAACTCATAGACTCCATACAGTATCACAATCCGCACGGTCGGGGCAAGTACCTGCCGGCCGCCGAATACAGTTTTGTCACCCAGGTGAACGGGCGGGGGGTCTACTCCTTCTGCATGTGTCCCGGCGGCTTTGTGGTGCCGGCCGCCAGCGGGCCCGAACAGATTGTGGTCAATGGCATGTCGCCTTCGACCCGCGGTTCGGCTTGGGCTAATTCGGGCATGGTGGTCGAGTTGCAGCCCGAAGATTTTGCCGACCGCTTCTCGGCCTATGGCGTGTTGGCCGGCATCAAGTTTCAGGAAGACCTCGAGCGCCAGTGCTACCTCAACGGCAACTGCAAACAGA
The DNA here is from genome assembly GCF_002159975.1 of Barnesiella sp. An22. Classification (GTDB taxonomy): domain Bacteria; phylum Bacteroidota; class Bacteroidia; order Bacteroidales; family Barnesiellaceae; genus Barnesiella; species Barnesiella merdigallinarum. The sequence continues at coordinate 17,506 of NZ_NFJR01000010.1, read as the reverse complement.
CGGCTCCCGCCCAGCGTATGACCGATTTCGTGAACCGCCGCAACTCCTACGACCTGCCGCGTTCCTCCTATTCGCCGGGGCTTATCGCCTCGCCGTTGCACTTCTGGATGCCCCCCTTCATCGTCACCCGTTTGCAGGAAGGATTCAAGCACTTCGGCAAGGTATCACACGGGTTCCTCACCCGCGAGGCGGTGATGATTGGGGTAGAGACCCGCACCTCGTCGCCGGTACGAATACCTCGCGACCGCGAGTCGATGACCCATATTCGCCTGCAAGGGCTCTATCCCTGTGGCGAAGGTGCCGGATATGCCGGCGGCATCGTGTCGGCCGCCATCGACGGCGAACGCTGTGCCGAGGCGTTGGCCCTTCGACTTACCGGTAAACCTGCATAACCCGCCGCGTGTTGTATATACGTTTTTATGGAAAAGTGTAAGACGATGAAACTGACCTATCTTTTTCACAGTGGCTTTTTGCTCGAGGCCGATGGCTTTGCCGTCGTTTTCGACTATTATCGCGGGGGCGAGGCCATCCTCGACGAGGTGCTTCGCCGTGGCGAGCCGCTCTATGTGCTGGTGTCGCACGAGCATCGCGACCACTACAACCCCGAGATATTGACCTGGAGCCGGCTGAACAGCCGCATCTGCTACCTGTTTCCCCGCGAGATGGACAGCCGCAGCGAGTTGGTCCATCTGCCCAACGCGGCATTTTTGAGCCGGGGCGAGTCGTTTGCCGACGAGCGGGTGCGGGTGACCGCCTTCGGGTCGACCGACCTGGGCGCCTCTTTCGAGGTCGAGACCGGCGGCCGTGTGATATTTCATGCCGGTGACCTGAACAACTGGCACTGGACGGACGAGTCGACCGAGGAGGAGGTGCGCGAAGCCGAGGCCGCCTATCGGGCCGAGCTCGACTACTTGGGGCAGACGGTGGCCCGGTTCGACGTGGCCATGTTTCCTGTCGATGCCCGGCTGGGTAGCGACTACATGCGGGGCGCCCGGCAGTTTGTCGAGCGGTTCGAGGTAGGGCTCTTCGTGCCCATGCACTTCTATCCCGCAGTCGCCAAGGCCGAAGCCTTTGCACCCATAGCCCGGCAGCACGGGGCCGACTTTGTGCTGTTGAGCCATACGGGCGACAGTGTGACTATTCAATAACTATTCTATAATCATTCTATAATTTATACTACGACTATGGAGATAAAATCGAAATTCGACCACTTCAATGTAAATGTGACCGACCTCGACCGTAGCATTGCCTTCTATCACAAGGCGTTGGGCTTTCACGAGGTAAGCCGTAAGGAGGCTGCCGACGGCTCGTTCGTGCTGGTCTATCTCTCCGACGGCGTGTCGCCCTTCCTGCTCGAACTCACCTGGTTGCGCGACCACGACCAGCCCTATGAACTGGGCGAGAACGAGAGCCACCTGTGTGTGCGGGTCGAGGGCGACTACGACCAGGTGCGGGCCTTCCACAAGGAGATGGGCTGCGTCTGCTTCGAAAACGAGGCGATGGGGCTCTACTTCATTCACGACCCCGACGACTATTGGATCGAGGTGCTCCCGGTGAAGGAGTGAATAGCGTCATAAAAACTTAGGAAAGCTGTCATTCTCGCAGGAATGGCGGCTTTTTTCTTTTGAATAGGTTGTCGGAATGATAAAAAGGTTTTACCTTTGTACGATTCCATGAAAAAGAGGCGATAAAGATTTCGTTCGATTTGTATCAATGGCATTTTGAAAGAGTGCGAGATTCTTCTTTCGTGAAAGAGTATTTGACAAGCAGAAGTATATTTGTAGTATGATAACCTTTTGTATTGCCCTGTTGCTGCTGGTTGCAGGCTATTTTGTGTATGGTGTCTGGGTCGAGAAGGTGTTTGGCGTAGAGCCGAGCCGGACGACCCCCGCCTATGCTTCGACCGACGGGATTGACTATATCCCCATGCCCACGTGGAAAGTTTTCCTCATACAGTTCCTCAACATCGCCGGGCTAGGCCCTATCTTCGGGGCTATCATGGGAATCCTCTACGGTCCTTCGGCCTACCTGTGGATTGTCTTCGGTACCATCTTCGGTGGAGCCGTGCACGACTATCTGTCGGGTATGCTCTCGGTGCGGCGCAACGGCGCCAGCCTTCCCGAACTCGTAGGAGACGAACTGGGAGTGGGCATCAAGCAGGTGATGCGGGTATTCTCGCTGCTCCTGATGGTGCTTGTGGGGGCTGTCTTTGTCATCAATCCTGCCAATCTGCTCGACCTGCTCACGGGCGAAGGTACCACCACGGCCCTGTGGGTTGCCATCATCTTTGGCTACTATATACTGGCTACGCTGCTGCCTATCGACAAGCTCATCGGGCGGCTCTACCCGATTTTCGGGTTTGCCCTGCTCTTTATGGCCATCGGCATCATGGTGTCGCTTTTCCTGCGCCCTGACAGTCTACCCGAGTTTACCGAAGCCATGGCCTACACCCGGTCCGATGCCGACGTGAATCCCATATTCCCCATGATGTTCATCTCGATAGCGTGTGGAGCCATATCGGGCTTTCACGCTACCCAGTCGCCCATGATGGCCCGCTGCCTGAAAAACGAGAAGATGGGCCGCCGGGTATTCTATGGCGCCATGGTGGTCGAGGGTATCGTGGCCCTCATCTGGGCGGCTGCCGCCATCGCCTTCTTCGACGGGTCGTTTGCCGCGCTCTTCGACTATCTGACGGGTAAGACCCCGGCTATTCTGGTCAACGACATATCGGTAGGGTGGTTGGGTACCTTCGGCGGTATTCTGGCCATGCTCGGTGTGATTGCCGCTCCCATTACTTCGGGCGATACGGCTCTGCGGTCGGCCCGGTTGATTGCGGCCGATTTCCTGCACATCTCCCAGAAGAAGATACGCAACCGGGTGCTGGTGTCGCTCCCCATCTTTGCCCTGGCCTGGCTGGTGATGATGATCGACTTCGAGGTGCTGTGGCGTTACTTCGCCTGGTGCAACCAGACGCTGGCCGTCTTCACCCTGTGGGCCCTCACCGTGTGGTTGGCCCGCGAACGCAAATGCTATTGGATTACCTTTGTCCCGGCCCTGTTTATGACCCTGGTGACGGTTACCTATATACTCTTTGCCCGCGAAGGGTTCAGGCTTCCCTACGGTGTTTCGCTGGGTGCAGCCTTTGTCGTCACGCTGGCGATAACCGTTTTGTTCGTTCGGTTCAAACGCTCGCTGCCGGGCCGTGAATCTTTAAGAAGATGATATGAATCTGTTGACCAATTATCATTCGCATTGTGAGTTTTGTGACGGGCACGCCCCCATGGCTGACTTTGTCGAGGAGGCCGTTGCCGAGGGTTTTGCCTCGTACGGCATATCGTCGCACGCCCCCTTCCCGATAGCCAACAACTGCAACATGCACCGGGAGCGGCTGGCCGACTATCTCGATGAGTTCCATCGGCTTAAATCGCTCTATGCGTCGAAAATAGAACTTTATGTGGGGCTCGAAATCGACTTTCTCGACGACACCTTCAACCCCTCGATTCCCTACTTTCAGGAGCTGCCGCTCGACTACCGCATCGGGTCGGTGCACTACATCGTTACCCCCGACGGAACTCCTATCGACACCGACGGCTCTCCCGACCGCTTCAGAGGCTACGTCGATACCTATTTCGGGGGTGATGTCGACGAGGCGGTGCGTCGCTTCTACCGCAGTTCGTTCCGCCTGATCGAGTTGGGCGGGTTCGACTTTCTGGGGCACCTCGACAAGATAGGGCTCAATGCCTCGCTCTATCGGCCCGGACTTGACCGTGAGGCGTGGTACCGGCAGCTGGTGAACGACTACCTCGAGGCAATCGCTTCGCGCCACCTGCTGGTCGAGGTCAACACCAAGGCCTTTGCCACGCGCGGCCGCTTCTTCCCCAACGAAGACTATTTCGAGCAGATGCACCGGATGGGCATCCGGGTGGTCGTCAACTCCGATGCGCACTATCCGGCCAAAATCAATGCCGGCCGCCCCGAAGCCCTGCACGCCTTGGCCCGTGCCGGCTACACCGCCGTGTGGCAGTTGAGCCGGGGCGAGTGGGTAGAGGCTCCGCTCGACCTGTAACGGGGTCGTATGATTTTCTTTCGGAAAAGAATATAAAGCTGTTTCTTTCATGGTTACAGCTTTTTTTTGTATCTTCGTGCCGATTTTTTTAAGTAAATATTATTTCAGAAATATATGGGCAAGAAATTCACCGAATATTCTCACTTCGACCTCTCCGAAATCAACAAGGAGGTTCTGGATCAGTGGGATAAGCAAGATCTTTTTCATCAGAGTTTGGAAACCCGCGAAGGTTGTCCTTCGTTTGTATTCTACGAGGGTCCCCCCTCGGCCAACGGTATGCCGGGTATTCACCACGTAATGGCTCGCTCCATCAAGGATATTTTCTGCCGTTACAAGACCATGAAGGGATTTCAGGTGATGCGTAAGGCCGGTTGGGATACCCACGGTCTGCCCGTAGAGTTGGGTGTGGAAAAGGCGCTGGGCATTACCAAGGAAGACATCGGTAAGACCATTTCGGTGGCCGACTACAACGCTACCTGCCGCAAAGATGTGATGAAGTTTACCCGCGAGTGGGAAGACCTCACGCACCGTATGGGTTACTGGGTAGATATGAAGAACCCCTACATCACCTACGACAACCGTTATATCGAGACGCTGTGGTGGCTGCTCAAGCAACTCTACAACAAACACTACCTCTACAAGGGATACACCATTCAGCCCTATTCGCCTGCTGCCGGTACCGGCCTCAGCTCGCACGAGCTCAACCAGCCCGGTTGCTACCGCGATGTGAAGGATACAACCTGTATCGCACAATTCAAGATTCGCAATCCGCGTCCCGAGATGGCGGCTTTCGGTGAGCCCTATTTCCTGGCATGGACCACGACGCCTTGGACTTTGCCCTCCAACACGGCGCTGTGCGTAGGTCCCAATATCGACTATAATCTGGTACAGACATACAATCCCTATACCGGTGCGCCCATCAGCGTGATTGTGGCAAAGGTACTCGTGCCCACGCTCTTCAACGCCAAGGCTGCCGACCTGGAGCTCGACGCCTACAAGCCGGGCGACAAACTCATCCCCTGGAAAGTCGTAGCCGAATACAAGGGCAGCGACCTGGCCGGCATGGAGTATGAGCAACTGTTGCCGTGGGTAAATCCCGGCAAGGGCGCTTTCCGTGTAATCACGGGCGACTTTGTGACTACTGAAGACGGTACCGGTATCGTGCACATTGCACCTACGTTCGGTGCCGACGACGACCGGGTGGCTAAAGCCAGCGGCGTGCCCCCGTTGATGATGCTCGACAAGGACGGCAACCGCCGGCCTATGGTCGACATGACCGGTAAGTTCTACCTGCTCGAAGACCTCGATCCCGAGTTTGTGAAGGAGAATGTCAACGTAGAGGCTTACCGCGAGTATGCCGGCCGTTTCGTGAAGAACGCCTACGACCCGGCACTGACCGAGGACGACGCTACGCTCGACATCGACATCTGTGTGATGTTGAAGCAGACCAACAAGGTGTTCAAAATCGAGAAGCACGTACACAGCTATCCCCACTGCTGGCGTACCGACAAACCGGTGCTCTACTATCCCCTCGACAGCTGGTTCATCCGCACCACGGCTTGCCGCGACCGCATGATTGAGCTCAACAACACCATCAACTGGAAACCGCAGTCGACCGGTTCGGGCCGGTTCGGCAAATGGCTCGAGAATCTGCAGGACTGGAACCTCTCGCGCAGCCGCTACTGGGGTACCCCGTTGCCCATCTGGCGCACCGAGGACGGCAGCGAAGAGATTTGCATCGGTTCGGTCGAGGAGCTCTACAACGAAATCGAAAAGGCTATCGCCGCCGGTGTGATGACCGAGAATCCCTACAAGAAACAGGGTTTCGTACCGGGCGAATATACGGCCGAAAACTACAACAAGATAGATTTGCACCGTCCCTACGTCGACGACATCGTGCTCGTTTCGCCTTCGGGCAAACCCATGAAGCGCGAGAGCGACCTCATCGACGTGTGGTTCGACTCGGGTGCCATGCCCTATGCCCAGATACACTATCCGTTTGAGAACAAGGAGGCCTTTGACAAACGCGAGGTTTACCCCGCCGACTTCATTGCCGAGGGTGTGGACCAGACGCGTGGCTGGTTCTTCACGCTGCACGCCATCGCCGCGATGGTATTCGACAGCGTGGCCTACAAGGCCGTAGTCTCCAACGGTCTCGTGCTCGACAAGAACGGCAACAAGATGTCGAAGCGGTTGGGCAATGCCGTCGACCCCTTCAGCACCATCGAAAAATATGGTTCCGACCCGCTGCGCTGGTACATGATTACCAACTCGTCGCCGTGGGATAACCTCAAGTTCGACTTCGACGGCATCGAAGAGGTGCGCCGCAAATTCTTCGGCACCCTGTACAACACCTATTCGTTCTTTGCCCTCTATGCCAATGTCGACGGCTTCACCTTTGCCGAGCCCGAGATTCCCGTAGAGAAGCGTCCCGAGATCGACCGCTGGATTATCTCGCTGCTCAACTCGCTCATCAAGGAGGTAGACGAGCAGCTCTCGGCCTACGAGCCCACCCGTGCCGGACGTGCCATCTCCGACTTTGTAAACGACAACCTCAGCAACTGGTATGTGCGCCTGAACCGGAAACGCTTCTGGGGCGGTGCCATGACCGACGACAAGCTCTCGGCCTACCAGACCCTCTATACCTGCCTCGAGACGGTAGCCAAACTGATGGCGCCTATTGCCCCCTTCTATGCCGACCGCCTCTACACCGACCTCACTACGGCCACCGGCCGCGACAACCGTTCGGTACATCTGGCCAACTTCCCCGTAAGTTGCGACCGCTATATCGACTCGGCACTCGAGGAGCGCATGCAGATTGCCCAGAGCATGACCTCGATGGTACTGGCTTTGCGTCGTAAAGTCAACATCAAGGTGCGCCAGCCGCTCACGACCCTCATGGTGCCGGTTCTCAATCAGGACCAGCAGGCTCACATCGAGGCCGTGAAAGACCTGGTATTGAGCGAGGTGAACGTGAAGGAGATGAAGTTTGTCGACAACGCCGCCGGCATACTGGTGAAACGCGTGAAACCCGACTTCAAGAAACTGGGCCCGCGCTACGGCAAAATCATGAAGCTGCTGGCTGCTGCCATCGCCGCCATGTCGCAACCCGATATTGCCGAGTTCGAGAAGAACGGTTCGTTTACCTTCGACATCGACGGCCAGCAGGCCACCATCGAGAAGGGCGACGTAGAGGTGATTTCGGAAGATATTCCCGGCTGGCTGGTAGCCAACGAGGGGAACCTCACCGTGGCACTCGACATTACGGTGACCGACGAGTTGCGTCGCGAGGGTGTGGCCCGCGAACTGGTGAACCGCATCCAGAACATCCGCAAGACCTCGGGCTTCGATATTACCGACAAGATCGACGTCTACATCGCATCGAACGAAGAGACTGACCAGGCTGTGAAGGAGTATCGCGACTACATGTCGCGCCAGGTGCTGGCCAATACCTTCGAGATTGTCGACACGCTCTCGGGCGAGGGTGTCAGCGAGTTGGATTTCGACACCTTCAAGGTAAATATCAAAATTGTTAAATCCGTGAAATAATAGAGAGCCATAGTAATATTTCTGTTATATTTGACCTGACGTAAGGCACCCCCGGAGGGGGATGAACCGATGGAATGTGTAACTTTAACCAATAATAATTATGAGTGAAAAAACACGCTATTCCGACGCCGAGTTGGAAGAGTTTAGACAGATTATCAACGAGAAGCTCGAGAAGGCTTATCGGGATTATGATTTGCTGAAAGCCTCGATTATGAATACCGACGGTAACGATGTAACCGACACGTCGCCCACATTCAAGGTGCTGGAGGAGGGTGCAAGTACGCTTTCCAAGGAAGAGGCCGGACAGTTGGCTCAACGTCAGATGAAATTTATACAACATTTGCAGGCTGCACTCGTGCGCATCGAGAACAAGACCTACGGCATCTGCCGCGAAACCGGCAAGCTGATTCCCAAAGAGAGACTCCGGGCTGTTCCTCATGCCACGCTGGGCATAGATGCGAAGGTAGATGGACGCAAAAAATAAGTGGGCCGCGCTTTTGCCTGTCGGCTCCCTGCGGGAAGCCGCGGGACGGTATGCCCGTTTTACGAAACTTATCGAAGCGATATGCTGATACAATTCGACCTTCGGTCGCTCTTCTCGCCGTAGAAAAGCACGAAGGTCGAATCTGTTTTTTTGAAAAAGAGAGAAAAGATGAAGAAATTGACCAAAGGCCAGATTGCCCTCGTGGTGATTGTGCTTGTACTCATTATCGACCAGGTCGTGAAGATATGGGTGAAAACCCACATGTATATAGGCCAGGCCATTCATGTGACCGACTGGTTCTACATTGCCTTTATCGAGAACAACGGTATGGCGTTCGGTATGGAGGTGGGTAGCAAACTGTTCCTTACGCTGTTCCGCATCGTAGCTGTCGTGTTGCTGGTGTGGGTCTTGTGGCGGGTGAAGAACAAGCCGCAGATGCCCACGGGCTTTATTGTCTGTCTGGCCCTGATTATCGCCGGAGCGGCCGGCAACATATTCGACTGTCTGTTCTACGGGCTGTTGTTCGACAATCCCATGCCGCCGATGGTGGCCTCGTTTGTCCCGGGCGAGGGGTATGCCGGGCTCTTCTACGGGCGTGTGGTCGATATGCTCTATTTCCCGCTCTTCAGTTTCTACTGGCCCGACTGGATGCCGTGGATCGGCGGGGAGCGTTTCGAGTTCTTCCGCCCGGTCTTCAACATAGCCGACTCGGCCATCTCGGTCGGTGTCGGATGTCTCATTCTGTTTTATCACCGCTATCTCTCTACCGACCACAAGAAGGAGGCCAAACCGCAGTAACGATATGAGAAAGCTGGTATATCTCGTCATGGCGCTTTTCGTGCTGGCTGCCTGCAGTCACGACCCCGACTATGTAATCGGAAAAAAGAAGATGGTCGATGTGCTGGTCGACGTGCACAAGGCCGAGGCCGTAATCGAATCGAACTACAACCTGTACAGCAGCAATGCCGACAAGAAGAAGTTGCGCGAGGCGGTTTTCTTGAAGCACGGCATCACGCAGGAGCAGTTCGATACCAACCTGGTGTGGTACGGGCATCATATCGAAGATTACATGGCGATATACGAGCAGGTGATAGAACGGCTCCAGACCGAGAACGACGAGGCCAAGAAACTGCTGGCCGAGGAGAACTCGCAGACCATGTCGCAACCCGGCGACAGTGTGGATGTGTGGAAACAGAAGCGGGCTCATGTATTCGATACGCGACAGGCCTCCAATCTGCTCGCTTTCGAAATCGTGCCCGACGAGAACTTCCGCATTCGCGACTACTTCGAGTTGCGGTTCAAGGTGCTTTTCATGCCCCGTTTGGCGGTGAAGCCGCAGGTCTACATGGCCATACGGCACAGCAACAACGATATTGTCTACAATCAGGTCGATGTCGATCGGGAGGGGTGGTGCACGCTGCCGTTGCAGTCCGACTCCGTGGCCTCGTTGCAGCGCCTCTTCGGATATGTCGTGTTACCCGTTCAGCCGGTACCGTCGGCTATGTATGTCGACAGTCTGTCGCTCATCCGGCGCCACTACAACAACCGCATTCCGGCGGTAAGCGGGCAGAAGTCGCTGCCCGAACGACCCGTCGAAAACAAGTCGGGGAATCGTGCACCGATAAGAAAATTAGGAAACTTGAAAAAATAGCTCCAGATTAGCAATTATGAAAAAAGGATTCTTCTCACATCAGTTATGTTACAGACGCTCTCTGTTGAACAAGCATATTCTCTACCTGACCATAGACAATAGGGTAGACAACATATTGCCATTTCAGCGCGAGGTGTCGTTGACCACTTTTTGTGAAGGAGTGCTTTTTGTCGTTTCGCTCGATTTTGAATCTGAGAAGGATGAGTTTTGCCGCACCATACGCGAGCAGTTGGAGGCTAACTGGTTGCTTACCGTGGGCGAAGCCATCATTCAGAATCCCGTCTATTTGCGCCACATGGCCGACGATGTGCATCCGTGCAGTCTCTATACCATCACCTCCATCAGTTGGGCTACGGCCCGGTTGCGCGACGACCGTCTCGATTTGGTGAAGGTGCTCTGAGCGAACTGCGGCTTCGATGTGTCGGCTTTCACTGGTCGATGGAGCAGGAGGGGTACCCCCGTTTCACGGGCGTGGTCTCCAAGGCTTCTGTTCGGTGCGGATTATCTGCAGGTGGCGATACCATTGTGCGCAATACAAGTACAGAAACAAAAATAGGAAGATAAAAAGAGAGCGGCCCCCCGTGTGGGGTCGCTCTCTCTGTATAGATAGGTTTGTCGGTTTCCTTGATTAGATGACACCTTGAGCCATCATGGCTTTGGCCACCTTCATAAAGCCGGCGATGTTGGCGCCCTTCATGTAGTTGATGTAGCCGTCGGGTTCGGTTCCGTATTTCACGCATTGGGCGTGGATGTCGCTCATGATCGTGTGCAGGCGTTGGTCAACCTCTTCGGCCGTCCACGAAATGTGCATGGCGTTTTGAGTCATCTCCAGACCCGAGGTAGCTACGCCGCCGGCGTTGACAGCCTTGCCCGGACCGTACATGATACGGTGTTTGATGAAGAGGTCGATAGCCTCGGGACGGCAACCCATGTTCGAAATTTCGCCCACGCAGATGACGCCGTTCTCGATCAGCTTCTTGGCATCCTCTTCGTCAAGCTCGTTCTGGGTAGCGCAAGGCAATGCGATGTCGACCTTCTGTTCCCAGGGACGTTTGCCGGGGAAGAATTGCACGCCGTATTTCTCGGCATAGGGAGCTACGATGTCTTCGCCCGAAGCACGCAACTCGAGCATGTAGTCGATCTTCTCGCCCGAGATTCCGTCGGGGTCATATACATAACCGTCGGGGCCCGATATGGTAACCACCTTGGCGCCCAGTTGGGTAGCTTTCGAAGCAGCACCCCAGGCCACGTTGCCGAAGCCGCTGATGGCGATGCGTTTGCCGGCGATGTCGATACCCTTGGTAGCCAACATCTGTTTTACGAAGTAGAGACCTCCGTAACCGGTAGCCTCGGGACGGATGAGCGAACCGCCGAATTCGAGGCCCTTGCCCGTGAATGTACCAGTGTGCTCGTGGGTGAGTTTCTTGTACATGCCGAACATGTAGCCCACCTCGCGGCCGCCTACGCCTATATCGCCGGCCGGTACGTCGGTGTCGGGGCCCAGATGGCGCCACAACTCCAGCATGAAGGCCTGGCAGAAGCGCATGACCTCAGCGTCGGATTTGCCGCGCGGACTGAAGTCCGAACCACCTTTGGCACCGCCCATGGGCAGCGTGGTAAGTGCATTTTTGAAAGTTTGCTCGAATCCGAGGAATTTCAATATAGAGAGGTTTACCGATGCGTGGAATCGAATGCCGCCTTTGTACGGGCCGATGGCATTGTTGAATTGTACGCGGTAGCCCAGGTTTACCTGTATGTCGCCGTTATCGTCTACCCAGGGTACTTTGAAGGAAACGATTCGGTCGGGTTCGACAAGCCGCTCGATCAGTTTGGCTTTTTCGAACTCGGGGTGTTGGTTGTATACCTCTTCGATAGAGAGTAACACCTCGTGTACCGCTTGTAAATACTCCGACTCACCGGGGTGCTTTGCCTCCAATGATGTCATGATGTGCTCGATGTTCATAGTCGCGATATTGTTAAGTTAAATTCTTGGTTGGGTACCTCCTTGGGAGAGATACTCGTTTCTCTTATTGCAAATGTACATAATTCTATGGATAAAAAAATTTTTTTTACTACTTTTGAACAATTAAATCGTAAAAAAGTGGAATGGCATTTTGTAAGCCAAAATCGACAATAGAACAATGAATCGGCCAAATATAAATCAATTATACTTGAAAGATACCTCTTTTGCTAACTTAATGCAAAAAAGGGTCTTCAATGTCTTACTTGTTGCGAGCCGTTACGACGCCTTTATCATGGAGGAAGACGGGCGGGTCGAAGAGCAGATTTACTTCGAATATGTGTCGCTGAACCTGAGTTCTCCCCCGCGGGTGAAGCAGGTGACGACCAACGAAGAGGCCTTCGAAGAGCTGGCCATGAAGCGCTACGACCTCATCATTACCATGCCGGGGGTCGACTGTTCCGAGACCTTCACCCAGGCCAAGGCCATGAAGCGCCTCTATCCTTATATACCTATTGTGGTGCTCACCCCCTTCTCTCACGAGGTGTCGAGGCGCATTGCCAAGGAAGACCTGAGCGGTGTTGACTACGTGTTCAGCTGGTTGGGCAACGTAGACCTGCTGGTGGCTATCATCAAGCTCATCGAAGACAAGATGAATGCCGAGGTCGACATCACCTCGGTGGGGGTGCAGCTCATCCTGCTGGTCGAGGACTCCATCCGGTTCTACTCCTCCATATTGCCCCACCTCTATAACTTTGTGCTGAAGCAGTCGCAGATATTCTCGACCGAGGCGCTGAACGAGCACGAGCGCATGTTGCGCATGCGGGGGCGCCCCAAGGTGATGCTGGCCCGTACCTACGAGGAGGCCATGCAGATTTACGAGAAATACTCGGGCAATATGCTGGGCATCATCTCCGACGTGTCGTTTATCCGGGCCGGGGTGAAAGACAAGAAGGCCGGCATCAAGTTCTGCTCCTATGTGCGCTCGTGCGACCCCTATCTGCCGCTCATTATCGAGTCGTCGGAGTGGGAGAACCACAAGGATGCCATTCGGCTGAACGCCTCGTTCCTCGACAAGAACTCCAAGAAACTGCCGGTCGATTTGCGGAAGACGATTCTGAAAAATTTCGGTTTTGGCGACTTCACCTTTATCAACCCCCACACGGGCGAACCGATTGTCACCATCAAGAATCTCAAGGACCTGCAGGACAATATCGACATCATCCCCGACGAGTCGCTCTACTACCACGCGTCGCGCAACCACATATCGCGCTGGCTCTATTCGCGGGCCATATTCCCTATGGCCGAGGCGTTGCAGCCGCGCCGCATTACCGACCTGAGCGAGATTTCCGAAATTAGGCAGCTCATCTTCGACGCCATCGTGCAGTACCGCAAGATGAAGAACCGGGGGGTCGTGGCCATCTTCAAGCGCGACCGTTTCGACAAGTACTCCAACTTTGCCCGCATCGGCGAAGGATCGTTGGGTGGTAAGGGGCGTGGTCTGGCCTTTATCGACGCCATGATCAAGCGAAACCCCATCTTCGACGACATCGAGGGGGTGAATGTGACGGTGCCCAAGACCGTGGTGCTCTGTACCGATATATTCGACACCTTTATGGAGAGCAACAACCTCTATCAGGTGGCGCTCTCCGATATACCCGACGAAGAGATTCTGGAGCAGTTTCTCAAGGCTAAGCTCCCCGACGAGCTGAAGCCCGACCTGCTGGCCTTCTTCGACGTGGTGGGCAAACCTATTGCCGTGCGTTCGTCGAGCCTGCTCGAAGATTCGCACTATCAACCCTTCGCCGGCATCTATTCGACCTACATGATTCCGGCTCTCGACGACAAGGAGGAGATGCTGCGGCTGGTGCTCGACGCCGTGAAAGCCGTCTACGCCTCGGTATTCTATGCCGACAGCAAGGCCTATATGACGGCCACCTCCAACGTCATCGACCAGGAGAAGATGGCCATCATTTTGCAAGAGGTGGTGGGCAACCAGTATGGCGACCGCTATTACCCGTCGTTTGCCGGGGTAGGGCGCTCGATCAACTACTATCCCATCAACGACGAGAAGGCCGAGGATGGCGTGGTCGATTTGGCTGTCGGTCTGGGCAAATACATTGTCGACGGCGGCCGCAGTCTGCGCTTCTCGCCCCGGCACCCTAACAAGATATTGCAAACCAGCACCCTCGACCTGGCGCTGCGCGATACACAGACTCGCTTTTATGCGCTGGACATGAAGCGGAGCGAAAAGAATTTCTCGATTGACGACGGCTTCAATCTGCTCAAACTCTCGGTGCGCGATGCCGAGAAGGATAACTCGCTGCGGCTGATGGTTTCGACTTACGACCCGATGGACCAGATTATTCGAGACGGCTATTACGAGGGTGGCCGCAAGGTGGTTACCTTCGCCAATATACTCAAGCACAATGCTTTTCCGTTGGCACCCATTCTCGATACGATGCTCACGGTGGGCAGTCGCGAGATGGGACGTCCGGTCGAAATCGAGTTTGCCGGACTGCTCGGTACGAGCGGGAATCCGGGTACGGTCTATTGGTTGCAGATACGGCCTATTGTCGACATGAAGGAGATGCTCAACGACAACGTGATGGATGTACCCGACGAAAAGACCATTTTGAAGAGCAATACCGCTCTGGGGCACGGCATCATGGACAACGTGCGTCATATCGTGTATGTGAAGTCGCAAAACTTCAAGGCTTCAAATAATGTCAATATAGCAAGAGAAATCGAGAAAATAAATCGTACCTTTACCGAGCGGGAAGAGTATTACATCTTGATAGGTCCTGGCCGGTGGGGCTCGAGCGACTCGTCGCTGGGTATTCCGGTCAAGTGGCCCCACATCTCGTCGGCACGGCTCATTGTCGAGTCGGCGCTAGATAACTATCGGATAGAACCGAGTCAAGGCACTCACTTCTTCCAGAATCTCACCTCGTTTGGGGTGGGCTATTTCACAGTCAACTCGTTTGCCGGCGATGGCTATTACGACGAGGCCTATCTCGACAGTCTGCCGGCGGTGTACGAATCGGCATCTTTGAGAATAGTGGAGTTTGAGAAACCTGTATTGATAGAGATTAACGGACGAAAGGGCAAGGGGCTGGTCACGAAACCGGGTCTGGACCTGAATGAAAATAAAAAAGAAGAATAAGTTATGTCGATATTTAAGAAAATGGGGAGAGCCTTGGGCTTCTCTGGCGAAGACGATGAAATGGAGTCGCAGCCCTATACGGCCGAAAACATTACGAATGCTTGTGTTCGTGAGCGGGAGTCGCAAGGTGAGCACGCCGAGTCGGCCGCTCCGGCAGAGCCGTCGCATAATACCGAGGTGCTCCGGTCCGAAGAGTCGGGCGAAATACAGTTGCCCGATACCATGCTCGAGGTGATGGTCGAGATGCTCAACCGCTCGTTGCCCGAGTATGTCGTGGCCGCTCTCGATAAGGATGCCGAGAAAAAATACCTCTTCGAGCAGCTCGACGAGCCGTTCAAAAAGTTCGTGGCCGATGTCAATGCCCGTTCTCGCGAGTGGGTTGTCCGCAAGTGGGAGAACAAGCACAAGGCGTTGACGAAGGAGGTCGAGGAGGCTCGGGTCAAGGTGAAGGAGCTCGAGGAGCAGCGCAATGCCATGCAGAGCGCTCAGTTGAGTGCCGAGCGGCAGAAACGCGCCGTGACCGACAAGGTGCACGAGCTGGAGGCCCGTATCGCCACACTCGAAGCCGAGCGCGAGCAGTTCGATCTCGAGAACAAGAGTCTGGTCAATAAGCTGAAGGTCTCGACCGTCCATCAGGAAGAGGTCGACGCTGCCTATGCCGAGGTGGCCCAGTTGAGAGAAGAGCTGAAGAAACAGACCGGCAATTCGGCCGAAGCCGAGCAGCTCCGCAACGATTTGCAGCAGGCTCAAGTCGATTTGGCCGAAGCCCGAGAAAAGGAGCAGGAGGCGACGGTTCAGCTCGAGAAGGCTCGCGAAGAATTGGCCCGTCAGGAAGAGAAGATGGCTCAGTTGGTCAAACAGATAGAGACGCTCGAAGCCGACCTGGCCGAAGCCCGAGAAAAGGAACAGGAGGCGAAGGCTCAACTCGAGACGGTTCGCAAAGAGTTGGCCCGGCAAGACGAGATGATAGCTCAACAGACCAAACAGATAGAGGTCCTCGAAGCCGATTTAACCGAAGCGCGCAATGGCCTGAAGGTGGTCGACGAAGTCGAGGCCAAGCTCAAGCAGTTTGAGCAGGTCAAAGCCTCGAAAGACGACCGTATAGCGCAACTCTCCAAAACCGTACAGGAGTTGGGCGAGGCAAATGCCCGGTTGCAAACCCGGCTGGGCGAGATGGCGCAGCGCAACGAGCGGCTGGAGAGTCGGGCCCAGGAGGCTGCAACTCGACAGAGCGAACTCGATACCTTGAAAGCCGATTTGGAGAGTGCCAATGCTCTGGTAGCAGCCTTGCGCAACCAGCGTCAGGAGCTGTTGTCGCAGATGGAGGCCCTTCAGGCGGCAAAGCTCCTCGAGGAAAAGCCAGTGCCGACAGTCGATGTACCGCCTGTTGTGGAGAAACCAGAGCCTACGGTAATCAGTTTCGATACTCCGCAAAGCGATGAGCCCGAGGTTGAACCTGTCCCCGCAGTAGAACCGGTTTCCGAGCAGCCGGCCGAGTCTGTACCCGAATCGTTGCTGGAGACGGCTCCGCAATCCGATACACCTGTGCAACCGGAACAGCCCGAAGCTCCCCGGCAAGAGTCGGAACCCGAGCCCGAGGAGGAGCCTGCACAGCCGGTCGAGAAGCCGAAACCTGCCAGGAAATCCCGGCGCAAGCCCAAAGCGCCCGAGAAGGTCGAGGTCGACTCTGTCGACGACGATTTTCCGGGGCTCGACAGCTTTGGCGATAATTGGCTGATACCTACTCGGCCCGATACCCCCGAGATGATTGCCAAGCGCAAGGAAGAAGAGAAGAAGAGACGCGAAGCCGAAGAGCAGGCTGCGATGGAGCAAAAGAAGTCGCATCAGGTCGACCCTTCGCAAATGACCCTTTGGTAATAATACGGCAAACAGATGATTTACGACAACACCATGGTCCGTCGGCAAGATCGCTTGCTCGACGAACCTCGTGCCTGGGAGCTCTTGCAGAAAGGCGAGTATGGGCTTCTTTCTCTGGTCGATCTCCAGGGTAACCCCTATGGCATCCCCATCAATTATGTGTGGGATGGGCACGACCACATCTATTTGCACTGTGCTCCCGAAGGGAAAAAACTCAACAGCATCAAGCTGCATCGCGAGGCCTCGTTTTGTGTCGTAGGTCGCACGCATGTCGTGTCCGGCAAGTTTACGACCGGCTACGAGAGTATAGTTGTCAAGTGTCGGGCACAAATCGGACTCACGGCCGATGAGCGTCGACATGCCCTCCGGCTTTTCTTGGATAAGTATTCGCCCGACGATAAGGAAGTCGGGTTGAAGTATGCCGAGAAATCGTTTCATCGGACCGAAATCATCCGCCTCGACATCCAGGAGTTTAGTGGTAAACAGAAAAAAGTCGACTGACTCTTGCACTCTATACTCTATAAGTAGAGGGAAAAAGGGTAGGGATATGTTCGGCTGTTTGCCGGGAGCTGGCAAAAACCTTCAAAAAAAAATTTTTTGTAAGGTGCAGATCAATAGGCGATTGATGGCATCCTTGAAAAAATTTTGAAAAAAAAGTTGCTGAAAAATTTGGAAGGGAAAAGAAAAAGGGTGTATCTTTGCATCACTTTCGCCGCGAGAAAGGGCCGAAAAGACCTGACTCGGAAAGACGA
>NZ_NFJR01000001.1 GCF_002159975.1 Barnesiella sp. An22 | reverse complement strand
ATAGTTCTTTTAAAAAAGACGCAAATTCTTGCGTCATACGGCTCCCTTCTGCAATCAGCTTCCAGTTGCGGCTTACATAACGGCCTTCTTCCTTCACAATCCATCTGCGACGGCGGATATTCAGGAAAAGTTTCTTGCCACGAACCGGAAAGTCCTGAACCACTACAGGATCATAAAATCCCTTGCTTTCCACTTTCATTTTTGAATGTTCTTCAGGAACTTCATTTTTCTCTTCCAGATATATTACTATTTCCGTACTGCTTTCCTTTACATCCAAGATGATGAAATAATCCAATGTCCCTTCGGGAAGAAGGAGACGATAGCCGTTACTTTCCATATCTGTTGCTGATTCATTGCTCGCAAAGATACGATTTTATACGGTTTACTCCTCAGGTTTTTACGTTGATCCGTTTTTACGTTGA
This sequence comes from Barnesiella sp. An22, assembly GCF_002159975.1. Classification (GTDB taxonomy): domain Bacteria; phylum Bacteroidota; class Bacteroidia; order Bacteroidales; family Barnesiellaceae; genus Barnesiella; species Barnesiella merdigallinarum. The sequence continues at coordinate 641,607 of NZ_NFJR01000001.1, read as the reverse complement.
TCCGTCATTTTGTCCCGTTTCTGTCCCGGGAGGATAAAAAGAAAAAACTCAGAAATCTGAATGTCAGACTTCTGAGTTTCATTTCTTGCTTTGTAGCGATTCCGGGAATCGAACCCGAGTCTCAACCGTGAGAGGGTTGCGTGCTAGGCCACTACACTAAACCGCCAGCTTGCTTTCTTTCGGAAAGGCGATGCAAATATAGGCGGTATTTTTGAACTGACCAAATTTTTGGACGAAAAAAATCAATTATTTTTTCGAATATTTTTCCCGGAGTTTTTTTGCATGGTTAAATAATCTTGTCTAACTCATTGATATTCTTCTTGATTTCATCTTCGGAGAGGCTGTAGTTCCTGAGGTCGCCGGCCAGGTATTGGTCATAGGCGGCCATGTCGATGAGTCCGTGCCCCGAGAGGTTGAAGAGGATGCACCGTTTTTTACCCTCGGCTTTGGCCTGGAGCGCTTCCTTGATGGTTGCGGCGATGGCATGGGCCGACTCGGGGGCCGGAATGATGCCTTCGCTCTGGGCAAAGAGGGTTGCCGCCTTGAAGGTGTCGAGCTGGTCGATGTCGACGGCTTCGAGGTATCCGTCTTTCTTGAGCTGGCTGACGATAGTCCCGGCCCCGTGGTAGCGCAGTCCGCCGGCGTGGATATGGGCCGGTGCGAAGTTGTGCCCCAGGGTGTACATGGGGAGCAGCGGGGTGTAGCCGGCCTCGTCGCCGAAGTCGTATTGGAATACGCCTTTGGTCAACTTGGGACACGAGGCGGGTTCGGCAGCCACGAGGCGGATCTCCTTGCCTTCGCGCAGTTTGTGGCGCAGGAAGGGGTAGGCGATGCCCGAGAAGTTGGACCCTCCGCCAAAACAGGCGACGATGACGTCGGGATATTCGCCGGCCATCTCCATCTGTTTTTCGGCTTCGAGGCCGATGACGGTCTGGTGCAGCGACACGTGGTTGAGCACACTGCCCAGGGTGTATTTGCAGTTGGGGGTGCTCAGGGCAAGCTCTATCGCCTCGGATATGGCCGTGCCCAGGCTTCCCTGGTAGTTGGGGTGCTCGGTGAGAATCTTGCGTCCGGCTTTGGTCGACATGCTGGGCGATGCGATTACCTGGGCACCGAAGGTCTGCATGATGGAGCGGCGGTAGGGCTTCTGATGGTAGCTCACCTTGACCATATAGACGGCCAGCTCGAGACCGAAGGCTTTGGCGGCGAGCGAGAGGGCGGCCCCCCATTGCCCGGCACCGGTTTCGGTGGTGATGTTGGTCACACCTTGTTGTTTGCAGTAGTAGGCCTGGGGAATGGCCGAGTTGAGTTTATGCGAGCCTACGGGACTTACACTCTCGTTCTTGAAATAGATATGAGCCGGCGTGTCGAGTGCCTTCTCGAGACCCAGAGCTCGCACCAGCGGGGTGGGGCGCCATATCTTGTACATGTCGCGCACGGGCTCGGGTATCTCTATCCAAGCATCGGTGGCGTTCAGCTCTTGTTTACACAACTCTTCGGCAAAGATGGGGTAGAGGTCTTCGACGGCGAGCGGTTGTTTGGTGGCCGGGTTCAGCGGGCTCATGGGCTTGTGTGGCATGTCGGCGACAATGTTGTACCAAGCCTGCGGAATCTCTTTCTCAGAGAGAATAAATTTTTTAGTGGCCATAGGCATGTGATGTTTGTAATTAAAAATGTAAATAAAGATGCAATTATTGCATCTGAATGATAGCAAATATAGGGAAAATTTATTATCTGTATGCAAAATAGATAAAAATATATCTATTTGTATTTCGATTTAATTCTTTTTAAAGCAAAAAGAGACGCTGCTCACGCAGCATCTCTTCTTTAGAATTCATCACATTATGCTTATTTTAAAGTGCTAGATAGAGTTACGCTCACGCGCGACTATGCGAATTATTCGTTGTATCTCGACTCGACAACCGACCAGTCTACGATTTCCCACAAGCGGTGCAGGTGTTCGGCTCGTCTGTTGCGGTAGTCGATATAGTAGGCATGTTCCCACACGTCGAATGTCAGCAACGGTGTGTGCCCCTTGGTCAGCGGGGAACCTGCATTGTTCTCTTTGCTGATTACCAGTTTCCCTTGCGGGTCTTTCGATAACCATACCCAGCCCGACCCGAAAAGGGTCACGCCGGCCTGTTCAAACTCTTTCTGGAAATTTTCCAGGCTTCCCCACTGTTGTTCTATGGCTTCGGCCAACTTCCCTTGCGGTGCTCTTCGACCGTTGGGCGAGAAGGAGAAGAAATAGAATATGTGGTTCCACGCTTGTGAGGCGTTGTTGAACAGGGCGCCTTCGGCTTCTCGAATAATTTGCTCGAGCGGCATCTCGGCATAGGGAGTGCCTTCGATCATCTTATTCACGTTGTCGATATAGGTTTGTTCGTGCTTGCCGTAGTGGTATTCGATGGTTTCCTGGCTGATAACCGGGGCCAAATCGCTGGGACCATAGGGCAGTGGCGGTAGTTGAAACATCATAATCATTGTTTATTTTGTTTTCCTATATAACAACTTTGTTGTCAAAAAGGTTTCAAATATACGAATATTTTTTCTTTCCAATTGCTTTTGTGACCGATAATCTTCTTTTGACGACGAAATATCGGCTTTTGGGGCCCGAAATTACTTCTCGGGCTTGGCCGTTGGCTTGGCTATGGCTTCGCGCATGGCAGTGTCGGCTTCGACATTTTTCATGCGGTAGTAGTCCATAATGCCCAGGTTTCCCGAGCGGAAGGCTTCGGCCATGGCCTTGGGCACTTCGGCTTCGGCTTCGATTACTTTGGCGCGGGCCTCTTGAGCCTTGGCTTTCATCTCCTGTTCGAGGGCGATGGCCATGGCGCGGCGTTCCTCGGCCTTGGCCTGGGCGATGTTCTTGTCGGCCTGGGCCTGGTCCATTTGCAGGGTAGCCCCGATGTTTTTGCCTATGTCGATGTCGGCAATGTCGATCGAGAGAATTTCAAAGGCCGTACCCGAGTCGAGGCCCTTTTTCAACACCAGTTTCGAGATGGAGTCGGGGTTCTCGAGCACCTGCTTGTGCGACTCGGACGAACCGATGGACGAGACGATACCCTCGCCTACGCGGGCCAGCACGGTGTCTTCGCCGGCACCACCCACCAGTTGCCGGATGTTGGCACGCACCGTTACGCGGGCCTTGGCTATCAACTGTATACCGTCCTTGGCCACGGCGGTAACCGGCGGGGTGTCGATTACCTTGGGGTTTACCGACATTTGCACAGCCTCGAACACGTCGCGGCCGGCCAGGTCGATGGCCGTTGCCATCTGGAAGCCCAGGTCGATGTTGGCTTTCGAGGCCGATACGAGGGCGTGAACCACGCGTTCTACGTGACCGCCGGCCAGGTAGTGAGCCTCGAGCTCGTCACGGGTGATGTTTTTGAGGCCGGCTTTGTGGGCTTCGATCATGCCTCGCACGATGACTTGGGGCGGAACCTTACGGATACGCATCAGAAAGAGTTGTATGAGTGAGATTCTCACTCCCGACACTTGTGCCGAAATCCATAGCAGGAAGGGCACGAAATAGAAGAATATGGCGAGTATTACGATAATACCGAACGCCAGTAATAGTCCGATTGCTACCATTATCTGTATTGTTTGTTAGTATTGTTTTTCTCTTATTTTTATATGGGGGATTACTCGGCTTTGCTTACAATCACTACATTGGACTCGATGCGGGTAATGCGTACCGGGGTCTCCTCGTCGATCAGTTCGTTTTCGGCCTGGGCCTCGAGGGTGTGCTTGCCCACCATGATTTTTCCCATGGGGTTCAACCGGCTCAGGGTTACGCCCTTGTCGCCCACCTGTATGTCGGGCGATACCTGCGAGGGGACGACCGAATCGATTTCGGTGTGCAGGGCCACCTTGTCGAAGCTGCGCGATCGCATGAATCCGATCAGGGTCGCAATGGTGGCTATGGCTGCGATGAGCAGGGTGATGACGGCGCCGTTCGACCCGTATATCGTGTAGGCATAGTAGATGCCCCCTCCGTAGAAGACGAGCGAGCAGATGCCGGCGATGGTGATGCCGGGGAGGAAAAAAATCTCCAGCACAGCCAGTGTGAGGGCTATTGCTATCAGCAGGGCGATGGCCAGAATGTCGAACATAGCTGTAAGTATTTAGTCGATTTCGAGGTTAACGTCGTTTTTGCAGGGCGTCGAGCTCGGCTTTGCGAGCCTGGTTTTCATACTCCCCGGGTTGGGGATAGAGCGAGAGCAACTGCGACTCGAGCGACCCGATTTCGGCCGAGAGCCGTTGGCGGGTAGTCCCTTGCGATTGGGTATATTGGGGCCGCAGTTCGGCCACTTTCGATTCCAGTTGAGCAATGTGTTTGCGTGCCTCGTTGGCCTTGATATAGAGATTGCGTGCCTCGGCACTGGTAAACTGGTCGAGCGAGGTGTAGTGTACTCCGTTGCAGATGGCAAAAACGAAGTCGGGACGCTTCACCACTTGCGCCTCCTGAATGTCGTTCAACTGCTGCAACAGGTCGGTATAGTCGGCACCTTCGGGCCACGAGTCGCGGATGGAGCGGATGAGGGCCAGCGATTTGATGTCGGTCTTGATTTCGTCGAGGTCGTAGGTCTGTTTGCTCGAGTTGGGGATAAACAGATAGATGGTCACCTTGCCCGGTATCTGCTCCCGGTCCGAGACAAACCAGCCGATGTTGAGCATCTCGTCTACGGCCATCATGTAGTCGTTGTAGATCGAGTTGAAGGGCATGCCCACGTTTTCGGGTTTCAGGTAGGTGTTGTTTTCGAGGTTCAGCCGGGTGATGAAGATGTCGTATCCGCCTATCGAGCCCTCGCCGTTCGAGGCGTAGTAGAGGGTCACCCCGTCGTTCAGGAAGAAGGGGTAGGCCTCGTTGCGGGTTGTGTTGACCCCCTCGGGCAGCGGTGTGATGCGGCTCCAGCGGCCGTCGGTGAGTTTGTTCATCGCGCACAGTTCATACCCTTTGCCCTCGACCGGCATCCCGAAGAATACCTTGTCGCCCCGTTGCGGCATGTAGCCGATGGTGCTGTCGGGGATAGCGACGTCCAGTGTCTCGGCTGTACCTATTCGCCCCGATTCGGGGGTCATCTTGAAATGCTCGAAAAACGAGTCGGCATCGACGATGAGGCTATCGATAACCTGCACCTGCTCTACATGGTTGAGCATCAGCTTGGCCTTGCGGGCCCGGGCAATCGCTTCGGTCACCGAGTCGGGTACCTGCTTCTTGTTCTTCTCCAGTGCATCGATATAGTCTTGATAGCTGGCTGCGGCATCGTCGAAACGATATTGGGCCATATATACGTCGCCCAGGAAGTGGGGAGACTCCAGCACTTTGCGTTTGACGCCCACCTTCAGGTACTTTTCGGCTTCGGCATATTTCTTTTCGTGGAAGAGACACACCCCGTACCAGTGATTCAGCGACCCGTCGTTGGGGCGGCGTTTCAGTTGGGCTTTGAATACGGGGGCCGCTTCGGCATACTTCCCGGCCTTGTACAGTTCGCGGGCCTGGTCGAGGGTCAGGGCCTCGGCCGGAGCCATGGTGACAAGGGCGAAAATTGCCGCCAGCGAATATGGAAAGATAGATTTGAATAGCTTCATGTGCAAAAAAATTGTACTTCTGGATAGCCGGCTCGGGCAGCAGACTCGTTGTTGCTTCTTCCCCTTTCGGTTTAGCCCTGGTTGAGCTGCATCCTATATTCTACAAATATAGTGAAAGGCGAAAGCAGAACAAGGGAAACGCAAGGTTTCACAATTGGACTCTGCTGAGCCGTATCTTATATTCTACAAATATACAATTATTTTCGGTTCCTGAAGGCCGGCTCGAGAATTTTTTTCAGAAAATATTCCAAATCGTCGGGCGACTCGAACGAATCGCAGGGCAGAATGAAGAATACATATTTCGACAGGTAGAAAATCAGGTCGCTCGACGAGTGCTGTACGTCGGTCACCCGACTCCAGGCGATGGTCTCGGTGCGGTCATCCTCGAACCGGCAGGTGATGCCCCGCTCGTCCAGCTCCACCTGCTTTGTCAGAATCGAGGCCCGGCAATCGGGGTGCAAGGCATAGACAAACCACAAGTAGTAGAGAATCAAGGGGAAAACAAGAAATACCACCATGAGCCCCACGTAGATAAAGAGCGGGTTGTGAACCGACAGCATCACGAGCAACACCACAATCAGCGCCAGCCAGGCCCAGTTGCGGTAGAGCCAGGTGCGCAGCAGTCGCCCGAAGTAGTGCATGGGCGATACCTTGCAGGGTTGGGTAACGATAGTCTTCTCTGCCATAGTCGTGCTGTCTGGTTTACAAAGATGGCGCATTTTTGCCATTCGACCGGGAGATTAACTTTTTTTATCAAATAAGCAGTGGATTGTATCGCCTCTGAATTTGTCCCGTTGAGACCGGGTGGGGCGATTCTCGACCGGCGTTCTGGCCGGATGGTCGGGCATAGCGCCGGGGTCACGATGAGGGATAGAGCAGGGTGTGCCGTGTGAATGCTCTGCGCGATGAGCTTCTTGTCTCGATTCGCTTTGTTTCTCATTTTTAATGCGTATCTTTGCACCCGATTTTTGAAAAAGGAGAAAAAGATATGCAGGGTTTATATTCGATAGGGTTACTTATCATATCCAACATTTTTATGACGCTGGCCTGGTATGGCCACCTGAAGTTGCAAGAGATGAAGGTTATCAGCAACTGGCCGCTCTACGGGGTCATTCTGCTCAGTTGGGGTATTGCCCTGCTGGAGTATTGCTGCCAGGTTCCGGCCAACCGGTTGGGATTCCGTGAGAACGGCGGCTCCTTCAGCCTCATGCAGTTGAAGGTGATACAAGAGGTGATTACGCTCATTATCTTCACCATCTTCTCGGTGGTCTTTTTCAAGGGCGAGTCGCTGCACTGGAATCACATAGCCGCTTTCGGTTGTCTGGTTCTGGCCGTCTACTTCGTATTTATGAAATGATTTTGCTCCCTGCGCACCCGGCCGGGTCGCAGGGATTTTTGTATCCTGTCGGGTAGAGTCCGACAGCGATTACCCCCGACCGTTGCAAGTCGTAGACTTGTGGCTGCCGGGGGTAATGGTATAGGGGTATTGGTGGGGGCGGGCGGTGTGCCGGTCTTTTGCGGCTACCTTCGCATCACCCGCCTGAAATCGCGCACAATCTGCTCGCCCATCTTTACGATGGTACTGTCGACCTTGTGTATCTCGACGGGGGTAACGGCATCCTTGTACTTGGCTTTGCCCATGCCGAACTTCATCTTGTCGAGGTTGCCCGAGATATTCAATCCCAGTTTGAAGGGGATGGGCGACTTGAGTATGGATATGTGGTAGTTGAAGTTCATGTCCAGGTCTTGCGTGCCGCCCACGGCAGCCCGGTAGCGGTCCATCTCGATGACGAAGGGGTAGACGGTCACGTTGCCGTCGGCCACGCTGATGTTGACCGAGATGCTGTCGATGAGGTTGCGTTCCTTGTTCTTGAAGAGGAACTTCTTCGAAATTTCGGCAAAGGTCTCGCCGTCGAGCAGCACGAGGCTGTCGCCCTCGACATGGATGGCCGACCGCAGGGTGGGTATCTTGAGGTTGAGGCAGGAGTCGAGAGCCGACTCGGCCGACACGTTGAACTCGACGGTACCCTGGAACGACCGCAGCATGGGCACGATGGTGTCGAGCGAGGGAATGAAGTCGACCAACTTGCCGATGTTGATGTTGTGCAGCTTGAAGTCGAAACCGGCATAGCCCGACTGGGGCTCGCGGGCCTGGTAGATGAGGGTGGTGTTCATGGTGGCACCCAATCCCTCCATGCCGAGCTCCTTGAGGTGGATGGCCTGGTTGCGCACATCGACGGCTCCGTGTACGTTGGTAAAGAGCATTTTGCCGTAGCGCACCCGCTTCAGGTTGGTCTGCAGCTCAAAGTCGATGTTTTTGGGGATGACAAAGAGCTTGAGCGGGGTCGAGGTGGTGTCGGTTTCGGTCTCGATCTGTACCGTGTCCTGCGGGAACGAGATAGCCCGGATCAGCTGGTTGCAGTTCAGATTTCTCGAGGTGAGGCTCAAGTTGGCCTTCAGCATCTTGTTGCGGCGCATGGCGGCATAGAGGTTGTGGATAGAGCCCGATGCCGTGAGGTCCGACCGTCCTATGCGCATGGTGGCGTTGTGCAGGGTGATGGTGCGGTTGCCCACCGATACGGCCGTCTTCTGTACCCGTATGGGAAGCGACGACATGGGGGTGCGCACAAACAGACGGTTGAATCCCACCGTGCCCTGCGGTATCCATATCGAGTCTTTTACCTGTTTGGCTTTCAGACGGATGCCGGCTTTATCCATGCCCAGCCGGTTGTCGCCCAGGCGGCAGAACAGGGTGTCGGCCTCGAGTGTGAGCTGTACCTGGGGTTGGGTAGGTTTGTTCTCGGCCGGTTGCAGATGAACGGTCGCATTCGTTTTGCCGCAGAAGAGGAGCAGCGAGTCACTCATCGAAGCCTTTAGTTTGTTGGCATTTACCTGGCATCGTACCGTGGCGATGCGGGTGGTATCTTGCGGGTTGGTCGTTTTGATGGAGGCCGACAGCTGTTCGACGGTCGAGTTGAGTTGCGGCGAGTGCAGCACGATGTTCTTGATTTGGGCCTGTGCTCCCAGTACGTCGTTGCCGAAGAAGCGGAGCGAGGCGTCGCTCGTGAATTCGAAATCTTTGTTCTTGTCGCGAAGGGCCAGGCGGGTCATGTTCAGTTTGCCCAATGCCTTGATGCGCCCCAGGTCTTTCTTCTTGATCGACGACAGGCGGCAGCGCAGGCGCAGGTCGGCATCGACGTTCCCCTCGATCGATACCCCCTCTTGCAGGGGGAAGGTCTGAGCCAGGGCCGTCAGGTCGATGGTCGACTGGGTATTGAGCGTGATGTCGGGGTCGCCCAGCAGGTCGGTCACTTTGGCATCGGCCAGGATGTCGGTGTGGGCCCCTTTGAAGTGGAATATCTTCAGGTCGAGGTAGGAGGGTTTCTGCTTCGAGAGATCGACCTGTCCGAAGAAGTCGGCCTTAAACTCGTCGATACCGTAGGGCAAGCGGGCATATTTGGCCGAGGCTTTGTCTATCAATACCTTGAGGGTAATCATGGGCATTCGGTCTTTGCCGTACAGTCCCTTCACGATACCGTTGAGGGTCACGTCGCCTTGTGCCGAGACCTCCTCCTTCTTGACCACGCTCTCGGGAATCATGTGCAAGACCCGCTCCAGCGAGGGGGCATGCAGGCCATACTGCAGGTCTACGTCCAGCGCTTTGGCCACGGTGTCGCGGCGTACCGACCCCTTCAGGTCGAGTTCCACGCCGTTGACATCGAGCAGGGCGTCGTGCAAGGCGATGGTGCGCTGGGCCCGGTTGAACTCGATTTCGGTCTTCAGCCGCGAGGCTATGCGGTGAGCCAGCAGTTCACCATCCTGCCAGAAGAAGATGTTCTTGTTGTCGAAGTCGAGCGCCAGCATCGAGTGGCCCCGCTTCAGGTGGGCGCTCAGTTTGAGGTTGGCATCCCACAGGTTGGCAAAGACCCGGGTCTCGCGGTCGTCGTAGGTGACGGTGGCGTGGCGCACGACGATACGCCGTATGTCTATCTCGCTGGCAATCGGGCCGGTCGAGGTGGTATCGGTCTCGGCCACCGTGTCGGAGGCCACAATATCCCAGTTGGCCACGCCATCCTTCCCTTTGTAGGCATAGAGGTTGATGCTGTCGAGGCGCAGCCGGTTGAGGCTGATTTTCTTGGCCCGCAGATAGTCGGCCACATCGACCACGACTATCGCCCGTTTGAAGGTGAGCAGCGAGTCGGTGCGTTGCCACAACGAGTCGCGTATCGATTTCGACACCAGCGAACCGTCGGTGAGTTTCACCCCGAATCGCGGGAAGGTCGAGAAGAAGGTCAGCTCCACGCTCTTCATGTCGAGTTTGGCGTTCAGGTTCTGGTTGGCGACCTTCAGCACGACGGGAGTCAGCTTTTCGGGCGTGAATACGAAATTGATGGCCACGGCGATGACGGCTGTCACCAGTACCACAATCGACACCAGCGTGATGCCGGTAATCTTGAGTATTTTTTTGGTTCGATGTCTCATATCGGTTTTGTCTTTACTGCCTGTTATACGATAAGAAAAGGAGAGAGCCGGGATAAACAGAACACACGACTTTCTTTTTCTTCGGACTTCGTCGAGCTTCTCTTGTCTTCTACAAAGATAGCAAAAGGTGAATGCGGAGGCAAATGAAACCCAAGGTTTTCAAATCTGACTCTGCCCAAACGACACTTGTCTTATTCAAAGATACACAAAATCTCAAATAGGTTTACCTCTTTTGCTCTCTCCTTTTACTATATTTGTTCCACGAATGCAGGAGTCGGCTCGGCGTAGCCAAACTCGGGAACGTGGTTCCCGGTTGTCTCTACACTCGCCTTTGCCTGTATTTGTATAAAAATCGAAGAAAGAGAAAGGAGAATATACACCATGTTAGCCTATACCTATGTCGAGCGCGGCAAGTTCGAGCTGCGCGAAAAACCGTTGCCTCAACTTATCGACCCGCGCGATGCCCTTGTGCGGGTAACCCTTGGCAGTATCTGTACCAGCGACCTGCACATCAAGCACGGCAGTGTGCCGCGGGCCGTGCCGGGAATCACCGTGGGGCACGAGATGGTAGGTGTTGTCGAGCAGGTGGGCCCGGCTGTTACTACGGTTGCTCCCGGCGACCGGGTGGTGGTGAATGTCGAGACCTTTTGCGGCGAGTGTTTCTTCTGCCAACATGGCTATGTGAACAACTGCACCGACCCGCAGGGCGGCTGGGCACTGGGCTGTCGCATCGACGGCGGCCAGGCCGAATATGTGCGGGTGCCCTATGCCGATTGCGGCCTCACGTCCATCCCGGCCGGGGTGAGCGACGAGCAGGCCCTCTTCGTGGGCGATATTCTGGCTACCGGTTTCTGGGCCACGCGCATCTCCGAGGTTTCGCCCGACGATACGGTGCTCATTATCGGGGCCGGTCCTACGGGCATCTGTACCCTGTTGTGTACCTTGCTGAAGCATCCGTGCCGGGTAATCGTGTGTGAGAAGTCGCCCGAGCGTCAGCGCTTCGTGCGCGAGCATTACCCGCAGGTGCTGGTGACTGCACCCGACGGGTGTGTCGACTTTGTGCGGGCACACAGCGATCACGGTGGTGCCGATGTGGTGATTGAGGTTGCCGGTGGCGACGACACCTTCCGCCTGGCGTGGGAGAGTGCGCGCCCCAATGCGATAGTCACTGTCGTGGCCCTCTACGACAAGCCCCAGGTGTTGCCGCTGCCCGACATGTATGGCAAGAATCTGACTTTCAAGACCGGCGGGGTAGATGGTTGCGACTGTGCCGAGATATTGCGCCTGATTGCCGAGGGGCAGATCGATACCACGCCGCTGATTACCCACCGCTTCCCGCTGAACCGCATCGACGAAGCCTACCGCCTGTTCGAGAGCAAAGCCGACGGAGTAATCAAGGTAGCTATCGAGAGTCGCCGGTAGGAGGTAGGGGGTAGCGGTTTCGGGGAAAACCTCCATATAGGTATAATATAATAATGTGTAGAGCGTATGGGCATACGCTTTTGGGGGAGTTGTTTCTCTTCTGCAGCGGCGAATGCAAGAGCCGGTTCAAGTGCTTGTAGCGGGGTTGAAAAGATTGTTCGCCGAAGCTCTGTCTGGACCTGAAGGGTTGACTCTGAGTCTATTGTCATGCACGGAGAATCAAAAGCCTCTTGGAAAAATGTGACCGTAGAGCAAAAAACGAAAGCAGAATATTATCTTTTTTTTGAGTTTCGTTGTAAAATTAGTAGACTTAATAGCTTATTTTTGTAATAATGTTATATCTTTGCATGGATTTCTATAAAAATGGCGGCAAGATGCAGTGGTATAATGATGACATCGAGCAGGAGAGACGTAATGAAAAAAGTGCACACCAGTTTCATAGAAAGAGAGTCGCGGCATTAGCGGGTCGTGATGGGCAGGTGTGTGCATCGGTGTATAGTGTAGCAGTAGGTATTCTTGTTTCCTGTTGAAGGTTTGGTTATTTTTCGTGCATTCGTCGAGGGGGAGTTTGGTTGTAAAAGCGAAATTCTTCCAAGGTGTGCAAGGTGCGAGAGACTTAATGAATATAGACATTTATAGAAAAGACAATCGCTTATTGTAGATTGTGGTAGTGTGTAGAGAGCATATCCTTATAAATATGAAAAGAGGAGATTCTAAATTTGCAAAATAGTGAATATAATTTCAATATACATGAAAGTGAATCGCTTTTATGAATATTGAGATATTCAATATTTTTAATTTTTATAACTTGCGAATACAATATAACTTAATAACAGTTGATATGAGAAAACTAATACTTGTAGTGTTTACATTTATTCTCCTTGCGGGGGTAAATGTCGGTAAAGCGCAGACCGCGTTGCCGTATTCGATTAATTTTGGCAATAGCCAGGAAGGCTGGACGGCGGTCGATAACAGTACCACGCCGGGTACCACCTGGGGATATAATGCCCGGTGGGCCTATATTGGAGGTACCTATTATGGCAGTGTCATGATGATGACGGATTATGCGTCGGAGTGTAACGACTATTATGTGTCGCCCGGGTTTACGCTCGAAGCTGGTAAGGTATACACGATTGAGAGCAATGCCTGTATGCTAAATTCTGGTATGAACGGCTGCATCCTTTCTATCGGTTATGCGAGCTCGGCCAGCGATATGAGCACGTTCGTAAAATTGAACGATATTACCCTCGATGATACTTCGCAGTATCCCGCAGCCCAAAAAACTCCGTTCGAGGCACCTTCGAGCGGAACTTTCTATTTTGCATTTCACAACACGAGTCCGGCGTTCAGCAACCCATGTTTCCTTTTTGAGTTCAAATTGTATGAGGGCGATGATGCGGGCGAGACTCCCGAAGAGGTTGTCGTAGAAGTGCCTTACAGCATCGACTTTTTGAATAATTCTGAAAATTGGACATCGGCCGACAACAACGATGACGGCCAGACTTGGACTCCATCGAGCGGCTTCGGCGTTATGCTCGGTATGGGATCGCACGATGACGATTTTTTCTCGCCGCAGGTAACTCTCGAGGGTGGTGTAGCTTATAAGATTACAACCAATATTGCGATAGACGGTGCTCCCAAGGATTACGATGTCGTAACCCTTACACAAGGTACCGATAAGGCTCAAATGCAGCCCATCAAACAGCTTGACTTTGACCAAATAGGAGAAAACATAGAGGAAATTATCTTTACCCCGACATCGAGTGGCAACTACTATTTCTCGTTCCATAACACATCGACTACGGGTGGAAATACTCTGATGATACAATCGTTTGCCATAGATAAATATGTAGAGGTGATGCCCGAGGAGAACGAGATTTATTCGACCCGGTTTGACGAGAGCGAGCCTCTTAATGGCTGGACTGTCATCGATAGCAACACCGATAATGTGAAATGGGCCATGGAAGAAGGTTATGCCGGTCCTGCATATAATGGCAACATGGCCATAGGCGAAGCCAATGATTGGCTCATCACGCCGGCCTTGAATATGGTTGCCGGCAACGACTACGTGATTCGTTACACCCTCTCGCAAGCCGGTGCATTCGATGCCGACGAGGTTGTTATCAAATGGGGTACTACTCCTACGGCCGCAGGCATGACCAACAGCCTCACGACCGAGAGCATCAATTTGGGCAGCGGGTCGGTAGACAAAGTGATTCGTTTGACTTGCAGCCAGTCGGGCAATGTGTATATAGGTTTCAACCTGACAACGGCCAATCCCAACGGTATCATTTCGTTGGATAAGATTTCGGTATCGCAAACCTCGAAAGCCAAGCCCCAACCGGTAGACGGTTTGAGAGTTTCTTCCAATCATAAAGAGCAAACGGTAACCTTGAACTGGACCAACCCCGCGTTCGATGTCACCGAAGCTCCTATTATCGAAACTCTCGACATCACGATTTATGAAAACGGTGTTAAGGTGGCTACCTTGGAAGACCGCGCTGTCGGTGAAAAAGATACCTACACCTATTCTCCTGCCAAATTTGGCGGTATGGCTCTGTATCGTGTCGTAGCTTCGATTAACGACATAGAATCGTTGCCTGTCGAAGCAAGCATCAACCTCGACGATATCAATGGCGAGGCAATTCTGTTGCAGGATATACCTTTGGATACGGCCGACGATTTTGCAAAATGGGTTATCGAAAATAAGGACGGCGGTGGCACGTGGAACTATTCGGCCTCGGCTATCACCATTCCTACGACCAGCTCGGGCGACCACAACGACTGGGCCATTACTCCGGGTGTACAACTCGAGCCGGGCAAGCGTTATGTCGTTAAATTCGATGTAGCTACAAGTGAAGCGTTTGCAGGCAACCTCCAAGTATGGTTGGGCGATGCTCAAACCGCTGATAACATGGATACCGAGCTTCTGTCGCTCAACAACATTTACTACAACGGGTTCGTAAGCACGAGCACGCCGCAGTTCAGTGTAGAGACCGCCGGTACCTATTATATAGGTTTCCAAGCCGGTAATATAGAAAACGGTATGCGTGTGAGAGATGTAAACGTATGCTACATTCAAGAGTATCAAGAGGCACCGGTGATGGAGCTTCCCTATTTCGAGAATTTCGACAAAAATACCGAAATACCCACCGGTTGGAGAATGGAACGCAGCAGCGATGAGCTTGGTTTCTATGTGCGCAATGTCTCTCAAGCTGCTACGATTTATATGAACGCCTATTCGCGGCCCAATGCCTTGATGGTTAAGGGCAATGCTCCCGAGGCACGGGAAGAGGTGGCCTATACGCCCAAGTTCTCGTTCGAACCGGGTAATGTCTACACGGTTAGCTTCCAGTTCAATATGTTCCAGTTGAGCGGGAAAGCCAATAATTCTATTGCCATTTACAAAGCTACGGATCAAAATCAAGAGAGCATCGTGGGCGAGCCCGTCTTCGAGGTGAATAGTCAGACCGGCATGACCAGCTGGGAAGAAAAGAGCTTCGACCTTACCGTCGATGAGGCTGCCGAGTATTGCTTCGTAATCAAAGTCACGAGCGATGGTGCCAGCGATGTCGATATTAAGATTGACGATTTTGCCGTAGACCAAATCGTTGAGATTGAACCTGTGAAGCCGGCAGCTGTCATGAATGCAAGGGCTATGGTTATCAGCTCCAATCAAAGCATAATCTTCAGCTGGAATCACCCCCTTGTCGATGTCGACGGCGAAACGATACAAAAGGGTTCTGTCATAAAGACTCAAATTTATGACGGCACCGAACTCATTGCCGAGCCTACGGTGGTCATGCCCGACGCAAGTACGGTCGATGCCGAAACGGGTATCCCCATGTCGTTTACCTATACTTATGCCGACTTTGATAAATTCACAGGCCAAAAGATTTATAAATTTGTGCCTTGCATCGATACCGAGGCCGGCCCTGCCACGACTGCCGTGGTTTCGCTCAGCAGCTTCACCTTCGGCTACCTGAAAGAACAAATCCAAATCTTCGACTTTGCCGAGGGCGATAACGGCTGGACCGCTGTCGACAATGACAACGACAGCAAGACTTGGGCTGCCGAGGGTGGCCAGATGGTAACCACCGGCAAAGACGAGTGGCTCATCTCGCCCGAACTTACTTTGAAGCCGGGCAAATCGTACTATGTATTGTGCGAGTTTATGACCGATGTCGACCAATATGCCGATGTTACTTTCACCCGCGGTAACGGTTCGAGTGTGAAAGATCAGACCGAGGTAATTTACAGCTTCGACAATGTCATATTGAGCAACTATGCCTTGATGGAAGTCGGTGGTACTTTCCTCCCCGAGGACGAAAGCAACTATTTCGGTATCCATGTCGAGAGCGAAAACGGTTCGAAGGTTCAGGTGAAGAGCTTCAAGGTATACCGCCTGATGACCAAGGACGAGCCGGTAGAACTCCCCTATGAAGAGGATTTCGAAAACCGCACGGATGTCGACGATACGAATTTCACCAACAAGTGGGGTTGCCGCACCTCGAGCTCTGCTCTCTTCCGGGTAACTACCATGCCCGAAAATACCGTGGCTGCTCACTCGGGCGAATATGCTGTTGTCGCCAACGAGTACACTTTGGGTGCAAGAGACGAGCTTCTGTATACGCCTTATTTCTCGCTCGAAGCGGGTAAGACCTACGAAATCTCCTACTACCTCTATATGCCGGGTAACGGTGAGAACATTACGATAGGTGGCCTTTATGAAGCCTATACACAAGATGAAAGCGGCATTGAATTGCCGTTGCTGCAAGCCATGACCGAGCCTGCCAAGGAGTGGACCAAGTATCTTGTAAAATATACTCCCAAGTATGATATGGACTACTGCTTCTATTTCAAGTTCCTTGCTACGGCAGCCAACTCGGGTATTATTGCCATCGACGACTTCAAGATCGAGAAGGTATCGGGTGGCTCGGGTATTGCCGAGGTAGAAGACAACGGTGGTATCTACTATGCTCAATCGACCTCGACCCTCTATGTCCCCGAAAATATAGAACAGGTATCGATCTTCAATATGCAGGGACAATTGGTACTCGACACCGAGAATGCCGACGGTACGATTTCGATGGCCAACATGAGTAAAGGTATTTACATTGTGAAGGCAGTGAATGCCGAGGGCAATGTAATCTCCTTGAAGGTAATGAAGAATTAAAGAAACAATCAAACAAGTGGCACTGCCCCCGAATAAGGGGCAGTGCCTTATTTACACAAATAACTATGAAGAAAAACTTATTTAAAGGTTTCCTGTGGTCGGCCGCATTGCTTTTGGGTAGTGTGAATATGGCTGTCGCTCAGGAGTATAATCAGCGAATCGCCATGGAGGGTGTCGAGATGTATGGTATAGTGACCTTCTCGGCAATCAATCAAATCGACGAGATGACTCCGGGTATGTACAAGTTCGGGTATGACCAACAGTTCAAACCCGACGATAACGGAGTCTTGTTCAGTCGGTATATTGCAGGTGGCGGTGTATATCACGAAGGTAAAATCTATTGCAACGTATACAACGACGAGGCCAACCTGTCTACCCAAAAACCGGTGTGGACCATTCTCGATGCCGAAACCTATAAGGTGCTTTACGAGAAAGAGCTGCCCGATAATGGCGTATGTACCACCAAATCACTTGCCTATGACATCACCAACGACAAAATCTATGGTATTGTTGTCGATTTTACCGATTCTCATTTGGTCGAAATCGATCCCGAGACCGGCGATATGACCCGGGTAGGCGACAACTTTGATCGCAATCTGCGCTTTAAAACTCTGGTCTCGACAAACAACGGTATGCTTTACAGTATCGTAATCGATTCGGGCGTATCGAGCCTCTATAAAATCAGGAAGACCGATGGCCTGGCCGTGAAGGTAAGAGACATTACCGCCAAGAACCTGCTCGGCCCGGATGACTATCTGTTTAATAGCGCAACCGAACAGGCCATGTTCCTCAACCGCTCTACGGGCAAGGCCTATTGGATACTCGAAAGCAACAGCTCCAAGCTGGACAGCGAGTATTCGCCCATCTTCGAGGTGAACCTCACGAATGCCGAGGCTACCATGGTCTCTTATTTGAGTCGTTGCTATCAAGTGAGCGGCGCTTGGTTCAAAGAACCCAACAACGGAGCACCGGGCATTATCTCTGATTTTGAATATGTAACCCCCGAAGAGGGGTCGGCAAGCGGCTCTATTCAATTCCGGTTGCCCGAGAACGATTATAGAGGCAACCCCTTCACCGACTCCAACTTGAAGATAAAGGTTGTCGAGGGCGACAAGGTGCTTGTCGACGCTACGGCTCAAGCCGGCACATTATTCAAGAGCGAGGAGCTTGCCTTGCTGAACGACAATCACACCGTATCGATTACCTTGTCGAACGAAAAGGGATCAGGGCCCACTATCCAACGGACATTCTATGCCGGTTATGACCTGCCTGCTGCTCCTACCAACGTAAAACTCTCTTATGAGGGCCTCACGACCACGCTTACCTGGGAAGCTCCTACCACAGGCATGAACGGTGCTATTATCGACAAAGACAACATTCGTTACAGGGTAATTAAACAAACCGGTTACTACCAGGGTACCAATAGCGTGGTAGCCGAGAATCTTAAAGAGTGCACCTTTACCGAGACGCACCCCGCCGACATGAATTATTACAGATATTTCGTAGTCTCGACCTATGAGGGCGAAGACGGTGGCTATTCATTCTCCGAAGAGCTTGTGCTCGGCTTGCCTCTCAATCCTCCTTATGGCGGACTGTTCTCCGAACCGAACGATATGTTTGGCTACTATACGCTGATCGATTCGAACGGTGACGGCTACTGCTGGAATTTCGATAAGAGCATCGGCGCTGCCTTGTATATCTATAACGAAACGCAGGCTGCCGATGACTGGCTGATTGCTCCTCCCATCAATTATAAGAAGGGCGTAAACTATACCTTGCTGTTCAAAGCCTATTCGTCGATGGCCGAATATCCCGAGTCGATGGAGATAACATTCGGCAAAGGCCGCACTCCCGAAGAGCAGACCAAGCAGCTGCTCGATATTCCCGAGGTACCCAGTGTCGGCGAAGATAATCCGGTAACCGAATATAAAGTACCTATCACGGTCGACGAAGATGGCGTTTACTACTATGCGTTCCACGTGACCTCCGAGAAATTCCATGAGTATCTCCGCGTATTCGATATTCGTCTCGATGCACCGTCGGGTATCGAAACCGTGAAGGGCGAAGACAGCAAGCTCGTGATTACAACAGGAAAGAACAGCGTGAGAGTGGACAATCCCGATGGGCGGGCCGTTGCAATTTACAGCGCCGGCGGTATGCTTGTCGACTCGTTTACCGAGACGGTTTATGAGCGTTCGCTTTATCCCGGTATCTATATAGTCAAGAGCAATGACTCGGTTCAAAAGATTATTGTTCGGTAAGTCTTAATTGCAAATCAACATGAAGAAACTATTTATAGCGATGCTGCTCGCTATAATGTCACTGTCGGTATGGGGGCAATCCAAATTGTCCCCATACACGCGACATTATGTCGAGCGTATCAAACAGGAAAAAGTAGCCGATAGCCGGCAGTCGGGCAAAACTCCGCTCCAGAAGAAACTCAATACGCGGGGCCAACTGGTCATCCCGGCCTTCATTCACTTGAACGAAGGGTATACCCCCGACATCCTCACCCCTTGCGGTGTAGAGGTTCGCTCGGTCATCGGTCAGATACTCACGGCCGATATTCCCTTCGAGGCCCTGGACCAGGTAGCCGCTCTCGAGGGAGTGAAATATGTCGAGATGGGAACGCCCGTCAAGCCGAGACTTAACGAGGCCCGCATGGATGCCCTCGTCGACGACGTACAAACCGGCGTATCGCTTCCCCAGGAATACCGGGGCAGTGGGGTAGTAGTCGGTGTGGTCGACAACGGTTTCGACTATACGCACCCCGATTTCTATACCCGCGACAAGAGCGAGTTGCGCATCAAGCGGGTGTGGGATCAGAACGCCTCGGGCACGGCCCCCGAAGGTTTCGACTACGGTTGTGAATACACCACTGCCGAGGCCATTCTCGCCAAGGGGTACGATACCGACCAGACCACCCACGGCACCCACGTGCTGGGTATCGCTGCCGGTGCCGACAATACCGACAACAAAGGTCTCTACGGTGTAGCTACCGATGCCGACATCGTATTGGTTTCGTACAACAGCAAGGATATGTACACGGGCGACAACACGGCCATCATCGACGGTGTGAAATACATCTTCGACTATGCCCAGTCGGTAGGCAAACCCTGCGTGGTGAACCTGAGCCTGGGTTCCTACTGGGGACCGCGCGACGGCTCCTCTACCTTCGACCGCCTGGCCGACGAGCTGCAAGGCCCGGGCCGCCTGCTGGTAGGTTCCAGCGGCAACAGCGGCGGTACGAAATACCACGTGAGCAAGACCTTCGAAGGCAATGAGCCCGACACGCTGGCCACATTCTTCGACTTCAACTATATCGACGGGCAGTATGGTACCGTCGAGGTGTGGTGCGACCCCGGCATGGACGTCTCCTTTGTGCCCATCGTTTACAACATCAAGGAAAACAAGGTAGAGCGTACATACGAACCCTCCCGATTCAACTCCACCGTGTGTGAAAACACCATATACACCTTTGATACCAATGTCGACGGCGTGTGGGGCAGTCTGGGCGTCGAGGGTGAAATCAATCCCGTCAACGGGAAAACCCACCTCATTCTCGCTCCCGACTTTTACTCCATCACCGAGGGCTACGACCGCGGCTTCTACATCATCTCGTCCAATCCCGGCACGATACACCTGTGGACCGACGAGTTCACCACTTCGCTCAGCAGCTACGACCGTCCCGGATTCCTCGACGGCAACGACCAGTCGTCCATGGACGAGCTGGGCGGCACCGGCAAACGCATCATCTCGGTAGGGGCTTATGTCTCTCGCGACCACTGCACGCAATACGGCATACCCTCCTATTCGGGCGAGACGTTAGACGCCCTGGCCTCCTTCTCGAGCAAGGGTCCCACGGCCGACGGTCGTGTGAAACCCGACATTGCCGCCCCCGGTACCTACATCATCTCGTCGCTCTCGAGCTACTACTCGGGCAGCAAGCTCAAGTACAGCACCGTTACATGGAACGACAAGAAATATGAGTTCGGCTATATGCAGGGTACCTCGATGGCCTCGCCCTTTGTGACAGGTGTAATGGCTACCTGGTTGCAGGCCTTCCCCGGCCTGACTCCCGAGTATGCCCGCGAAATCATGCAGGCTACCGCACGCCACGACTCCTTCACGGGCGAGACCTTGCCCTCCAACCTCTGGGGCTATGGTAAAATCGATGCTTATGCAGGTATCAAAGAGTGTATCCGTTACGAAAGCGGCATTGAGCCGAGTCTGGCCGACAACCGCTCGCATCTGGTAGTCAACGATGGCAACTGTGTGCGGGTGCTCTTCGGTTATGACGACAGTCAGGTAGCCTTGCAACTGTATAACCTGCAAGGCGCCTGTGTCGCTACCCGTGCCATTGGCAAGGTTGCTGCCGGCGAAGAGGTGACAGTCGACCTCAATGACTTTGCCGCAGGCATATACATGCTGCGCATCATGGGTGGAAATACAAAATCAATGGTAAAAAAGATAATTGTTCAATAAATTAATAAAATGCAGAAAATGTTTAAACAGTTTATGCTGGTCACCGCAGTGGCCGCTGCCGCATCGGTTTGCGCACAAGAAACAACGACAGTCCCCTCGATGAGTGAAATGACAGGCGATTTCATCGTTTTAAATTCACAATCCTATAATGGCGTGAAAAGCCTCGCGTCGATGAAGCCGTTCACCATCGAGCCGGCTGACAACGACTCGATTACACTCAGCGGATTTTATATGAGAAACTGCCTCGATTTCAAAGCCGAGTATAGCGAGACGACCGGCAAGATAAGTATCCCCGCCGGGACCCCTGTGTTCGATTACTTTGGATCCTATTTGATTTATCTCTATCCCTGGAATACCGAGGACGAAGAGGTAATCATGCGCCCCATCGAATACAAATATATCGGCAACAACGTTTGGGAGTGTAATTCCGATTTGATGCTCGTGGCCATACAAGGAGAAGAAATGCAAATGTCCGTTTTCTCCAGCGGCTCGCGCATTGCTCGTTGCAATGGGACTACCAACAATACCTCATATGTAGGAACAGCCGATGAACAGGACGAGTATATCGAATCACGTCCTTCCTACGTCACCATCTCGGGCAACAACATCGATATTTACAACGTTTTGCAGGCCGACCAGTATGGCTATGGCGTGCACCTGAGCGGAACCATCGATCGCACAGCCGGTAAAGTGTGGTTTGGCTATACCCTCACCGGGCAGGCCAATGATGGGAATTACCGTATCCTCACTGGCTGCGAGTATGACGAAGATACCAATATGCCCACCAAAGTAGCCTATTCCGGAACCAATAACTATGGCAAGGTGCGTGCCTCGATCGACCTCGAAAAAGGCGAAATCGCCATCGACCCCATGGCTATTTGGGTAGCCAAATATAGCGAGAGCGGCATCATGGTCGATGAGAATCAGTTCTACGAGTTTGTCAAAACGGTAAACGTGACTTACGACGTCTCCAAGACCGACATCTCGGCTATCGAGGCTCCCTCCATGACTAATGTCGAAAAAGAGGTTTCGCACATCGACTACTATGCCATCGATGGTCGCAAACTTGCCGAGCCGCAAGAGGGTAGCTTGGTCATCAAGGTTACTGTCTATACCGACGGCTCTCGCAAGGCCGACAAGATTGTCTACCTGAGAAACTGATAATTTAACTGCATTAAGATACTTTACGACCGAGGTCGTAGATAGGTAAAGGGGGACTCTCCGAAAGGAGGATCCCCCTTGGTGGTTTAAATGTTGAAGTGAACGCATATTGAAATTGGAGAAGTATATTTGTCAATAGATCTAATCGCTTGTTATGTAATCTTTTCCTTTTAATCTATATGAAAAACGTAATATCACTTTCATCTGAACAAATGTGGTTCGCAATGAAACATCATGGTCCGTAAAAGTATTTTGAGAGAGTGCAACGTATTGAATAATTAAATGAACCTAATAAAAGAGTAATATGACAAGTATCAAAATTAAATTTCGGCCATCAGCATTGAAAGATAGGGAGGGAACTATTTATTATCAAGTAATTCAAAATCGTAGGGTGAGGCGGTTTAATACCGGGTATCATATTTATAAAGACGAATGGGATGAGAGAATAGGAATAGTTCTCTGTTCCAACTCCAATAGTCCTAGGTATGAATATCTGTGTTCTATAAAAAGAGATATTCAATATGAGATCAAGCGATTTGAAAACTTGGTGGAAGAGATGGAAAACAAAGACTATTCGATAAATGAGCTCATGTCTCTTTGTCGAGATGAACCGTTGTCGAAGAATGGAGTTTTTGAATATTTGGGAAAACAAATTGAGCGATTGAGAAGTCTCGGTCGGATAAGAAGCTGTGAGGCTATGCAAAGTACATTGCATAGCTTTAGAAAATTTCGAGGTGAAATAGATATAAGTTTTACAAAATTGGATAAAGATGTTATCGAACAATACGAGGCATACCTTCGAAATCGAGGTTTAAGTCGAAATACGACTTCGTTTTACATGAGAAACTTTCGTTCAGCATATAGAACGGCCGTAGAAGAAGGTATAACTAATGATGTTCATCCTTTTTGTAAAGTATATACCGGAGTCGATAAAACGACAAAGCGGGCGATAACAATCGATGATATAAGAAGAATAAAATACTTGAATACGAGTAATCGACCTGCGTTAGATTTTGCCAAGGATATATTACTATTTAGTTTTTATACTCGAGGTATGAGTTTTGTTGACATGGCATATTTACGAAAGAAAGATATAGCCAATGGGTATATAACTTATTATCGCAAAAAAACCGGTCAGCAACTCAGTGTAGAGTTGGTACCCGATATTCTCGATATTATTTCGAAATATCATAATGAGACACAATATTTATTGCCATTGATTCTCGTAGAGAATGGGACAGAGCGCAAGCAATATAGAAATCAGATGATGAAGATAAATCGAAATTTGAAGAAAATAGGTAAAATGATAAATCTATCGGTACCGCTTTCGACATATGTAGCTCGGCATGCTTGGGCAACGATTGCACGAGATAAGGGTATTTCATTATCTGTCATTAGTAAAGGTCTTGGGCATGATAGTGAAATAACCACTCAAATTTATCTTGATTCTCTTCAAAATTCAAAAATTGATAAGGCAAATAGATTGATTTTGAGTGATTTGTAGTGGTTTTAAAAAGATGTAAATAAAATTTGAAATAGAGTTCGACAAATTGTTTATACCTATTTTGTCGAGTTATTTGGGATAAGTTAAGTACTGATCTTATAAAGGGGCAACATGTATCTCTCTATCTGAGAGAGCAATTACAGGTATCAAAAGTACTAAAAAAAATATTAATATTAAGGGGGATTGAGTTTTTTTTATCGTTTTCAATAAAAAAAATATAAATCATATAAGTTAGACTTCAAATTCTCAATATCTTTTTAGGGGATTTGTTTCTTGTATCTTTTATAGACTATTATTCTAAATAGTTCTATGATAATTCTTTCTTAAAAAGGATGCTCTCTCAGATAGAGACGTGCATTTTGCTTTCTGTAAAATTACGCAAAAATGAATGCGAGCAACGAAAAAAGGGGCGTTGAAACGATAGTTAATGGGGCTATCGTTCGCGAAGCGTATCCAAAAAATTGGTATGTAGCTCAAGTTCAAATGAAATGTGAGAAAAAAACAGCTCAAAAGTTAAGTGCTCTTGGATATGAAACTTTTGTCCCTGTTCAATCTGAAATTCATCAATGGTCCGATAGGCGGAAAAAAGTAGAGAAAATAGTTATACCACTCGTAGTTTTTGTACGCTCCGATGAGGAAACAGTTAAAGAAATAGAAAAATTATCGTTTGTTTATCGGCTATTGCGTGCTCCTGGAGACTGTAAGCCAGCAAAAATTCCGTGTGAGCAGATGGACCAATTTAAGTTCATGCTGGGGAATTGTGATTCTGAAATCACATTGGAGTCGTTAGAAATAAAAAAAGGCGATCGGGTAAGAATCGTTAGAGGAAATCTCAAAGGACTGGAAGGATTTATTACAGGTATAAGCGATTCGAAATCAAAAGTTTCGATAGTTATTGACTATATAGGGTGTGCAAGTATAAAAATAGATAAAACGGATCTGGTACTTGTTAAGGAATAGATATTCTCTAATAATATGGACAAATATACAGAGTTCCTCACTCAAATTCCTGATGACTTTCTTCATATTGTAAAGTCATTTGTTGTGGATAACAATTCATCAAGAATTGAGCCAGCCCACATCTTTAGAGCGTTGTTACACAAGAATGTTGGTCTGATTGATTTGATTGAAAATCGATTGGATTCGGATTATTACTATCTGCTCGACTGGGCCGATATGAGATTGCGGCAGACTTTGAAATCGGCATATCCGATGAAAGAGATTTGTTATTCCGATGAGGCTAAAAGTGTTATAAGGGAAGCAAAAAAACTATCCGATAAGTTAGGCCCGGATTGCTTGAGCACATATTGTCTACTTGCTGCAATCGTTTCTCCGGGAGTCGGTTTCACGGCCGATCAACTGAAAACACTGCCTCTTACGAGTGAATGTGTGATACAGGCTATTTCGGGTGATGAACCAAAGAATAAAATTTCGAGTCGGGAGAGAGAGTCCTTTACCACAACATCTGATGAGCGTAAAGAAGATCGTTATTATACGGAATTGGTAGAAGAGTTACCACATTTGCCAATATTGGGACTTGACGATAAGATACGTTCTATGGTCGAAGTCTTATCTCGTAAAGACAAGGCCAATGTGATTATTGTTGGAGAACCGGGCGTCGGGAAGAGCAGTTTGATATATGGATTATTGCAGAGAATAAATGACGGTTCGCTTCCAGCATCGTTAAAGAATCTCTATCCGGTTGAGCTCGATCTGATAGCTATTACACAAGGTGTAAGCTATAAAGGTGAGATTGAAGATCGGTTTAAGAAATTGGTAAACGAGATAAGTCGACATTCGCAACCGGTATTGGTCGTTGAAAATTTTCATCGGATAGAAGACAAACAATCTTTGTTGAATAGTATAGTCCCGATAATAAAGAAAGAGATATCGAAAGGTAAGCTTCAATTGATATGTACATCGACTGTCGAAGGTTTTACAAAAGATATAGAAAAAGATAAGGAACTTCTCTCTTTTTTCGAGAAAATCAGTGTAGAAGAACCTTCGGAGAGTGATTCGATAAGGATTTTGAAAAGTAAAATACCTACTTATGTCGAGTTTCATAAGGTCGAGGTAGAAGAGGGGGTGGCAGAAGAAATTGTGCGACTCTCCAAACGATACATACCCGAGTATAGTTTACCTTCATCGGCTATTGACTTGTTGGATAGATCAATGGCTTCGGTAAAAATAAAATTGGAGTTAAGTGAATCTGCATCAACAATATCGGTTCTGAATAAAGACTATGTAAAAGATGTGGTTTCTACCATGACCGGGATACCTATGGGCAATGTGCAATCGGAGGAGCGAATCAAATTGTCTAATGCCGAGGAGATATTGCATCGACGAGTGGTTGGTCAAAATCATGCCGTGAAAAGTATACTCGATGCAATTTATGAATCTCGGTCGGGATTAAACAAAAAGGGTCAACCTATCGGATCGTTTTTCTTTTTGGGACCTACGGGAACGGGAAAAACAGAGTTGGCTAAGGCGTTGGCCGAATTTTTGTTCGATGATGAAACTTCGATTCTTCGATTCGATATGTCGGAATATAAAGAGGAGCATTCCGTATCGTTGCTTTATGGTGCTCCTCCGGGATATGTGGGATATGAAGAGGGCGGTTTGCTTGTCAATCAAATACGTCGGCATCCCTACTCGGTCGTGCTTTTTGATGAAATAGAAAAGGCACACCGTTCGGTCTTTGATTTGTTTTTGCAAATATTGGATGAAGGGAAACTGCACGATCGGCTCGGTCGTGTCGGCGACTTCTCCAATGCTTTAATTATTTTTACTTCCAATATTGGTAGTGATTATATTTTCCAGTCGTTCGAAGCTAATCGTATACCTACACACGACCAGATGCTAGAGGTTATGCAGGGACAGTTCAGACCTGAATTCCTAGCTCGTCTTACCGAAATTATTCCTTTCTCACCTATCACAGAATCGATGATATACAAGATTTTTGATATTCATATTAAGAATCTGATGAAGTCGTTGCATGAGCAGGATATTAAGCTCGAAATTGATGATACGGCAAAACAATACATAACCAAAGTGGGATTCAATACTCATTATGGAGCAAGGCCTGTATTGGGGATTATTCGGAAAGAGATACGTAGACCTTTATCTAAGATGATTATCGCTGGCGATGTGGTACCTGGCGATACTGTCATAATGAAACACGATATGGAAAAAAATGAAATGGTTTGGGAAATTGATTGAAAGCGTATCGCGGTTTTTTCGAAAGCCGAATGATACAGTTCAGAAAAATCAGCCAAAAATCAATATTAACACGATAAAACAACAAGTTATGGCAAAGAAGACTGTTATCACCAAAGTCTTGGATACAGAGGCTCGAGATGGTGTTATAGAGTTTCCTCAGAATAGAACGCTCTATGTCGATCAGTTTACCGATAATGCTCCGAATACGGATGAGGAGCGTGAAGGTTTTAAACCCAGAAGTATGAAAGAGGTCTTTGAACATTATAGACCTACGAAAGAGGGTATCGATCTGAATACGGAAGAAGGTGGAGTCGTTTATGAAGATTTCGAGTTCAGACAAATTAAGGATTTTGAAGACGATAGATTGATTGAACAGAGTGCTTTACTCTCCGATAAAAAGGCAAAAATAGACGCGTATCAAGCTATCATCTTTCAGTTGGAGAAGAATAAGTCTTTGAGAAGTGTACTTAAAGAGGCCAATTCACGAGAGAGTTTAGTAAATGTACTTAAGTCTCTGTTGGCAGAGATAGAAAATGCAGATTAATTCAAAGTCTATGGCAACACAAGAACAATTATCGAATCAGACAGATAATGAACAATTGCAGTTTCAAGGCACTAACAGTTCATTGAAGGCAGAGGAGCTCCTGCCTGCACAATTAAAAGAGCTTGATAAATTTGGCGGATTTCAGTTGATAAAAGGTCTTATTAAAGATGCCGCCAATATGGATCCTCGTCGTAAGGCTGTAAAGAATATCTTTTTGCAAGATGCAACGTATGAGGACACTCGAAAACGGCTGAAAAACGAGCTGGCTATGTGGATTGATGTTCTCGAGAAAGGAGGCTTGGAACGGACTCAAATCGTGGATATGTGCAAGGAGCAAAGTGCACGAGCCGAAGAAAATCTTCAGTCAAATCTTTTGCGAATTCATGAAGAGATCAAGGATCTGGAAATAACGTATCGAACCCTCGATTCATTTTTTGCCAATGCAGGTCAGTCGCAAGTCAACTGCATTACCTTGATGAATGTCGATAAAGCCGAACTTGGGACACATGATTCAGAAGATACTGTTGCTGTCCGAGACGAGTTAGAGAAATACTACGATCGCCTTAGCCTTAAAAACAATTACAGCCTAATGGTTATACCCGGTTATTTGGGTGATAGCGATGTGGTAAGAATGTGGGCTTCGACGGCATATCGGAATAAAATATTGTTGATTACCGATTTTAAAGACAGTCTCAATTTCAGTATGTTGCAAGAAGAACTGGATGATGCGAATCTGCAGGGTCAGGATGTACAGCTTGCCAACGTAGTGATGACCTGTAATTATATATTGGGACGTAAAAAATCGGAACTGGCAGACGAATATGAAGATGTCTATATTCCGGCCTCGGGAGCATTGGCCGGGCGAATGACAAATACCGATGAGGTGGTTATTGCACAAGGTATAGCTGGGAAAAAGTATGGTACGCTTTCGAATGTTAAAGGCGCTCGTATGGAGATGCGTAAATCGGAAATAGCGTCGGTTATTGACCACGGCGTGGTACCTATTGTAGAGGAAGATGGTCGAGTGATGGCATTCTCAAATCGTTCGCTGTATAACGGGGCAACAATGGGGTTACAGGAGTATCCCATTGTACGAGTGTTCGATTGGATTGGAAAGGTATTCCAGAATTTCTTTAATGATGAAGCCTTCATTAACTGGAACTCTTCGGTAAAGGCAGAGTTACAACAGGCTGTTCATGATTTCTTGAGTGAATACAAAGGCCCGGGTAAGTTGATCGAGAATTATAACTTGAAGGGTATCAATCAGGATCCAGAGACCAAGGATATATCGATTCAGGTAGAACTTAAACCATTCTTTGCCGCAAAAAACTTCCTGATAGAACTTACCGGTCATAATGGTACAGCAGGGGTCGATTGGGAACAAAATGTACAGTAATATTTGTAAGTAACATATATTTAATTGTTTAACTATTTAATTCGAAAATTATGGCAACGAGAACCGCAACTATTTCGGCTGATGGTATTCAGGAGCGCGAAGTTCTGTTTGTTCGGTATGAACTCAATCAGCAGACCGATGTCGAAGGTCAGCCTACGGGGACAACACGGGGAGGCAAAATTTATGTTAAGGTAAAATCAAATGACGATGGGAATACCGATATTCTCGAGTGGATGATTGATACCTATATGAGCAAGTCGGGAACAATCTCTTTTCCCAACCGCCAAGGTGGAGAGATGAAGCATCTCTCATTCAAAGAAGGGTATGTGGTAGAATATGCCGAAACTTACGATTCGACCAATAGCCTTCTGCAATATGAAGAGTTTACAATCTCGGCTAAAGAGATTCAGATTGGCAATGCTCGTCATAACAATCGTTGGACTATCGACAACTAATTTAATTTTTCTCATAAGGGGCTTTTCTCGCAGAATATCCCCTTATGAGATATTCTCAAGACTATGGCATTACATGGAAGTCTAAAGATTGGAGGGAGAACGTATGGTGTGGTGGAGTGCCATTATGAATTCTCTCAAATGATCGATGAAACAGGTAAACCGTCATCGCGACCTCAAGGGGGTGAAATCTGGATTACCATGCCTTCGACAAATGACGACGATATGTTCTTTTATAATTGGATGTTTCATAAGTCGGAGGTTAAGGCAGGTATATTACGATTCTGCATATATACCAATGACAACAAGCCTAGCTACAAAACAGTCAGTTTTGCCAATGCCTATTGTACCACATTGAAAGATTACTTCAATGATCAGGACGGCAAACTGATGTATACGACTATTAAAATATCGGCACAGATTATTCGAATAGGAACCATGAATGCAGCGGTGTTCATGAATACGTGGACGAATGATTCGGTCGAAATGTTGTCGTCCAATTTGGAAGATTTTATTCGGGGTACTATAGCCGAGAATATAAAGCCTTTCTAACAGTATTATGTCAACAACGGTATCTAAACTTACGCTTACCATCGGTGATGCACGTTCCGAAAATTTCTTGATTGAAATAGCCGGAGTTCTCTTCGCAATGGACGATTTTACGTTGTCACAGTGCCTTTTGCAGCCTAATATATTAACTTTTAGATTAAGGAAAGGGCCTAAAGAAGGAGATGATGAGCCGCAGTTTAGGGCTTGTGGATATATTATCGGGAAAGATGTTTCTCTGGTTCTCGAAACAGAGAATATAGAGAAGGTATCGTTGAAATCGGAAGATGCGAAAACCCGGGAAATCAGATTTAGAGGGGCTATCGTTTCGGCTTCGGGATCACGTTCCCGGACGGAGTATAGTATAGAGGTCGAAGCAAGAAGCTATGATGCCCTCTTGATTGATAATCCTAATTGCAAATCTTTTGAGAAAAAAAACTTGAGCGAAATTGTCGAGGATGTCGTCGATGACTATTCCGATAAGATTGCGGCTGAAATCAATCCGCGCTTTACCGAAGTTTTACCCTATACCGTACAATACAACGAGACGGATTATCAGTTTTTGCTTCGACTTGCCCAACGATTTGGAGAGTGGATGTATAACGATGGGGAACATCTGGTGTTTGGGAAGCTGCCGCAGGGAGATCCTGTCGTATTGGGATATCCCAATAAAGATATTTCGGCCTATCATGTAGATTTGAAGATGCAGCATGTCGCATTTAGCCACGTCGCATCGTCGTATAACTCGTACGACGCAGAACAAAAGGAAGGCTTGGAAGAGATGGAGTTGGAGTATAATAGTTTGGCCGAGCTTGTTTTTGCAGCAACAAAGAGCGTCATGACCAAGGCTACATTACAAAATTTGCATTCCGGCGGCTTTGCCGATAGTGATAGCCGGTCTACGGTCCTGAATATATCGACCAAGACGCAGGCTCGTGGCGAGAAAGCCGGTATGTTGACCTATTCGGGGATGACCTATTGTTCACAGCTTCGTATCGGCAGCATACTTATCATTCAAGATAATTTTTTGACCGACGACCTTGTAGGCCGCGAGAGCAACGTAGAGCAAGACGAAATATTGATTACGGAGTTGGTTCATACCTTCTCGTCCGATGAGACTTATTGCAATCATTTTGTAGGGATACCTTCTGCCTGTGATTATCCTCCCTATGTCAATAGCGATGTGTATCCGGTTGCTTCATCGTGTAGGGCTCGGGTAAAAGATAATGAAGACCCTAATTATTTGGGACGAGTTCGGGTGCAATTTGATTGGCAGGCCCAGCAAAGTGAATCTATGATGTCTCCTTGGCTTCGTATCTCCCAACCTTATGCCGGTGGCGGAAAAGGTTTTAGTTTTATTCCCGAGATTGACGAAGAGGTGATGGTCGATTTTGAGGGCGGAAATGCCGAGCGACCCTATGTGAAGGGAACCTTGTACAACGGAAAAGGTATGCCTGATAGGACTTGGATCGATAACGACAACAGTTCCAATCAAGTAAAGTCTATTCGTACACGAAACGGACACACCATAGAGATTCATGATGAGGGGGAGGACGGATATATACGCATATACGATCACGGAAAAGAGAATTACATTCTTACTTTTTCGACAGACAAGAAACTTATCAAATTGGAATCTACGGGGAATATTGAATTGTGTGCCGCAAATGATATTATTCTGAGAGCTGGACACGATATCAAAGCCTCGGCCGACAATGATGTTTTCATTGATGCTTCACATGATATGCAGCGTACGGCCGATAACGATATACGGGAGCACGCGGGAAATGACAGGACTTCGACTATCGATAAGAACGACTCATTAACCGTGCATCAAAATCAGCTTATCCGAGTGAACAACAATAAAGACGAGCAAGTTGTTCATCAACTTCAGGTAACAGGCGAGAATATTCGAGTTGAGGCCACAGATAAGTTATTGGAATACTCTAAGATTCATCACCAGAAAGCATCAGACGAAACTGCTATCAATGCGACCAATCGCATCGATGTAAAATCAGCTATGGTAAAAATTAATTGACAATATAATGGATACTATTTTTTCTTCCGATTCGGCAATCCATGTGAATATCATGATTCATCGTGGAGGACATACGATTGTAGCTTACAAAGCAAAGCCCCTGTTTGAAGGTCCACGAGGATTTTGTATGGACAAAATTAGACACTTGATAGATGAGTTGTCGTCTCAAGGAAATAAACAGATTGTTTTTCATCTTCAGGTAATGATGGCTGGTGACTTGAATGGAATGTCTGATAAGGGGTATTATATTCGGAATCTCGAGCAGATGAATACTTCGTGCGGTATTGAAGTAAAGTCGGGATTGTATAAAGTATAAGTGTTGATATGGACGATTCGTATGTTTGTTCGACGGCCCGGATACAATGTTCTTGTGGAGACAAAATCTCTACCTTGACTGTATTTCCCGATAGAACGGTCTGGTTGACGGGGCAGCCACAGGCCAATATCAGCGATCATACGTCTTTGAAAAATATAGCTCCGTTTGGTCGGTGTCATACAACGGCCTATCCGCCTACTGGAGCAGCAACCGCAGCGGCTCATGGCAAATTGACCCCGATGCCTTGTGTGCCGAACACACCTTTTCCCTGGATGGGTGGAAAAAATGATGTGATTTTGAAAGGACAGCCTGCTTTATTGAAAAGCTCTACTCTCAAGTGCATATATGGAGGGACGATTACCATCACATTTGATGGGCAGAAATAGGATTGGAGATGAGTGCTACCATTGGAGGAAAAGATATAGAGAAGGAGTCGATGCTGCAGGAGATGACTGTTGTAGATATTTATATCGGTATTTTCTTTGATGGAACAAATAACAATAAGGTACAGGCTGCCATAGGGAGGAGATTTCGCCAAGAAAGTAAAGTTAATGCCAAAGGCTTTGCCTATGTGGATCAGCAGAGTCAAGAGCAGCTACTCCAAGACGATAGGAAAAGATATGCAATTTCGTCAAAATCGAAAGATGAAGCCGAGAATAGAGAGGTTGCTGAAATATTGGACGATAAGGTTTCGGACGAAGTGTATGGGAAGTATAGAAATAGCAATTCTCAAAATGTATCGTATACTAATGTAGCCATACTTGAGTCTTTTTATAAGACGGATGCGACTCATTATTCGTTGTATGTAGAAGGGTCGGGGAGTGATATGGATTTTGACAGTACCGGAGCTGATTTCATAGGATTGGCTTTAGGTGCAGGAGATAATGGCGTTGTGGCAAAAGTAGGTAAAGCTTTGGATTTTATATCTAATTTTATCTTGTCATCGAAACCAAATGGTCAGAAATATAGGTTGCATTTCGATGTCTTTGGTTTTAGTCGAGGTGCAACGGCTGCGAGAATATTTAATTATATCGTTTATAGTGATAAAATAGCTCAAAAATCCGGGAATGAGGAACTTAAGAAAAATAGTGACTCGTTTGTCAAGAAATTGCAACCCGAGAAAGATATAGAATCGAAAGAGGTAGAATATCTGGGAATTTTTGATACGGTAGGATCCGTTGGAGTCGTACATAGTGATAATGTGGCCCAATATGGACTTTGGGCGACAGATATGTGCCGGCGAGTAGTGCACTTGTGCGGGATGGACGAATTGAGAAAAAATTTCGCAATTATCGATATAGAGAGTTCAGTCCATTCTAATGGTTTGGAATTGTTTCTCCCGGGTTGTCATACCGATATTGGAGGAGGTATATCTATGGGAAGAGATGAACCTGCAATTATCAATAAAGTGGATTTTGCCGGGGTAAAAATAGTTTCGCAAAAAGTGAAGAATACGATGCTGACTCCTATGAATTTCTTTTTAAGAGAAAATGAGGATAATACACGGCAAAATCTTCGCTTTATCTGCGTAGATCCGGCAAATCCAGACACACAACAACCCGTAACGGTTGATACATTGATAGAAATGGGGTGGATTGACGAAGATAAACAGGTTGATGAGTTCAATGAATCTCTTGCGGGAAATTTGGGAAATTACTATACCGAAGGGACTTTTAATATCAGCATGTTTCGACATGTGCAATATGGTTATAGCAATGTCTCTTTAGCATTGATGGTTGAGGATGCCGTAAAGGAACGGTGTGACATGTTCAATTTTAGAACCGAACTGTTCCCAATACCGACAGATAATATTGTCGAGGAGGTATATAATAAGGCAAAAACTCAGATGCAGAGTGGCAGGAGCGGCCGTATTGCAATATCTCCATCGGATTATGCTCATTTGAGAAGAAAATATTTACATTATTCGGCCAATGAGCGTTTGGCAACACTCTCATCGAACCAATGGCTTGTAAATGCTCCTTATGTATATAATTCAGAAGATCAGGACGAGCAATCAATTCTTACTCGATTGGTTTATCAAGGAATATTTTCGGAACAGCCGGTTGTAACAACTCTAATAGATTTATTATGAAAATATCAGGGTCGGCACATACTCTATATCCGGTTGATACCTTTTTTGGGTTGTTGTATACAAAGGATAAAGTAAGAGAGATACCTCACAGATATCCGTTTAAGGGAGAATGGGGTAGAATACTCTCTACTCATATTTTGGAGGATGAAGACGACACGGTTCCCCAAATCCTTGATGTAGTGTATCTGTCTGTTGTTGAAAAAAAGTTTTATTCAGTTGAAGAACGGTTGAGAGATTCGTATTTACGAGAATGTATCTCGGAGTATCCTGTAACACATATTGTGATAGGGATGGCTCCATATGGATTGGTTGTTGTCTGGGTTTGTGGCCCATTGAAAAGTAAATATATAGATTCTTATATAGGGGAAGAGATAAATGTCGGTATGGATCAATTTGCTCCATCGATCGAAGGAGTCTCGTTGAACGACTATTGTGAAGAGTGTATTGAAAAATTTGATGATGTTAAGCAAAATATACTTCATGGGGGGCTCCCTCCGAAGAGTTTGTTTGTAAAATATATGCAGCAGTTTGTCTACCGATACTTCCCGATGTTGGAGAAATGGGATGGAGATAAATGGGAGCCATATAAAGAAGAGGACCCGTTAAGACCTCAACTTGATTGGTGCGAGGAGTCGCTTTATGACGGGACTTACGATAAACTTCACGATGGTAGGCTGATGAATTATCACGAGGCAGGTAAGCCTAAACGATTGGCTGTTAAATGGCATGTAGGCAAGTGTGAATATAGTGCATACTTTTGGTTTGATGAGGTGAAGATTTGCGAAATCTTCGATCGGTTTTATGGAATTCATCGGGATACGAAGAGCGATTTTATCATTCGTATCGATGGCGAGGCAAAGAAGTATGAATTGGCTTTATTCCGCTATGGACTTAAGGTCCCTCAGGTAATACCCGCAACGGCATATCAAATGATTGTTTTTAAGAATAAGTTTGAAGATTATCGTTCAGAAAATTATGACCAGCCTCACGGGGCCTGGATATGGTGAACCGATAAAAAAATATATCAAAATAAATAATAAGTGATTATGGAAAACAAGCAAGACTACGACGATGAATTCATCGTCAATTTGACTATCGATGGTTCTCCTTACGAAGAAGTGGAGGTGAAAGTAACAGACCCTCAAAAAACAATACGCGATCAGATTGCGAGTATTGTTGCCGTATTCGAATTGCCTAAATTGGATAATGGGGGTAATCCGATTCAGTATTTATTGGGTCAATTTATGGATGACGGAGAGGATAAGATTCTTGAGTTTGAAGATGTAGATGGTCGTGAGCAAGCTCTCATCGATTACAACATCCAACCTGGAGATCATTTACATCTTATTTCAGTTCCTATTGCCGGGTAATAAAATATAAACGATTTTATTATGAACGAAGCGATAAATAAGTTTAATCAGAAAGAACTTTCTGGTCGAGATGCCCGCCTTTGGAAAGAGTGGAAAGAACTTGATTCGTTGTGCGCAAAACGGAAGGCAGCAGCCGACAATCCACGTCAGCCTTCCATCTCGTATATTATCAGGCGTAAGAATGTAATGGGATTGCCTACCGAATATGAGATTTGGTATAGAGTGAAGTCGATTGTTGGTGTTAAGGGCAACACGATACCGAGAGAGCCTGTTTTCGGGTATCTGCATAAAATGAGTATTGTGCTTCCCAATAACTATCCTTCGGCCGATGGAAATCCCATATTTACGTTCCGTACCGATATTTGGCATCCAAATATTCGCTATTCGGGTAGTTTTAAAGGCCATGTGTGCTTGACTATTAAGGAGATGGGAGTCCTTTCTTCCTTGAAAGATTTAGTACTTCGTGTTGAACAGTATTTGAAGTATCAGCTGTATCATGCACAAAATACTTATCCTTATCCCGAGGACCAGAATGTAGCCGAATGGGTACGAGAAGAAGGTGAACCGAACGGATGGGTACGCTTTGGACAAAGCATGTCGGATGAAGGAGAGTCCGAGAAAGGCAATTTGAGAGAAAAACCAGAGGAGCGCATTACGAAAACAAGTTCTAAAATTATTGCCAAAAATATATGATAAGGAAGTTTATATTGTTGCTATGTTGTGTCCTATTCACCGGATCAGTTGCATGGGCCGATCAGGAGGTTCTTGTTAAACTCGACAGGCAGGGGCATGAAACGCAGACTGTAGATTTGGGATATGCGGCAGTAACCTTCCATTTTACTACCGTTTATAATAACCAGGCCCAAGTGGAAGTTTCGGTAGAGAACCTGACGCCATCACAGACGGTCTTGCTTTTTAATAGTACCCAAGACGAGAAGATGCTTAAAAAACGTAAGCCTAAGGTCCTGTTTGAAAAAACTTATGGTGGCGAGAAAGGGCATCGGTTTGTTTCGGGATGCCGGAATGTAAAGAATATTTTTGAACGAATAGAACCGGCTGAAACTCGGGAACTGTTTGTTTTCGAAGGCTCGGTGTCGGAACCTTCCGAGTTACTTATTCCGTTTTATATTGCGAAATATGTTCCTAGGGGATTTTTACGCTCGGCAAAATATCGAATATTGAGGGAAGATAACATAAAATTCATTTTGGAAATAGACGGTTGGAGCGAACTGGACCCTACCTATGTGGGTGTGAAGCGGACTATATCGGATTTTAAGGCACGTTTGAAAAATGTGAAATTTTGTGGAAACAAAATGCACAAGCCTTCATTAGTTGACCAGCAAAGACCATACCAGGCCATTAAGGATAGCATGATATTGGTCATAGACAGCATTTTCAAGAGTAATCCGTGGATGTCTCAAGATTTACCGCATCAGGCATATACACGTTTGAAGCAAGAAATCGAATCTGTAAATCTTGACGAGTATGTATCAGATTGTGGCAAGCATAAACGGGTACACCGGTGTGGCTATTGCTCTTTGAGTACAGAGCAAATATACCATAGACTTGACGATACGTATCAGCGATTGCATACCGGGCGTATCACTAAAGACGAAGCTGTTAAGACTGCTCGAGCGTTGCATAATTGTTATCACCAGAATCGGAGACGGGGACGCGATAGTTTTTATAGTGGAAAAATCAACGATTATTATGAGCGAATAATCAATTTCTAAAATTGAAGTTATGCGTTTCCCTGTATTTGTAGTATTTTTTTTGTGGGCTATCTCTTCGACTGTATTGTTTGCGACCTCGGTTACCGATACTTTGTATACCAGTCGAAAAGATAAGATAATACTGAATTACGGCGTTTTTGAAGAGGATGGTAATGTGGCATTTAAGATATTGGAATCTCCTCGCATTATTCCCTCGGAGTATCTACGTCGCTTATGCAAGGGCGATTTGGATAGGCTAAAGGTCGTTATCTTCGACCGAGTGGGCGACTTTGGCGATGTCGAATGGGGTGGATTAAATCCCACGACATTTATGGTGCCGGCCAATCTGAGTTACAAAAAAAATAAAGAGGGCTTTTACATTTTGGGCCAATCGGCTCCTATTGTGTTTGGTAAGAAGAGCAGTAAGAACTCGACTGTCGAATTTCCTGTTTTTATAGCAGTATACGAAAAGAAAAAAACTTACAAAATTGTAGGGCGAGGAACTGTAGCATTAAAGGTTCAGATCGCCGAGACGACGAAAGGTCATCGGACACCACCCGAAAAGAGTACTCATGTGGAACATATTGCTATTCATTCGTCAAGTGAATTGGAAGAGAATAATGGTGATATTATAAACGCATTAAGTAGTATGGATATGATTCGTCAGTTGTTGGCTACAGCAAATGAATTACCCTTTTCTCAAACACTTCAAATGGAAGTCTATAACTTACGGATGTTGAAAAACAGGATAGATAATCAGGAAGTTATCGAGAAAATCAATGATGTATTGCTTGAATATACCGCTAAGGAAAAAGAGTTGAAGGAGCAGCAAGAGGCCGATAATATGGCGGCTAAGGCCGAGGAGCAGGCCTGGTTGGCCCAGCAGAAGCAAGAGGAAGAGGCCAGGCAACAGAAACAAGAAGAAGAGACCAGAATCGAAGAAGCAAAACAGCAAAAGCGAACCGTCTGGATGATTATAGGTGGAGTGATTCTGATAGCTTTATATTTTGGGGGGAATATGGTACTTAAACATATTCGGGATTTGAAGAATCAACGGAGTATTCTGGAGATGCAACAGTCCTTGGCCAAGCAAGCCGAAAATGAAGCGAACAGAAGAGTACGCGAAGGTGTGCGTAATCAAACACATCGAATGACTGATACAGGGAAGAGTAAATTATATAAAGAGATACGGGATATCTCTCAAAAGCAGAATAAATCAAATAGAAAATCTATATAGATGAAATGTAAACAGTTATATGCACTAATCCTACTATTGCTATGGGTTAGTATTTGTTCGGAGACCGTTTGGGGAAAGCAGGTTTCAAAGAACGATGTTACCATATCTTATGAGATTCAGGCTGACAGTAGCATCAAAGTGTTGAATATTTGGAATAAATCTTCGAAACGAGTTATATTATATATTGATAATAAAGAATCGAAAACAATTAATCGAGAGTCGAGTGCACAGGTTAATCAGATTGCCCGACAGTCTGTCCGGTTTGACTATCCGAGAAGTAGTGGTGCCTTACTGTGGAGGTATGTTGCGCCTAAAGTCGAAGCTGTCAGTTCGTCAGAAATCGAGAAGGAGAGTGTCGATACGGTAACCGAGTCGTTGCCACGCATATCGCAAGCGAGGGTTAACAAAAAACAAGAACGTCAGCCGTCAAAGCAAGAGGGGGTAGTTTCGGAGAGCTATCTGGATCGAATGAATAGGGATGAATTTTTTGGAATTGAATCTGTTCAAGCCTATATTGATCAGGTAGATCGTTTTTCACAGGCTCTTTTAGCTTCGCAAGACAAGAAACAATTTGTAATAGATTACGATTTAGATGAATTTCTGAAAAATTCGATAGCCGAGATTAATCAGAAGCGCATTGAAATTCCTATTGTAGCACAGGAAATTGTTGCTATTTCGAAAACCACGACGATTTCGGGTCAGGAAAC
Organism: Barnesiella sp. An22; assembly: GCF_002159975.1. Classification (GTDB taxonomy): domain Bacteria; phylum Bacteroidota; class Bacteroidia; order Bacteroidales; family Barnesiellaceae; genus Barnesiella; species Barnesiella merdigallinarum. Next base: position 602,153 of record NZ_NFJR01000001.1, on the reverse strand, counting down.
TTTAATCAACTATGTCGTTGAGACATTGAATAATCGGTTGCGAAATCGTGAAGATGCCTATAACCAGTTGAATGATTTGGTGACCGATGTGTATAATGCCGATTCACAGAGTTTCCTTAATAAGCATGATTTGCTTAATTATGGCCTTGTCGGTGGAATTGTATTGATTTTGGTCATATGGATAATTATAGCCGTAAACAAGCGGAAAAAGGGGAAGCGAGTAAGTAAGAATTCGGGGAAGTCAGTTCCCGAACATCAAACGCAAGAAGAGGCGAATGCTGCGATTGTTGTCCGTAGAAAGACCACATCTGTTTTGAAAAAACAGAGTCTCGATGATGTTGTCAATAACCCGGATTATTTGATGATTGATTCGGCTGATTTTTCGAATGATTCGGCTGTTCGTCGCATCTATATAAAGAATACATGTATCAAAGATGTGTACAATTTATATGCCGAAGATTTGCGTAATGCCGACAACCCTAAAGAAGATGGCTGTATGGTGTTGGGACGTTGGGTACAAGATGAGGCTACGCATACCTACGATGTTTCATTAGAGTATGTTGTGTTTCCTGGAGATGATGCTGTATTTAAGGAGTATGAGTTGAATTTCGGGGGGAAAATAAAATTGCGCATTGCCGAAAAACTTCGGAAATTGAGAAAAGATACCAATTTGCAATATGATCTGACATGTTGGATTCATTCCCATCCGGGGCTTGGGGTCTTTTTCAGTAACTCGGATAGTAATGTGCAGATGCAGTTAAAACATTCGCAACATCCCAATTTCTTAGTCGCTTTTGTCGTGGATATTTTGACGTCGAATCAGGAGTTAGGTATATTTACATTTAGAGGAGATGGAACAATCAATTCGAAAGGCGATTTATTAAAGATGTACTCTTTGGAAGAGATGTACAAATGGGCATTGGGCAGTGAGCGTAAATCCTTTATTCCTGATAATTTCTATAATATATTGAAAACAGCCAACGCACGGGCAGCTTCATGCTTTGGGATCGAGGTGAATAACAATGCGATTATTGACTTGACACAGATTACCATAGAGCCTAATACGGGACTGGTCGGTTGGGCTGTCGGATTTCCGGTTGATACGGAAAATGGGAAAGAGTATATAGTGTCGAGTCTGGTCAGAGTTCATGATAGACCCGCTACTGGAGTTGTAGGGTGTCTTGTGAGTATTACGCATATGAGTTTACCGACAATCCAACGGCTGATTATTCCTATCTGTGCGGATATAGATTTTGTATTAGTGTACTCTTCCAAGTTAATGACATTGACTTCAATACCTGTTGTTAACGGCGACGTTGTCATGGATGAGCGTTTTTACGGGGATGTAAATATTGATGAATTAAAAATATGGACACGAAGAAAAAGATAAGTAAATTGCTCCTGTTGTTAGGAGTTGTGCTATTGGGCTTTCCTATGTTTGCCCAAGAAGTTATGGTTTCAAGCATTCAGTTTTGTGATCGGAGCTATAATTATGGGCTGGGGAATGATTCGATAAAGATTTATTTTAATATACTGGGGGATGATGGGAAAAGACAACCCAATGTATCGTCGGATAGAATCGATGAGATGTTCTATTTTTATGAAGATGGCCAGGAAGTTCAAGATAGGAAGGTGCGTCAAATCAGAACTGGCGTGCGAATTCCCAAGGAATATACATTTTCGATTCTCTTAGATCAGAGTATTCCGAGAGATGGAAAGCAACAAATATTGAATACAATAAGACAATTTATTGAAGTTGCTGCAGATACCAGTGTATTTATCTCTTTTTATGGCGATGGGGTAACCAATAGTGTACAGGCAACGACCGAGAATTTCGACCGTATCGAATCGGCTTTCTTGGATACGATTACCGGTAAGGCTTTTTATAGTGGTGTCTATTCCAAGTTAGCGGAGTTTTCTCCGGCTCAAGCAGAGTATATGGATGAGGTGAAATCGGTAGATTATACCCCAAATCCATTAATTTGTTCTCGGGCGGCAACGAATCCGGGTAAGAATATTCTGATGATTTTTGCCGAAGGCAGCCGCCGGCCCGATGATGAAGAGTTGGATTATATAAAAGTATCCGATTATCAGTCTAAGTATGCCGATGAAATGCCTCGCGTATATGCTTTTTACTATACAGCCGATGGAGAAGATACGAGCATAGACATTACGCTTGACGGTATTACACAGCCTAAGGATAGTACTAATCGCATTATTCCTTCCTTGCGGGGCCGATACTTGCCGTCGGCAAGTATGGAGAATGTACTCTCTTCGTTTGAGCAAGTAATAGAAGACGCTACATACGACTACGAGTTGACTTATATTGCTAACCCGAATAAGATATATTCTGGCAATGTCAATTATAGTGCGAAGTGGGGACGTAATATGGTAGGTGACGCTACGTTTACCATAGGATCGGCAGAGCGGCCGTGGCCCGAGCGAGAACAAAGTTCGACAAGTATATTGGTCGAGTTTCTGGTAGCGATATTGGTAGCGGTACTTGCTTTTGCATTTTTCTTCATCATTATGAAAGTCATTGTACCCTATATCCGGTTTATGACATTCAAGTCGAAGTATTATAAGAGATACGAGCCAGAAGAAAATGTTCAAAGACGTATTTGTCATTACTGCAAACAAGAATTGAGGCCGGGACAAATTATTGTAACGAAATGTAATCACTGGATGCATAAGCATTGCTGGGAGGAGAACGGATATAAGTGTGCTGAGTTTGGACAAAACTGCAAAACGGGAATTCAGAACCATGTAGAATGGGCCGATCTGTTTAGATGGAGTACGTTGAAAGATTGCTCACAGACTATAGCCGGGATTTTGGCCGGGTTGATTAGTTGGGTTATCTATGAAGCATGTGGCCGGGGGGGATTCCCGGAGCTGTCTCGGTTGATTGTTGGATTTGTTTTTGATGAAACCAATGCTCAAACATTCCTTATCAATGATTGTGTTACGCGCACCTCTTCTTTTTTGATGATAGGACTCCTGTTAGGATTCTTTATTTCGTTGGTCTTTAGGTACAAGGATGATATTCGTAATAAGAATTGGCAAATATGGCTTAAGATTGTAGGGCTTTCTGTCCTTACGGCTTTTATCGGTATGATAGCATTTGCTATTGGAGCCGATTTGTTTTGCCTGATATTATCATGGACGGGAAAGACCTATATACCCTGGTATTGTTCGCTGCCAGCCTATATATTATTTTCAATAAGTGTCTCTTTGGCATTGACAATAAAATCGTCAATACCGATTCGAAGTGCTCTTATCGGAGGGCTATGCTCGGCCGTAATAGGATTTTTGGTCCTCTATTTTACGAAGTTTACAAGCAGTAGCTACGAATGGATAAACATGCTGTTGGATTTTATTATCTATGGAGGCGGTTTAGGAGCTTCGCTCATTACGGTGCGAATGATTGCCGAACGGTATTTCTTAGTGATTCAAAACGGCGTGAAATCGGGGTTGAGAATTCCTATCCATAAATGGATGAATGCAACTGGCGGTGGGAATAAAGTCTCAATCGGTATGACAGGAGAGTGTGAAATACAAATGAACTGGGAAAAAAGCAATAAAGTGGCAAAAGAACATGCACAACTTTATATCGATCATGAGAAAGGTTTCCCAGTGATTAAGCCATTGGCAACAGGTGTTTTATACAATACAAGAGTCGAGTTGCCAATCAATCGAACGGCTGTTTTAAGTAACGGCGACACCTTCAAGATAGGCGATACCATCTTTAAATATGAAGAAGTTTAATCAGAATAATCATTTAAAATTTATAGAATACATGAGAAAAGTATTGTTATTGGGAGCCCTTGTCATCGGGGGTATGGCAAGCATGGCACAAACTCCTATCGATCATTTTTATGTGGGTCCGTATGTTGTTGACTATCATGGACAAGGAGACGTAAAATATAGGTTGCGCGATAATGTCGATTTGTACGATTTTTTTGAACTTCAAAGAGATACTACGATTATTTCAATCCATAAAGAGGTTCCGGTAGAGAGTACAATACAGTTATCGGCTCAGATTGGATTTAATCCAGACCGCCCGAAAGAGTTTGGAATCGAAGGTGTTTGGAAAAAAAATTTGATTGGGAATGTCTATTTTAATGGCGGTCTTTCGCTGGATCTTACCCATACCGACTATGGCTACTTGCTAAAGCGAAACATGTTGGAGATAGGTGTTCCATTGCAGATAGAACTGGGAAAGTTGAACCATCAGTATGCATCGTTGTATGGTTCGGTTGGGTTGGTACCCACGGTTTATACAACGGTCAATGCCGAGAAATGGAGCACGATAGATGCAAGTCGAGCCGACGGTGTGAAAAAGTCGGGTTTTTTAATAGCTCCTGTTGTAGAAGTGGGAGGGAATATACCCGTCGGGGCAATGATTATGCGTATCGGTTTTTATGGACGATATAAAGTCAACTGTACACCGGGCGGATGCGATGTGTATAAAATGGCCGCAGGACGAGCTTTTATCGGTGCGAAAGTAGGCTTTGTACTTAAATAAACAGAGTCGTGACTACAAGATCGAACACATACGAGTGGGGAGAGGGTGTATTCACATTGCTCTCCTGGTTTAAAAAAGAACGAGTACGCGATGCTCGAGTCCTGGTCGTAGGAGCCGGCGCATTGGGAAATGAAGTCGTTAAAGATTTAACACTGTTTGGAGTAGGTCATATTTTTGTTGTCGATTTTGACCGTATAGAGATCAGTAACCTTACCCGATCGGTTCTCTTTAGGGAGGAAGACGCCTTTGAGCATAGATTCAAAGCTGATGTCGTGGCTAAACGGGCGATGGAGATCAATCCGCAAATCAAGGTAGTGCCTATCGTAGGCAATCTCTTTTCGGACGTGGGATTGGCTTTGTATCGGTCGGTCGATGTTATTATTGGATGCTTGGATAGCAGGTTGGCTCGTTATCAGCTTAATCGTATGGCCATGCGAGCTGGTAAAACTTGGATTGATGGCAGTATAGAGAATCTGACCGGTGTCGTAAAGGTTTTTACGCCTGGAATAAATTGTTATGAGTGTGGTCTGTCTCGGGAAGAGTTCAATATTATCATGCTTCGTACCGGGTGTGCCGATGTCGTTAGAACCCAGGCTTCACAAGGACGAGTTGCAACTACCCCGATAAGTGCATCGATTGTGGGGGCAATACAGTCGCAGGAGGCAATGAAGATGATCCATCTGGACTCTTACGATTCGGAGCATTTGCCTTTTACTACATTGCAAGGTAAAATGTTTCATTATGAAGGCTTGACAAATTCGACTCATGTATATCGTCTTGCCTCTTGGAAAAAAAATTGTCCTTCACATGAGAAATGGGGCCCTGTTGTTACAGATGAAAATCTGTCGGCCGATATGTCGGTCAAAGAGGCGATAATAGAACTGAAGGAAATATGTGATTGTAGAACGGTAGAAATAAACTTGATGAATAATAAGTTTATAGAAACAATCATATCAGACTCTCCCGAAAAGGAATTTGAAGTGAGGATACCAGAGTCTAAACTCGACGAGGTGATTGCCGGAAATACAGAGATGCGTATGTTGAGTTATAGAACTATTTTCCATAAAAAATTCTTTGAAAATATCGATGTCTCATTTCCATATCTCGATTTGACTTTGAAACAGATAGGTATCCCTCATTACGATATCCTCAAAGTCTCGACAGAAAAAGGTGAGTTTTTTGTGGAGTTGTCGGCCGACAAGAAGTTGTTTGAGTAGTATGATGTATATTCCTTCTGATTTAAAAGCAGAAATTTTATTGAATTATCTCTCCCAAGAGAAACGACAGATAAAGCTGTGTGGTACTCATAAGCGAACGGCATATCGTGATGTTTTGGAGTTGATTTTTGAGGAGCAAGGAGGCTATGATATTTCGATAAGTCGTAATGGCTTGTATGATATTCTTCCAGAGGGGCTGTTTCATTCGATTGATAGATTTGAGAATATACCGACCAATGAGCGAGAGAAGCGATTCCATGAGGCTTGTGAAGAGCAGCAGGCCGAAGAGGATAATGCCCGACTTTTTTTTAGACCTTTCGATGAGTTTTTGTTGGACCTCAGCTGTAAGGTTCTGGACATGGAGTGCCGGGACTATTCCGACAATAAGGTTTTAGTCGATATCCTTTGTGATGATATGCCTGATGAATACCGCCATAACCGATTCGTAACTAAAGCCAAATCGTTTATACCGGAATGCAGTAGGATAAGAGGCGATAAAACCTTGTTGTCTTTGATGTGTCGGAAAATCTTTAATGAAGAAGGGTTGCAATTGGAATTACAGAAAAACAACGAGATTGTATGCGATCGACAGCCGCGTTATAGTTGTTATTTGAATGGTGAGGACGAAGTTTATTTGGGTAATGAATTCCCCGAGGAGATAACGACCTATAAGATTCATTATTGGAACGATAGTATGTGCGATTCGACTTTTCTCGATTTTGTCGAAGAGGTCGGTGTATTTGAGCGTTTTTTGAATGATTATTTTGTCGGAATCGAATCGAAAATAAAGTTCGATATTTCAACCGATACGTTGCCGGTTAGATTATCGGACGATATGTGCTATAATTACTTGAGTTATAATACAAATATATAAAAATCAATGTCTCGGAAAATAACCTGGAAAAAAGGCATGCGGCTTAGTCCTGAGGTCTTTATTGCCGCCGATAATGCCTATGAAGACACGTTGCATATGGCTGCATTGTTGACCTCGGCCGGTCGGTTGGGGCTCTTTACAACATCTAAGCCTTTTGAGTTATCGGTCAATATCAACAATAATACTCTCGAGGTAACATCGTTGTCTTGTCATGGTGTTACACGTAGTGGAAAAATTGTAGATATAGAGTTTGATTCTAATTATTCAAATACGTTTGATACTCGAATTGCGATTCCTGCACATCATGAATCCGACGCATATCTTCTTGTTGTAAAAATGTATGCACGGGAGTGGAGAGAAGTCGACGAGATGTATTCCGAGTCTAAATATACATTTGAGCTCCTTGGTGTGAACAGTAAGATTGATGACGATTCATTGCCGATTGGTTGTATCGTAAATCAGTATGGGTGGAGATTGAATGAAATAGATTTTGTTCCTCCTTGTTTATATCTTTCGGCGCATCCGATGTATATGAATCAGTTGGGACGAATACAATCCTTGGCCAAAGATATTTGGGTCAAATGTATTCAAGCGGATAGGTGTGAGGCCCGCATACTCTTGTCTGAGGTTTGTTTGGCAATAAGTCGGGTTGCAATAAGGCTGGATAAGGAGCGAGATACACTTACTCCGAATCAGTTATATGCCGAAGTACAGAATTTTGTCAGTGCATTTGTACTCGGTTGCAGGTTGGATTGTCACATCAATCTCGAGAACCAGGAGCCATTTTTGCAGTATATGCAGAAGCCGTATGATTTGCGAAATGTATATAAAGATATTGAGCAGGGGTGTGAGTTGCTGTGTATGATAGCGCAAAAAATGGAGACCGTTTTTAAAATGGTCGAAGAGGTACCTGTCGTTGTTGAAGAAAAAAAAGTCGTAAAGGAGCCGGAATTACCGAAGCCGAGAAAAAACAGGAAGGAAATTTAAACACGATACGAGAAGATGAATTTTATCAATATCCCGTTATCTATTGCATTTGATAAGTCTCCCGTAATTGAGCGAGAAGGTGGAGATATTGAAATGAGTATTGATAACATATTGGACTTGATAATATTTACGCCTAAAGGTTCTTTCGACGCTGATCCTGAGTTTGGCTTTGAATATTGGAACCATGAGTTTTCGAATATCAATGTTCGGGAATTTAATAACAATTATTTGGGCTTGATGTCTGGAGTATCAAAAGGAGATAATATTTCTCGAAAACAGTGTGAGGAGAGCATTCGGGAAAGTATTCTGACGTATGAGCCACGGTTGCAACAGCCCGAGGTTAAAGTTGAGCTTGAAGAGAGTACCTCGAAATATCAAGTAGGGAATAAACGGCCCAAGTATGAAATGCACGTTGTGATTACCGGGGCTATCGATATAGGTTTGGGGATTAGTCGCCAGTATGAAAAGAGAGTCTCTTTTATGGTCGAGCCGATTGTATGTAAGATAAGTATTTAAAAATATGGATAGCATAATCCAAAAACAGATAGATGAGCTAATCGTAGAGCTGAAAAAGGCGGGGCAGAATATGAATGATCCGGTTTCGAAATTGATGGTTACGACATTGATTTATCAAACTCAAAAGATTAGAGACGAAATCGAGAGTATCCCCAGTCGTGTAGTCGATAGATTATGCTCCTATTTCATTCCGGGCAATAAGGTCGATGCGATACCAGCTCTTTGTCTGGTTCAAATCGCGTTGAAGCAGAAAAAAGATATTGTACCCCATAGTTTAGCCAACGGTACATATTTCACTTATAAACTGAGTGCGAAACAGATATTGTCGTATTATCCGCTTTTCGCGAACTTGATTGTTCCGTACACTCGATTGCATGTGTTGACTCCACGAGTCCTTAAAACCGGCGCCTCGATTACGCAAGTGATGTCTGGTCAAAAAGGACAAGTATGGTTGGGCATGGAGATGGATACAGAAATCGAGACCCTAACCCATGTCTCGTTTTTTATAAGGGGGACGAATGGTTTGCTTCCACAGAAAGTGTATGCAGGTAATGGACCGGTAGAGTTGGCTTTTGCTTCGGCAGAGCAGATGGAACGAATCGCTATTATCGAGCCGTTTGATTCACAACAGGCACACCATTCTTTTTTTGAAGCCTTGTCTTGTTGGAAACAAGTCTTGTCGAGTCAGAATGATGATGGACGTCTGATTTATATTACCGATGCGCTGGTCGATCGGGATGTATTCAAAGGTAAAGCGTATCCAAAGTCTTTTCAGAAATCTTTGGAAAGTAGTGATTTAGATACGTTTGGGAATAATACACTATGGATACTTTTCGATTTTGGTAATCAATATGAGGTTCCCGATACGATTGAAATCTTGCCCAATGTGGTACCCGTAGTGAATGTGGGCTTCAATAGTGTCTCTTTGACGCAATCCTCTCCGATAGCCCAATTAACAAAAAGTGATGGAGCCTATTTCTTTCACTTGATAGAGACGAGTTCTACTTCGCAAAAACAGGGCTTTAGCCAAATCGAAGATGATGTTGTGATTCGAGATTTCAATGCCTCTTGTTATAATAAAGATTTATTGTATAGAGATGTACGCAATCTGTATAATCGATTTATCGATGACTATTATGCGTTTGTCGATTATCATGGATTGAAAGATGGCGAATTGATAAAATCGTTGCGGAATATTATCAATCGTATCGGAAAGAGTGTTGTCTCTGGGGGCGATTCCCGAAATCAATTCGACGAAGGGGTTTATGCGATGCGCAATGTAAATCAGGCTCAGTTGTCTTCCGTTGTAAAAGTATCGTATCTTACGACTTGGGGCCGAATTGGTAATGCCCCCAAGTCAGGAGAGTTGATGGAGAATAAAAAAGATGCTGCAGTTGAAAAGGAGGTCTCTGTGATAACGTCGGGAATGGGGGGTGAGGATAAGCCGGATGCCGATCAAAGATATGAGTTGTTAAGATACTATACGCTCACGTCGGATCGGTTGTATACCAAAATGGACATAGACGCATTTTTGCGGATGCAACTGTTGAAGGAGTTTGGAAAAGACGAGATGGATCGTATCAAATATAGTATTCAGGTACAAGGAGCCGGAGGCGGACCTCGGTTAAAGAGAGGTCTATACATAGACATTTTATTCAAGGATAGTAAAAATTATCAAAAGGCGGAGTCAATGGCTTTAGATTACAATCTGCGGCAAAAGATTACAGAGAAATCTTGTATATCGATGCCGATTATTGTGACCTTAATTGATATGGGATAGTTAAGTATGGCAGCACAGTATTATAATTATAGCCCTTCTACTAAATCGAAAGCAGATTCAACGGTTCGGGAAATTCAGGCGATGCTTAATCGTATTCGCACGCAGTATCATCTGAATTGGGAATACTTGTCGGAGGATGGCATTTACGGTCCTAAAACAGCTCAGGCCGTCAAAGCATATCAAATTTATCGGGGTATAACCCCTGCATCTGGAGTCTTAGGCCCTACGACCATAGATTATATTGCCGATTCATATAAGCGAATACCTATAATTACAGCTCAATCAAGTTCCTTAAAACCCTATTACGATACGCAGGGATTGGCCGATAAATCTTTTCTTGTAAAGGCTATCGATGCCATAGGCGCGTTTTTGAGTAATACCAACGATTTTGTCAAGGGCGAAATACGATATGTGAATAGTTTGGGCCGGTTAGATGCGGGTGCTCTAAAAAATCGGTATGTAGCTTTTGCAACAAGATTTGATCCGAAGATGAAAGAGTTAAAGCAATTATTGGGAAAGAATACGGTAGCCAATGATACGATTGCAAAAAACATGGCGTTAGCCAAACAGCCCGGTTTTGGTGCGAAGAGCTCGGTAGCGGAGTTGAATATTCGTGCAGCTCAGCGAGCTGTTTCTAAGTCGAAGCAGGCGATTCGCATAAATACCCGTCAAGCCCAAAGGGCCAGTTTGGATTTAATCGGCGAGCTGAAGAAGTTTGACGTATTAAGTAAAATAGAAAAATTTTTGGCCAGTAAGGGAATAACCGGGCGAATAGAGTTAAGTGCTTTAAAGAGTAAGCCTGGTATTACGATTAAAGGTGGAGGACTCTTGGTGCTGTTGAATCTGAAGGACCTCATTTATGATTTATGTCAGGTAGATGAATGGGGTACAGAGGCATGGAAGGCAAAAATCGTCAAACATTTTTTTGAGTTTCTGGATGATATAGTAGTCGGATTTGCTTCGTTTGTACTTGCACAGCTGATTGTCGGGGCTGTAGTGGGTGCATCTATATCGGCCGGGTGGATTGCGGTTATTGTCGCTATTGTTGCCATACTTATAGCTGCTCTGATAACATATTTTATGGACGAGGCCGAAGTGTCGTTTTCGGAAACTGCACTTGAAGGCTATAAAAGCATAGTGCGAATTTTTTGATATGAGGCCTCTTTCTGTATCTGTCTTGTTGCTTGTTTTACTGTCTGTATCGAGTGCTTTAGCTCAGCGAGCAGAAACGGTTCGAGGTTATATATCCCAATACAAGTCCTTAGCTTTACAGTTCGAAAAAGAGTATGGCATTCCGGCTTCAATCACTTTGGCACAAAGTATTCTTGAATCAGGAGCCGGAACAAGTAGCCTTACAAGAGCTTCTAACAATCATTTTTGTATTAAGGCCGGAATAAGTTGGACCGGCCGTGTCTACTTGGCATGGGACGATGAAAAGACTAAAAGTCGATTTCGGTGTTATGATTCGGCCGAATCTTCGTTCCGGGATTACGCCCAATTATTGAGTACCAGTAAGTATTATCGGAATCTATTCAGTTTTAGCGTTTATGATTATCGAAGCTGGGCATATGGTTTGAAAAAGGCTGGATATGCGACTGCTCCTAATTATGCTCAAGCCTTGATAGGAATAATTGATCAGTACAAATTGTATGCAATCAATGGAGGTGTAAAGCTTAGGCCCGGGAAGACGGTTATTATTACAAAATATATCGAACAGGAAAAACCCGTATTTGATGAAACTTGTGTGATTCCCGAAGATGAGGAGACCGACGAGCAACGTATCATTGTTGAGGCCATGCAGCGATATGCGGTTGAAATCAACAACATTCATTGTACCGTAGTCCAACCTGGGGAAACGCTGGCTTCGGTCTCTCGCAAACACGATATATCGCCCATAGATTTGTTGAAGTATAATGAGTTGGAGTCGGAATATCAAGTGAAGGCTGGTGATATTATATTCCTGAATAAAAAGAAGAAAAAATACGACGGTGCACAGGATGTCTATTGGGCAACTGGTGGAGAGACTCTGTACGAGGTATCTCAAAAATTTGGAATACAGTTGCATCGATTGGCGAAGATGAACGATTTGAATGACTATGTAAGACTTAAAGAGGGCACTCGAATACGGTTGAAGTAATATGAAGCTCTTCGCAGTAAGAATTATGAAGTATGAAGAATCAGAAGTCGGAAATGTGTAATCCCCGAGCGAGTATTGAGAACATAGTCTACCCTCAGTGTGTAGAAGGTCCCTGCATTTTTTGTGTATAAAATGGAAAATATGAATTCGATTGCCGAACGTGGCATTTTATTTGATGGTCGTTATAAGTTGCTTCGCACCTTGAGTTCCGATGGTGGTACTGCCGATGTGTGGCTTGCATTGGATACGAATACGATAGACGAAATATATAACGATGATGACGATACTATAATATCTCAAGAAGAGTCTGGAATAAAGGTCGCGATAAAAATCTACAGGCCTAAAAATGCCTTGGATCTTGGAGAACAGCGATTTAGAGATGAATTTAAGATTGTCTTTAATTGTCATCATTCCAATTTGGTACAACCTATAAATTTTTCTATTGTAGATGGCATTCCTTATCTGGTCTTGCCTTTTTGTCAGAATGGTTCATCGGAACAGCTGCAGGGAAAAATTACCGATAAGAGAGAACTGTGGCGATATATTGCCGATGTTTCGGCTGGATTGGCCTATCTGCATGCCTTTAATCCAACGATTGTACATCAAGATATAAAACCGGCCAATATCTTGATTGACGATAACAACAATTACGCGATTACCGATTTTGGCATCAGTTCGCATCGAGGCGGATTGAATCGAGAGGATAAGGATACGCAAAGCGGAACTATGGCCTATATGGCTCCCGAACGCTTTACCGAAGAATATGAGGCTACTCCGGAGAGCGATATTTGGTCTTTTGGAGCCACGTTGTATGAGTTGATAACCGGTAAGGTACCTTTTGGAGAATTAGGGGGAAAAGAGCAGTTGGACAAACAACTTTCATTACCGCCTATAACACAACCGATACCCGGCGATATTAAGAAACTCATTTCAGATTGTCTTGCGTTGGACCCGGCCAAGCGGCCTTCGGCGAAGGAGATTTGCCGAGCCGCTCAATTGGAGCGTTATCCGGTGCGTTCTGTCGGGAAATATATGATAGGCGGTTTGGTCGGTCTTGTTATCATTTTGGGGATTGTTGCTTTTCTGTTTGTTTCCAGGCGGGCTCCCGAGCATTTGACCAATGAAGAGGTTTTTGCAAAAGCTCTGGCGTTGGTGAATACTGACGATGTCGCCTCTTTGTCCGAAGGATTGAACCTGATGGATAGCCTTGGATCTTTGGGGTATATACCGGCTTTGTATGAACAGGCATTTACCTATGGCTGGTATTCCGACAGTGCTTCGGTGGCACGAAAACAGTTGCTTCATATCGAGTTGTATCCACGAGGTACAGATGAAGAGTTTCTGCCCCAATCGCATCAGATCAATAATAAGGCGATTGGACTGTTTACGAGGATAGAAGAGTTTAACAATCCGGCTTATCCCAGTATCAATGCCAATGCCTTGTATCGGTTGGCCTGCTATTATGTCAACCCCAATAAGGTTTTTGTGAAAGATGTAGATCGAGCCGAATACCTGTTACTGCAGGCAAAGATATGGGCCGAGCAGTGCAACGATACACTTTTGATAAATCGGATAGAAAGAGGCCTTAACATGTTGGAAGAAAATAAAAGTAAAATATCAAAAAAATAAATATTTATGAGAAAAATACTGCTGTTATTCATTGGCTTGATAGGATGTGTTTCCGTCGAGGCGCAACTGGCGAAGTGGGTCATACACCCCGTGTTCAATTCATTGTCGGTAAAAGTCGATAATCGTATCTTGGCGACAGATTCTGCCGGATGGACTTCGTTATGGACCTTTGACGGGAAACGGATATTTGAGACAGAGCATGAAATTCAGGCTTTTAACGAAGGTGTAGCTACCATTGTAGAAAAGAATACGAGGTCGATTATTGGATTCATCGATATGTCGGGAACCTTTACGGCTCTTCCTGATATGGAGATTGCCTATGACGATCCCTATTTTCACGACGGCTATCTCTGTTTCAAGGATGGCGACAGTTATGGCTATTGCATGCGGGATGGTAATGTGGCCTATATGGCCGAGAGTGTAAAGTCCTATCCTTTTCACTCGGGATATGCACCTTACTTGACATTCGCACAGATGGATAAGCGGAAAGACCCTTATTATGGCTATCATACTTCGGGTAATCGTTTGATATATTACAGGATATATAACGGTGAAAAAGTAAAGGATTTTGAACCCGACGAAATCAGTTTCTTGTCTGGCATCGGTCCCAATGGGAAAGGGGTAGCCGTAATCAAGAATAAACTGTATTGGTTCAGTGCCTCTACGGGGATGTTTGAGCCCTTGCTCTGGGGAGACGAAGAATCGGAAAAACGACGGCATCTGACCCTCGAGGGCGATTATAGACAATATTTCTTGAGTCTGCCTTCCGACAGTGTGGTTATACGTGCCAAATATGGACGGAAGCAAAAAGCCGTTCTTCGGTTCGATAACGAGCTGGTGCCTGCACGATTTACGTTTGACGACGAAGATCTTCTGTTCGAGACTTCCGTCTCGACCCCTGTCAAGTATGAAACCTCGCTCTCTTCGTATGGCAAAGGACAGAAAGGCTTGTCCATGAACTCAAAGCCTATTTTACCCCAACAGTTCGACGAGGTGTCTCTTATGTATGGAAACAGAGCGTTTGTAAAGAAACAAGGGAGATGGGGTATCCTTGAAATCTTGCCCGATTTGACCTACCAGATAAGTGTCAACAAGGGTGAAGATATTGCCTTTAGACATCAAAAATTCGAGACTCAGGTTCGCTTGGACTTACCGGCCGAAATTTCGGCCAAAGAGGCTCGCATCGATATTCCGGAATCGACAGGTTGTATCATCGACAAGACGTCTCGTGAAACCAAAGATACCGAAAGCGGAAACTTTGTCGTGTATAATTGTTCGCTCAATATTCCGCGTTCGTTACCCGATACGATTACCGAGATTACCTACTCTCCCATGGTTGTCTCGTACGATGGCATATCGATGTTCGACAGTCCTATACGGGTACGAGCCTGGCATTTGAAATACTATAATGTCGACCCCATCGATTCTGAGACAACCGTCGACAACGGTGTCGCTTCATTTACCATCAATATCAACGCCCAGCGTAATGTGGGTGAGGGTGACTATCCGTTTGAAGTAAGAATCGAGGCCGACTCCATTACGGTCGATTACGAAAAAATATCGGAGACCCGCTATAAATGTACCGTCTATAATCTGCAAGAGGGGGACAACAGCTTGAATATATTTGTTACCGAAAAAGGATGCCCCTCATCGATATTCCCCTTCGAGATTACCTACACCAAACCTGTTCCCAAGAAGAAAGAGAAAGAGAAGGTTGTGATTCGTAAGAAGTCGGCTGAGGCGAAAAAAGAATCGTCGACCCCCAGATTGGAGATATAGAGCCATGGAATATGTCGTTCGTGCCGCAACCTCGAAAGGCCGAGGCCAT
Organism: Barnesiella sp. An22; assembly: GCF_002159975.1. Taxonomy (GTDB): domain Bacteria; phylum Bacteroidota; class Bacteroidia; order Bacteroidales; family Barnesiellaceae; genus Barnesiella; species Barnesiella merdigallinarum. The sequence continues at coordinate 586,660 of NZ_NFJR01000001.1, read as the reverse complement.
AGAGAGAATGAAGACTGTTATCTCTGTAACGACCGTTTCATCGTGTTGGCCGATGGAATGGGGGGAGAATCCGATGGTGAAGTAGCCTCTAAATTGGCAGTCGATACCGTGTCGTCGATTTTGAAAAACGGTCTCTCCGACGATATGGCCGCCGACGAACTGCAACGGTTGGCCTTTGATGCCATACATAAAGCCGACGACTGTATCATGTCCCATGTTGCCGACGAACCTTCTGCGGCGGGGATGGGTACAACCATTGTGATTTTAATCCGTCAAAAGCAGAACCTATATATAGCCTGGTGTGGCGATAGCCGCTGTTACGTGTATAATCCCAAGCGAGGAATACACAGCCTCACCAAAGACCATTCCTACGTTCAAGATCTTGTCGATGCGGGCCGCATTACGGTCGACGAGTCCTATACTCATCCCGACAGCAATTTGATTACCCGGTTTGTCGGCGGAGGTCCCGATACCTGTATCCCCGACTTTACAGTCTATTGTCTGAATCCGCGGGATATTGTTGTCGCCTGCAGCGACGGTCTTTCGGGGTATTGCAGAGATCGGGCTATCGAAGTGCAGATAGAGGATACTGCAGACAAAGGGCAACTGCCGGTCGCTTTGTTGAATCTGGCATTGGCTCAGGGGAGTGACGATGACATTACCGTTATTACGCTGATGTCTCAAAACGGTTCCCGTCTGTCCGAAGGCTCTCTGTTCGGGTGGCTCAAACGGAAATATCGACCATAGTATTGCACCAACTCTCGAGGGTACAGTTTGTTTCAGAGGTCCCAATAGAAGTACATTCTCCTCGAGAAAAGCGTTGGCCACAAGGAGGTAACTCCTTGGGCCAACGCTTGTTTTTGTCTATCTCTGCGGATGGGGTGGGGTTCAATACCGTTTCCCTTTATAACTTTCGTAGATGATTTGAGCCATCTGGGTCATCACGTTTTTGTAGAAGTCGGGATTTTCAAACAGCTTGCCAAACGAATCCATCTGCTCCACATAGCAGGTTCGGGCCACCTCGTCGAATATATGCGGGAAGATGCTCTCTTCGAACTGTTTGGCATCGGTATTGTTGGCCTGTTTGGTCAACTTTTTCTTTTCGGTAGCTACCATTCTGTCGTAGATTGTCTCCACAATCACCCGGTCGCTTTCCGAGAAGTTCCCTTGATACATGAGGTTCACCTTGTCGATAATCTGGCTCAACAGGTCCTTTTTGGCGGTTTGCGGTTTGCTTCCCTTGGGCTTTTCTCCCTCAAGCGGTTTTACGTGCGAGTCCAGTGTGATAGAGACCGTTTCGCCCTCGGTTATTTTCGAGTAGAGCAGCATGATTTGCTTGTTCAGGTCTACTCTGGTCTTGGCGTTCTTCGGCAACAGGCGGTACAGGTAGTCGGCATAGACATAAGCCTTGTAAAGACTCTTGTCGTAGGTGCGTTCTATTTGGGCCATGTAGGCATAGAACCGTATGAAATTCTTTATCTTCGACCGCACGGCAAAACGCTTCTCCTCGTCCAGTGCTTCGTAGCGGGCAATCGTGCTCTTGAAGGCATTCGACAGAGCTCCCAGCCGGTCCTTCTGCTTCTCAATTCCGCTTAGCAGGTCGTAGAACCGTTGCTCGTCCGCCTCGCTCCACAGGTGGTACATCTGTATATCCTGGCGGAAGGTGTACACGTAGTTTACATCTACCGGTTTTATCAGTTCTGTGCCTTTGTAGAAAGGCTCAAACGATTTCTTTATCTCTTCGGGCGTGTTGCAGAAGTCGAGTACATACGTGTCTTTTTTATCCTTGTGCCACCGGTTCAGGCGCGACAGGGTCTGCACGGCCTTCACGTTTTTCAGTTTCTTGTCTACAAACATCGTGTGCAGGCGTGGTTCGTCAAACCCGGTCTGATATTTGTCGGCTACGACCAGCAAGTTGTACAGGTCCGAGGCAAAATAGAGGGGCAGGCGGCTCTCCGATATGTTGCGCCCGTCGGCCGAATTCAGCTTGGGTTCGGTATACTCGATGCCTTCATACGATACGACCCCCGAAAAGGCGACCATGGGTTTCACGTCGTCGATATGGTGCTCGGCGCAGTATCGCTTGATTTGCAGGAAATACCTTACGGCATGGGCGCGCGACGGGCACACCAGCATGGCCTTGGCCTTGCCCTGCATGGCGTTCAGGGTCACCTCTCTGAATTTCTCGACCACGATGGCCGTTTTCTGTTCAATCACATGCTGGTGATTGTCGTGATAGGCTTTGATGGCACGGGTGGCCGGGGTCTCTTCGTACGAGGGGTCGTTTTCGATGCTTTTGGTTATTTCGTAGGTGGTCTCGTAGGTGGTATAGTATTTGAGTACATCCATGATAAACCCCTCTTCGATGGCCTGCAGCATCGAGTAGGTATGGTAAGCGGCATACCGGTCTTTTTCGGGTGTCTCGCCCTTTTCTACCAGTTCGCCGAAGGTTTGCAAAGTCTTGGGCTTAGGGGTGGCCGTGAAGGCATAGAAGTAGAGGTTGTGGTGTTGTCCCTGGGCCAGCAGGTCTTCGAGCAGCGCGTCGCGTTTCTTCTCCAGAGCCTCCACTTCGAGTTCCTCCTGTTCGGCATATTCCCGCAAGGCCTCGTCAGTATCGGCCAGGGCCGCCTTCAGTTTCTCGGCACTCTTCCCCGATTGCGACGAGTGAGCCTCGTCTATGACTATGGCATAGCGTTTGCCGCTGCGGCTGCTCAGCTCTTTGTAGATGATGGGGAACCGGTGCAGCGTGGTGATGACGATGCGGGAGTTGTCGTTGTTGATTATCTGGGCCAGTTTCTCCGAGTTGTCGTTGTCGGTGATGGTCTCTATCTGCCCCTCGATGTGGTCGAACCCCAGGATGGTGCTTTGTAACTGTTTGTTCAATACCCGTCGGTCGGTAATCACAAACACGCTGTTAAACATGTTTTGCTGGCGGGCATTTTGCAGCGAGGCCAGCCGGTAGGTGAGCCAGGCTATCGAGTTCGATTTGCCCGAGCCGGCCGAGTGTTGAATCAGGAAGTTGTTACCGGTGTGGCGTCTGGGGGTGGGGCAGTGAGCCAGATAGGGTCCCAGCGGTTCGGCCGCCAGGCTGTAGCCGGTCGTTTCTCTGTCTTCGTTGTCGGCCTCTTGGGTGTGGTTCCGGTACGTATCGGCTACCAGCTTCTCCACCACATCGAGTTGGTGGTAGCGCGGGAATATGATCTTTACCGAGGTTTCGGTCACCTCTTTTTCCTGGCCATGCTTGTCGACGACGATTTTCAGTTTCTCCTCTTGCTGCCGGGATATGTAGCGTTGCAGGATGGCCAGCAGCATCTCCCGGTTCAAGATGTGTTCCCACAGATACGAGGTTACATAGCCCCCGTCCTGGCGCTCGGGATTGCCTGCACCACCCACTTGGCCTGCACCGTTCGACCCTTGGTTGAAGGGGATAAAAAAGGTCTTCTCCCTTTTCAGTTCGGTAGTCAGGGCCACTTCATACAGGTCTACCCCGAAGTAGGCCAATATGCGGTTGTCGAACCGGAACAGCGGTTCCTGCGGGTCGCGGTCTTCGCGCCACTGGCGTTTCGAGTTTTCGATATTCTGCCCGGTAAACTGGTTTTTCAGTTCGAGAGCCACTACCGGGATACCGTTGAGCGACAGTACCATATCTATGGTGTTGCGGTTGTGTACCGAGTAGGCAAACTGCCGGGTGACCGTGAGAATGTTGGCCCGGTAGTTGGCCACCAGTTCATCATTTAGCCACGAGGCCGGAGCAAAGTAGCAGAATCGGATGGGTATGCCGGCATCGGTGATGCCTTTGCGCAGTACATGGATGAGGCCGTAGCGTGTCACGTTTTCTTGAAACAGGCGGTAGAGCCGGTTCTCGGCCTTGTCGCCATATTTGGTCGTGTAGCGTTTCCAGGCTTTGGGCTGAGTCTTCTCGATAAAAGAGACCAATACCGGCATATCTATGGCACGCTCTTTGTCGTAGGTCGCTTGATTGCCCGGCGTGTAGCCGCCCTCGGTGAGCAGATAGTGCTCGATGTCGGCTTCGAAATTCTTCTCTTTCAATCCTGTGGTATCCATAATCAATCTCCCTTTTTTTTAGTTGTCTGTCAGCCACAATGTGCTATTGGTGGCTCTTGGTGTTTTTCCTGTCAACTCACTTTCCTTTTTCCGGTTACGCACTCGAATATCAATGATTTTTTGTACTCCTTCAACTTCTCGATTTTCTGTTGCTTGAGGGCGATGAGTTCGTCTATCTCGCTGCACCGCTGGTCGAGGTAGTCGGCTATGGCCTGTTGCTCGGCGAGAGGGGGAATAGGCAACCATGTATTTTTTATCTTATCTTGACTAATGTTGGGTTGTCCTCCTCCTTCTGCTTTGTATATCAGATAATTCTTTACAGAGATAATAGAATAAAATAAATACCTAAAATTCTGTTCTGTATCATTCATGACACAGCATGCCTGATTTACACAACCATCTATTTTTGAAATAGAAATATTTCCAACCGATGCTCCGTACATGGCTACAATAATAAAAGGAGCTTTGTATATTTTTAATGCAGAGTATTCTTTAAGTACAGTTTTGGAAATTGTATTCTTACAGTTTTCTATATAGCCTCCATTTATGTCGCCTGACTGAATCCAATTTATAGAACCTATATAATTGTCTTCTTTATTGGATTTGGGTGTCGTTCCACTACCAATTATACTAAATAATCTTACAATTTTATTTCTGCTCCAATGCTCCGGAATTTTCCCAATCCAATCGATATCGCTGTCTTTCAAAGGTACATTCTTATCGAGACCCCGGGTAACCGCTTCGGTAATGACCGATTGCTTGTAGCTCTGCAGTTTGGTTATCATCTCCTCTTGCAAAGCTATCAGTTCGTCTATCTCGCTGCACCGCCGGTCGAGGTAGTCGGCTATGGCCTGTTGCTCGTGCAATACTGGAAATGGTAACTTCATTAAAGAGAAGTCTTCATATTGAATATTTTTCCCTTCTCTTATACCAAGAGTGAAAGCATTTATTTGTGATATAAAACCATAACTTTTAAATAGATATTTGAAAAAATAATTACAACATGGTATTGTACTGTAAAATACTTGATATGCAGGGGAACAAACTCCTTCATATTCAGATATTTCAAATCCTCCTTGAAAACTCCGTAAACTAATTACATAATCATGTTTATGTACAGTCTTAAATGTATTAAGGTTTGTATTTTGTTTTACCTGAACTACTCCTTCTATTTGAGATTGAGGAATCATCCCATATTTTTGAGTAGCAGCAAGTAGAATTGCATTACTATTCCCTTTTGAATTCCTTAATTTAAAAATATTTTTCCCTTTTCTTACCTCCCAATGCTCTGGAATCTCCCCAATCCAAGCGATGCCACTGTCTTTATATTTATCGTATCTGTTTTCCATAACCGTCAAGTCCTTCTGTTTGTCATAGTCAGAGAAATCAATCTCGTTCGTAAAGATTTCTTTGCCGTTCGTCATTACCTCAATAGCCTGGACATCAGTTCCGACTCTCTCTCTTCCAACTGTTTCAGTTCATCGAAAATGACAGCGCTGGGTGCGAGCGGAGTGTATTTGTAAAATTCGCGGGTAAAAGGTATTTCGTAGCCGATTTTGCTTTCGGCTTCGTTGTACCAGAAGTCGGGGGCATACGGGCGCACATTCTTGTCGAGGTATTCCGCAAGGTCCTCTTTCCACGGAATAATCTCGCTGTCTTTCAGTTCCGGGTCGGGGGCAAATCCGCTTTCCGGGTCGGTAGGCTTTACGTAGGCCTCTGCCATATCGGCGTTGCGTTTGCCAAAATAGTTTCTCAGAAGGGCGACTTTCCCTTGCGGCACCTTTATCTTGGCCCTCTTCAGGGCGAGGAAGAATGTAATATCGGGGCATCCTTCATGGCTGGGGAGGTTGTTTTCCCAGTATGTGGCCACCTCTTTCAGCAGGGCTCTGTCGGCCTCCTTATAGCCGGTGGCCGTAGCCTCGTCGAAGTGGATGTCTTTGTATTCCAGACGGAGGGGCCGGTTTATAATCAGTTTTGTAAACTTGAAGTCCTCCACCTCTTTTATCTTGCTTTCTACCTTGAGTTGCGGGTTCTGTTCGTCGGTATACTCCCAATCGGTGAAACCCCGATAGGCCTGCATGATGAGGTTGCGGCAGGCGGTAGAAATCTCTACCCGCTTGTTGCCGAGCGGCTTGCGCAGTTTTTCGAAACATTTGCTCGCGTCGATAAGCTGTACTTTGCCGGTACGCTCTTCGGTCTTGTTTTTGCACACCACCCAAATATAGGTGGCAATGCCGGTGTTGTAGAATAGGTCGTTGGGCAACTGTATGATGGCTTCGAGCCAGTCGTGTTCGAGCAGATAGCCGCGTATGGCGCTCTCGCCGCTGCCGGCGTCGCCCTTGAACAGCGGCGACCCGTTTTGGATGATGGCCATGCGGCCGTCGTCTTTGAGCTTGGCTACACCGTTGAGCATGAAGAGCATCTGCCCGTCGCCCTTGGCCGGCAAACCTGGAGCAAAGCGGCCGGCCTCGCCTAATTCGTGCTCGGCCACGACCCTCTTTTCGGAGGCTTCCCAATCGATACCGAAGGGAGGATTGGAGATGATGTAGTCGAAGTGATACTCCTTGAACTGGTCGTTGCCCAGGGTATCGCCCAACCGCATGTTGTCGGTATTGCCACCTTTGATGAGCATGTCGGCCTTGGCAATACCGTAGGTTTGCGGGTTCAGCTCCTGCCCGAAACAGGTGATTTCGGCCTCGGGGTCGATCTGCCGGAAGCGCTCGTCGAGGCAGGCCAACATCTGGCTGGTGCCCATGGCCATGTCGTAGATAGAGGCGACAATGCCTTGCTCTTTCATTTGAGCTTCCCGGTCGCCTACCAGCAATTCGCTCATCAGGTAGATGATGTCGCGGGCCGTAAAGTGGGCTCCCGCCTGGTCGTTGTACGACTCGGAGAATTTGCGCACCAGCTCTTCGAAAATGTAGCCCATATCTACCGACGATACCATATCGGCCCCCAGATAGGCTTTTGCCGAGCAGAACTCCTTGATGACCAGGTAGAGGCGGTTGTTGTCGGCCAGCTTCTTGATTTCGTTGTGGAACTCCATGCAGTTGATGATGTCGATTACATTCTCGGAGAAGTGGCTCAGGTAGTTCTCGAAGTTGTCTTTGATGTTGTCGGCATCGGCCAGCAGAATGTCGAAGGTGAATCGGCTGGTGTTGTAGAAGTGTTGTTGGGCAGCCGCTTCGAGAAATCCCTTCTTAACCACGATACCTTTGGCATCGAGCTCTTGGTTGGTCTTTATCACGGCCTCTTTGGTGGGGGCCAGGGTATCTTCGAACCGCTTGATGACACACATGGGCAGTATTACCCGGCCATACTCGTGAGGCTTGTATAGACCCACCAGTTTATCGGCGATAGACCAGATGAGGTTCGCCTTTTCTTGTATGTTGACAGAGGTCTGTTTCTGCAATTCTTCTTCGCTCATAGGGAGGTTGTTTATGCGAGTATCGCTCTATTTCCTTGTTATCGTTTGTAAATTTAAACAAAGATACAAAAAGAGTTGTGGTGTGGCAAATGAAAACGGATGGTTTTCGCAAGCGGGAGGATGGAGAGCCGGCGGCTACCGGGTGGCGTAGCGGTCGATGAGCTGCACGACCAGCGGCACGTAGTAGCGCAGCACCTCGTCGGGGGTAGGGGTGTGGGCCCCGGGGAAGTGGAAGGCGTGGGTGTAGTGCTCGAGGAAGAGGGGTTCGTAGTGGGCCAGCGTGTCGCTCGTGCCGAAGAGGCCCCAGATGCGGTCGCGGTTGGCGGGGGAGTCGTAGTCCCACTGGTGCTGTTGCAGCCGGGCAAACTCGTCGATGAGGGGCTGGTCGATGACGAAGTGCTGGCGGCCGTCGGCACGCGGGGCTTTGTATTCGTGGGGCCCGAGGCGCGGGGTGAGGAAGCGGGTCATCTCGAGGTGGGGGTTACCCAGCAGCGCGGGCAGCCCCAGGCGCGAGGCCACCATCTGGGCCAAGAATGCGCCGTTGCTGTTGCCCACAATCGCGGCGGGGTGGAGTTGCAGGCATAGCCGATGGACGAGGTCGAGCGCCTCGCCGGGGTGCAGCGGCAGGTCGGGCGCAACTACCCGGGCTTGCCCCGCGAGACCTTGAGTCAAGGCTTGGGCAGGCGCACAGGCTCCTGCGGCAAAGAAACCGTGGAGGAAGAGAACGAGAGGCATGGCCGTTTCCATAGGGCAGAGGTGTGTGTGGCGGGGTCAGCAGCCGCTGCCGTCGAGGTTGCAGGCCGAGCCGTCGGCCACGGGGCGGGCGTGCAGGCCGGCCTCTTCGGCCACGAGGGTGACGGTGCCGTCGTCGAGTACGAAACAGGGTATGCCCACCGCTCCTGCGCGCTTGGCGCCGTCGAATGCCGGGTGGGTGTCGCGCAGCCGCAGAAAGGCTTTGAGGTCTCTCACGTGCCGCCCGATGTCGATCACTTCGTAGCGGCTGTTGCCTTTGACCTGCTCCTCGACGTAGGTGCAGTCGGGGCAGGTGCTCATGCCATATATCTTGATCATAACGGTTATTCCGATAGGTTTCGTGGGACAAATGTACAAAAAGTCGGGAGCCGAATGGACGCCTTGCCCGACTTTTTTTCTGTGGCGGCACCTCTTCTTCGTGGGGGAAAAGGGGTAAAAAAAAAGTTCGGCCCGGGAGTTGCGGGGCATCCCGAGCCGAGGGACCGCCCGTGTACCGTGGGAGGGGGGAAAACGATACGCGGGAGGGAAGTAGTTGGGGGCGATAGTAGTTCCTATTTGGGCAGGCCGACTTCGTCCAGCCAATCGGTGAGCATGGCGTGACAGTCTGAGGTCTGCGACGAGCGAATCCAGAGGCTGGGCGACAGGAACCGGCCGTCGGGAATCAGGCGCCGGGCGTCGGCCTCGACTCCGCTGATTCCGCTGCTGGCGCTCGACACAATCAGCCCTATCTGTTTGCCGGCCATCCGGGAACCGTAGTTGAACAGGAAGGTCTGCAGCGGGGCCGCCATGTTGCTCCACCAGAGGGGAGCCCCCACGACAATGGTGTTGTAGCTGCTGAAATCGACCTCGACGGGGTCGATGGCCGGGTAGGAGGCGGCATCGTCGGGGTTCTCGCGGATGGCGGCAATCTGCTCGCTGCCGATGGCGTAGTTGTTGGCCTCATAGTCGAGACCCTTTTGGGCCGGTTCCACCCGCAGCAGGTCGGCATTGACGAGCTTTTGCAGCTCGGTCACAATCGTGTGGGTGTGGTTGGTGTAGCTGTAATAGACAATGAGGGTATGCCCCAGGACGGAGTTGGTGTCGCCGGGGTTGTCGGTCGAGTCGGAGGGGACGACGTCGGGGTCGTCGGAACCAGAGCCGCTGCCCGTATTCTCGGGTTGTTCACCGTTCGAGGCCGGTTCGTCGCCCTTGCAGGCCAGGGCGCCCCAGGCCAAAGTCATTGCCAGAAAAAGATAAACGAGTTTCTTCATACGTCGGTACAATTTTAGGTTACATCATCGGGTGGGGCGACCGGTCGTCGGTCTCTCACCCTCGAGGGCAAAGATAGTGCCTGTATGAGAAATCCGGTTTGTTCAGCAGTTCAAATTGTTTTGTTCATCGGCTCAATCGGGGCCTATTTCCTGATTTTGGAGACTTGGTATACCTTCTTGCCCTTGACCTCGTTGTGTTGCTTGCTTATGTCTTTGCACGAGATGGCGTTACCCTCTTCCAGGAGGTCCAGAATTTCGCTGAGCGATTCGTTCTCGAAGGTGGCATGGTAGGGGTAGCTGTTGATTTCGGGGTCCTGGATCATGAATTTTACGTTATACTTCTGTTCCAGTTTGTTGAATACCTCTTTGAGGGTGACATCCCGGAAGATGGTGATGCCGTCGATCCAGGCGTAGTTGTTATAGACATTACCCGGGCGGAGGGAGTAGGAGTTGTCGGCCTTGTTGTAGTTCAGTATTTCGCCGGGGCTCATGGCAATGAGCTTTTGGGTGATGTGGTCGGTTATGTTTACCCGGCCTTTGTCGAGCGAGACATAGAGGCTGCTCTCGTTGGGATAGGCGTTGACGTTGAATCGAGTGCCGGTGGCCGTGACACTGATGTGGTTGGTGTTGACGATGAAGGGGTGTTGCGGGTCGGCATTGACCTCGAAGAAGGCTTCGCCCTGAATGAGCTCGACCTGCCGGACGTTGCTGTCGAACTGAACGGGATATTTGAAGGAGGTCCCTGAGTTGAGCCAGACGGTAGAGCCGTCGGGCAGCTCGACCGAAGAGGTAATTCCGTAGGGGACCGAGATGGTCTGCATGGCTGTCGGGCGGCCGGCAGAGGACCGATGTGCGTTCTGGTTGTATAGATAGAGGGTGGCGATGAGCAGGGGAATGAAGAGTATGGCGGCCGCCCGGTACATGAAGTTTGTAAAGGCAGCGATTCGGCTCGAGCATTGCTCTTTGCCGATTTTTTCGAAGAATCGGCTTTCGGCTTTGCGCGTGTCGATTTGAGCCGGATTGAAAGCCGGATGGGTTGCATCCCAAATGTTCTTTAACCGGCGGAACTCGGTCTTGTTTTCTTCACACTCGTTCAGCCATGCCGTAAAGGCCTTTACATCGGCCGGGTCGGCGTTTCCCGAGAGGATTCTGGTTATTATATCTTCGTTTTTCATTTTACCTTCTGCTTTTAGTTGACACTGAAATACCTAAACCTATCGTGAAAATCGTATGTGCGATTTTGAAAAGTCGTCGTTTGAGATTCATCGATTATGTACCATTTGTTTAAGTATGACGATTGAGTAGGGTTCATCCACAATTATCAAATGAGAATAAATAATAAGAAAGGAAAAAAATCATTTAACAACACTTTGAGGTGTTTTATGGATTTGGCGATTCGGACTTCGACGGTCCGTACCGAAACCTGTAACTCCTCGGCTATCTGTTGATATTTCATTTCGTGTATTCTACTCATCTTGAATGTGGTTTTTTCTTCTTCGGGCAGCATCTCTATCGCCTCTTGCAGTTTGGCATTAAGTTCGGAAAACAGGATGTATTCTTCGGTATCGTTGATTTCCAGGGTATTTTGTCTGGTGACAAAATCGGTATGCTCGTTTACTATCTTGTAGTGCTTTATTTCGTCGAAGCAACTGTTCCGGACCGCTCGCAGGAGGTAGGATTTGAGCGATTTGATTTGGATACTCTCCCGGTTGTCCCAGATGTAAAGGAATATATTCTGAACGATGTCTTCGCAGACTTCCTGGTTTTGTATGATTGTTCCACCGTATAGAACAAGGTCGTTGTAATACTTTGAAAATAAATAAGAGTATGCGTCGTGTTCCCCTTTTTTGAGCGCGACGATCAACTCGAATTCGTTATCGTATTGTATTATCCTCTTCATATATCGTTTGTGGATACCGCCTTTTTTTGATTGTTGCAAATATAAAGCGGAGAGATTTATTTATCAATATTTATATTTTAATTGTTTGATAAAAATTATATTCTTTTGAATAATAGCTGTTTAAATGTGGTTCCGAAAAAAACGCATTGGCTCGGAACAAAAAACGATGTTATTTTTGAAGCCTCGTTGTTGTGGTTGCCGGGCCGTTAATCGTCCTATTTATACATTGCAATGGAAAAACCTTTTATGTCTAATAAAAATATAGTTATGTGTATGAAGAAAATAGTTTGAATTTTGAATCTAATACTTGGAACCAAGTCTGTTTGAGTTTTTGAGGAAAGAGTAAAATGTTTTTAGTGTAAATAGTGTTTAACTCTATGTCTTAATCTATATGAATAAAAAATATTTAATATCATGTTTGCTTAGTGCTTTTTTGACGATACCCCTATTCGGCCAGAATGCAAAGCTGACTCTGAATCTGAAGAATGTGAAGGTAGAGAATGTTTTGCAGCGGATGGAGAGCCAAACCGATTATCGATTTTCCTACAATGAAAATCTGGTCGATATCAATAGAAAGGTATCCATATCGGTCAACAATGAGAACATAAACGAGGTACTGAAAAAGATATTTGAAGGTACGAATGTTCAATACTCGATTACGGGAAACCAGATTGTTTTGAAGGTTGTTCCCAAAACGGAAAATAAAAAGGTAGAGGTAAAAGGTCGGGTGCTGGACGAGAATGGCGAGTCTATGCCAGGTGCGACTGTCGCTGTCGAGGGCTCTTCGATAGGGACCTCGACCGATGTCGATGGTAATTTTTCGATTTCGGTGCCGGCAGGTTCTTCTTTGAAGGTTGCTTCGATAGGTTTCAAGACACAATATTTTGCGATAAACAAGCCGACCAACCTGAAGGTCGTGATGCAGGAAGACCGGCAGTTGCTCGATGAGGTGGTGGTCGTGGGCTATGGCACCCAGAAGAAGGTGAACTTGACCGGCGCCGTCTCTACCGCATCGAAGGACCTGCTGGAGAACAGACCTATCGGTAATATCGCCCAGGGATTGCAGGGCCTTGTCCCCAACCTGAACATTACGTTTAACAGCGGTCAGCCGAATGAGGAGGCGAAGATTAACATCCGCGGTAATACGTCGTTGAACGGAGGTGAAGCCTTGATACTGGTCGATGGGGTCGAAATCTCCGACCTGTCGTTGATCAATCCTCAAGATGTGGAAAGCATTTCGATATTGAAGGATGCTTCGTCGGCGGCAATATATGGAGCTCGAGCCGCTTTTGGTGTGATGTTGATAACGACCAAGAAGGGGAGTGCCAAGCAGAAAGCCAGAATATCGTATTCGAACAACTTCTCCTGGAGCACGCCGGCTCGGCTGCCCGAGATGCCTCGAGCCGATGTCTGGGCCGAAATGTGGAACAAGGCCTACGACTATGACAACCCCGGTACGTACTATTTCAACGAGAAGTTTATGGATGCCCTTAGAGCCCATATAGCCGACCCGGCCAACAATCCGCCGATATTGGTCGATACCGAGGGTATTCAGAATGCCATCTACACCCCCGACAATCCCGGTTGGGCCTATGTAGGGAATACCGATTGGCTCGATGCCTTCTATAAAAAGGCGGCTTTTATGCAACAGCACAATGTAAGCATCTCGGGCGGGACCGAGAGAAATAGGTATTATGCCTCGGTCGGCTACAAGGACCAGTCGGGTATATTCCGTTTCGGCAACGACAAGTACAAGCGGTTCAATCTGTCGTTCAATTTCGATACCAAGGTCTTCAAGTGGTTAGACCTGGGAGTCTCTACCCGCATGAACTATATCGAAAGCGACGAGCCCTACATGGACAATCAGGGGTCGGACCAGGTGACCTGGTTTTACGAGGTGTACCGCATGTTCCCCACGTTGTCGATCTATCTGCCGAACGGCGATTTTGCCGGTTTGTATCTGAATAGCGGTAACTACAACGTGGCCGGGCGCATGGCTTTGGCCGGCAGGAATGTCGAGGATACCTGGGACCAGTGGTATACGGGGCGCTTCGACATACACCCGTTGAAGGGACTCTCTATCAAGGGAGACTATTCGTGGAACCGATATTCGATTGGAAATAAGATACATCGCAAAGAGATGACGCAGACTTTCCCCGAAGGCCGGACTCCCTATTTGGTAGAGACCCCCAACTATGTGACAAACAGCAATTCGAACAATATATACAGTGCGTTCAACGTGTGGGCCGAGTACAAGAAGGTCTTTGACGATGCACACGATTTTAACATTATGGTGGGTTATAACCAGGAGGAGAAGACCTATTCGTCCACGTCGTATACAATGACCAACCTCTATCTGAACGATCTGCCGGTGTCCGATCTGGCCATCAACTACAAGACCAATAGCGAGGTAATCGATATATGGAGAATACAAGGTATGTTTTTCAGACTGAACTACAATTACAAGTCGAGATACTTGCTGGAGTTGAACGGCCGTTACGACGGTTCGTCGAAGTATGCCAAGGATGACCGATGGGCCTTCTTCCCCTCGGCATCGGTGGGATGGAGACTTTCGGAGGAACCCTTCTTCAAGCCGTTGACGAAGGTCGTAGATAACTTGAAATTCAGATTTTCAATCGGTTCGCTGGGCAACCAGGTGACCGACAGCAACCACTCCTACATGTCTATACTGACGGGGGTGTCGATGGACAATTACATGATGAACGGTTCGATAATCAATGCCTTGAATATTCCCTCGCTGCCGAGCCTCGTCTCCTGGGAAAAGGTGGAGTCGAAGAACCTGGGTTTGGATTTCACGCTGTTTAAGAATCGGTTGTCGGGCTCGTTCGACTATTACATACGAGATACGAAAGGTATGGTCAGGGAGATTACATTGCCGGCCGTATTGGGAACAAGCGGTGGTAAAAAGAATCTGGCCGACATGAGAACCACCGGTTGGGAACTGGAACTGACCTGGCATGATAAGACGGGTGCTGTCCTGAACAGTCCTATCAGTTATCACGTGACTTTGGGATTATCGGACTATCAGGCCGAGATAACCAAATACGACAACCCCAGCGGCTCTCTGGCCGACGGCATGTACTACAAGGGTCAGAAGTTGGGCGAAATCTGGGGGTATGTGACCGATGGGTATATTATCGACGACTTCGAGGCCGACAAGATGAACTATGTACAGAAATTTATCTCGACGAAGTGGTATCCTGGCGATATCAAGTACAAGGACCTGAACGGCGATGGTGTAATCGATAACGGCAATGTGACCTTGAGCAACCCGGGCGACAAGACAATTATCGGTAATTCCACTCCCCGTTACCGCTACAATATTCAAGGTGGTATCGAGTGGCATGGATTCAGTGTCAGAGTCTTGTTCGAAGGAATAGGAAAAAGAGACATGTGGACGGGCAGCGACCAGTTCTGGGGATTCTCCAGAGGAATATACAACTCGAACGTGACTCAGTATCACATAGACAATACCTGGACGTACGAGAATCCTACCGCCTATTATCCGCGGTTGAATGCCAATGGCAATAAACGCAGCAAGCAGGTTCAGACCAAGTATCTGCAAGATGCTTCGTACATCAGGTTGAAAGATTTGACGATTGCCTATAATTTGCCCAAGAAGTGGGTGAGCCGTATAAAAGCCGAAAATATAAATATCTATTTAAGTGGCTTGAACTTGTGGGAGAAGACACATCTGCCTCCCTTCATGACTCCCGATATTGTCGATCAGATAACAGTCGACAAGAGTCTGCAGAGTGAGAATGCTGGAAAAGAGTATGCCTTTATGAGAAGCTATTCGTTTGGCATAAATATTACGTTTTAGAGTATAGTGAGTAGAATCGATAAAGATAAGAATCATACATATGAAAAAGAATTGTTCATTATTGATTTTGATTATAGCAGCAGCGATGAATAGTTGCGACTATTTGGATACTATTCCAGGCGATGCGATTGACAATAATACCTTTTGGAGTACTGCCAATGCTGCCGCTTTGGAGCAGTATTGCAATTTATATTATCCCAAACTGATCAAAGGTCATGGCGATCCGCAGAGTTGGACAATAGGCGATATGATTAACTCGGAATACCAGTCGGACAATCTGCTGGGCTCGGCTCCGAGCATAATCACATTTGGTCAGAACACGGCGTTGACCAGCAATAGCGACTGGAGCTGGTCGGTGGTTCGTGGCTGTAACGAGTTCTTGACCAATTATGAAAAGTCGCCGGCATCGATAAGCGATAAACGAAGATATGCAGGAGAGATGCTCTTTTTCAAGGCATTCGACTATTTCAATAAAGTGAAGCTGTTTGGCGATGTGCCTTGGTACGATGGGGTGCTGACGGCCGAGTCGCCCGAGTTGTATAAAGGACGCGATTCCAGAATACTCGTGATGGATTCCATACTGAGTACCATCAACCGGGCTATCGAGTTTTTGCCGCGAAAGACGGCTGTCTATCGGGTGAGTCGCGACGCCGCGTTGTTGCTTAAGGCCCGAATCTGTCTGTACGAAGGTACCTATCGTCGATACAGAAATATCGACGACGATGTTCGATTCCTGGAAGAGGCCTATGCAGCCGCCGGTGAGTTGATGGAGTATGGCTATTCGTTGTACGATGCCGCCGGCCCCGAGAACAGCTACTTCGAGTTGTTCATACAGGACGATTACAATGCCAACAGCGAAATCATACTCTCGAGAGAGTACGACCCTTCGATAAACATGGGACACCAGGTTACCAACTCGATACCCTATGGCGAGTTGGGCATGAGCCGGGATTGCTTCGAGGAGTATCTGTGTGCCAACACCGGTCTGCCTATTTCTATCTGTGGGTGTCACAACCCCGATATGGGATATATCGCAGAGATGAAAAATCGCGACGGCCGCCTGTTGCAGACCCTCTGTATCCCCGAAGAGGGAAATCCCAATGCCCGGTATTTGTTTAAGGATGGTTTGGGCGGAGCTCCCAATATATTCTCGATATTACCCTCGTCGGAGACTCGCACGTTTTACGGGGCATCGAGCACCGGTTATGCCATGGCAAAATTCTATAAGAAGGAAGAGCATTTGATTGGAAACTTCAAGGGCGGGACCGATGCCCCGGTGATGAGGTATGCCGAGGTATTGCTTATCAGAGCCGAGGCCGGTGCCGAGTTGGGTAAGGATCCTGAACTCGACAAGACAATCAACAAGTTGAGAGCCCGGGTCGGTTTCCCGTTCCCGCTGACCGAGAATCCGGTCGAAGACCCCAATCTGGTTAAGGAGTATCCCGATATTAAAGGGCCCAACAAGAATCTGATTCGGGAGATTAGACGCGAGCGCCGCATCGAACTCTTTGCCGAAGGGTATCGTTGGGACGATGTGTGCCGCTGGAATGTGGGTACCATCGTTTACAACAAAGTGAGACGAGGTGCCAAAATGGACCCGACGCTGTACACGCAGGATGAGATAAATACCATTAGCGATTTGGTAGGTTTCGATCAGGACGGTTTTATCACACCGTATGCCAAGCGGGCTACTTACAGCATGAATTTCACGGAGAAAAACTATTTGTACAATGTTCCGCTCGATGAAATCTCGTTGAATCCAAATTTATTACCTAATAACCCGGGCTGGGAATAAAACAGAACAGATATGAATACCCATTATTTGAAGACAAGCACTATATTCTTTGTATTGAATTTTATCGGCCTGTTTGCTCTTTGCAGTTGTGCCGAGAACGAGGTAGAGAATCCTCACAAGGGAGCTAAGCTACCTGTTATGCAAAGTATCGCCGACAATGTTCCCTACATACAGTCGGTCGATAAGGAAGAGTCCTACCAGTTGGTCGATGGCATCCATATCGTAGATGTCACCTTTACATACTGCCGCAAACCGACCAGAATGCTTATAGCCGAAATCGACCTTACCAAAGATGTGACAATCAGTGTATCTACACCGGATAATTTGGATGAGGTAGGCTCGAAGTTGCAGACCGTAGCCGAGCAAGCCATGTGTGCCGAGAAGGCTGGGAAGCATGTCTATCTGGCGACAAACGGCGACTATTTTTCGGAGTCTACGACTGCGGCCGGCACCTGGATTCCGGGCGGATTGGTCTATAAGGACGGGAAGGCCCTGTGGACGACTCCGGGATATGAAGCCGACCATGCCTTCTATATCTTGAAAGACGGGACCGCTCATATTTCGACCATCGAAGAGTTTAAGGAGAACGAGGCCAACGTGATGAGTGCCCTGTCGGGTTGGCAACGGATGATGATTGATGGAGAACCGGTCAAGAAATTCAGTGTGAATGACAATGCCATGGATTTTCACCCGAGAACATTCGTGGGTGTATCGAAAGATAATCTGAAGGTTCAGCTGTTTGTGCTGGATGGCCGTCAGCCCAATTATTCCAATGGAATGAGATTGGAGGATATGATTCTCTTGTGCCAGGGTGCCGGCTGTTATCAAGCCTTGAATCTCGATGGAGGAGGCTCGACCACAATGGTCAAGAGAACCGAGATGGGAGGGCAAGTCTCGTTTGAGTTGATGAATACCCCTTCGGATAATCCGGTGAGAGAAGTATTGAATGGATTAGTTGTAATAAAAAAATAAGGGACTATGAAACTGATTTTTAGATTAAGCGCATTTATTCTTTTAGCAACCATGTTGCTGTCGTGCGATGATGATAACATTGAGCAAAAATTGGATCCGGGCATAGAGATAACCGACGAGTTGGTCGTTGGTCCTACGGCGTCGCGAAATGTAATCATGCTGAAGTCTACCTATCCGTGGTATGCCGAGTCTTCGGTGTCGTGGATAAAGATGGTTCGTTACAGAGGGCAGTATCTGAAACCCGATTCCATTGTCATGGAGGTTCAGGAAAATCCGAATATGGATTTGCGTGAAGGCTGGATCGAAGTACGGTTGATGGACCAGATGTCGACCAAGGTGCATGTTATCCAAAACGGTCGGGGCAGTTTGATAACCCTCTCGAAAGAGAAAATCATATTCAATAAAAACGGAGGTGAGGCTGTTATTGATGTGGCCACGAAAGTAGAGTGGGAGCCGGTTACCGAGGGCCTGGAGGGTGTCACTGCAACCAAACTCAGCGAGAGCCAGTTGAAGGTGGCGGTTTCGCCCAATAATACCGGTAATGAAATCACGAGAGAGTTGATTGTTCGCAGTGCCGACGGTACCACCGAGTCGCGATTGACCATCGTTCAGGCCAATGTAGAGAACATTTTGTCGATACCGTTGAATGCCGAGGATAAAGATGTGCTGCTCGAAAAGGCTGGCGAAGAGCTGGTAATTCCCGTTTCGCTCAATGTCAACTATCAATGTACGGCATCTAACGACTGGATTAGCATTCTTGAGGCTCCGACTTTTGAGGGTGATATTGTTCAGGACATCAATATCAAGGTTTCGGTATCTCAGAATGCAGGGATAGAAGAGCGATGGGGTTACGTGTGCGTCAAGAGCTCCGACGAAACGGCTACCGATACTTTGTTTATTTCGCAAAAAGCTCGTAGTCAACGTGTCTATGTGAAAGCTGGAGTCTCTGGTGGCGACGGTACCAGTTGGGAACGAGCCTTTGGAACCGTAGAAGATGGTGTAGCCGCATGTAGTAATTATGGCGACATGGATTTGTGGATTGCCGAAGGTGAATATGTGCTGAAAGACTATCTGACCTTGAAGAGAGGCATCAATGTTTATGGCGGTTTTGCCGGCAATGAAACCAAGTTGAAAGACCGCGATATGAGTAAAAAGTCGGTGTTGAAAGCAGCTCCGGCAAATACGTGGTCGTCGATTTATGCCTATGACCAAACCGACGAGTGCTATGTAGATGGCTTTGTATTTACCGGTTCGGTGAGCTCACAAGGTTTGGGTACTATCGAAGCCTATGACAACTGGGTATTCCGCAACTGCATTATCACCGGTAACAATACTACGCGAGATGCCGGTGGATACTTTAGCAAATGTAAGTTGTACAACTGCTTGATTTATGGAAACAGTACTATCAATAACTCGTCGACCGTAAACTCGCAGGGTTCGAAGATATACAACACGACCATTGTCAACAATACGAGCGGCGGTAGCAGTAGCGGTTTGAGAGCCGGAGCCGGAACCGAAGTATATAATACGGTGATATGGAACAACAAGCACACCAATGGCGAGAATAACAATGGTTATCTCGATGCTCAGGGCTCTTGCTCCTTCAAGAACTGTGCGATAGAAGGATCACTCTCCTTCAATAATGCTCCGTCGAGCACCGATGGCTCCATTATCCTCGGTTCGGAGAATATGGCAGCCGACGGCCCCAACTTTGTATCGCCCGAGAATGGCGATTATTCACTCCATGTTACCTCGCCTTTGATTGACAAGGGTGCCGAATGGACCGACTTTAATCTCTATTTCGACATCCTGGGTCACGATAGAAGTTGGAACGGTCATATAGATATAGGCGCTTATGAATACATAGGTAAATAATGATTATATCCTTCTGAGAGCGAGGGGCTGTATCGGGGCGAAAGCATCGGTACAGCCTCTTGCATGTTATGGGCATTTTAGAAATTGTCGAAAGGTAAAATCGGGATGAGAGGGTGTGTATGGGGTTGAAAGCCATACACTATCGTTTCTACTGTGGGTGAGGTGCGATGGTCGTACGGTTCTAAAGGGTTTCGCAGAGGGTTTTGTTTACCACTCTGTCTCGCATCAGTTTCATATCGGTAAAGTTCCGGCTTATATTCTGAACAATCTCCAGATAGTTGTCACTGCCATCTTCCTGCCGGTGATAAAAAGGCTTTATCGAGATACAGTTCTTGTGCTCGAACAGGGTGTTCAAGAGAGTCCTGTCGGAGTTTCCGCACGAATGCCCCATGATGTAGACCTGGTAGGGTGCCGACTCGATAAAGGCCAGCATGTTGCGATAGTTCTGGGTCTCGAGGTATCGTATCGATTTGATATTCCGCAAATGCTCGTTGTTGTTGAGTTTGACGATATTTCGGTAGTTGTCGTCGAGCTCGTCGCCATAGCCGAAGATGATGCTTTGCGGGTCGTTTAGCTGACCGTGAATGTGGTCGATGGGAAACCAATATGCGAGCTTCTTGTCTTGGGGCAGATAGAGGTCGGCCGTGCGGGTGTAGTTGAAGTTCAGCAACATCAGCCGAATGGGCGATAACAGGGTTTCGGGAATGTCCTGGCTGTCGATTGCAGATTCGATACCGAACTCCTCGATTTTGTCGCCCCACTTCCGAGAGAATCGATTCATGGCCTCGATGTTTTCTGCTCTTTTGTCCCAACCGAGCTGTTCGCCAATGGAAATATATGACCCGTCGGCCTCTCCGAAATACCGCGAACGAATGAAGTCGACCAGTTGCGAGCGGGCACCGATGGCAATCTCGTCGATGCGGATAGGGGCCAATATTTTTTCTTTCAACGCTGGCTTTACAATCGACTCGTCGATATTCGACGATTGAACGAGGGTGAGGTATTTGACCAATTTCGACTTCACGATTTCAAACTCTTTGTTGAGCTTTTCCGGGCATTCGAAGTATTCGTGATTCAAAGCCTGGTAATATTCGTTTTCAATATCGACCCAGCCTTTCGATTCGATAGATTGGCAGATACGATTCATGAACGGCGTTTGTTCTATGGAAACCGTTTCCTTCTGCTCTTTCAGTATTTCATAAATTTCTCGTCCCGACTTGTTTTCGAATGATTTATTATTGTATGGTGATAAGAATTGGTACCATCGGTCCCCATACATAGCTTCCTTTAATGTGAAAGAGCACAATGTGTCAGAATATGTATTTATGAGACAGTCCTTTAATTTAGAGATGTATTGCTCCCAATACCAGTCGATGAAATTTTCGTATCGGGTCGCAAGGCCGTGTGCCAGATCAAAGCCATTACCTACGAGGATAATTCTATGGATTGCACTCATTTCACTGGTATTTATATAGGTCGTTTTCTCTGTCTCTACCCCTTATTTGAGTAGAGCGTCATACACTTTTTCGGGGACGGATGGTAGTATCTGGCGCAGCTGGGCGAGTATCCGCTCGCGCGACTCTTGCGGCGTGCGCTCGGGGTGACACGACACTTTGCCCCAAAGCGTCTCGGGAGTGGTGAGCAGCGACCAGCCCCACCCATATTCGCGCCCGTGACGGTCGCGGGGGTAGACAAAATCTTCGGTGACGATGTAGCCCCCCATCTCGAGGCGGGTGATGTAGGCATCGAACCGGCTGCGCATTTTGGGCCCGTTGAATCCGCATGCCGCGCGTAGTTCGCGGGTGATGAGGCTGCCTTCGCGCCGCAAGGTATCGAGTATCCCCTCTTCGATGGTTCCCTCTGCCGGGTAGGGGAATCGGCTGCGCCGGTAGTTGCAGAAGTCGGGCCACCACGTCCGGCTAACGAATGCCGCCTTACGGTCGAAGAATTTGCCGTAGGCGCAACCGCTCTCCTGCAAGATAGTCCCTTTCCACTGCCAGAGGGGCCACTCCCATCCGCCATCGGGCAGGGGGGCATATTGGCACTCTTCGTCGGTCACCTCCTCGGCCGACCAACCCGCGATACCCATGGGCAGCAAGGGCAAGAAGCCCACTCGATTGATGTAGTCAATCAGTTCGGCACAACTGTGTAACCGCTCGTCCTTCATACGCAAAACCTCCAACTCCCTTATCGTTTCCCGCGCCGTGTTCGGGATTGTGCCACCGGGTGCACAGCCGCAAGCACCATAAACGCTTTGCCGATAAGTAATAACAAAGTTACGATTTTAATCGTATCGAAGGTCATGCTTTGTGAGAAAATGTGTAGTCATTAGCCGCGGGAAGGGATGAAGTAGTTACGCCGTCAGTTGGGCGGGTAGGAGAGGCATGGCGCCATTCTGGGTGCAGACGTAGGCCGAGGTTTGTACGGCGAGGTGGTGTGCCTCGGTTACACTCTTGCCTTTCAGGAGGGAGGCGATGAAGGCGGCAGTGAAGCTGTCGCCGGCCCCTACGGTATCGGCAACCTCGACCTGGGGGGTGGGTTGGAACGACACGTGGCCGGGGGTGAATACGTAACTGCCGTTGATGCCGCAAGTGAGTATGAGCATCTTCAGGTTGTACTTCCCGAGGAGTATCCAACATTTGTCTTGCAGGTCTATGCCGGGGTAGCCGAACATGCGGCTGACCAGAATGAGCTCTTCGTCGTTTATCTTCAGTATGTTGCACCGCTTCATGGAGTTGCACAGAATCTCCTTGTTGTAGAAGCCCTGGCGCAGATTGATGTCGAAGACGATGAGGGTATCGTCGGTTTGCGGCATGGCGTCGAGAAAGCGGTTGATGGTGCTGCGCGATACCACACTGCGTTGGGCCAGGGAGCCGAAGCATACGGCTTTTGTGTTTTCGGCCAAGGCTTCGAGGTGGGCGGTGTAGGGTATGTTGTCCCACGCTACGTTTTCCTTGATTTCGTATTGCGGGATGCCGGCTTGGTCGATATCGACCTGCACGGTGCCGGTGGGATAGGGTACTTGGGCAATGTGGTGGTTGAGCCCTTTGGAGGCGAAGTTTTCTATGATTTCTTTGCCTAACGAGTCGTCGCCTATGGCACTTACTACGCAGCTCGACAGTCCGAACTGGGATACGTGGTAGGCAAAATTGGCCGGGGCTCCGCCTATTTTCTTGCCTTCGGGCAGCATGTCCCACAGGGCTTCGCCCATTCCTACAACTATGTCTTTCATGGGGTTAGATGCGATTGGGGTTAACGGTGATTATATGTTTTTAATTTTCAGCGTATAGTAGAGCAGATAGACGACTCCGACCGTCATCACGGCCACGGCTCCGATTTGGCCGATGGCATCGGCTGCATAACCCATGGCCAGGGGGAAAACCGTACCGCCGAAGAGGCCCATGATCATGAGGCCCGACACTTCGTTTTTCTCTTGTGGTGCATAGACGAGTGCTTGTGAGAATACAATGGAGAATATGTTGGAGTTGCCGAACCCGATGAGGCCGATGCCGATGTATAGCGGTGTGAGGGTGTTGCAGATAAACAGGATGCACATGCCGGCCAGCATCATCAGTACGCTTATGGCAAAAAAGAGTTTCGGCGAGATGGTGCGCAGGATGAATGCGCCGAGGAAACAGCCTATCGTACGGAATATGAAGTAGATGCTGGTGGCGAATCCGGCCTCTTCGAGGGGGAGTCCCAGTCGTTCGATAATGATTTTGGGGGCTGTTGTGTTGGTTCCTACGTCTATTCCCACGTGGCACATGATGCCGATGAAGCAGAGCAGAATGAAGGGGCGGCCGAGCAGTTTCAGGCAATTCCCTATGCTGGATGCCTTGTCGGGCTTGTCTTCGTCGATAGGGGTTGCTGCCAGCAGCGAGATGGCCAGGAAACAGATGACGGCATAGATTACGAACAGAGCTCTCCAGCCCAGGCCGAAGGTGGGGAATATCGTGGTGGCTCCCCAGGCGGCCAGTATGGGGGCCAGGAACGAGGCGATGGCTTTTACAAACTGGCCGAAGGTGAGGGTAGAAGCCAGCTTGTCACTGCTTATTAGGTTGGTTACCAACGGGTTCAGCGAGGTTTGCATGATGGCGTTCCCGATACCGAGCAGTGAGAAGGAGACCAGCATGACTATGTAGCTGTCGCCGAACGGCGGGATGAGCAATGAGGCAGCTGTCACGACGAGGCTGATGAGAACTGTATTTTTCCGACCGATTTTGTTCATCAACATGCCGGTAGGAACCGAGAAGATGAGGAACCAGAAGAATACGAGCGAGGGGAAGAGGTTGGCCTGCGAGTCGGTTAAGCCGAGATCTTTTTGTACATAGTTCGATGCTGTGCCTACGAGGTCGACAAATCCCATGGCAAAGAAGCAGAGCATCACCGGGAGGATCTGCAGCAGGAACGATTTGCGATTGGTGACAAGCGATTGAGTCATAGCCATAATTATTATAGTTTTATTTTTTATGATTAACTCCTTTTGTGGGGCCTATTTTCAATTTTTTTATTTTCTATCGAGATTTATGATAAATCGAGTTATACTTGCTGTTGTTTTGTAATGCAAAGTTAAAGACTAACCTTTGAGGAGGCTATAAAAAATCGTGCACAGTTTATCAAATTTGTTGTTATGCCCGATTTTTAATACCTTATACACGCTTTTTTTTATGAGAATATAGTTTAATTTGCGGATACAAAGCACACATAACGATGTACAGAATCTTATCATACGGTTTTTGGCTGGCAGTATTGATGGCCTTGTTCGGTTGTAACCAGAGCAAAGTATACAGGATAGGTGTTTCGCAGTGCAGCCAGGACGACTGGCGCATGAAGATGAACGACGAGATAAACCGCGAGATTATGTTTCACAAGGAAGCTGTCGTGGAGATTCGGTCGGCCGATGACAGTAGTGAAAAACAGATAAGCGATATAAACTATTTTGTCAAGAACGGGTTCGACATCATCATCGTCTCGCCCAACGAAGCCGAGACTCTTACGCCTATTATAGAAGATGTATACAAGCGGGGGATTCCTGTGGTTATTTTTGACCGGAATATAAACAGCGACTCTTATACGGCCCGCATCGGTGTAGACGACAAGGGGCTTGGGCAGTCGGCGGCCCACTATGCGCAGCACTTGCTCGGGAACCGGGCAAAAGCCATCGAGATATTCGGCTTGAGGGGGTCTACTCCGGCCGAAGACCGGCACGAAGGCTTTGTCAAGGAGTTTGTGGCGTCGGGTGGAACCTTGTTGGCCAGCGTCTCCGGCAACTGGAACAAGGAAGATGCGATACCCGTTGCCGACTCTTTATTGAGGATTTATCCCGATGTAGACCTCATCTATGCCCATAACGACCGTATGGCCATCGGAGCGTCGGAGGTGGCGAGTCGTCTCGGTCTACGCGACCATATCAAGATAATCGGCATCGATGCCGCTCCCAATATAGGCATACAGGCCGTTGCCGATAGTATTATCGACGCAACCTTTTTGTATCCTACCGAGGGGCACCGACTCATTCAAACGGCTCTTGCCATCTTGAAGGACGAACCTTACAAAAAGGAGACTATTTTGCCTGTTTCGTCGGCCGTAGATTTGAGCAATGCCGATATTCTGCTGTTGCAGAACGAGACGTTGAAGGAGGAGACTCATAAGATAGAGTTGTTGAAAGTCCAAATCGATGATTATTGGGCTCAGCACTCCTCGCAGACCTCGCTCTTCTATGCCAGTGTAGCCATTATCGTTCTGTTGTGTGGTGTCGGGTTCCTTCTGCTGCGGGCCTACTGGCAGCGCAGTCGGCACCAGAAAGAGCTCTTGTCGCAGAATAAACTTCTTGAGGAGGAGCGTGATAAGCAAAAGTTGCTGAATGAGCAGCTCGAAAAAGCCACTCAGGCCAAACTGGTGTTCTTCACCAGTGTGTCGCACGATTTGCGTACGCCGCTGACGCTTATTTCGGAACCGGTTGCCCAACTGGCCGCTGCCGAGAACCTCACGCCGCAGCAACATACGCTCATGAAAATAGCCGATAAGAACGTCAGGATACTCCAGCGGCTGATCAACCAGATACTCGACTTCCGTAAATATGAGAACGGGAAACTGGATATTCACTTGTCCGAGGTCGATTTCAATCAATGTATCCGGGACTGGCTGGAGTCGTTCTATGCCATAGCCCGCAAGCGCGATATAAAGTTGTCGTTGGTCGGCCCGTCGGCCGACGAGCGGCTGGCACTGGCTATCGACTTGGAAAAGATAGAGCGGGTGTTTTTCAATCTCCTCTCCAATGCGTTCAAATACACGCCCGACAATGGTTCGATTACTGTCTCGTACGAATGCGATGGTACGGACCTCACGTTCAAGGTCTCCGATACCGGCGAAGGGATAAGCGAGCGAGACCTCGGCAACATATTCGATCGGTTCTATCAGGTCGATCGTGTCCATCCCAAGGGTTCCGGTATAGGATTGTCGCTCGCCAAGGCATTTGTAGAGTTGCATGGGGGGAGCATCACCGTAGACAGTACGTTGAACAAAGGCTCGGTTTTCACGGTGACCTTGCCGGTAAGGCATGTGGCCGAAACTACAATCGATGTCGGTAAGGAAATCGATGAGCAAGATGTCGAGGCCGAATTTGAAGTAATCGATACGCACATTACTTTCGATGAGGACAAGCCCATTATCCTCATTGTCGACGATAACCGGGATATTCAGCTCCTTATCGGTGAGTTGATGGGGGCCGACTACAACATAATTACAGCCTCGAACGGTAAAGAGGGGGTGCGGTTGGCTGTCAAGTATGTGCCCGATCTCGTTATCTGCGATGTGATGATGCCCGTAATGGACGGATTGGAATGTTGCCGGCGCATCAAAAACGAGATTTCGACATCGCATATACCGGTCTTGATGCTGACTGCCTGCTCCATGGACGAGCAGCGGGCTCAGGGATATGACAGCGGAGCCGACGGCTATCTTTCAAAGCCGTTCAACAGTACCGTATTGAAAGCCCGATGTGCCAGTCTCATAGCCAATCGTAAGCGGATAAAGGAGCTGTGGCTCTCGTCGTCTGTCCTGAAAGGCAATCGAAAGGAGGAGGGGAAACCCTTGCCGGCCAAAAGCACACCTGCGGGCGATATCGACAATGAATTTTACAACCGTTTCCTGGATATATTCCAGGAAGAGATGGGCAATGCCAGCTTGAATGTCGATACGATAGCTTCCAGGATGGGGCTTGAACGCTCTCAGTTCTATCGCAAAATCAAGTCGCTCACCAACTACGCTCCGGTTGAGCTGATACGTCGGTTGCGTTTGCAACGGGGCCGCGAGCTCTTGACCACGACCGACAAAACGGTAAGCGAGATTGCCTACGAAATAGGTTTTTCTACCCCGGCCTATTTTACAAAATGCTATCGCGATACCTATGGCGAGACCCCTACCGAGGTTCGAAACAAGCTGACGAAATAATCGAGCACAACAATAGGCATTGCGACTAATCCTGTTGTGGCGCACCTCTATACAACCGTAGAGGTGCGTTTTTTTGTCGTTTGGTCGACTATTAAAATTGGGGCATTTTCTATCAAAAAACGTGCATCGCTTAAATTTTGATAACTTGTACAACATTTTTTATAACGGCAGGGGGCTTTTGTAACCTATTTTTGCGGTAGAAATTCTTATAAAAATAAATAAATATGAAAAGAACAATTCTCAGTGCAACATTGCTGTTTATTATGGCAATCATGGCGCAGGCACAGAATATCACTGTGCATGGGAAGGTCCTTTCAAAGTCCGGCGGAGAGCCTCTCATTGGAGCCTCCGTGCTTTGTGAGTCGACCCAAACCGGAGCCTCTACCGACATTGACGGGAACTTTACCATCTCCGTCCCTGAAGGTGCAACCTTGAAGTTTTCGTACATTGGATTCAATCCGACCGAGGCCAAAGCCACGCCGGAGATGACCATCCATCTGGGCGAAAATTCCGAAGTGCTCGACGACGTGGTGGTCGTGGGCTATCAAATCGTTCGTAAAGCCGACCTTACCGGGGCGGTCTCGGTCATGGACATGAAGGAGCCGTTGAGCGAGAACTCCGGTAACATCATGAGCTCCATGGCCGGCCGGTTGCCGGGTGTGAACGTAGTGCCCGATGCCGCTCCCGGCGGTACCGGTACGATTCGTGTCCGGGGTATGTCTACGGCCAACTCGAGCAACGACCCCCTCTACATCATCGACGGTGTGCCTACCGACAACATCAACTGCATCAACCCGAGCGACATCGAGTCCATGCAGGTGCTGAAGGATGCTGCATCGGCCTCGATCTACGGTTCGCGTGCCGCCAACGGCGTGGTAGTCATCACCACCAAGCAGGGCAAGGGCGACCGCATGACGGTCAACGTAAACTACTCGACCAACATCCAGACGATTGCCAACCGCTACGAAATGCTCGATGCCAACCAATGGGGCATAGCCTACTGGGCTGCTTCGAAAAACTCGAACATCGCCCCCTCGCATGTGCTCTATGGCAACGGCGAGACTCCGGTGCTGCAACCCTACGTGGCCGGCAATACCAACTATCCTACCACCAATACCGACTGGCAGGACCAGGTATACCGCACGGCCTGGACCAACAACCTCACCGCCTCTATCTCGAACAATACCGACAAGAGTTCGGTGATGCTTTCGCTCAACTACATCAACCAGGACGGTAACATCCGGGAGACCTTCTACGAGCGCTACTCGGCCCGTATCAACTCGCGATACGACTTCAACAAGTATATCTCGGTGGGCGAGAACCTCATGCTGGCCCACTGGAAAAACCGGGGTGTCGATGTTGCCGGCGACCGGGGTGTGCCGTTCACGGCCATGAGCCAGCACCCGGCACTGCCCGTGCGCGGTCTTGACGGTTCGTGGGCCCGTCCTCTGGAGCTGATTGCTTCGGACCTGACCAACCCCGTGCAGCTCATCGAGAATGCCAAGGACAACGACTACTCGTCGTGGCGTATCCTGGGTAATGCCTACCTCGAGTTGAAACCCATCGAGGGCCTCTCGCTCAAGACCAATATCGGTATCGAGCACAGCCAATACTTCAACCACACGCTCGGCCGTACGGTGAACCCCGGCGATGTAAACAGCGTGTCGAGTGTATACGGTCAGGGCGATACCTGGACCTGGACCAATACCGCCAACTACAACAAGACCTTTGCCGACAAGCACCACCTGACCGTGCTGCTCGGAACCGAGGCCATCAGCTATACGTTCCGCGACCTGTCGGCTTCGCGCGAAGGGTATGCCTTTGAAGACCCCGACTACATGCAGATAGGCGCCGGTACGGGTACCCGCAGCAACGGCGGCGGCAAGACGCAATGGTCGGTATTTTCGCTCTTCGGTAAAGTCGACTACAACTATGCCGACCGCTATCTGGCATCGTTCACCATCCGTCGTGACGAAAACTCGCGCTTTGCCAAAGGCTATCGCGCCGGCATCTTCCCGGCTTTCTCACTGGCCTGGCGACCCACGCAGGAGGAGTTCTTCTCCCAGAACAACGTGCTCAGCGACCTGAAGGTCCGCTACTCCTGGGGACAGAACGGTAACGCCAATATCCCCTCGCTCTACCCGGCTTACTCGACCTACATCTTCAATACGGGCAACGGTGCCTACGACATCAGCGGAACCAATTCGTCTACCACGTCGGGCATCACCCTCTCGAGCACCGGTAATCCCGAGCTGAAGTGGGAGACTACCTATCAGCACAACATCGGTGCCGACTTCCAGTTCTTCAGCGGAGCCCTGGGTCTGAGTGCCGACTACTACATCAAGAAGACCAAAGACATGCTGACGATACCGCCCGCCCTCGACGTGGCCGGCGAGAATGCGGCCATGTGGCTGAACACCGGTTCGATGGAGAACAAAGGTTGGGAAATCGCCCTCAGCTACAACAGTCCCTCGTATGGCGACTTCTCGTGGAACGGTTCAATCAACGTAGCCCAATACAAGAACAAACTGCTCGAGCTCAACTCGCGGCAAAACTTCATCGGCGGTGACCAACGGCTCATCCCGGGTCAGCCCATGGGTGTCTACTACGGCTATGTGTGCGACGGTATCTTCCAGAACGAGGTCGAGGTGGCCAACCACGCTACCCAGACCGGTGCCGCTCCCGGCCGACTCATCTATCGTGACCTCGACGGCAACGGGGTAATCGACGACAACGACCGTTGCATCATCGGCGACCCGAACCCCGACTTGTCGATGGGCTTGAACCTGACCTTCCGCTACAAGGACTTCTCGCTCGACATGTTCTTTGCCGGCGATTTCGGATTCGACATCCAGAACCACATGAAGCGTCAGTTGCTCTCGATGAACTACGGCAACCTCTCGACCAACCGCGGGGTAGAGATCTTGAATGCCTGGACCCCGACCAATACCGATACCGATATTCCGGCCCTGTCGCTGACCGACGACAACAACGAGAGCCGCTTCTCGTCGTACTACGTGGAGAACGGTTCCTACATGAAGATGAAATACCTGAAACTCTCTTACGCACTGCCCAAGAATCTCATCAAGAAGATAGGTGCTTCGAACCTCGAGGTATACGGGCAGGTAGAGAATGTCTTTACCCTCACCTCCTATACGGGTCTCGACCCCGAAATCCTTCCCGGTGAGTATGGTGCACGCATCGACAATGGTGCATATCCCCGTCCCCGCACCTTTACGGTGGGCGTGAATTTCCAGTTCTAACATTCAAAACGACGAACCATGAACATGATACAAAACATAGCAAAAAAAGCAATATGGGTTGCAGCTATCCTTTCAATGGGCATGACCATGAATTCATGCGAGGATATGCTCGACACCAAACCGCAAGGTACGTTTACCGACGAACAGATTGGCGACGAGGAGGCTCTCGACCTGATGACCTCGGCCTATGCGTCGCTGCTCAACCACTATTTCGGCAATAACGAGTCGTTTGCCGGCCCTATCAACAACTGGGTATTCGACGTGCGGTCCGACGACGCCCTCAAGGGGGGCGACGGTGTGACCATGGAGGGTTACATCCACCAGCTCGAGATTGGCAATGTGCAGAGCGACAACGATGTGGTTACCTTCAAATGGCGCAACAACTACTATTCGATCAGCCGGTGCAACACCGCCATCCGCGGCATCCAGGCTTCTACCTCGATTTCCGACCAGGAGAAAAACTCGTATGTGGCCGAGATGAAGACGTTGCGGGCATACTTCTACTTCGATATGCTGCGCATCTTTGAAAAGTTCCCTTACTTCGACGAAACCGTCGTGAACCCCAGCGAATGCCGGGCCGACCAGTATTCGCGCGAGCAGATTGCCGAGTTTATCAAACAGGATTTGCGCGACAGCTACGAGATACTGCCCCCAACGCAGGCCGAGGTGGGCCGCTTCAACCGCTATGTGGCTGCTGCCCTGCTGGCTCGTGTCGACCTCTTCACCTCCGATTGGGCCGAAGCCGAGACCTATGCCGGCTACGTAATCGACAGCCATCAGTACGAGCTCTATCCCAACTTCCTCGACATGTCGAAACCCGAGTACAACAACCAGTACGAGTCGATACTGGCCATCCAGTTCTCGTCGGCCAACTCGCCCGACCAGTATAACTACAACAACTGTCTGAACTGTACCTGGTCCGAAGGCAACCTCTATGGCAACGGCGACGACTTCTATCTGGCTTCGCAAGATCTGGTCAACGCCTTCCGTACCGACGAAAACGGTCTGCCTTATCTCGATGGTGCTCCCGACGACCAGAATGTAGACCGTGCCGATTTCGAAGGCAACATCGACCCCCGTCTCGACTTTACGGTAGGCCGTATCGGGATGCCGTGGCGTTCGCACCAGTATAACGAGAAGTGGTGCCGCAACCTCGAGCTCTACGGGCAGTATTCGGGCAAAAAGCCCTATCCGGCACCCGAGTCGCCCTATGTCAAACCCGGTATCGTGCCCTGGGGGGCCTCGTCGCTCAACGGTCTGCTCATCCGCTACGCCGACGTGCTGCTGATGAAGGCCGAGGCCCTGATCGAGCAGAACAAGGATCTCGAGGAGGCTCGCACCCTCATCAACGACGTGCGCCGCAAGGCCGCCCGCTCAGTCGACGCTTCGTACGAACCCATCGACTGCAACCCCATGGTGGCCAGTTACAAGGTGAGCGAATATCCGGCTACGGGCTGGAATCAGGACTATGCCCGCAAGGCTGTGCGCATGGAGCGCCGCCTCGAGTTGGCCATGGAGGGTCTGCGCTGGTTCGACCTCGTGCGCTGGGGTACGGTAGTCGAAACGGTAAACAACTACTACGAAACCGAAGGGAAAATCCGGACCTACTACCAGGGAGCCAACCTCTCGAGCGACGAAATCTATTTCCCGATTCCTGTCAACCAGGTAGACAATGCAGGAGACTTGTATAAATAACACATTAAATCAGAAAGTACGATGAAAAAAATATCTTATGGCATTTTCATACTGCTTGCCACGCTGTGCGGTATGTTTGGTGCATGCTCGGAATTTGAACCGACCGGTTATACCGAAATTCCGGATTTGCAAAAGGTGAGTAACCTGAGAGCCGACATCGACGGCTATGTGGTCAATCTTTCGTGGAGTCTGCCCGCAGCCGATGGGGTAGAGGGGGTATTGCTGATTACCAACGGCAACTCGTCGAACCCCACACGCCTCGAGGGGAGCGTAACCTCCTATTCGGTGGAGGGGCAGCCTATGGAAGAGGAGTATCTCTACACGGTGAAAGTCCTCTATAACGGAGGCTATGTATCCGAGGGTGTCTCGGTGACGGCTACGATTCCCTATATCGAGCTGGCCAATGTGACCGACCTCGAGGCTTCGGTGAGCGGCCGTACCGTTACACTCAACTGGACCCTGCCCGACGAAGAGGGCATTACGGCCGTCAAGGTCTTCAGAGCCGACGAGGCCGATGCCGCCGTCGTGCTGGAGGCGTCGGCTACCTCGTGCGAAATGAAGGGCCAGCCGATGGACCAGGAGTTGACCTACACCGTGGCCCTGGTATATGACGAGTATTATACGTCGAAGGGTACTTCGGTACAGGTGACGGTTCCCTATATCACCCCCAAGATGGGTTACCTGATGACTGCCGCCACCATCCAGCAGCTCCCCGATGACGACGAGCGGGCTGCGGCCGCCTGGTTCATGGAGCAGGAGAATGCCGAGCTCATCCAACCCTCGCAGCTTGCCGACCTGGATGCCGACATCTATCCCGTGCTCTGGATCGAGATAGACCGCGTGGGGTTGCCTCTCGGGTGGGAGAACCTGCCGGCCGAGATAACCTCCGACGAGACCATCGCCGCTCTGCGCCAATACTCGGCCAACGGCGGCAGCCTCTACCTCTCGAACATGGCTACGCAGCTCACCGTACCCCTCGGCTTCGTGCCGTCGACCATGCCTCCCACGACCTACGGTAACGGCGAAGGCGGGACAGGTACCGACGTATGGACCATCAATCCCTACCTGGGCTGGGACTTCCGCAACGGCAGCGACCAGGGATTCTACGACCGCACCTCGCACCCCGTATACGAGGGCCTCACGATGGAAGACCCCAACAACTACGGCTACAACAGCCTGCCGCTCATCGGTCCCGGTCAACGCGAAGACCACAACTGCTTGTGGGATTGCAACATCTACGGGAAAGGCAACTATCCCGACGTGATTCGCAACTTCGAGGTGACTACCAACGCCCTCGTGCTGGCCACCTGGGGCCATGTGCGCGACCACTGCGTGGCCGGTCTGGTCGAGTTCTATGCCAATGCCGAGCACGGACGTTGCATCGCCAACGGCTTTGCCGCCTATGAGTGGAACCAGAACTCGGGTACCAATCCCTATCAGCACAACATCGAGCAGTTGACTATGAACATTCTCGATTATCTGAAATAAAACTTATTGAAACACAGATGGCGTAACCCTCTCTGTCGAGGTGCGTCATCTGTGTCGTATCCAGCCAAACCTCAAAAGAATTTGTATCAATGAATCGGATTAAATCATTTTCAGTTATTGCCGCCATGGCGTCGGCGTTGTCGTTAAATGCCGAACTGGTTGCCCATTTTCCTATGAATGTCGATTCCGGGCAGATCGAGGAGCGTATCAGTGGCGACCGCTTTACGGTCGAGGGAAATTTCGCCCCCGAGAATGTCGACGGAGCCGTAGGTGCCGCCTTAAGGTTCGACGGCTATACCTCGCGGGTAGATGCCCGTCTGGACAATATCCTGGCTGCCGATGCCACGCAAATGACCGTCTCGGTATGGGTGGCCCTCCCGTGCTATCCCATTATCCAAATCGATACCGATACGTCGGAGAAGACCCCCATCGTCACCTGTCTCGACCGGGACAGCAAGACGGGCTTCGGTTTCTACCTCGGCTTTAACGGCAAGTACAGTTTCGAGACCTACATCGGCGGTTGGCCGGTAAGTATCGAGGCGAGCACGCCGCTCCCCACGTATAGCTGGAACAACCTGGTGGCCGTAATCGACTGCGACAACCGGTCGATCAAGCTCTACAACAACGGGGTGGAGGTAGGCTCGAGCCGGGCCAACGGTTCTGTCTCGTTTGCCGCCGGTTCGTTTTACATGGGGCAGGGCTCCGAGTCCCGCCTGTCGGGCCCCTTCGAGCTGATGTCGTTCAACGGACTGATTGACGATATTTCGATTTGGAACGAGGCCAAGTCGCTGGACGAGATACAGACCTGGCAACCCGAGCATGAGCCCGACCTCGATATACCGGCCTCGCGCTTTGCCGACGATTTGCTGCGTCCGCGTTTCCACGGTATGCCTGCCGCCGGGTGGACCAACGAATGCCACGGCATGTATTATGCCGACGGCCGCTACCACCTCTTCTTCCAGAAGAATGCCGACGGCCCCTACATGGCCCGCTTGCATTGGGGACATATCTCGAGCGAAAACCTCTACGACTGGCGGGAGGAGAAGATTGCCCTGGCTCCCGGCGACGCCTACGACATCAAGGGCTGCTGGAGCGGCTGTCTCTTTGCCGACGATGAGGTGACGGGCGGAGAGCCCAACATCCTCTATACGGCCGTAGACTATGCCAAGGCCACGATTGCGCAGGCCACGCCTGTCGCCGACAACCTGAACGAGTGGAGCAAGTTGCCCGGCAACCCCATTATCGGTGGTCGCCCCAGCGGACTCTCCGACGATTTCCGCGACCCCTATTTCTTCCGCAACGGCGACAACGCCTACATCATTGTGGGCTCTTCGAAGAATGGGGTAGGCACAACCACTCTGCATCGCTACAACCCGCTCACCGGCATGTGGAGCAACGACGGCGACCTCTTCTTCACGGGCTCGTCGGCTGCCGAAGCCGGTACCTTCTGGGAGATGCCCAACATCACCCCGATGCCCGACGGCCGATGGCTGTTCACCGTCACGCCGCTCAACACATCGCAAGGTGTTCACACCCTGTACTGGACGGGCTCGATTGCCGCCGATGGAAAGTTTGTGCCCGATGCCGATTCTTCGCAACCGCGTCTGGTCGAGCTGAACTCCCGCGACGGCTTCGGTCTCTTGTCGCCCACCATCTATCGGCACAACGACAAGGTGATTGCCCTGGGCATTGTCCCCGACAAGTTGTCGTCGGTCTCCAACTGGAACCTGGGTTGGGCTCACTGCTATTCGTTGCCTCGCGAGTGGTCTATTGCTGAGGACGGCTCGCTGTCGCAGAAACCTTATGAGGGGTTGACCGGGTTACGCACCACGACCACCTTTACCCGCACGGGGTTCGACCTGAACGGTACTCTCGACCTCTCGCCTGTGAGCGGACGCTCGGTCGAGATATGCGGCACATTCGAGGTGGGTGCCTCCGACTTCGGTTTCCACATCTTCAAG
Organism: Barnesiella sp. An22; assembly: GCF_002159975.1. Lineage (GTDB taxonomy): Bacteria > Bacteroidota > Bacteroidia > Bacteroidales > Barnesiellaceae > Barnesiella > Barnesiella merdigallinarum. The sequence continues at coordinate 550,920 of NZ_NFJR01000001.1, read as the reverse complement.
AGCGGCAGTGCCGAGGCCGTTGTTTCGTACACTCCGGCAACGGGTGAACTCGTGGCCGACTTCAGCGCCCTGCCTCGGTTGACCAACGACGCCGGCGTATACGACGGTGTCTATCGTTGCATCTTGCCCGAGCGTCCGGCCGTGGGGAGTGAGCTGAAGATAAATATCTTTATCGACCACTCCATCCTCGACATCTTCGTGAACGACAAGTGGGCTACCTCCATCCGTGTCTTCCCCACCGGAGCCGATGCCAACGGCATCGAAGCCTTTGCCTCGGCCACGACCCGGGTAAAGGAGCTGAATGCCTGGATACTCGAGGGGCAATCGGCGAGTTCGGGCATCGAGTCTGTGGTCTCCGACCGTGTGGATTCGGGAAGTGCCCGTGTCGATGTCTTCAATTTGCAAGGCATGAAGGTGCGGGCCAACGTACCTCGGGAGGTTGCTGCCGAGAATCTGCCGAACGGTTTCTACATTATCGGCGGCCAGAAGGTTCTGGTAAGATAAGTTTGGCAGTATAGAAAAAAATGGAGCCGGTGTAGGAGAGAACCGGCAAAACTTCTTCAGAGAAACTCATGAGCGCATACAGCCGCATCTCGGCTATATGCGCTCATGCTTTTTTTGTGGGGGGGAGTGTGTTGTCAAGACCGCTGAGGATAAAGACTATAAGCTGCACCATATACAATCTGTTTGAAGTAGGAAGCAAAAAGTTATCTTTCTCCAGAAAAAAATACTAATTTTGCAGCCGATTGGTTCCAAAAGGTCCGCCGGGCCTCGAGGATTAAAAGGGAATCGGGTGAAAATCCCGGACAGTCCCGCTGCTGTGAAGCTCCGCCAACCGCTCGAATTCTATACGCCACTGATTGCAATATCGGGAAGGCCTCGAGTGGGGAGTCAGTCAGAAGACCTGCCGTCAGTTTTTGTTTTTAATCGAGCCCGTGGACAGGACGGTTAAATGTACGACGTAAATGCTATATACTTTTTTCAGGCTTTTCGAGCCATTCATAACCCGTGTCGGGGTGCTGTGTAAACCTGTTGGGGCATCTGCCCGGGAACAGGCAGGCACGACGCGTTGCCGTCTTGACAATATGGCAACGGCCGGGCTTGCCGTCTCTTCTCCGGCCCGGGACCTTGTTTTGCAAATTTTCAATAACCTGTTAAATAATAGATTTTTATCCAAAAGTAGAATGATGAAAGTAAGAAAGATGTGGGGCGTGCTGCTGGTAGCGGTAGCTCTGATTATGGGCAGTTGCTCGAAAGAGAGTGAAGAACCGATGCCCGACCCGAAGTTTGAGTGGACAACGGCTGTTGCAACCGATGTGCCGGTGTTTGTGGTTCCCGATACCCAAGTAGAGATTGCCTATGCGGCAGAGCATGTGCAGTCGGTCAAGACCGAATCGCTGCCCGCCGGGTGGAGTGCAACGGTCGACCAGGATGCCCGGAAAATCGAAATCTCGGCCACGGCCGATGCCGAAACAAAAGCTACGCTCACCGTCACGGTAGCGGGCGCAGGCGGGAAGAACCTTTCGCAAAAGGTGGAGCTGTATTGTCTGAATGCCTTTGACGACCCGGCCGGGGTCTTTGTGCTCAACGAGGGGAACATGACTACCGAGAACGGCTCGCTCACCTGGATTTCGCCCGAGGGGTATGTGGTGGCCGATGCCTACAAGACAGTCAACGGTACCGAGCTGGGCAACGTGGCACAAGACATGGCATTCTGTAACGGCAAGGTCTATATCATCTCGCAGAACGGCAACAAGAACCCCAACGGCACGGTGTTCGAAAACGACGGCATGCTGGTGGTGGCCGATGCTCACACCTTGAAGCGTACGGCCGCCTACACGACCGACGACCTGCAGGGACTCGACTGGCCCACGCATATCGCCGTGCTCGACGAGCAGCATCTCTATATCCGCGACAACGCCGGTATCTACCGTTTCGACCCCACGGCCAAGTCGCTGACCTTCGTGACCGGTTCGGACGGTGCGCCGAAGAGCCGCTTCGTGACGATGGGAGGCAAGGCCTACACCTTCAAGTCGGGCTATTTGAGCAAGATTCTCGAGCTCTCGACCGAGAGCGATGCCGTGACGTCGATTTCGTTCCCGTACAGCATCCCCTGCATGATCAACCGTGTGCTGGGCATTCAGGGCGCCGACGACGGCCGGATGTGGGTGATGACCTCTACCTCGACGACCGTAGGCTCGGGACAGATTGCCATCGGCAAGTTCAACCTGTCGGACCGCTCGATGATTCAGCGCCGCATAGGCGTTGAACCGGCCGTGGGTTCGTCGGGCGAGGCCTTCGCCGCCTATGGCAACAACCTCTACTATGCCGATGGGGTGACGGTCTACTGTCTGCCTTTCGACGAGAGCGAAGATCTCAAGGCCGACTCGGGTCTCGAGGCCGAGCAATGGATGGTCGACCTCTCTGCTCTGGACAAGAACGCCGGCATCCGTTACAACGGACTGGGCGTGCACCCCAAGTCGGGACGTGTCTACATCAATACCCTCAAGTCGTATGCCCTCTTTGGGCAGAACCAGATCTGGGGATTCGACTTTGCCACCAGCACCGAGGCTCCGGCCGTCAAATACGAAAACTATACCCACTTCCCCGCCGGCTTCTATTTCCCGGCCGGTCGTCAGTAATCTGTAAGAAATATGTTTTGCGCAATGAATAACAGATGGATTGCAGCCCTCGTGCTGACGGGGGCCATGGTTGCGGCGGGCGGTTGCTCGTCCGACCCCGAACTTGTAGGTAACGGTGGTAATACGGGCGGTGGCGGCACTAATCCGCCCACGGCTCTCGGCGGATATGCTTCGCCCGACGGAGTGTTGATTCTCAACCAGGGAGCCCCGCGTCTGGAGAACGGCTCGGTCACCTGGATTTCGCCCGAGGGGCAGGTCGAGCAGAATGTCTACCGTACCGTCAACGGTTCGGCCTGCGGCAATACGTCGCAAGATCTCTACCTCTATGGAAACAAGATTTACATCATGAGCAACAATACCGAGGTGCCCGATTTGGGAAACAGCGAGCCGGGCGACGGGACTATCGTCATTGTCGATGCCGAGACCTTCCGCCGCGATAAGGTATTCCATTTCAAGGACCTGAAGTTTCATAAACCCGAGGGCTCGCTCGAGGTGGTCGACTCGTTGCCGCTGGTCACGCCGCTCGAGAATCTGGCCGTTATCGACGAGCATAACCTCTTTCTGGCCGACGGACAGGGCATGTTCCGCCTCGATACCGAGACCGGCGAGTTGACTCTCGTGGAGGGTGGATACCACTTCGGCAACCAGGGGAATACAATCGAGACCGTTGTGGGCACACGCGGCATGACCGTCATCGGCGATCACCTCTATTGTTCCGGCGGGGGATTCTGGACCAATACCCAGCTCTTCGAGTTCACGAAAGACAGCAACAAGTTGACCCGTTCGCTCGACCTTTCGGGCGAATTTATCAGCGGTATCTGTCGCACGGGCGACCACGAAATCGTGGTGGCTACCTGCGGTCGCTCGGGCAGCCTGAAAAGTTATCTCACCTTTGTCGACACCGAGACCATGAGCGTCATACTCGAGAAACCCATCAGTGCCGACATCTCGGCCGAGTTTATGAACTCGTCGGGCGTGACGCTGGCCGGCGACTACCTCTACTTTGCCGCCGGCACCTTGACGGTGAGCCGCATCTCGCTCAAGACGTGGAAAATCGAGGAGTATATCCAGGTGAAAAACGATGCTCCGCAAGCCGAGTATCTGACCTGCAACGTTGTAGCCGACCCGAACAAGAATCTGCTCTATGTATCGGTATCGAACGACCTGAACGAGGCCCGGATTTCCGACGGGAATATCCTCGTCTACGATTGCAGCGGCGATGAGCCGAAGCTGGTGATGAATCTCGAAAACAAGGGCAGTTATCCGGTGAACATCTATCCGATGTCGAAGTTCTATTGAGCCATCTGTCCGAGATAAAGAGATAAGGTTTATCTAATTGTAGAGTCTGTAAACAGGCCGTTCTCAGAATTTTTGAGGGCGGCCTGTTTTGGTGTTAATCCCTGCTGCGTTCTGACTTTGCGAATCCCACGTTTTTTTACGCCTATTCTCCAAAAGTCCTTTTTTTCAGAATCGTTAAACTGTGTGGTTATCCCCACCGATTTTCTACTGCTCCTAAAATTTATGCTTAATCTTATGAATCCCTCAGGTTTTTACGTTGATCCACGTTGATCCCCCTTATCCCTCTACTGCCCCGGTTTTACAAAGGAGTGGGTAAAACAAAAGGAGCGAGAACAAAAAGTTCTCGCTCCTTTTGTGGGGTGCTAGATGGGACTCGAACCCACGACCCTCGGAACCACAATCCGATGCTCTAACCAACTGAGCTACAGGCACCATGTTCTGTTTTCGTAAAGGAGTCATCCTCGCTTTACTGGCGGTGCGGACGGGACTCGAACCCGCGACCCCATGCGTGACAGGCATGTATTCTAACCAGCTGAACTACCGCACCATTTTGGTTTTGCGACGGCAAAGATAGGGCATTTTTTCTTTCTACACAACATATCGGGCAAGAATTTTTTCAAAAAAAATCGAGTGCCGTTTTATCTTTCAAGGAAACAAATAGTTACCTGTTTGTTGGCCTGGCTGTTTTTTTTGAAAAACTTTTTGCGGGGGTACCTGCGGGGAGGGTAGGGATGGTTGTGATGCTCGTCGAGCCCTTTTAAAAGAGCGGCCCCGGCGTGGAACTGGTCGCGCGCCGGGGCCGGATAGGGTTATCGGGAGCGATACCGGGCTCCTTGGGGGGAGCCGCAGTATCTCCTTTTACACTTTAGCGGAGTACAATCTTGTGGGTCGTTTTACCGGCTGTTGTCGTTACCTGGAGGATATAGACACCCCGGGGCAATTCGGGGGTCTGTATCGTTTCGCCTTCGGCCGCAAATTGGCCTGTCAGTACACCCGCAATCGAATAGAGAGCCGCGTGTTGCAGCCCTTCGGCCTGGATGTGGAGGCGTTGTCCCGTCTGGGCGATGGTGACGGGCTGGCTGTGGGTATCGTCGATACCCGAGGCCGACTTGACGAGAACCGACAGGGGGATATACTTGTCGGCTGCACCACGCGAGGCGAGCTTCACATAGGCTTCGTGCACGCCCAGATTGTTGCTGTTGAACGATACGGTGAACGAGCCGCCCGTAGTGGGGAGCGATTGGGTCGAGAGCTTGAATTTGCTCGGGTTGGCTCCGCCGAGCGACAGCTTGATGGGCTCGGTCAGATTCTTGGTGGAGACGGTGATTTTCCCGCTCACCTGGTCTTTGCCCTGAGCCGCTATCATCGACACGTGGGTCGAGTCGCTGGTCATCTCGGGCAGGTCGGTACGGCCCCAGCCAATATCGTCGATGTAGTAGGTCACGGCGTTTTCATTGCCCCAGCGGCCGGTATATTTGAAGGCCATGAAGAAGACGTCGCTGATGTTCTGTCCCTCCAGATTGACATGGAGCTCGTTCCATTCGCCGTTTTGGTCGGGCGATGCGGGTATGCCTACCTCCAGCGGTTGGAAGAATACGGGCGTGTTGGGTATCGTGTCGATGTAGTAGAGCTCGAGTTTGGTGGGGCAGTTCTCAAAGATGTTTTCGCCCATGACGCGGAAGGTAAAGGTCTTCCCGGCCGTCTTGTAGCTCAGCGGCGGGGTTACAATCCACATCTCTACCTGGTCGTCGCTTTGTTCCTGATATACGTAGCCCGAGGCCTTGGCCATCTTCTCGCCGTCGAGTTCGTATCCCCACCAGGGGCGGTTCCCTTTGCGGGTTACATTCTGCCACCCTTCGAGTTTCAGGTTTTCGTTCTTGACGGCGTTGTCGAAGGTTTCGAACAGTTGTTCGCGCGGGTTGCTCATGTTCCAGTTGAAATTCTTTACGAGAGGCTCTTCGACCGGTGTGTCGCCTGCGGTAGCCGTACCGTTGAGGTCGACAACAAGCTCTTTACCTTCGAGGGTGGTAAAGTGAATCTTCGAGTGGAACTTACCGGCCTGTTTGGGGGCGAAGGTAAAGACTACGGTGTTGGGAATGTTCTTGACAAAGAGGGTGCTCGATATGCTGAAGGCAGCCCCTTCGATGTGTTCGATCGAGGCACGCACATAGTCGATGCAGTTCTGGCTCTTGAGGGTAGCCGTTACGGTGCTCTTCTCGTCGACCTTGGCGGTGAAGGCCGGGATGGTGGCGGGGTCGAGCGAAATCGAGGGCGGATTGTTGGGGTCGATGCAATAGCCCTTCAGTTGGAAGGTCTGCGTGAGCTCGTAGTGACCGGCGCTCTCGATGGTGACCGTGGCCGTGTGGCGGCCGATAACGGTGGGGTTGTAGGTAAAGACTACGGCTTTTGAGGGCTCGGTAATCGATTGTACCGAGGCGCTGAAGTATTTGGCATCCTTACCCGTGAAGGAGATGGTCACCGGCTTGTCGAGGTTGGCCTGGGTAATGGTGACGGTGGGATAGTCGATCGACTTGTTGAGTTGGGTCGACAGCTCGGTAAAGGTGGTGGGCGATACCGTCAGGGTAGGTTCGGTGGGGACGGGGGTGCTGCCTTCGGTCTTCTGGAAGCTGAAGTCGTCGAACAGTACCGAGGCATTCTTGGCCACCATTACGTTGAAGTAAAAGCGGGTAGCCCCTTCGGGGAAGGTTGTTTCGACCGTCTTTTCGGTCCAGGTATCGGCGGTGAAGAAGTCGGTTTTCAGCTTGTCGCTGTCGTGATCGAGCTCACCGTCGCGCGGGGACTCCCAATAGCAGTTCAGCTTAACGTCGCTGCCGCTTTGCGAGGTCAGCACTTTGTATTTGATACGCAGGCGGTAGGTTGCTCCAGCCTCGAAGTTGCCGGCAATCTCTTGGCTCAAATAGCTTTCGTCTCGCGTGGCTTTGGTGACTTTCAGTGCCTGTTCACCCTCGACCTTGTCGGTGGTTTCGACATCCAGGGTAATTCCTGTGGCACTCCATTCGTCGAAGGTGGTTCCAAAGAGGAAGTCGGAAGAGGAGTCTTCGAATCCCGGGTTGGATAACATCTCGTCGGCTGCAAAAGCGCTGGTAGCCAGCAGCCACAGGGAAAGGAGTAATAGTAATTTTTTCATATAAAAAAGTGAGTTAAAGGTAGGGAAGAGCCCGACGTCAAGGCCCCTCCATACGGTTAGAAATTAGAATATGGATGATTTTTATCGGATGGTATGTGTTGAGGTGAAACCGTTGTTTTTTACGGAATACATATCCCCTTGTGTCGAGTAGATTTTTTGCATAAAAAGCGGGTTATACGATTAACTATTCTATATATCTTTTCTCTTGGGGGGATAAATATAGAATACACTTTTACGAAAAACATAAAAGCATATATTCTTTTTATTGTTTTTTAACGGTCTGGTTTAACCTATTTTTAGCAATGTGAAAAAGATTTTCAGAAGGGGCTTCCGCTGTGACATGCTTTGTTAAGTTTCTGTAAAATAGATTGTTGTTTGTGCCTATGATTTTACGCTTCGGTTTCGGTATCGCAGAGGCGACAGTCCGGCATTGGTCTTAAAGAACTTGCCGAAGGCCGATTGGTCCGAAAAATTCAGTTCATCGGCAATGGCTTGTATGGTGCGGTCGGTGTGTCGCAGCAGGCGGCACGCCTCAGCATAGAGCAGCCCGTTGATAAAGTAGCCGGCCGTCTTGTGGGTGGTCTGGCGAATGATGCGCGAGAGGTAAGAGGGCGATATGGAGAGGCTGCGGGCGTAAAAGTCGATGGTGTGCTCGCGCTTGTAGTGGCGGGTGAGCAGCGTGATGAATTGCTGGAACAGCCGCTCGGGGTGGGAGAGTGGAGTAGCCGCATCGGTCCGATGGGCAATCCGCTCGAGCACTTGCAGCATCACGACGTGCAGCAGGTGTTGCAGCCTGTTACCCTGGTAGGGCCCCGGTGTAACGATGTGGCGGGCGAGCTGCCGCAGGTCGTCGGCCAGATTTTGAGCCAGATGGTCGGGCAGGTGAAGGATGGGCGACTGAGCTTGGAAAAAGAAGAGCGAGTATTGCTGGTAGGCCGGGTCGGTAGTCAGTTGCCGTTCGAAGAGGGTGCGCTCGCACAGCAGATGCAGGGCCACGAAGTCGGGGCTCTGCCGGGTGAGCGATACCAGCAGGCTGGGCCAGAAGAGCAGCATGTCGTCCTTGCCCACGGTGTAGTCGCGATAGTTCAGCGAGAAGGTGGCCGACCCCTGCCGAATCAACACTACCGAAAAGATGTCGGCAAATACCGGCGGTATGGTGTCGATGTTTACCAAATGGCTGTTCATCTCGAAGCAGGCCAGGCTGTTTTCGTATACCTCTTTTACCTGGTGGTATTCTGTAAGTTCGCTCAGTCGTATGATTTTTTCGGTCATGGCTCAGGGTGGTAAGATTGATGCGGCTAAAGATAGGAAATGTTCAGTATTTAACCAATTTCGGCTCTTGATTTAACAATGGCAACCGAGAAAGATTGACGAAATTTGCCTCACAAAAGAGCGAAATGTTTAACCGATAAAAAGGATTACGATATGACCAGGCAATGGATGTATACAGGCGCTTTGGCGCTGATGGCCCTTTGCACGCAGTGCGGTGTGCCGGCCCGTCAGGAGGTTACGCTGCACGATGCCCAGGGGCGAGAGATGAAAGTTCCTCTTCGCAAGGCTTTACCGGTAGATGCACCGCGGGTGCGCTATCCGGGGTTCAATCCCGATACTCTGATTTTGAAGGCCGGCAGTGTGCGCCGCGAAGGTGCCATGCCGCTGCCGTGCGATATTTTGCTCGAGCGCGATGTGCCCATCCGGCTGCGCGACGGCGTGACCATCTATGCCGATGTGTTCCGCCCCGTGGGCGACGAGGCTTGCCCCGCCCTGTTGGCGTGGAGTCCCTATGGCAAGGAGATAGGTGGGCAGATGCTCGACGATGTGCCCATGCGTTCGGGGGTGCCCTTGTCGGCCACCTCGGGGTTGGAGAAGTTCGAAGGTCCCGACCCGGCCTATTGGGTGGCTCATGGCTATGCCATTGTCAACCCCGACAAACGGGGTGCCTACATGTCGGAGGGCAATCTGCTCTACTGGGGGCACGAGGATGCTCTTGACGGGTGCGATGTGATTGACTGGATAGCTTCGCAAAAGTGGAGCAACGGCAAGGTGGGCATGACGGGTAACTCGTGGCTCACCGTATCGCAATGGTTCATTGCAGCCGAGCGTCCCGAGCATCTGGCTGCCATCGCTCCCTGGGAGGGATTCTGCGACCACTACCGCGAGTCGGGTACGCGGGGTGGCATACCGGCTCCCGAGTTTCCCGAGATGATTGCCGAGACCTTTGCCTCGGCCCACGGCATGCTCGAGGACCAGCCCCGCATGATTGTCGAGCGCCCCTTCATGTGCGACTATTGGGAAGACAAGGCGGCCCGGGTCGAGAATATCGAGATTCCGGCCTATGTCGTGGCCAGCTATACCAACTCGGTGCACACACACGGCTCCTTTGCCGGGTTCCGCCGCATGGCTTCGAAAGAGAAGTGGCTGCGGGTGCACAACACCAGCGAGTGGTTCGACTATTACACGCCCGAGAATGTGGAGGATCTGCGCCGCTTCTTCGACCACTACCTGAAGGGTATCGACAACGGTTGGGAGCAGACACCGCGGGTACGCCTGTCGGTGTTGAATCCCGGGGGTACCGACATCGTGGGCCGTGCCGAGGAGGATTTCCCGCTGGCCCGTACCCAGTACCACAAACTCTATCTGTCGGCTGCCGACAGTGCCCTGCTCACCTCGTTGCCTGCCGACCAGGCCGTGAGTGAATATCAGTCGGACAGTGCCCGCCACGAGGTGACCTACCGCTATCGCATGGAGCGGCCTACCGAGATTACCGGCTACATGAAGCTGCACCTGTGGGTATCGGCCCCCGACCACGACGACATGGACCTGGCCGTGCGGGTAGAGAAACTCTCGCGCGACGGCCAGCCGCTCCCCGACCGCACGGGCAACCTCATTGCCGCCACGGGCTTGATGCGGGTGTCGATGCGCCAGTTGGACGAGGCTCGCTCGACCGAGGCCGAACCTTATTACACCTTTACCACCGAACAGAAACTGAAACCGGGCGAGATTGTTCCCGTCGAGATTGAGATATGGCCCATGGGGCTCTACTTCGACGAGGGCGAAATACTGCAACTCACCGTGGGGGCCTATCAGCCGGCCAATGCGGCTATTCCCTTCGGCTCGGCTTCGATTTCGGTTCCGCGCGACGGGTTCACCTATATGCCGGGGCAGCCGGTCGAGATGATGACCGTCGGGGGCAACGCCACCCAGTGTGCCGACCCGGCCGAGGTGGTTGTTTCGCCGGCCACGCACAATGCCGGGCGTCATCGCATTTACACCGGTGGCGAGTACGATAGCTACCTCTATGTACCCGTGATACCGGATAATACCATGAAGTAACCAAGCGTGACGGCGGTGCTTTGCCATCGGGATGGCAGCCTGTTTCGCGGGCTGCATCCGCACCGCCGGCGCTTTTTCGAAAAACTTTCTCATATCATCGAAAAGGGGGAATGTCTCAGTTGCATGGGATGTTTCCCTTTTTTTTGTCGACCGGGGCGAGTTGTAAAAAAAGGATGGCGGAATATGCGGGCCGGGAGTTTTGAATCCCGGTTAATTTGTTTACATTTGTCGATATTAACCGTGAAGATATGGGACAAAATTTCGGATTCGTAAAAGTGGCGGCGGCTGTGCCCGGAGTGGAGGTGGCCGATTGCCCGCATAATGTCAAGGAGATAGAAAAACAGATAGCCGAGGCCGAGGGGCTGGGGGTGCAGATTGTCGTTTTTCCCGAGCTGTCGGTGACGGCCTATACCTGTGCCGACCTCTTCGGCCACACCCTGCTGCTCGAGCAGGCACAGCGAGCCCTGGCCGGGTTGCTCGAGGCGACCGCCCGTACCTCGTTGCTGTGTGTGGTAGGCATGCCGGTGGCGTGGGGCAACAGCCTGTACAACTGCGCCGTGGCCTTTCAGCAGGGGCGCATCCTGGGAGTGGTTCCCAAAAGCTATCTGCCCAACTATAAGGAGTTTTACGAGGAGCGTTGGTTCGCTTCGGGCCTGACGGTCACGGGCGAGACTGTGGAGCTGTGTGGCAGCCGGGTACCCTTCGGGGTCGACCTGCTCTTCGAGAGTGCGGGTGCCGTGGTGGGTATCGAGTTGTGCGAAGACCTGTGGGTGCCTATTCCGCCCAGCTCGCATCTGGCCCGGCAGGGGGCCGATATTATTCTCAATCTGTCGGCTACCAACGAACTCATCGGGAAGCACCACTATCTGCTCTCGCTGTTGCAGCAGCAGTCGGCCCGCTGTCTGGCGGGATATGTTTATGCCTCGGCCGGGTTTGGCGAGTCGTCTACCGATCTGGTCTTTGCCGGCAACGGCATCGTGCTGGAGAACGGCTCGATATTGGCGCAGACCGAGCGTTTTGTACAGTCGCCCCGTCTGGCGGTGAGCGAAATCGACGTGGAGCGGCTGCGCACCGAGCGTAGGGTCAAGACCTCGTTTGCCCAGGGCACGGAGTCGATGGAGCGTCCCGTGCGTCGCATCCCCTTCGCATTGGCCGATGTGCCGTTGCGGTTGACCCGACGGGTGTCGCCGCGTCCCTTTGTCCCCTCCGACTCGGCCACGCTGCACGACCGTTGCGAGGAGATTCTCTCCATTCAAGCTGCAGGTCTGGCCAAGCGGCTCATTCACACGCGGGCACAGAGTGCGGTGATAGGTATCTCGGGCGGACTCGATTCGACGTTGGCCTTGCTGGTGGCCGTGAAAGCGCTCGACCGGCTGGGCGAGCCCCGGCAAAAAATCATCGGGGTGACCATGCCGGGCTTCGGCACGACGGGCCGCACCTATCGCAATGCCGTAGCGCTGATGCAGGCCCTGGGGATTACGATTCGCGAAATCTCGATTCGCGAGGCGTGCGAGCTGCACTTCCGCGACATCGGGCACGATGCGACGGTGCAGGATGTCACTTACGAAAACTCTCAGGCGCGCGAGCGCACCCAGATATTGATGGATATTGCCAACCAGACGGGAGGTCTCGTGATAGGTACCGGCGACCTGTCGGAGCTGGCTCTCGGTTGGGCCACCTACAACGGCGACCACATGTCGATGTATGGCGTGTCGACCAGCATTCCCAAGACACTGGTCAAGTATCTGGTGCACTGGGTGGCCGAGAACGAATTGACGGGCGAGGCCCGCGATACGCTGCTCGATATTGTGAACACGCCTATCAGTCCCGAGTTGATTCCGGCCGACGAAAACGGCGAAATCAAGCAGAAGACCGAGGACTTGGTGGGTCCCTACGACCTGCACGACTTCTTCCTCTTCAACATGCTGCGCTATGGATTCTCGCCGGCCAAGCTCTACTGTCTGGCCCGGTATGCCTTCGATGGCGAGTTCGACGACGCGACAATCAAGAAGTGGCTGAAGGTCTTTTGTCGTCGCTTCTTCAACCAGCAGTTCAAACGCTCCTGCCTGCCCGACGGGCCCAAGGTGGGGTCGGTGAGCCTGTCGCCGCGGGGCGACTGGCGCATGCCCAGCGACGCGTCGAGCGCGATGTGGCTGCGCGAGTGCGACGAGCTGTAATTCCTGTACAATATATATAATAAGATAACGGGCGAGCCGGGAGAGGAGTAGAGCTATTTCTCTTTCGGCTCGTCGGGTTTGAGGGCCGGTTGTCGTGAGACAACCCGGGTAGAGTCGGCCGGCAGGGTCGGTGTCTCGGGTCGGACGGTACGAGTCGAATCGGCCGGAGTTTCGGGCTGAGTGCTCGGCGGGGTGGTGCGGACAGAGTCGACAGCCGCCTCGGGCCGGGGGCTCCGCTTGAAGAGGTCGCTCCAGAGGCTGAAGTCGTGACGCAGCATGATGCCCACGCCCTGGGTGGTGAGGGCCGACTTGATGTAGTAGTTCTGGTCGTTGTAGTGGTTGTAGGCCTTGAGCCGTATGGTGCCGCTCTTGTTGAGCAGATACTCCAGGTCGAAGTCGCCGATGAAGGTATTGTTGTTCATCGTGTTGTCGCGGTAACCGAAGTTTCCGTTGAAAATCAACCGGTTGTTGAGCAGTTGGCTCGAGAGGGCCAGGTCTACCTCCATGTCGGAGAAGTCGCCCTTTTCGCTGCGGAAGTTTGGCGAGATGTTCCAGTTGTCGCTCAACTGTCCCAGGATGTTGCCCAGTTGCGACGAGAGGGTCGACGAGGCTACCGACACCAGCTCGTTGTTCCGGCTCTGCCCCATGTTCATGAAGTCGGGGGTATAGAACCGGTTCAGGGCCAGCAGGTAGATAATCTGGCGGTTCATCATGTCGTTGGTGCTGATGATGCTGCGCACCCGGCGGTCCATATCCTGCGTGAGGGTGGGGAAGGCGATGTCGAAGCTGAGGTCGGGACGCCGCACGTCGCCCGATACATTCAGTATCGTCTGCACCGGTACGGTGGTTCGGGTCAGCTCCTTGTCGTTGGCGAAGTTCTCGTCGAGGTCGAGCAGGTTGGCCGTGAGCGAATAGATGGCCGATATGTCGAGGTTGGTCGCCATGGGGTCGCCGTGGAAGGATACGCGGCTCCCCTCCTTGATGGAGAAGTCGCGGGTGATGATGTCCTGCAGGCTGAAGTTGTAGCTACCCTTCTCGAGTACATAAGAGCCGTAGAGCTTGAAGTCGTCGTTTACCGAATTGTATTCCAGTAAGATACTGCCCCGGCCGGTCGCCTTGATCATGTCGCCGGTCGATTTGTCCATCACCAGATTCATTTTGGCCTGGTTGGTCGCTTCGATTTGCAGGTTGAGGGCCAGGATGCTGTTCTCTTGTGCCTGGTTGCTCTCCATCATGCGGGCATTGTTGAGGATAGCCGTGCTGTCGACCTGGCTCTCATCGGCCTCGGCCATCGAGCGAGCCGAGTTGGTGAAGGTGATGAAGTCGTATTCGCCGGCCGCTTCGGAGCCCGACAAGACGAAGGTGAAGTTCGACTGGTCGCCGGTAGCCATGTTCACGTCGATGCGGTTGTAGCCCGGTTCGCCCTTGATGAGGGCCGATCCCGTGCCGTAGATGGTACCGTAGTAGGTGGGGCTTTGTCGTTCGGTCATGTCGTAGGACAGGAAGTCGCGGGCATCGGTGATGGCGATGTCGTAGGCGAGGTCTTTGAAATTGTGGTGCGAGAGCCAGCCCGACCCCTTGGCCGTGTGTCGCAGCTTGTCATAGACGGTGACATTGTCGAACCAGATGCGGGTGGGCGAGAAGTGAATGCTGTCGGTGAGTGTGTAGCGGGTGTTGAGGTAGCCGATGCCGAAGTTGAAGTTTTCGACATAGGCGTCGCCCGTCACGTTCAGCGCCTTGAAGTGGCCGTAGAAGTCGATGTGCCCGCTGGCTACACCCGAAACGTCGGTCATCACCGTTTCGACGAAAGGTTGCAGAAAGGCGATGTTGAGCCGGTCGGGGTCGAACGAGAGGGCGAGCGAGTCGCGCGTGGGGAAGATGTAGCCGTCGATATAGGTCTGTTTCTCCTCCGGGTTCTCGACAAACCCTTTCATCAGGATGCCCTGGTTGTCGTTGTCCCACATGCTGAAGAGGTGCAGGTCGCCGAACACGGCTCCGTTGTAGGCAAAATTCCTGACGTCAAACTGCTCGGTGCTGAGCCGGGGCGCCGGTGTGAAGAGGTGCGAGGCTACCAGATTGCCGGTGGCGTTGCCTCCGAACGACACGTGCTTGATGTTGAGCGTGCCGAATATGTAGTCGAGGTCTACGTCGTTGAGCTGTATGTTCAACAGGTCGTTCTCCTGGTCCGAGGCCACCCCGTCGATGAGAATGTATTGGGGGGCATGCGAAATTTCGAAATTGTGCACCTCGACCCGCTTGTCGGCTACGGTGAGGTCGGCCGGTTTCATCTGCCAGATGGTATCGTTGAAGATGAGCGTCGAGGGGTTGATGTGGGTGTGCATCAGCAGCGCCCCCTCGTCGGCGGTGCGCGAGAAGGCGGTCGAGGTGTTCAGTTCGCCGTAGAAGGTCGACTGGGTGTCGTTGTTCCAGTTGAGCACCACGTCGAGGTTGTCGTGGTGAGCCTTGCTGCGCAGGCTCCAGATGGTGCGCACCTGCTTCTTGTTGTAGGTGCTGGTCTCGACGGAGAGATACATGTCGGCGGTATCTTTACGGGCCGAGATGTAGGCATCTTCGATGTGCTGCTTCTTGTACCACAGGTGTGGAATCTGTCCTGTGACAGTAGCCGTATTCCGAGAGCTGTTCAGCTCGCCCTCGAGGGTGGCCCGGTCGGTGAAGGTGACGGGCAGTGCGAATATCTGCGACATGTGCAGGGTGGGCTCGATGGTGAATCGGAACTTGAAGTTGTTGAGCGGAGCCGGCTCTTCGGCTTTCTTCTTTTTCGTGTTTTTGCGACGGGAGTGCGGTTTCGGCTCTTCGGGTTGGGGCGTCAGCGAGGGGAGTGTCTGGGCGACGAGTCTCTGCAACGACTCCTTCAGGGTAGAGAAGCGGTATTGCCCCTCGATCCAGCCGTTCAGGTAGTCCGAGGTAATGGCGATGCTCTGTGGTGTGTGGCGGTTGTGTGCCTCGAGGCTGAAGCGGTTGAGGGTGAAGCGGTCGTTGGGTGTAGTGAAGGTGAGGCTGTCGATTGTGACTGCTCCCTCGGCGTTGTCGAGGCTGTTGCCGGTAAATTGGGCGGTGACGTTGAATCCCAGTTTGGACCCTTCGAAGCTGGGCATCAACCGCAATTCGGCTACGTGTATGTCGCGGGCCTGGAGGGTGAGGTCGAACTCCGACTCCTGCTGTTTCAGCACGGCCAGACCTTTGACCTCGACGTGGCCGTTAGTGTCGTCGATGCGGGCAACTCCGTTGTAGCGGTTGTCGCCGAACTCACCGTTGAGGGCGATGTTTTCGTAGGGGTAGCCCTTATATTCGAAGTAGTTGACCGTTCCCACTACTTTGCCGGTGGGGGCCTGGTGGCGAGTCTTTCGGCTGTCGAGCTCGACCTTGAAGACAATCTCGCCATAGGGGTTCCCCTCGGCAAACAGTCCGTTGAGGTTGAACTTCTGCGACTCGACGAGGCCGGCATAGTGCATCGTTCCGGCCTGGCCGTTTTGCTTGGCCGAGAGGTCGGAGTGGATGGTGCCCAGGTCGGTCGTGAGGGTACCGCAGGCCGTCAGGTCACGGCCCCGGTTGGCGATGTCGCCGCTGAAGTGCACGTTACCCAGGCGGGCTATGGTGTGGCGTTGCTGGTCGGTAAGTGAGGGGATTTTCTGGAGAATATCGGCCAGCCCCTCGGCCGAGGCATGTAGCGTGATGGGGTCGCACACGATGCTGCGCTGCCGGGCATCGGCTATCTGCTTGACGGCAATCTGGCTGTGGGCGGTGATGCTGCCGTGGCCAAAGTCGAAATCGAAGGCGTGCACGTAGAAGTCGTTGGGGGTACCCGACAGGTGGAGCGACAGGTCGACCGAGGTCTCTATCTCGTCGAGCAGGGGTGCGAACGGGGCCAGGTCGCCGAGGGCGATGCGGGCCTGGGGTATCTGCAGCGAGAGTCGGGTCTCGTCGAGAATCTTCCGGGTCGACAGCGTGTCGGGCAGGGTGGCCACTATGGGTTTTATCTCGATGTGGCTGCTGGGAAGCTGCACCTTGAAATCGCTCAGCGTAGCTTGCCGGCGGTTACCCTCGAGCTTGAATTGCAGGCGGTTGAGCGAAAAGCCCGACCGCTCGTCGAACGAGAGCCGCTTGATCGAGACATTCACCGAGTCGTTGGTGAGCGACTTGATCGAGAGTTTCGACAAGAGGTTTTTCACCCCGATGTGGTTCGGGTCGAACCGTCCCGGCTCGGCCGGTGGGGCCGACAGCAGGTCGTAGCGTATCTTGCCCCGGCGGATGATGGCGTTGTTTATTTTGAACTTGATTTTCTCCTTGGGCTTGTCCGATTTGCTTTTGAAGGCGTCGATGACAAACTGCAGGTTGGTGACCGTATCGGGGCGGGCCTGCGAGATGCGGGCATCGAGTCCGAACAGCTGGATGTTGGTGAAAATAAGTTCTTTGTTGAATACGAGGTCGCCGAGGGCGATGCCTGCCGAGAGCTTGTTGGCATAAACGAGCGTATCGCCCTGCTGGTCGGGCAGGTATACCCCGAAGAGTTCGAGCTTGTTGAAGGGCGAGAACTGTATGCGGTCAATCTCTACCCGGGTGCCCAGCAGGGCCGACAACTCTTCGATACCTATACGACGCGCCCGGTCCTGGATGCCGGGGACCGACAGCAGGATATAGGAGAGCGTGTATATCGCTATGACAGAAATGATAACGATATGGACAAATAGCCGAAATGCCGAATAGAATTTCCTCATATTTAAAACGATACAAAAATAGTGTATCCTTTTGAAAGTTTCGATAGAATCGGCTCTTTTCTTTCGGCGGTGGTTATGAAAAAAAATGTAAAGGCGAACGCTTTTTGGCTATAAATATGTACTTTTGCAAACCTCGAAAGAGGAACGATAACACAGTTAAACGATACGATATGAGTGTAACAATCTTAGGCATAGAGTCGTCGTGCGACGATACCTCGGCTGCGGTCATCCGCGACGAAGTGATGCTGTCGAATGTAATCGCCAGCCAGGCGGTACACGAAGCCTACGGCGGGGTGGTGCCCGAGCTGGCTTCGCGAGCTCATCAGCAAAATATCATCCCCGTGGTTTCCGAGGCCCTGAAGCGGGCCGGGGTCAAACCCGAAGAGTTGAATGCGGTAGCCTTTACGCGCGGGCCCGGTCTGATGGGTTCGTTGCTGGTGGGTACCTCGTTTGCCAAGGGATTCACCACGGCGCTCAACATTCCGCTGGTCGATGTCAATCACCTGCAGGCCCACGTGATGGCTCACTTCATCAAACGCTCGCCCGACGACGATACGCGGCCTCCGTTCCCCTTTCTGTGTCTGCTCGTCTCGGGTGGAAATTCGCAGATTATAAAGGTAGAGGCCTATAACAAGATGTCGGTTATCGGGCAGACTATCGACGATGCGGCCGGCGAAGCCTTCGACAAATGCGCCAAGGTGATGGGGTTGCCCTATCCCGGCGGACCGGTTGTCGACCGCTTGGCCAAGGAGGGAAATCCCAAGGCATTTGCCTTGAACAAGCCGCATATCCCCGGGCTCGACTACAGTTTCAGCGGGTTGAAGACCTCGTTCCTCTATCTGCTGAGAGACCGCGTGAAGGAGGACCCCGATTTCATTGCCAAGAACCAGTGCGACTTGTGTGCCTCGTTGCAGGCGACCATTGTCGACATACTCATGGACAAGCTCTACAAGGCCGTGAAACAGACGGGCATCAAGCATGTGGCCGTGGCCGGCGGCGTGTCGGCCAACTCGGCGGTGCGCGGTGCCTTTGAGGAGTATGCCCGCCGCTATGGATGGACGGTCTATCTGCCTCCCTTCTCCTTCACGACCGACAATGCCGCCATGGTGGCTATTACAGGATATTACAAGTATCTGGACAAAGAGTTTTGCAGCGTCGAGAAGGCACCCTTTGCCCGGGTCGAGTTATAAATGCAAAACGGATGAATGTCGAGATTATTGTCATCGGCGACGAGCTGCTCATCGGGCAGGTCACCGATACCAACTCGGGGTGGATAGCCCGTGAGTTGAACCATATAGGCTGGGAGGTCACCGAAATCACGACCGTGAGGGACCGGGAGCGCGAGATTACCGACGCGCTCGACAGCTCGTTCGGCCGGGTCGACGTGGTGCTGATGACCGGTGGTCTGGGCCCCACGAAAGACGATATTACCAAGCAGACCCTCTGCCGCTACTTCGGAGGCAAGATGATTTTCGACGAGACCGTTTGTGCCCACGTCGAGGAGATTTTCCGCCGCCGTCACCTGCAGATGAACACCTCGACGCACGACCAGGCCTATGTACCCGACGTCTGCACCGTCATCGAGAACCCCGTGGGCACGGCGCCCGTCATGTGGTTCGAGCGGGAGGGCAAGGTGCTGGTTTCGATGCCGGGTGTCCCCATCGAGATGAAGACGGTGATGCAGGCCTCGGTCATCGACCGGCTGCGTCGCCACTTCGGCGACCATTCGGCCATCCTGCACCGCACCTGTCTGGTGAAGGATTTCACCGAGTCGCGCCTCTCCGAGTCGCTCACCGGGTTTGAGGCACAACTGCCCGCCTGCATCAAGCTGGCCTATTTGCCTACACCGGGTGTCATACGCCTGCGGCTGACGGCTCGCGGCGACGACGAGGCGCAGTTGCAACCCCTGATCGACGGGCAGTTCGACAAGTTGAAGGACCTGCTGGGACCGCACCTCTTTTGTGACAGCGATGCCACGCTGGCCGGAGCGCTGGGGCTGCTGTTGGCCCGCCGGGGCGAAACCCTGGCCACGGCCGAGAGTTGCACGGGCGGCAACATAGCCCACGAGATTACGCGGGTGGCCGGCAGCTCGGTCTATTTCAAGGGCAGTGTGGTGGCCTACGCCAACGAGGTGAAGGAGCATGTGCTGCACGTCTCGCCCCAGACACTCGAACAGTGCGGGGCGGTGAGCCGCGAAACCGTGTTGCAGATGACCGCCGGTGTGCAACGCTTGTTCGCGACCGACTGTGCGGTAGCCACCTCGGGCATAGCCGGCCCCGGTGGAGGTACCCCCGAGAAACCGGTGGGCACCGTGTGGATAGCCGCACGCTATGGCAACCGCGACAAAGTAGACTGTTTCCGCTTCGAGGGAGACCGCGAACAGGTGATTGCACGGGCCACTCAGGCGGCTCTGCTCATGCTGGTGCAGCTGATGACCGAGTAGGTCGGAGAGAAAAAGTTTCCATTTTAATCGGCTAAAAATTTGGAAGCTATTCTTAAAATGCTTTACTTTGCACTCTGTTTGCGAAAGCAGTAAGAAAAAACAAATAAAATTATAGATAGCGATGTCAAAGATTTGTCAAATTACAGGGAAAAAAGCAATGGTTGGCAACAACGTTTCGCACTCGAAAAGAAGAACGAAAAGAAGATTCAGTGTCAACCTCTTTACGAAGAAATTTTATTGGGTAGAACAGGATTGCTGGATTACGCTTACACTGTCGGCTGCCGGTCTTCGTACAATCAATAAAATGGGATTAGACGCAGCTCTCAAACAAGCTGCCGGAAATGGGTATTTAACTGAAGTAAAAATGTTGTATTAAGATATGGCAAAGAAAGCAAAAGGTAATCGCGTTCAAGTAATCCTTGAGTGCACGGAGCACAAGGCTAGTGGTATGCCTGGAACATCGCGTTATATTACCACCAAAAACAGAAAAAATACCACAGAGCGTTTGGAGTTGAAAAAATACAACCCCATCCTGAAGAGAGTTACTGTACACAAAGAAATAAAATAAGGAAGGATTGAACCATGGCAAAGAAAACAGTTGCATCGTTGCAAAAAGGCGAAGGCCGTACTTATTCGAAAGTGATTAAAATGGTGAAATCGCCGAAGACGGGAGCTTACACTTTCCAAGAGGAAATGGTTCCCAACGACTCGGTGAAGGACGTACTGAGTAAGTAAGTCATAATTAGCGCAATATAAAGAAAACTTTCTTATACAAAATGTGTAAGGAAGTTTTTTTTTACCATGATAATTTTATAGCTTTGCATAACGTGCGGCGGGACCCGCACGGATACATTAAATATTCACATATGGGATTTTTTGATTTCTTTTCGAGAGAGAAAAAAGAGACGCTCGACAAAGGTCTCTCCAAAACCAAAGAGGGCGTATTCTCCAAATTGGCCCGTATCGTTGCCGGCAAGTCTCAGGTCGACGATGCCATTCTGGACGACTTGGAAGAGGTGCTCATTACCTCGGACGTGGGCGTAGAGACTACGCTGCGTATCATCGAGCGGATAGAGAAGCGGGTGGCTCGCGACAAATATATCAATACCAACGAGTTGAACCGTATTCTTCGCGAAGAGATCACGGCCCTGCTGACCGAAAACAGCGTGGAAGAGTCGGGCGAGTTTACCGTGCCGGCCGACAAGAAACCCTATGTGATTATGGTCGTAGGCGTGAACGGTGTGGGCAAGACGACCACCATCGGGAAACTGGCCTACCAGTACAAGAAGCGCGGCAACAGTGTCTATCTGGGTGCCGCCGATACCTTCCGGGCCGCTGCCGTAGAGCAGCTGATGATTTGGGGCGAGCGGGTAGGTGTGCCTGTCGTGAAGCAGAAGATGGGGGCCGACCCGGCATCGGTGGCTTTCGATACCCTCAGCTCGGCCAAGGCCAACAACGCCGACGTGGTGATAATCGACACCGCCGGCCGTCTGCACAACAAGCTGAATCTGATGAACGAGCTCACCAAAATCAAGAAGGTGATGGAGAAGATCGTGCCCGGGGCTCCGCACGAGGTGCTGCTGGTGCTCGACGGTTCTACGGGACAGAATGCCTTTGAGCAGGCCAAGCAGTTTACGGCGGCTACCGAGGTGAACGAGCTGGCCATTACCAAACTCGACGGTACGGCCAAGGGCGGCGTGGTCATCGGTATCTCCGACCACTTCAAAATCCCCGTCAAGTACATCGGTCTGGGCGAGGGTATGGAAGACTTGCAGGTATTCCGCCGCAAAGAGTTTGTCGACTCTCTGTTTGGCGATTGATTTTTCAGGAATGTATTTACGGCTGGGGAGTCGGGTGCCGACTCTCGTAGCCGTCTTTTTTTTCATGTAGTGTCAAGATGATAAAGAATAGCGTCGATATTATTACGTTGGGCTGTTCCAAGAATCTGGTCGATTCGGAACGGCTGTTGCATCGTTTCTCCGAAGCCGGTTACAAAGTGCGTCACGACCCCGAGAAGGTTTCGAGCGAGTATGTGGTCGTCAATACCTGCGGGTTTATCGGTGACGCCAAGGAAGAGTCTATCGAGATGATTCTGCAGATGGTCGAGGCCAAGAAGGCCCGCAAGATACGCCACCTCTACGTGATGGGTTGCCTCTCGCAACGCTATCGCGAGGAGCTCGAGACCGAGATTCCCGAGGTAGACAAGTTCTACGGGAAGTTCGACTGGGGTAATCTGCTTACCGACCTGGGGGCCCGCAACGACGACGATGATAAGGATTTCGGACGCATCCTTACCACACCCCCGCACTATGCCTATGTGAAGATTGCCGAGGGGTGCAACCGCTTCTGTTCCTACTGCGCGATACCGCTCATCACGGGGCGCTTCGTCTCGTATCCCATGGACGAGCTGCTCGACGAGGTGCGCTCGCTGGTAGCCCGCGGCGTGAAGGAGTTCCAGATTATTGCACAGGACCTCTCGTCCTACGGGCTCGACCTCTATGGCGAGCAGAAGTTGGCCGAGCTCATCGACCGCATGGCTCAGATTCCGGGTGTGAAGTGGATACGCCTGCACTACGCCTATCCCTCGCAATTCCCCTACGACATCCTGCCGGTGATGCGTCGCCATGCCAACGTGTGCAACTACCTCGACATCGCCTTGCAGCACATCAGCGACCACATCCTCACCGATATGCGCCGCCACGTGACCAAGCAGGAGACCTACGATTTGTTGAAACGCATACGGGCCGAGGTGCCCGGTATCCATATACGCACCACCCTCATGGTGGGCTATCCCGGCGAGACCGACGAGGATTTCGAGGAGCTGAAGCAGTTTGTGCGCGATGCCCGTTTCGAGCGCATGGGGGCCTTTGCCTACTCCGAGGAGGAGGGCACCTATGCCGCCAAACACTTCCCCGACTCGATTCCCGAGGAGGTGAAGCAGGCCCGACTCGACGAGCTGATGGCTCTGCAAGAGGAGATTGCCCTCGAGAGCAACCGCTCGAAGGTGGGGCAGGAGCTTGAGGTGATGGTCGACCGCGAGGAGGAAGACTACTACGTGGGGCGTACCGAATACGACTCGCCCGAGGTAGACCCCGAGGTGCTCATTGCCAAAACCCGCACTTTGCCCGTCGGCGAATTTTGTCGCGTGAAGATTGTCGATGCCATGCCCTATGAACTCATGGCCGAGCCACTGCCGTCGGATCGATAATCGTCGCGTGCCATGGGTGAGAATACGACAGCCATATCTTGTCTCAGGCAGGCTTTCGAGCGGAGTCTCGAGAGCCGTTTCCCCGCCTATGCCTTCAGGTTGCCGGGCGACAGTGCCTTTTATTGGGGCGCCTGTCCGGCCCATGAGCTGGAGACCTTGGCGGGTTGTACCCTCCCCGGCGAGGGGCGGGAGGGGTTTCTCTTTGCCCCTTTCGACAGCGGGGCATTCCCTTCACTCTTTTTCCCGGTAAAACCCGTGCGGGCCGAGGCTATCGACCTGGAGGCGTTGAACCGTTGTGCCGACTCTTCTGTTAGAGCCGACGAGGGGCCCATGCCGGTGACCGATTGCGATTACCCGGCCTATGAGCAGCAGGCCCTTACCCTCATCGGGGCCATGCGCCGCGGCGAGTTGCGGAAAGCGGTGCTTTCGCGCACCGTGACGTTGCGGCGGCCGATGCTCTCCGATGTCGAACTTTTCCTGCGGTTGGCCGCGAAATATCCGGCCGCCTTTGTCAGTTGGGTACATCTGCCCGGCCGGGGGCGTTGGATAGGAGCCACCCCCGAAACGCTGCTCGACTACGACGTCCGTAGGCTGTCGACCATGGCATTGGCCGGGACCCGCAAGGCCGGGACTCCGGGCGAGTGGGGCACGAAGGAGCAGGAGGAGCAGCAGATTGTGGCCGATACGATTGTGGCTGCTCTCGAGCGTTGTGGCCTCGACCCGGTGGTGGGGGCCCGTTTTACCAAGGTGGCGGCCCAGGTCGAACATTTGTGTACGCCGGTTACGGTCGAAGGTCGTTTGACCGATAGCCAGCTGAACGATATTTTAGGTGCTTTGCACCCGACACCAGCCGTCGGGGGGTATCCCAAAGAGGCTGCGAAAGTTTGGATTGATCGCGTGGAACCACACCGGCGTCGCTACTATGGCGGCTATCTGGGCCCGGTGCAGGCAGACGGGATGCGCCTGTTTGTCAATCTGCGCTGCATGGAGGTGGACGATGGGTATGTGAGATTGTATGTCGGTGGCGGCCTGACGGCCCAGTCGCAGCCCGCCAGCGAATGGTGCGAGACCGAGGCCAAAGCGCAGACGCTGCTCTCGGTCATAAACGGTTAATCAAACAAGAAACGTATGAAGACAACAGACAAACAGGGGTGTAATGCCCTCGTCGAGATTTTGGTAAAGCAGGGTGTGAAACGGGCGGTTCTCTCGCCCGGGTCGAGAAATGCGCCTGTATTGATGGCATTCTCGCGGTGCGAGGCTATCGAGTCGTATGTGGTGGTCGACGAACGTACCGCCGCCTTCATGGCTCTGGGCATGTCGCAGCGCAGCGGCGAGCCGGTGGCCCTGGTGTGTACCTCGGGAACGGCTCTGCTCAACTACGCTCCGGCCGTGGCCGAGGCCTACTACCAGCACATCCCGCTCGTGGTCATTTCGGGCGACCGGCCCATCGAGTGGATCGACCAGGACGACGGGCAGACCCTGCGTCAATACGGGGCTTTGGCTCCTTTTGTGAAACGGTCGTACGACCTGCGGGCCGAGTGGACCCTGCCGACCGACGGCTGGTATTTCAACCGCAGTGTGAACGATGCCCTGCTCACGGCCCTCTCGGGAGAGAAGGGTCCGGTGCATATCAACCTCTCCATTACCGAGCCGCTCACCGGCGAGACCGAGGTCGCGCCGCGTCCCGAGCGGGTGGTTATGCGGATGGCTCCGGCAAGTCTGCCCGACGAAGAGTCACTCGCGCTCCTGAGCCGCGAGTTCATGTCGGCCCGCAAGGTGCTTGTCGTGGCCGCCTTCATGCAGCCCGACGAGGCGTTGGGCCGGGCTCTGGCCCGACTGGCCGAGTTGCCGCAGGTGGTGGTGCTTACCGAGTCCATCGCCAATGTGCAGGGCGAGCGGTTCATCTCTACCATCGACCGGGTCTATTCGGTTATCGACAAGAGCGAGTGGCCCGACTATGCCCCCGACCTGCTCATCACCCTGGGCGGTTCGCTGGTGTCGCGCATGATCAAGGCCTTCCTGCGGCAGCATAAACCGCAGGCCCACTGGCGCATCTCGCAGGGCGACCGCGTGGTCGACACCATGCAGGCGCTCACCCGCCACATCGACGCCTCGCCGGCCCGTCTGCTCGAGGCTTTGGCCCGTCGGGTAGCCCCCGTCGAGAGCTCCTATGCCGCCCTGTGGCACGACAAGGAGCAGCTGGCTACCCGCCTGCACGACGACTATATAGCCCGCATCGGTTGGTGCGACCTCAAGGCCTTCTCGCTGATTCTGCCGGTTATCCCGGCCGGCACCGCCCTGCAACTCTCCAACGGCACCACGGTGCGCTATGCCCAGCTCTTCAATACTCCGCAGGTGAGCCGGAGCGACTGCAACCGCGGGGTGTGCGGTATCGACGGTTCTACCTCGACGGCGGCCGGCGCCTCGTGTGTGGGCGATGCGACCACGCTCTTCATTACCGGCGACATGAGCTTTTCGTACGATGCCAACGGCCTCTCGTCGGCCTATCTCTCGCCCCGGTTCAAGGTGATTGTCATGTGCAACGGCGGGGGCGGCATCTTCCGCTTCATCAAGCCTACGGCCGGGTTGCCCGAGCTGGAGCGCTACTTCGAGGTGCACCGCGATATTCCCGTCGAGAAGTATGCCGACCTCTTCGGGCTGCGCTACTTCGAAATCGACAGCGAGGCATCGGCTGCCGAGGTATTGCCCCGCTTCTTTGCCGAGAGCGAGCGACCGGCCATTTTGGCGGTGCACACGCCCCACCTCTACAATGCCGAGGTGTTACGGGGATACTTCCGCCGGGCCCGGCAGTAATGTTGAAATTCAGAATCTTAAAAACGACACGATATGAAAAAGTTTGACTGGAAACCCATTAAGGAGTATGAGGACATACTCTTCGATTACTACGACGGTATCGCCAAGATAACGATTAACCGCCCGCAGGTCTACAACGCGTTCCGCCCCCAGACCAATAACGAGATGCTCGACGCCATGGCCATCTGCCGCGAGCGTCCCGACATCGGCGTGGTGGTGCTCACCGGAGCCGGCGACAAAGCCTTCTGCTCGGGTGGCGACCAGAAGGTGAAGGGCATCGGCGGCTATATCGACCAGAACGGTGTACCCCGCCTCAACGTGCTCGACCTGCACAAGGCCATTCGCTCCATACCCAAGCCGGTTATCGCCATGGTCAACGGCTACGCCATCGGCGGTGGCCATGTGCTGCATGTGGTGTGTGACCTGACGATTGCTTCGGAGAATGCCCGTTTCGGGCAGACGGGTCCCAAGGTGGGCAGCTTCGACGGCGGCTTCGGCTCCTCCTATCTGGCCCGCATCGTGGGGCAGAAGAAGGCGCGCGAAATCTGGTTCCTCTGTCGCCAGTATACGGCCCAAGAGGCCGAGGCGATGGGGCTGGTGAACAAGGTGGTGCCTTTCGACCGGCTCGAGGAGGAGACCGTCGAGTGGTGCCAGACCATTTTGAAACGCAGTCCCATGGCCATCCGCATGATCAAGCGGGCCCTGAATGCCGAACTTGACGGCCAGCGCGGTCTCATGGAGTTTGCCGGCGACGCTACGCTGCTCTACTACCTGATGGAGGAGGCACAGGAGGGCAAGAATGCTTTCCTCGAGAAGCGTGACCCCGATTTCCAGAAGTTCCCCAAATTCCCCGGATAAGATGCTGAAGGCCACTTATACCCCGTATACGCTCCATTTCAAGGTGCCGAGCGGAACCTCGCGTGGCATCCTCACCGAGAAGGAGACCTACTTCGTGAAGGTGTGGGACGATGCCGCCCCCGACCGCTACGGGTTGGGCGAGTGTGCCCTCTTCCGGGGGCTCGGTGTCGACGACCGCCCCGAATACGAGAGCGTGTTGCAGCAGGTGTGCCGCGAGATTGACCGCTACGAAAGCCTCGACCTCTCGGCCTGGAGCTCGATACGGTTCGGGGTGGAGACTGCTCTGCTCGACTGGCAGAACGGCGGCCGGCGGGTCGTATACCCCTCCGACTTCGTGACGGGTGGGAGAGGCATCACCATCAACGGGCTGATATGGATGGGCGACAAGCGTACCATGGCGGCCCGCATCGAGGAGAAGCTGGCGGCGGGCTTCTCGTGCATCAAACTGAAAATCGGCGCCATCGACTTCGACGACGAGTGCGACCTGCTCGCCTTTATCCGTAGCCGATACGGCCGCGACACCATCGAGTTGCGGGTCGATGCCAACGGAGCCTTTGCTCCCGACCGGGCGCTGGAGTGCCTGAAACGTCTCTCGGACTACGACCTGCACTCCATCGAGCAGCCCATACGGGCCGGACAGTGGGAGGCGATGGCCCGTCTGTGCGAAGCCTCGCCTCTGCCGGTGGCCCTCGACGAGGAGCTCATCGGGGTGAGCGGTGTGGCCGCAAAGGTCGACTTGCTGGAAGCCATAGCACCGCAGTATGTGGTGCTGAAGCCCTCGCTTATCGGCGGCTTCTCGGGTACGCAAGAGTGGATCGATGCCGCCCGGGCCCGGGGTATCGGGTGGTGGATTACCTCGGCTCTGGAGTCGAACGTGGGGCTGAATGCCATCGCTCAGTTTACGGCTACCCTGCCTGTGAATATGCCGCAGGGGCTGGGTACCGGTGCCCTCTATACCAATAATATACCCTCGCCGCTCGAGCAGGTGGGCGAGGTGTTGCGATACAACCCGGCCGGGGGGTGGAATTTTTCGGAACTGTCATGGAGATAACCCTCAATCATCGCCTGTGCCGCACCCGCGACGAGGTGCTGGCCGCAGCCACCCCGCAGGTGGCCGACTTTCTTGACGAATGGTTTTCGCCGGCCGATTTCGTGTGGGGCCACACCTCGGGCTCGACGGGAGCCCCCAAACCGCTGAAGCTC
The DNA here is from genome assembly GCF_002159975.1 of Barnesiella sp. An22. Lineage (GTDB taxonomy): Bacteria > Bacteroidota > Bacteroidia > Bacteroidales > Barnesiellaceae > Barnesiella > Barnesiella merdigallinarum. Next base: position 523,059 of record NZ_NFJR01000001.1, on the reverse strand, counting down.
TCGAAACGGGATATGGAGGAGTCGGCCCGGCTGACGGTCGACTTCTTCGGCATCACCGCGGACACGACCATGCTGCTTTGTCTCTCGCCCGACTACATTGCCGGGAAGATGATGATTGTGCGCACCCTGCTCTCGGGGGCCGACCTGCTGGTGGTACCGCCGTCGAGCCGACCCTTGGCGACGGTCGACGAGCCGGTCGACTTTGCGGCGATGGTTCCGGCGCAGGTGGTTGAGTCGTTAAGTGACGATGCCCAGCGTGCCCGCCTGGCTCGGGTAGGAGCCTTGATTATCGGCGGAGCACCTCTGTCGCCAGAATGCGAAGCCCGGTTGACCCGGTTGCCGGTTCGGGCTTACGCCACCTATGGCATGACCGAAACGGTGTCGCACGTGGCCCTGCGTCGCATTGGCGATGCCACCATGCTCTACCGGGCTTTGGGTAGCATCACCTTTGCGGTCGATTCCCGCGACTGCCTGGTTATCCATACTCCCCATTTTACACACAAGCAGTTTGTGACCAACGATGTGGTGGAGCTTGTCGATGAGCGCACCTTCCGCTGGACAGGTCGTTACGACCATGTGATTAACAGCGGGGGGGTAAAGATATTTCCCGAGCGGGTCGAGCAGAAGATAGCCGGGCTCTTGACCCGCCGCTTCTTCATAGCCGCCGCTCCCGACGAGAAGTGGGGGCAGTGCGTGGCCCTGGCCATCGAGGGCGACCCGTTGTCGCCTGCCGACGAAGCCGCCTTGCTGGCCCGTATCCGCGAGGCGGTCGACCGGTACGAGATGCCGCGCCGGGTGGTCTATCTGCCCGCTTTTGCCGAGACCTCGTCGGGTAAGGTAATCCGACGTTTGCCGTGATTCCCTGTCGGTTGGCAAAGCCGTTTCCGTCGTGAGGCGGATTGTTATCCTTCTATATATGGAGATGGAGGGAATGTTTTAAAGTGTTATTTGAGCATGTTCTGTTGCCGGGAATAGATTTTATATCTACCTTTATTCCCGATTATATTTGTTATTCAGTCACATTTGCTATTTTAAACATGAAGAACATGCGACATGTATTAGGAGTTACGCTCCTATGGGTCGCGGCTGTAACCGTAGCCCAACCCCCTGTTTACCTTGATGATACAAAGCCTGTTGAAGATCGCGTAGAAGATGCCCTTTCGCGTATGACTCTCGAAGAGAAGGTGGCCTTGTGTCATGCTCAATCGAAATTTAGTTCACCGGGAGTTCCCCGTTTGGGCCTGCCCGAAAACTGGATGACCGACGGTCCGCACGGTATTCGTTCCGAACTTTTGTGGGATGAATGGAGTCCGGCCGGTTGGACCAACGACTCGTGCATGGCCTTCCCGGCCTTGACCTGTCTGGCCGCTACGTGGAACCCCGATATGGCTCTGCGCTATGGCCGGGCTTTGGGCGAGGAGGCGCGTTACCGGAACAAGAACGTGCTGTTGGGCCCCGGCGTAAATATCTACCGCACGCCGTTGAACGGGCGCAACTTCGAATATATGGGCGAAGACCCTTACCTGGCCTCCGAGCTGGCAGTCCCCTATATCCAGGGGGTGCAGTCGTGCGGTGTGGCCGCCTGCGTGAAACACTTTGCGCTCAACAATCAGGAGAAAGACCGGCACTATGTCGATGTGGAGGTGAGCGACCGGGCTCTCTACGAAATCTATCTGCCGGCGTTTCAGGCCGCCGTGCAGCGGGGGAAGGTGTGGTCGCTCATGGGGTCGTTCAATCGCTACCAGGGTCAGCACTGCTGCCACAACCAACGTCTGCTCAACGATATTTTGCGGGGCGAATGGGGCTTCGACGGGGTGGTCATCTCCGATTGGGGTGCCGTGCACAATACCCTCGAGGCGGCCTATAACGGACTCGATTTGGAATTTGGTTCTCTCACCGACGGTATGGAGTTCAGTGTCGACAATGCCTACGACGACTACTACCTGTCTCGTCGGTTCCTTGAGTTGTTGAAGTCGGGGAGCATCCCCGAGTCGGTGGTTGACGGGAAGGTTCGTAATATCCTGCGGTTGATGTTCCGTACGACGATGAACCGAAACCGTCCCTACGGCTCGTTCAAGAATCGGGCTCATGGCGAGGTTGCCCGGCAGATAGCCGAGGAGGGAATCGTGTTGTTGCAGAATCGCGACAACGTGTTGCCTATCCAGCTGGAGAAGATCCGCAAGATATTGGTGGTGGGCGAGAATGCCATCAAGATGATGACCGTGGGCGGCGGCAGCTCGTCGCTGAAAGCCTGGTACGAAGTGTCGCCGTTGGAGGGGTTGCGAGCCCGGATAGGCGATGCGGCCGAGGTGACGTATGCCCGGGGCTATGCCAGTCCCGACCCGCCGAAGAGTGTCATGTATACCATCCCTTCGTTGCAGACCGACCGCTCAGCCGACGAACTGCTGGCCGAGGCGGTGGCTTTGGCCCGTGAGTCCGACTACGTGATTTTTGTGGGTGGCCTCAATAAGAACGGGTATCAGGATTGCGAGGGAGGCGACCGAAAGAGCTACAGCCTGCCCTACGACCAGGACCGGGTAATCGAGGCTTTGGCCGAGGTCAATCCCCGCACCGTGGTGGTGCTCGTCTCGGGCAACAGTGTGGCCATGCCCTGGGCCGACCGGGTAGGTGCTATTGTCGAGGGTTGGTATTGCGGCAGCGAGGCCGGCCATGCTCTGGCCGCCGTGTTGGTGGGCGATGTGAATCCGTCGGGCAAACTGCCCTTCACGATGTGTGCCCGTCTCGAAGATTATCACGCCCATGCCTTGCACGACTCGCTGGTCTATCCGGGTGTCAATCATCGCGAGGTGTACAAGGACGATATTTTCGTGGGCTATCGCTGGAGCGACAAGCAGAAGAAAGAGCGCCGTCCGCTCTTCTGTTTTGGCCACGGATTGAGCTATACCACATTCGAGTATGGCAAGGCGGTGCTCGACCGCAAGCAGATGACGGCGGCCGACAGCCTGCGGGTGCGTGTATCGGTGAAGAACACGGGCAGCCGTGCCGGAGCCGAGGTGGTTCAGCTCTACGTGTCGGACCTGAAGTCGTCGCTTCCCCGTCCGATCAAGGAGCTGAAGGGATTCAGTAAAGTGATGCTGCAACCGGGCGAGAGTCGCGAGGTAGAGTTCGTGCTCGACCGTACGAGTCTCTCGTATTTCGACGATGCGAAACATGCGTGGGTAGCCGAGCCGGGACACTTCGAGGTGCTTATCGGCGCCTCGGCCGAGGATATTCGTTCGCGTGCCGGATTTGAATTGAAACCATAGTCTCTGCGACAAGAATATGACTTTTTGTTATTAACCTTCAAAATAATTATCATGAGATCTTTTCTAAAACCCCTGTGGGCTGCCGCGCTGTTATTCCCTTTGCAGGCGGCCATGGCCCAAACACCTGTTTATCTCGATGATTCGAAACCCATCGAAGATCGAGTAGAAGATGCCCTTTCGCGAATGACCCTCGAAGAGAAAGTGGCCTTGTGTCACGCTCAATCGAAGTTCAGTTCGGCGGGAGTCCCCCGTTTGGGTCTGCCCGAGAACTGGATGACCGACGGTCCTCATGGCATACGTCCCGAAGTGGCTTGGGATGAATGGGACCAGGCCGGCTGGACCAACGACTCGTGCATGGCCTTCCCGGCCTTGACCTGTCTGGCCGCTACGTGGAACCCCGACATGTCTCTGCGTTATGGTCGGGCCATAGGCGAGGAGGCCCGGTACCGGAACAAGAATGTACTGTTGGGTCCCGGCGTGAATATCTACCGCACGCCGTTGAACGGGCGCAACTTCGAGTATATGGGCGAAGACCCTTACCTGGCTTCCGAGATGGTGGTTCCCTACATCCAGGGAGTACAGTCGTGCGGAGTAGCCGCCTGTGTGAAACACTTTGCCCTGAACAACCAGGAGGAAGACCGCTATACTGTCGATGTCGAGGTGAGCGACCGGGCCCTCTACGAAATCTATCTGCCGGCTTTCAAGGCGGCGGTACAGCGAGGCAAGGCATGGGCCATCATGGGTTCTTATAATTGCTACAAGGGGCAGCATTGCTGTCACAACCAATATCTGCTTAATGATATTTTGCGGGGCGAATGGGGCTTCGACGGCGTCGTTGTCTCCGACTGGGGTGGCGTTCACAATACCCGGGAGGCTGCCTATAACGGTCTCGACATGGAGTTCGGTACCGGTACCGACGGCTTGTCGGTGAGTGCGAGCGATGCTTATAACCACTACTTCCTGGCACGGCCTTTCCTCGAGCAGATAAAGGCCGGGGTGATACCCGAGTCGGTGGTCGACGGTAAGGTGCGTAATATTCTGCGAATGATGTTCCGCACGACGATGAATCCCAACCGTCCCTATGGTTCGTTCGAGGATCCAGCTCATGGCGAGGCTGCCCGGCAGATAGCCGAGGAGGGAATCGTGCTGTTGCAGAACCGCGACAATACGTTGCCTATCCAGTTGGAGAAGACCCGCAAGATATTGGTCGTAGGCGAGAACGCCATCAAGATGATGACCGTGGGCGGCGGCAGCTCGTCGTTGAAGGCACAGTACGAGGTTTCGCCTCTGGACGGCCTGCGGGCAAGAGTGGGCAGTGCCGCCGAGGTGGTATATGCCCGTGGTTATGTAGGCAATACCGACGGTTCCTATAATGGTGTGGTTTCGAAGGTAGACCTGTCGGAATCGCGCTCGGCCGACGAACTGCTGGCCGAGGCTGTGGCTTTGGCCCGTGAGTCCGACTACGTGATTTTTGTGGGTGGCCTCAATAAGAACAGTCACCAGGATTGCGAGGGAGGCGACCGTTATGACTATGGTTTGCCCTACAATCAGGACCGGGTAATCGAGGCTTTGGCCGAGGTCAATCCCCGCACCGTCGTGGTGCTCGTCTCGGGCAACAGTGTGGCCATGCCCTGGGCCGACCGGGTAGGTGCCATTGTCGAGGGTTGGTATTGCGGCAGCGAGGCCGGCCATGCTCTGGCCGCCGTGTTGGTGGGCGATGTGAATCCGTCGGGCAAACTGCCCTTCACGATGTGTGCCCGCCTCGAAGATTATCACGCGCATGCCCTGAACGACTCGTTGGTTTACCCCGGAGTCGACCATCGTGAGATATACAAGGACGATATTTTCGTGGGCTATCGCTGGAGCGACAAGCAGAAGAAAAGCCATCGTCCGCTCTTCTGTTTCGGCCACGGGTTGAGCTATACCACCTTCGAGTATGGCAAGGCGGAGCTCGACCGCAAGCAGATGACGGCGGCCGACAGCCTGCGGGTGCGTGTATCGGTGAAGAACACGGGTAGCCGTGCCGGAGCCGAGGTGGTACAACTCTACGTGTCGGATCTGAAGTCGTCGCTGCCCCGTCCGATCAAGGAGCTGAAGGGATTCCGCAAGGTGATGCTTCAACCGGGCGAGAGCCGCGAGGTAGAGTTCGTGCTCGACCGTACGAGTCTCTCGTATTTCGACGATGCGAAACATGCGTGGGTAGCCGAGCCGGGACGCTTCGAGGTGCTCATCGGGGCTTCGGCCGAGGATATTCGTTCGCGTGCCGGATTTGAATTGAAATAGTCTCCCGTACCGTATCGCAATACGGAGTGGATATAACGAAAGAAGCTGTCGTCCCGTCCAGGGGTGACAGCTTCTTCTGTATGATAAGGGTAAGATATTGTCGTGGTGTTTATCCGAATTTGCTGATTTTGCGTAACCGCTCTTCGTCGATAATCTGGATGCGGCGGCCGTCGACCGTGATGATTTTTTCGTTGGTGAAACTCGACAAGGTGCGGATGGCATTCGAGGTGGTCATGTTCGAGAGGTTGGCCAGGTCTTCACGGGCCATGTAGATGTTGAGGGTGAGCCCGTCTTCCTCGACACCGTAGTTCTCTTTGAGTACTAGCAGCGATTCGGCCAGCCGGCCCCGAATATGCTTCTGGGTGAGATTCACCGTGCGGGCGTCCGATATGCCCAGATCGTTGGAGAGTTCCTTGATGAAGAACCAGGCCAGCCCGTTGTTCTGGCGGATATATTTCTCGACCAGGGGCATGGGCAGAGAACCGATGGTAGAACTTTCGATGGCGGCAGCGGCGGTCACGTAGGCTTCGCGGGAGAAGTAGGCCCGGTAGCCGAAGTACTGAACCGGACGAATCAACCGGATAATCTGGCTGCGGCCTCCCACGCCGTCCTTATAGATTTTTACTTTTCCCTTCAATAAGCACATGAGTTGCGAGGGAGTTTCGCCTTCGCTGTATATGATTTCGTTTTTTTTGAAATTCTGAATCTTGAAATTTTCGGCAATAATGCGTTTTTCCTCACTTTCGAGCAACGCCCAAAAGTCGGACATCTCTTCTTGTAGTATAGACTCCAGTGTGCTTTTCTTGACCATTTGCCTTATAACTATGTTTTACAGCACAAAAGTAACTAAAAAATTGATATATCGTTTCTTAAAAGAGGAAAAATATCTAATTTTATAAGAAATAGAGCTTTAGAATAAAAAAAATAAGGAAGGAGAATAAATTCTCCCTCCTTTTGAGCCGCTCAGGCAAATCTTGTTACAATTTGTTATTGATGAGGTATCGCTCGGCATCGATGGCGGCTTTGCAACCCGAGGCGGCGGCAGTGATAGCCTGACGATAACGGGGGTCGGCTACGTCGCCAGCGGCAAATACACCGGGCAGATTGGTCTCGGTCGTGAAGGGCTTGGTAACGATATAGCCGTTTTCGTCGAGTTCGATGGCACCTTTGAATATATCGGTGTTGGGTTTGTGCCCGATGGCCAGGAAGAACCCGTCGATAGCCAGGTCGTATCGCTCTTCGTGGTCGGTATCTTTCCCTTTGACCAGATGCACGCCCTCTACACCGTTCTCGCCGAACAATCCTTCGGCCTGGGTCTCGAACAGGATTTCGATGTTGGGGTTTTCGATTACCCGCTGTTGCATGATATTGGAGGCACGCAGGTAGTTCTTGCGCACAATCAGATAGACCTTCGAGGCGAGGTGCGACAGGTATTCGGCCTCTTCGCAGGCGGTATCGCCGCCGCCTACGACGGCCACGATTTTCTTACGGTAGAAAAATCCGTCGCAGGTAGCACAGGCCGATACGCCCATGCCGGCATATTTGGCCTCGTCGGGGAGGCCCAGGTACTTGGCCGAGGCGCCGGTCGAGATGATTACGGCATCGGCCTCGACCACCTTCTCGCCCTCGATGGTGATGCGGTAGGGGCGGGTCGAAAAGTCGGCGGCGGTAGCGATACCGCGGCGAATGTCGGTACCGAATCGGGCAGCCTGTTTTTTCAGGTCTTCCATCATGTCGAATCCCGATATACCTTCGGGGTAACCGGGAAAGTTCTCTATTTCGCTGGTGGTCGTGAGTTGTCCACCGGGTTGCATGCCCTCGTAGAGGACGGGTGCCAGATTGGCCCGCGAGGCATATATGGCGGCGGTATAACCGGCCGGTCCCGACCCGATGATGAGGCAACGGATTCGTTCGTTCTGTTCCATAGTTTTATTTCGTTTTTAAGTGATTAGCGTAAATCGATGACTTCGGCCTTGGGGTATTGTTTCTTGTCGAAAACAAAGGTGGCATCGGAAAAGTTCTGCCCGGTGACCAGTCGCGACAGGGCGATGGTGCTGTGCGTGCGGTCGCTGTAATAGATCTGGAACGACTGGGGCATCCAGTTCGATGCGTTTACGGTGAGTACCACCCGGTCTATCTGGGTTCCCTTCTTCTTGGGGGTAAGCTCGGCCACCCGTTGCTGGCTGTTCTTGGCCTTCAAGGCCTTGACGTTGAAATTCTGCTTGTAGGTGGTGATGAGCGTGTAGGGGTTGATCGAGGCAATTTCGGCCGGGGTGGGTTCGGTAAGGTTCACCTCTTCGGAGGCTTTTACATAGGCCCATTGCAGTTGGCCGTTGTACCAGACGGTCATGGCGGGGGTTGTCCAGTAGAACTTGTCGCCCGACAGTTTTATGGTGCCCGACTGTTTGTCGACCGGTTCGTTCAGGGCGTTGTATACGGTGAGGGTAAACGCAGCCGACAGGTCGCCCGAGCGGCGTATTTTTTCGACCACCCGGTCGAGTGCGGCGGTGCCGTTTTGAGCCTGTGCCACCTGGGCATTGGCCAGGAGCAGAGTAGCGCAGAAAAGAAGGATGCGACTTAGTTTCATTTCATTAGGTCTAATTTGTTTTCAAGAGCCATGATGTCCGAGATTAACACCTGACGGGGTTTGCCGCCTTCGCTCGGGCCCACGATACCGGCGGCTTCGAGTTGGTCCATCAGTCGGCCGGCCCGGTTGTAGCCGATGGAGTATCGCCGTTGCAGCGACGAGGTAGAGGCTTGTCCCGATACGACAATCATCTTGGCGGCCTCTTCGAAGAGGGGGTCGCGGTTGCTCATGTCGGCCCCGCTGCCCGAGTCGCTGTTTTCGTTTTTGTATTCGGGCAGTTCGTAGGCTTCGGGGTATCCCTGTTGATGGCTGATGTATTCGCAGATACGTTTCACCTCGGGGGTGTCGATGAAGGCGCATTGGATACGCTTCAGTTCGCCGCCTTCGGTGAAGAGCATGTCGCCCCGGCCGATAAGCTGATTGGCACCCGGAGCGTCGAGGATGGTGCGCGAGTCGACCATCTGCATCACGCGGAAGGCGATACGGGCCGGGAAGTTGGCCTTGATATTACCCGTGATGACGGTTGTCGAGGGCCGCTGGGTGGCGATGACCATGTGTATACCCACGGCCCGGGCCTTCTGGGCGATACGGGCGATAGGCATCTCGACGTCGCGTCCGGCCATCATGATGAGGTCGGCAAACTCGTCGATGACCACCACGATATAGGGCATGAACTTGTGTCCGTTGTTGGGGTTGAGCCGGCGGTGGATAAACTCGTCGTTATACTCCTTGATGGTTCGCACGTTGGCCTTGGCCAACAGGGCATACCGGTTGTCCATTTCGATGCAGAGCGAGTTGAGGGTGGCGATGACCTTGTCGCTGTCGGTGATGACCGCCTTCTCGGCATCGGGCAGTTTGGCCATGAAGTGTTTCTCGATGACCGAATAGATGCTGAACTCGACCATCTTGGGGTCGACCAGTACGAATTTGAGTTGGGCCGGGTGTTTCTTGTAGAGCAGCGAGGTGATGATGGCGTTGAGGCCTACCGATTTACCTTGTCCTGTCGCACCGGCTACCAGGATGTGGGGCATCTTGCAGAGGTCGGCAATGAACACCTCGTTGGTGATGCTTTTCCCCAGAGCCAGCGGCAGGTCGTATTTGCACTCCTGGAACTTGCGCGAGGCAAGTACCGAGTACATCGATACCATCTTGGGCTCCTTGTTGGGCACCTCGATACCCACGGTACCCTTGCCGGGAATGGGGGCGATGATGCGGATACCCAGTGCCGAGAGGCTGAGGGCAATATCGTTTTCGAGATTCTTGATGCGGGCAATGCGCACGCCGGCCTCGGGCTTGATTTCGTAGAGGGTGACGGTGGGGCCCACGGTGGCGGTGATGGAACTGATGCCGATGTTGTAGTTTTTCAGCGTCTCGGTGATGAGCTTCTTGTTGGCCGCCTGCTCCTCCATGTTTATCTCAACCTCGCTGCTCTCGCGCTTGTCGAGCAGGTCGAAGGTGGGGCGCTTGTAATGCGAGAGGTCTTTGGTGGGGTCGTAGTCCTCGAGGGGCGGAGCCTGGGTGGTCATCTCGTCGGTCTCGGCCGTTTCGATGACAAACGAGGGGTCGCCGGTGTCGATGGTGAGGCGCTTGGTCTCCTCGTGGTCGTGGGGTGCAGGCTCTTCCAGTTCGTCGGGCGAGGGGAGTGGCTCTACCAGATCGTCGGGGTATCCGGCCGTGATGTCGTCCATTTCGGAGGCCGCAAGAGTATCCTCTGGTTTGATGTCCGTTTGGGACATTTCATCGGGCGTTGGTTCCGTTTGAGCAGTTTCGGGTACGGTATCCTCCGGGGTTACGGTTATCTCTTTTTCGTCATCCTCTTTTTCGGGTTTGTCGTGGTCTCCGCTGTTGGCCCACTGGTCGGCTTTCTTCCGAATCGACTGGATGGCCCGGCCGGTAAGGTTGACCGATGAGGCGCGACGTATGTAGTCGATGGTCTTGTAGCTGAGGTGTACCAGCAAGATGATGGCGAGCGCCGCAATAAAGAGCGCGGTACCCCAGGGACCTATCCAGGCGTTGAGCCATTGGGTGGCGTAGTAGCCGTGGTATCCGCCCAGGTAGAGGAAGGTGCCCTGGTAGCTGTGCAGAAAGATAAAGCCGAAGAAGAGCGACAGGACGATGATGGAGAGGGCGCACGTGATGGTGAACCGTATCATGCGGGTGTGCGATACCCGAATGAAGCGGCGCCCTACCACATAGAGCCACAGCGCTACGATGAAGGCCGAGATGCCCATCCAGCGGTTAATCATGAGGTTGGAGAGGTAGGCTCCGAATGCTCCGGTCCAGTTTTGTATGTCGTTGCTTACCGACGAGAGTTCTCCAATCGAGAGATTTTCGATTTTGCTCTGGTCTACACTACCGGTGAACAGAAACGAAATAAACGATATGGTCAGGTAAATCGAGAAGATGATGAGAATCACCCCGATGATGAAGTTGACACGCTCGTTCTTGAACAATCCCTTGTGAGGTTTCTTCTCTTCTTGTGGTGCTTCCTGAGGAGTCTCTTGAGGTGCACTCTCTTCGGGTTGTGTCGGTTTTATTGGGTTTTCTTCTTGGTTCTTGGGCATATTGGGAATAGCTGATATATGATTGAAACAAATTGTTACAAAGGTAGTGAAAGGTGAAAGCAGAGACAAACGAAAATGAAATTTTCAAGTTTGGCTATGCTGAACCGCCTCCTATCTTCTACAAAGGTAGTGAAAGGTGAAAGCAGAGACAAACGAAAATGAAATTTTCAAGTTTGGCTATGCTGAACCGCCTCCTATCTTCTACAAAGGTAGTGAAAGGCGAAGGCAGAGACAAACGAAAATGAAGTTTTCAAGTTTGGCTGTGCTGAACCGCCTCCTATCTTCTACAAAGGTAGTGAAAGGCGAAGGCAGAGACAAACGAAAATGAAGTTTTCAAGTTTGGCTGTGCTGAACCGCCTCCTGTATTCGTGTAGCAAAGATAGGCAAAGTCGTATGTAAAAACAGAGCATGAGCCGATATTTTTACACGGAATCCCCTCTTGGTGGAGCTGACGAGAGTGTGCCGGTCCTACGAGTTTTTCCAGAAATAGGAGGTAAAGAGGATGAGCACGGTGAACAGCTCGAGACGCCCGATGAGCATGATGAAAGAGAGGGTCCATTTGCCTATGTCGGGGATAAAGGCATAGTTCCCGACCGGTCCCGTGGCTCCGGCTCCCGGCCCGATGTTGCTCAGACACGAGAGGGTAGACCCGAAGGCCTCTTCGATCGAGAGCCCCAGTGCCGTCAGCACGATAGAGCCGGCAATGAGTACCATCACATAGACCAGGATGAAGGCCAGAATCTTGGAGACCACCTCGTGCGAAATGGCTTTGCCGTTGACCCGCACGGGCAGAATGGCGTTGGGGTGGATAACCCGGTAGAACTCGTTGCGGGTATTCTTGGCCAGCACTACCAGACGGTCTATCTTGGCACCGCCGCAGGTCGAGCCTGCACAAGCACCGAAGAACATGAGCAGCAGGAATATGGTAGTGAAGAAGGGTCCCCAGGCTACGTAATCGCCCACGGTGTATCCCGTGCTGGTGATGACGGTGACTACCTGGGCCAGCGATACCCGCACGGTCTCTTCGAACGAACTGTTTTGTCCCGTCACATAGAGTCCGGCTACCACTACGACCGTAGCTCCCACGACGATAACGGTATACCATTTGGTCTCTTCGTTGGAGAAGAGTCGCTTCACGTCGCCGGTGACGGCCCGGTATACCAGGGCGAAGTTGATACCGGCCACAAAGGTAAATATCGTGATGACATAGTCGATATAGGCCGAGTGCCAGTGGTTGAGGCTGGCCTGCTTGGTCGAGAATCCACCCGTGGCCATGGTGCTGAAGGCGTGGCAGATGGCGTCGAACGGCTTCATGGGACCTACGCACAGCAACAGGCACAGGATGGCGGTGAGCGATATGTATACGTACCACAGCTTCTTGGAGGTCTCGCCAATCTTCGGTTTCAGTTTCTCGTGTGAAATGCCGGTCACCTCCGAGTTGAACAGAATCAGACCGCCCTGGTGGTTGAGCATGGGCAGTATGGCGACGGTCAAGAGGATGATACCCATACCGCCGATAAGATGGGTGAAGCTGCGCCAGAACAGAATGCCGTGGGGCAGGGCTTCGACGTTGGGAATAATCGAGGCTCCGGTTGTCGTCAGCCCCGAAACGGTTTCGAAAAAGGCATCGGCTACACTCAGAGAGTTGGGCATAAAGCAGAAGGGCAACATGCCGAAGAGGGTGAAGAAGAGCCAGATGGAGGTGACAATCAGGTAACTTTCGCGTTTGCCCACCTCGTTGCGGGCATTCCGGAAGAAGTAGAACAGCGCACCTCCCGTGATGGCCGTTATCCCTATCGACAACAGGAAGGCCATGGCGTCGCCTTCGCCATAGATGAGGGCAACGATATAGGGCGCGAGCATGAGGATGGCCTCCAGACAGAGCAGCATCCCGATAAATTTCAGTATGACACGAACATTGATTTTGGCCATAGTCTCTCTCGTTAATTAAACAGCTTGTCTATTTTGTGCAGGGCCGTGTCGAGACAGAAGATGACGACGTGGTCGTTGGGCTGTATCCAGGTGTTACCGGTCACCACCATACCGTGACCGTTGCGCACCAGACCACCGATGGTCAGGTCCGACGGTAGTTTCAGGTCTTTGACCGGCGCTTTGGTAATCTTGGAGTTCTCTTTGGCGACGAGCTCCATCACTTCGGCATCCGACAGGGCCAGACATTTGGCGTTCGACGAGTCTTCGTCGAGCAGCAACTGGAAGATGCGGCTGGCCGCCAGCAGCTTCTTGTTGATGATGTTGCCGATGTTCAGCCGCTCGGCCGTCGAGATGAATTGCAGGTTCTCGACCTCGGCGATTGTCTTCTGCACTCCCAGCTCTTTGGCGGTGAGGCAGGCCAGAATGTTGGTCTCGGAGCTGTCGGTGAGGGCAATGAAGGCATCCATATCGCGTATGCCCTCCTCTTTGAGCAGGTCCACGTTGCGGCCGTCGCCCTGGATGATGATGACATCGTGCATGCGCTCGGCCAGTTTGTAGCTCTTCTGGCGGTCGCATTCGATGAGCTTGATGTCCATGTCGTCGGGGGCATAGCTCGAGATGCGTATGGCAATGCGACTGCCGCCCATAATCATGATTTTGTGGATTTCGGCTTCGCTTTCGCCTGCGAGCTGTCGTATCTCCCCGATGTGGTTGGGCGTGGTGGTGAAGTAGGCGATGTCGCCCACCTTTATCTCGTCGTTACCACGTGGGATAATGGTTTCGTGTATGCGCTTGATGGCCGCAATGTGAAACTGGCTGTCGGCTGTGGTGACTTCGTAGAGTTTCTTGTTCAGAATCTTGGCGTTGTCGTGCAACTTCACGCTCAAGACGATGAGCTCGCCGTTGCACAGCTCGAACCAGTTGCGGGTCCAGGTGTGTCGCAGGGCGGTGATTACCTCCTCGGCCGCCAGCTTTTCGGGATAGATGAGTTCGTTTACCCCCAGGCTGTCGAAGAAGGCTTTGTTCTCGGGCAGCAGATATTCGTAGTTGTCGACCCGGGCCAGCGTCTTCTTGGCTCCCAGTTTCGAGGCCATGGTGCAAGCCATGATGTTGCGGGTCTCGAACGGCATGACGGCGATAAACAGGTCGGCCTGGTGCACCTTGGCCTGTTTCAGGGTCATAAAGGCGGTGGGGTTTCCCACAATCGTCATCAGGTTGTAGTTGGCGTCGAGTTCTCTTAGCTTTTCTTCGTCGTTGTCGATCAGGATAATGTCCTGTTCTTCCCGGGAGAGCAGTTTGGCCAGGTGGGTTCCCACCTCTCCTGCTCCGGCGATGATGATTTTCATAATGTATACCCTTTGTATCTTTATATTCAATTACCCATGAGGGTCGCGTAAATACTCTCTTCGTCGATGCCGCACAGCTGGTGCAACTCTTTGACGGAGCCCTGAGCGATAAACCGGTCGGGAATGCCCATCCGTTTGATGCGGGGCGTGTAACCGTGGTCGGCCATGAATTCCAGCACGGCACTCCCGAATCCGCCGGTGATGCTCCCGTCTTCCAGGGTGATGACTCTCTTGTATTTCTGGCCTACCTCGTGGAGTATCTCCTCGTCGAGGGGCTTGACAAAAATCATGTCGTAGAGGGCTGCCTTCACGTCCGCTTCGCGTGCCCGTTGCACGGCGTGCAGGGCATCGACCCCGATGGGGCCCACGCAGAGCACGGCTATGTCGTCGCCTTCGCATAGCTGGCGACCTTTGCCGATGGGCAGCTCGTGCATGGGGCAGCGCCAGTCGACCTGGCTGCCGCTGCCGCGCGGATAGCGTATGGCAAAGGGCCCGTTGTTGCGCAGTTGCGCCGTGTACATGAGGTGGCGCAGGTAGTGCTCGTCCATGGGGGCGGCGATGGTCATGTTGGGGATGCAGCGCAGGTAGCACAGGTCGAATACCCCGTGGTGCGTCACCCCGTCTTCACCCACCAGTCCGGCCCGGTCGATGCAGAAGGTGACGGGCAGTTTCTGTATAGCCACGTCGTGTATCACCTCGTCGAAAGCGCGTTGCAGGAAGGTGGAGTAAATGCTGCAGAAGGGTTGCAGCCCCTCTTTGGCCAGTCCGGCGGCGAAGGTGGCGGCATGCTCTTCGGAGATGCCCACATCGAACGACCGCTGGGGAAAGCGCTCCATCATGAAACACGACGAGCTGCCTGTGGGCATGGCCGGTGTGATGACGGTAATCTTGTCGTTCTGCTCGGCCAGCTCGACCAGCGTGTGGCCGAATACGTCCTGAAACTTGGGGGGCTTGTTGCCCTCGGGCTCGCTTTTGCGTTGGCCCGTAGCGGGGTCGAAACAGCCGGGAGCGTGCCAGATGGTAGGCTCTTTTTCGGCCGGAGCATACCCCTTGCCCTTGATGGTGCGCAGGTGCAGTATCTTAGGCCCCGTCATATCCTTGATGTCGTTCAGTTTGTTGACGATATTGATAACGTTGTGGCCGTCGATGGGTCCGAAATAGCGTATGTCGAGCCCCTCGAATATGTTCTGTTGCTTGGTAAGCAGTGCCTTCAGGCTGTTGTTGAAGCGCAGTATCGCGCCGCGGTGCTCCTCGTCGATGAGGTTGAACCGCCGCAGGGTGCGGTAGGCGTCGTAACGCAGCCGGTTGTACCCCCGCGAGGTGGTGATGTTTACCAGATATTCGTTCAATCCGCCCACGTTATGGTCGATGGCCATATCGTTGTCGTTGAGGATGATGAGCAGGTTGTTGGGGTTAATCGAGGCGTTGTTCAGTCCCTCGAAGGCCAGCCCGCCGGCAATGGAGGCATCGCCGATGACGGCAATCACCTTGCGCTCCTTCTCCTCGTGTTTCAGCCGGGTGGCGATGGCCATACCCAGCGCGGCCGATATGGAGTTGGAGGCATGGCCGGCGATGAAGGCGTCGTATTCGCTCTCGGCCGGATTGGGGAAACCGCTCAGCCCGTTCAGTTTGCGGCAGGTGTCGAACCGCTCGCGGCGGCCGGTCAGTATCTTGTGCCCGTAGGCCTGATGCCCCACGTCCCATACGATGCGGTCGTAAGGGGTGTCGAATACGTAGTGCAGGGCTACGGTCAGCTCGACGGCCCCCATGCTCGACCCGAAGTGTCCCGGGTTGTGGGCCAGCGAGCCGATGAGGAAACGGCGTATCTCGGCACACACCTCGGGCAGTTTCTCGACCGGCAGTTTGCGCAGGTCGGCAGGGAAGTTTATCTGTTTGAGTAGTTCTATGTTATCGGGTTCCATTTTCAACTATTTTATCGACTTGGCGGCTCATTGGTTGTTGCTCTCTCGTTTCCATTGTTTGTAGAGAGGCACGAATACGATGATTCCCGAGGCTATGATGGCAAACAGCACTTGCCCATCAATACCTTTCGCCCAAATCAATGTCACGGCACAAAAAAGCCATAGCAGTGCGATACACGAAATGCGGAACACATTATATTTTCTCATATCAAAAAATCCTGTTTTTTCAGTGTATGGGTATCGACCTCCTGAGTCAACCTACAAATATAGATATTCTTTTGCAAGAAAAGAAAATATTATACCAAAATCGCGGAGTAAATAAAAGATGATATTTTATAAATATAAGATAATCAATCGATTGATGACTTTTCTCAAGCGGGCGTCGAAAGGGTGAAAAACAAAAGATAGCGTACCGCCGGGGAGGGTGGCACGCTATCTCGATGGGGGTGTTGCCGGGTGTGGCGGCGACGGGAGTCTTCACTCGATGTTTTTCCGTACCCGGGTGAGGTACTCTTTCATGCGGTCGGTATCTTTCTGTTCGACGATGTCGAGCAGGACCGAGAGTTGCTCCTGTATCTGCCGCACCTGCTGCGGGGTGTTGGGGTTGAAGAGTATCTCGGTGAGCAGGTAGTCGTCTTCCGAGAGCAGGCCGCGGGCAATGTCCATGTGCTTCTTGAAGGTGGTACCCGGGGCATCCTGGTGCTTCATGATCGAGGCGAATACCAGGGTCGAGGTGAAGGGTATCGACAGGGAGTAGGCGATGGTCTCGTCGTGCTCGCGGAACGAATATTCGAAGATGTTGAGCCGCAACCGCTGGTAGATGTCCTTGAAAAAGACTTTGCCCAGGTGGTCGCCCTCGGTGATGATGATGACGTGCTGCGTGCTCAGGTCGCTCAGGTTGGCAAAGGTGGGGCCGAACATGGGGTGGGTCGATACGAACGGGTGTCCCGCCCGGGCGTAGAACTCGGGCAGACCGGTCTTGACCGAGGCGATGTCGGACAGGATGGTGCGGGCCGGCAGGTAGGGGAGCACCGACTCGAACGCCTCGATGGTGTACTTGACCGTGGCGGCGTTGATGACCAGGTCGGGGGCAAACTCGCCTATCTCTTCGGGGCGGGTCATGCGCAGGGTGTTGAAGGCGAATCGAAGCCGTTGCGGGTCGACGTCGTAGAGGGCGACTTCGTGGTCGAAGCTGAGTACGTCGGCAAAGAACGACCCCATTTTGCCGGCTCCGAGAATAACGATTTTCATAGACAATGCGACAACTTGTAATCTTATTGCTAAGTGGTAATCTCCTTTTATTTATTGATAATCTCCATTTGCTGGTGTACCGACTCCTCGTGAATGGCCTGCATGATCTCTTTCATGAAGTCGGCTCCCATGCCCAGCTCCACGGCCTCGGCCATGCGCTTTTGCAGAATCTCGTCATAGCGGCTGGTCTGCAAAACGGGCATGCTGTGCTCCTTTTTGTATTGGCCGATTTCGCGCGAAACCCGCATGCGCTTGGCCAGCAGTTCGAGCAGTTGGTTGTCGAGCTGGTCTATCTGGCTGCGCAGCTCCGAGAGGTTCTCGGTGGTTTGGGTGGTCTCGCGAATCACCAGCATGTTCAGTATATAGTGGAGGGCGTCGGGGGTCACCTGCTGGTTCTTGTCGCTCCAGGCGCAGTCGGGGTCGCAGTGCGACTCGACGATGAGTCCGTCGAAACCCAGGTCCATGGCCTGCTGGCACAACGGGGCCACCAGTTCGCGCTTGCCCCCGATGTGGCTGGGGTCGCAGAAGATGGGCAGGTTGGGCAGGCGGCGGCGCAACTCGATGGGAATGTGCCACTGGGGCAGATTGCGGTAGAGGTGCTTGTCGTAGCTGCTGAAGCCGCGGTGTATAACAGCCAGCCGATGCAGGCCGGCGTTGTAGATGCGCTCGACGGCGCCAATCCACAGCTCGAGGTCGGGGTTCACGGGGTTCTTGATGAGTACGGGAATATCGACCCCCTTCAGGGCGTCGGCAATCTCCTGTACGGCAAAGGGGTTGGCCGTGGTGCGGGCTCCTATCCACAGGATGTCTATGCCGTGCTTGAGGGCTTCGAACACGTGTCGCTCGGTGGCCACCTCGGTGGCGGTGTACATGCCGGTCTCCTCTTTCACCCGTTTGAGCCAGTTCAGGCCCTCTACGCCCACGCCTTCGAATCCTCCCGGTTTGGTGCGGGGTTTCCATATCCCGGCGCGGAATATCTTGATGCCTTGCCCGGCCAGTTGGCGGGCGGTGTTCATTACCTGTTCTTCGGTCTCGGCACTGCAGGGACCGGCTATGATGACGGGACGCTTGAGGTCGACCCCGGGAAGTGTAATCGGTTGTAAGTCGTTCATAACAAATAGTATTTTAGGATTTCATTTTTTCGATACGTTGTAAAGCTTCTTTCATTCGCTCTTCGGGGGCGCAGAGCGAGATGCGCAGGTAGCGGTTGCCCCCGCTGCCGAAGATGAACCCCGGGGTGATGAATACGCGGGCGTCGTAGAGCACGCGGTCGGCCAGCGATTCGGCGTCGCGGGCCTCGTCGGGGATGCGCCCCCACAGGAACAGCCCCACTTGCGAGGGGTCGTAGCTGCAGTCGAGCGCCTGCATGATTTGCTCGGCAACGGTCCGTCGCGAGCGGTAGACCCGGTTTACCTCGGCATACCATTCGGGACCGCACGAGAGTGCCTTGATGGCCGCGCTCTGCAAGGGGCGGAACATGCCCGAGTCGATGTTGCTCTTCACCCGCAATATCCACTCGACAAACTGCGGGTTCGAGGCCAGCATGCCGATGCGCCAGCCGGCCATGTTGTGCGACTTGCTCAGCGAGTTCATCTCGATGCAGCACTCGCGGGCGCCGGGTATCGACAGCAGGCTGAGGGGCCGGTCGTTGAGGATGAAGCTGTAGGGGTTGTCGTTGACGATGACGATGCCGTGACGCCGGCCAAACTCGACCAGACGGGTAAACAGCTCGACCGAGGCGTTGGCGCCGGTAGGCATGTTGGGGTAGTTGACCCACATGAGTTTGATGCGGTCGAGCGGCAGCGACTCGAGCTGATTGAAGTCGGGTTGCCACCCGTTCTGCTCGTCGAGGTCGTAGGTGAAGATTTCGGCCTCGGCCAGCCGGCTCACCGAGCTGTAGGTGGGGTAGCCGGGATTGGGTACCAACACCCCGTCGCCGGGGTTGAGGAAGGCAAGGCTGATGTGCAGGATGCCCTCTTTCGAACCGATGAGCGGCTGTATTTCGCGCTGGGGGTCGAGCTCTACGCCATACCAGCGGGCATACCAGTCGGCAAAGGCCTGCCGCAGTGCGGGAATGCCCACGTAGGGCTGGTAGCTGTGGGTGTCGGGGCGCCGGCTCTCGGAGCAGAGCGCCTCGATGGTATCGGCGTGGGGAGGCCGGTCGGGACCCCCGATGCCCAGGCTGATGATGTCGAGTCCTTGGGCATTGAGCCCGGCAATCTCTTTGAGCTTGCGCGAGAAGTAGTATTCGCTCACCTGGTTTACCCGGTGGGCGGGCCGTATGTCAAAGGGGTTTGTCAAATTCTGCATATTCTCCGAGTATTTTGAAGTTCTTGGTCAACGGCCGTATGGCGTCGAGCGATTGTTTGTAGCGGGTGAAGTTGTCGAACGTGAGGTCGATGTAAAACCGGTATTCCCACTCTCGCCCGATGATGGGCATGGATTGTATTTTCGACAGGTTGATGTCGTAGAAGGAGAGGATGGTGAGCACCTTCGACAGGCTGCCTTGCGTGTGGGGCAGGCTGAAGACGAGCGACGCCTTGTTGATGCGCTTGCCGGCGGTGAGCCAGTCGCTGTAAAGCGGGTCGGCCACGACCAGGAAGCGGGTGAAGTTTCGCTTGTTGGTCTCGATGCCCTCGGCCAGGATGTTCAGACCGTAGATTTGGGCCGCCAGCCGGCCGCAGATGGCGGCATGCCCCGTGAGGTGGTGCTGGGCTATCTCCTGGGCGCTGCCCGCCGTGTCGTCCTTTTCGACGAGTTTCATGCGCGGGTGGGTCTTGAGAAACTCGCCGCACTGCATCAGGGCCATGGGGTGCGAGTTTACCTCGCGTATGTCGTCGAGGGTCTCGCCCGGCAGAGCGGCCAGTACGTGCGAGATGCGCAACTTGTATTCCCCCACGATGTTCAGATTGCTCTTGCGCAGCAACTCGTGGTTTTGCAGCAGGCTGCCGGCGATGGTATTCTCGATGGCGATGATGCCCAGCAGGGAGTGGTCGAGTGCCATGCGGTCGAACATCTCGGCAAAGGTGGCACAAGCGACGGTCTCGATTTCCTCCTCGCCGAAGTAGGCGCGGGCGGCGGCTTCGTGGTAACAGCCGGCTATGCCTTGTATGGTGACTCTCTTCTTCATAGGTCGAAAATAAAAAAATCCCGTTCGGTGGTTGAACGGGATTTTACTATACGTGTCGTTGTTCTGTTTTACATTCTCTTAATTGCATAAAACCCCGTTTTTATTTTGGCGAAAATAAAAATAAAAGTAAAAGTAATATGCAAAATCAAAGTTCTTCATCGTTTCTCTGTTGCGAGTTTGATGTTGCAAATGTAATGAAATCATTTTTGATTCCAAACAAATCGTTATAAATTTTTGAATAAAACGATATTTTTTTTATTCTTTTCGAATCGTAGCCGTCACGATGATTGTGCGGGCATATATAAGAAATAAGAAAAATTTGATATGGAGTCGATGCCGATACTTGCTTTTTTCACTACCTTTGTGTGAAAGATAGAAGGCATTAGGGCCAAATCGGGTGGGGGAGAGTCTCTCTTTCTCTTCGATTCGGAGGGCTGTTGCCGACTGTCGCAACTTAACGAATAGAATGATTATGGACGCTTCGGAAGAAAAACTTTTCTCGACCCTGTGCGATACCCTTTGTGCAGCGGTAGAGAAGGCCCGTGCAGAGGCCCTGTCGCTCACCGACATGTATGTGCAGGTGAAGTATGACGAACAACTCTTTACCGTCTTCGACGACGGTGACGGCGTGCTGGCCCAGTCGACCATCGATGAGCTCGACGAGTGGCGCACGGCTCACGATGGCGACCAGCTGGATGCAGCCTTGATAGCCTTTTTGAGAAAGGTACTGGCCGATGAGCGGGTGAGCCAGGCTATTCACTCGCTGGATGTTATTTCTCCCTTCTCGGTGGTGCTGGTCAATGCCGACATGGAGCCGGTGGCCGACCTCATTACCATCGACGACGAGAATATCTATCTGCACGACGATTTCTGGGAAAAGATGGACAAGGAACTCGACGATTTCTTCGACCAGCTGATGGCCGATACCAAGTAGAACCTCTGTCCCCGACCGACCGGAAGGGGGGAAGGGGCACCCTCGGAGCCCCTCGTTTGTCGGTTCCGAAAAAAGAAAAAATTTAATAATAATTTGATTATCGAAAGATAAGCACTAATTTTGCGCTCTCAAAATTTGCACGCTTTTTGTAGGCAATAGAGAGTAAAAACAGTAAAGAGTCTAATTTAATAAAATTCATAAGAATGAACGTTTCACATCAAAACACCGACAACCTGAACGCTGTGATTTCGATTGAAATATCGAAAGCCGATTATCAGGACAAAGTTGATAAATCTCTTCGCGCCTACGGGCAGAAAGCCAATATCCCCGGTTTCAGAAAGGGGAAAGTACCCTTCAGCATCCTCACGAAGATGTTTGGCAAATCGGTACGGGTAGAGGAGATCAACCGTTTGGTTTCAGAGGCTTTGTACAATTATATCCGCGATAACAAACTCAACATTCTGGGCGAGCCCATGACGGCCGAAGACATGACGGTCGACCTGGATGCTCAGGACGATTTCACCTTCCGTTTTGATGTGGCTCTGGCCCCCGAACTGAATGTGAAGGTAGACAAGTCGATTTCGGTTCCCTACTACACGATTACGGTCGACGACGATATGGTAAAACGTCAGGACGAATCGTTCCGTGCCCGCTTCGGCAAACAGGTTTCGGTAGACGAGTCGACCGACGAGAAAGACCTCATCAAGGGTTCGATGGTCGAGCTCTCGAGCGACGGCACTCCCCTCGAAGGCGGCATCACGGTAGAGAGCACAATCGTTTCGCCCAACTACTTCAAGAGCGACGACGAGAAGGCCAAGTTTGCCGGCGTGAAGAAGGGCGACAAAGTGGTATTCAACCCCTCGAAGAGCTGCAACGCTTCGGTAGCCGAACTGGCTTCGATGCTCAATACCGACAAGGAGAAGGCTGCCAATGTGACATCCGACTTCGAAATGACAGTGACAGATATTACCCACCTGCAACCCGCCGAGTTGAATCAGGAGTTCTTCGACAGCATCTTCGGTAAGGATACCGTGAAGACCGAGGAAGAGTACCTGGCCAAAATCCGCGAGATGATTGCCCACCAGCTGGTTCCCGAGAGCGACTACCGCTTCTCGCTCGATTCGCGTGCTGCCATCGAAAAAGCCGTAGGCGACTTCGAATTGCCCGACGCATTCCTCAAACGCTGGTTGCTCGCTACCGACAAGGAGCGCAAGGCCGAGACCATCGACGACGACTATTCGCGCATGGTACCCGACTTGAAGTGGCAACTGATTAAGGAGCAAATCGTAAAACAATTCGATATTCATGTCGACGACAACGACCTGAAGGCTATGGCCAAACGTGTAGCCGCCAGCCAGTTTGCCCAATACGGCATGACCGGTGTGCCCGACGATGTACTCGAGCGCTACGGCAACGAGATGCTCTCGAACAAGGATACCCGTTCGCGTCTCATCAACCAGGCTACCGAGATGAAGATTCAAACGGCTATCAAGGAATCGGTAACCCTCAACCACAAAGAGGTATCGATGGAGAATTTCCAGAAGCTGTTCGAAACTGCAGAATAAGACCAGTCGATAGTAATTCGATATAAATTCACACGAAGCCCCGGAACCCTCTGTTTTCGGGGCTTTTTGTCACCTCGGCCCGGTAGTTTTGCTGGTTCGAGGGGCAGGCGGGTTGTGATGTATATATTATTTTTTGTGAAAGCAGGTCCTAAAAAACAGGAGGCTCGCCCAAATTTATTTGGGGCATAACTGTTTTTGTTTATATCTTTGTATGAGATAGAATGTGTCTTGACAAAGTCAAACAGTATCTTTGTTTCCCGGTTTGACTTTGGCTATGGCTTTCGCAACCATGGATTGAAAATAGGGATAGAAACAATTAAATACGTATAACATGACCAACGATTTTAGAAATTATGCGGTGAAGCATTTAGGCATGAACGGTCTGGCTCTGGACCAGTATGCACAGTTTACCAGCAGTTACCTCTCTCCGACCATTATGGAGGAGCGTCAGTTGAATGTCACTCAGATGGACGTGTTCTCGCGTTTGATGATGGATCGTGTGATCTTTCTGGGAACACCTATCGACGATTATACCTCGAATGTCATAGAGGCGCAGTTGCTCTACCTCGATGCCGCCGACCCCGGTAAAGACATCTCGATTTATTTCAATACGCCGGGCGGGTCGGTTTATGCCGGGTTGGGTATCTACGACACCATGCAGTTCATCAGCTGCGACGTGTCGACCATCTGCACCGGTATGGCCGCTTCGATGGGTGCCGTGCTGCTGGTAGCCGGTACCAAGGGGAAACGCTTTGCCCTGAAACACTCGCGGGTGATGATTCACCAGCCGATGGGTGGCGCCCAGGGTCAGGCCTCGGATATTGAGATTACCGCTCGCGAAATACAGAAACTTAAGAAAGAACTTTATACTATTATCGCCGACCACTCGGGCAACACCTACGAGCGGGTAGAGAAAGACTCGGACCGCGACTACTGGATGACTGCCATCGAGGCCAAAGAGTATGGCATGATCGATGAGGTATTGGTTAAATCCAAGAAAAACGATTTGAGCAATGGCGAAAGGTGAGAAGTGTAGTTTTTGCGGACGAGGTGAAAACGAGGTGCGGTTGCTGATGCCCGGCCGTGACGGCTGCATCTGTGACGAGTGTGCCGAACAGGCCTACCTCCTTTCCGAAGAGTATCTGCACAAGAAGCGGAAGAAAAATTCGAAATGGTCGATTTCGCGCGAGGAGTTGCCCAAGCCCGAAGAGATAAAGAGCTTTCTCGACCAGTACGTCATCGGGCAGGACGATGCCAAGCGCTACCTGGCCGTGTCGGTCTACAACCACTACAAGCGCATCATGCAGAATGCGACCGACGATGCCGACGATGTGGAGATAGAGAAGTCGAACATCATCATGGTAGGCCCCACGGGTACCGGCAAGACCTTACTGGCCAAGACCATTGCCCGGCTGCTCAAGGTGCCCTTTACCATTGTCGATGCCACGGTGCTCACCGAGGCCGGTTACGTGGGCGAAGATATAGAGAGCATTCTCACCCGCCTGCTTCAAGTGGCCGACTACGACGTGGAGGCTGCCGAGCGGGGTATCGTCTTTATCGACGAGATCGACAAGATAGCCCGCAAGAGCGACAACCCCTCGATTACCCGCGACGTGAGCGGCGAGGGCGTGCAGCAAGGGTTGCTCAAGCTGCTCGAAGGCTCTATCGTGAACGTGCCGCCCCAAGGCGGGCGCAAGCACCCCGAGCAGAAGATGATTCCGGTCAACACCAAGAACATCCTCTACATCTGCGGCGGGGCCTTCGACGGTATCGAGCGCAAGATAGCCATGCGGCTCAATGCCCACGTGGTAGGGTTCAACGGCGGTGGCAGCAACAACCGTATCAACCGCGACAACCTGTTGCAGTACATTGCCCCGCAAGACCTCAAGTCGTATGGCCTCATCCCCGAGATTATCGGGCGTCTGCCCATCCTCATCTACCTGAATCCTCTCGATCGCGACGCTCTGCGCCGTATCCTGGTCGAGCCCAAAAACTCGATTATCAAGCAGTATGTCAAACTGTTCGAGATGGATGGCGTGAAGCTCACCTTCGACGACGACATGCTCGACTATGTGGTCGACAAGGCCATCGAGTTCAAACTGGGAGCCCGCGGCTTGCGCTCGATTGTCGAGACGGTGATGATGGATGCCATGTACGAGACCCCCTCGTCGGCGAAGAAGAAGCTGAACATCACCCGCAGCTATGCCGAGAAAAAATTAGAGAAAGCAAAACTATTGGCCGTATAAAAAAAGCAGCATTAAAATTTGGTAATTACGCAGAGTTGTTTATAAATTTGTTAGACCGATAAGAGATCGGCTAACCAATAACGAGAAAGAGAATAACCGTATGGCAAAAGAAGTAAATTTGACCGAGGAACTGAAAAAGCATTTCGGATTCGATACCTTCAAAGGAAATCAGGAAGCGATTATCAAAAATTTACTCGCCGGGAAAGACACCTTTGTATTGATGCCTACCGGAGGAGGTAAGTCGCTTTGTTATCAACTACCGTCCCTGATTCTCGACGGGACGGCCGTCGTCATTTCGCCTTTGATTGCATTGATGAAAAACCAGGTCGATGCCATGCGCAACTTCAGCGCCGAAGACGGTGTGGCTCACTTTATAAACTCCTCGCTCAACAAAGCGGCAATCGATCAGGTCAAGAGTGATATATTGTCGGGAAAAACCAAATTGCTGTATGTCGCACCCGAGTCGCTTACCAAGGAAGAGAATATCGACTTTTTGCGTCAGGTAAACATCTCGTTCTATGCTGTCGACGAGGCGCACTGTATCTCGGAGTGGGGGCACGACTTCCGTCCCGAGTATCGCCGCATACGACCCATCATCAACGAGATAGGGGTAAAACCAGTTATCGCCCTCACGGCCACTGCCACCCCCAAGGTGCAGCACGATATCCAGAAGAACCTGGGCATGCTCGATGCCACGGTCTTCAAGTCGTCGTTCAACCGGCCCAACCTCTACTACGAGGTGCGCCCCAAGACGGCGAATATCGACAAGGATATAATCAAATATATCAAGTCGCAGGAGGGGAAGTCGGGCATCATCTATTGCCTGAGCCGCAAGAAGGTGGAAGAGCTGGCCGAACTACTGCAGGTGAACGGGATACGGGCGTTGCCCTACCACGCCGGTATGGACTCGGCTACCCGTACGCAAAACCAGGACGCATTCCTGTTGGAAAAGATCGACGTTATCGTCGCCACGATAGCCTTTGGCATGGGCATCGACAAACCCGATGTGCGCTATGTCATACACTACGATATACCCAAGAGCCTCGAGGGCTACTATCAGGAGACGGGACGTGCCGGTCGTGACGGAGGTGAAGGCCAATGTATAACATTTTATATCAACAAAGACTTGCAGAAACTCGAGAAGTTCATGCAGGGTAAACCCCTGGCCGAGCAAGAGATAGGCAAACAGTTGCTGCTGGAAACTGCAGCCTATGCCGAGTCGTCGCTCTGCCGCCGCAAGATTCTGCTGCACTACTTCGGTGAGGAGTATGAAGAAGACAATTGCGGAAATTGTGATAATTGCCTAAATCCTAAAAAACAAGTGGAAGCAAAAGATCAACTTTGTGCGGTTCTTGAAACTATCATTGCACTGAAAGAGAAATTTAAAACCGAATATGTTATCGATGTCCTGCTGGGCAAAGAGACCAGCCAGGTGCTCTCGTATCAGCACGAAGACCTGGAGGTCTTCGGTAGCGGACAGGGCGAAGACGAGCGTACGTGGAATGCCGTAATCCGTCAGGCATTGATAGCCGGTTATATCAGTAAGGATATTGAAAACTATGGATTGTTGAAGGTGACCAAAGCCGGACACGCATTCCTGAAGAATCCGGTATCGTTCAAGATTGTGAAGGATGTCGATTTCGAAGAGATGGAGGAAGAGGTACCCATGAAGGGCGGAGCCGCCTGTGCGGTAGACCCCGAGCTGTACGCCATCCTCAAAGACCTGCGCAAGAAGATTGCCAAGCGGCTCGAGTTGCCGCCCTACGTCATCTTCCAGGACCCGTCGCTCGAAGCCATGGCCACGACCTATCCCATCACCCTCGAGGAGTTGCAGAACATTCCGGGTGTGGGTGCCGGCAAAGCCAAACGATACGGCGAGGAGTTCATCAAGGTCATCAAGGCTCACGTCGAGGAGAACGAAATCGAGCGTCCCGAAGACCTGCGCGTGCGCACCGTTGCCAACAAGTCGAAACTGAAGGTCTCGATTATCCAAGCCATCGACCGCAAGATTGCCCTCGACGAACTGGCCGAGTCGAAGGGGCTCGACTTCAGCGAGCTGCTCGACGAAATCGAGGCCATCGTCTACTCGGGCACGAAGATTAACATCGATTACTTCCTGCGCGAGATTATGGACGACGAGCACATCGACGACATTTTCAACTACTTCAAGGAGAGCGAGAGCGACAGCCTCGAGGATGCCATCGAAGAGTTTGGCATGGAATACAGCGAGGAGGAGATACGGTTGATTCGTATCAAGTTCCTCTCCGAGATGGGAAATTGATATAACCAGCGTTACGATACAAAGGGGCGACTCGACACACGGGCCGCCCCTTTCTGTATCGGTACCGGCTCTGCTCGCGCCGGTCGGTGGGAGCGGTCGGGGCACCCTGTCCGACTCTCTTTGGAGCGAACAATAAATAATAAAAAAATCTGTCGAAGCTCTATAATAGCTTGCAAAAAATTTTTATCTTTGCATGCAATAAAATTCTAATGAACTTCATTATGTCATTTGTTGCAGAAAAAGTGGTGATGGACGGATTAACCTTTGACGATGTATTGTTAATCCCCGCTTACTCCGAAGTCCTCCCTCGTGAAGTCGAGCTCTCGACACAGTTTTCACGAAATATCCGATTAAATATTCCTTTAGTTTCGGCGGCCATGGATACCGTTACCGAAGCACAGTTGGCAATCGCTATCGCTCGCGAAGGCGGCATTGGCGTGATTCATAAAAACATGAGCATCGAGGCCCAGGCCCGGCAGGTACACGCCGTGAAACGTGCCGAGAACGGTATGATTTACGACCCCGTGACCATACGTTGCGGCTCTACGGTGCGCGAAGCATTGGCGATGATGAGCGAATACCACATCGGTGGTATCCCCGTAGTCAACGAAAACAAGATACTGGTGGGTATCGTTACCAACCGCGACTTGCGGTTTGAGCGCGATCTCGACCGTTTGGTCGACGAGGTGATGACCAAGGAAAATCTGGTTACAACCTCGCAGTCGACCGACCTGCAGCAGGCTGCCGACATCCTCCAGAAATACAAGATCGAGAAGCTGCCCGTAGTCGACAAGGAAGGGCATCTCGTAGGACTGGTAACCTACAAGGATATTACCAAAGCCAAGGACAAACCGTTTGCCTGCAAAGACAAGCTGGGCCGTCTGCGCGTAGCTGCCGGAGTGGGCGTTACCGTCGACTCGATGACCCGTGTCGACGCCCTGGTCGAGGCCGGTGCCGATGCTATCGTCATCGATACGGCACACGGTCACTCCAAAGGTGTGATTGGCGTATTGAAAGATATTAAGGCCAAATATCCCGACATCGATGTCGTTGTGGGCAATATTGCCACTGGCGAGGCCGCCCGTTACCTGGTCGATGCCGGAGCCGACGGTGTGAAAGTCGGTATCGGTCCGGGTTCCATCTGTACGACCCGCGTTATTGCCGGTGTGGGTGTGCCTCAGCTGTCGGCCGTATATGATGTGGCCAAGGCTCTGAAAGGTACGGGTGTACCCTTGATTGCCGACGGTGGTATCCGTTACTCGGGTGATATTGTCAAGGCGCTGGCCGCCGGAGCCTACTCGGTGATGCTGGGTGGCATGCTGGCCGGTGTGGAAGAGTCGCCGGGCGAGACTATCATCTTCAACGGCCGTAAGTACAAGTCGTACCGCGGCATGGGTTCGCTCGAAGCCATGGAGAAGGGTTCGAAAGACCGTTATTTCCAGTCCAACGAAACCGATACCAAGAAGCTGGTACCCGAGGGTATCGCCGCCCGTGTCCCCTTCAAAGGCTCGCTCTACGAAGTGGTTTACCAGATGGTAGGCGGTCTGCGTGCCGGTATGGGCTATTGCGGTGCCAAGGACATCGAAGCCCTGCACAACGCTAAATTTACCCGTATCACCAACGCCGGTGTAGCCGAGAGTCACCCCCACGACGTGACCATCACCAGCGAGGCTCCCAATTACAGCCGGGGATAACGGAGTGAAATAGATTTTTGCGAAAAAATGATACACTATTTTAGCGGTTGCCATATAATTTTTCTATCGTTGCAGCGTTAAAATAGTGTATTATTTTTTTGATAACTTGAGCCCGCAAGGGTCTCGATAAAAACATAACGCATAACACAATGAAAAACAAATGGCTTGTAGCGGCTTTGCTTGCCGGTAATTCCTGGGCCTGGGTCTTGGCTGCCGATGTAGACCCGGTCATTATGAGAGTAAACAACAAGGATATTCACAAATCGGAGTTCGAGTATATCTACAACAAGAACAGCCAGCAGCAAATCGACCAGAAGTCGCTCGACGAATACGTTACGCTATTTAAGAACTATAAACTCAAGGTGGCCGAGGCCGAGGCTCTGGGCATCGACACGACCGCCGCTTTCAAAAAAGAGTTGGCCGGGTATCGCGACGAGTTGGCCAAGCCCTATCTCATCGATTCGTCGGTCGACGAGAAGTTGGCCCGCGAGGCTTACGACCGCATGAAAGAGGATGTAGAGGTTAGCCACATCCTTATCGGCCTCAATGCCCGCACTCCCGAGGAGCGTGCAGCCGCACGGCAGAAAGCCGACTCGATATTGAACTGCATCAGAGACGGTCAGGACTTCGGTGCTCTGGCCGAGAAATACAGCGAAGACGGTTCGCGCCAGAACAAAGGCTATTTGGGATTCATCAGTGGCGGCCGCACCGTCTATCCGTTCGAGAAAGCCGCATTTGCCCTGCAGCCGGGCGAGGTGTCGGACGTGGTGGAGACCCAGTTTGGCTACCACATCATCAAGGTACACAGCCGCCGGCCCAACCCCGGTGAGTTTCTCTTTGCACACATCATGGTGCTGGTTCCCCGCAACGCTTCCGACGAGGTGAAGAAACAGAAAGAGGCCGAGATTCGTGCCATCTATGCCGAGTTGAAGGCCGGGGCCGACTTTGCCACGCTGGCCAAGGAGCGCTCGGAGGACAAAGGCACGGCCGTACGCGGCGGTGAGTTGCCCTGGGTAAGCAGCGGTCAGTTTGTCAAAGAGTTTGAAGATGCCGGTTTTGCCCTCAAGAACAAAGGCGACATCTCCGAGCCCGTGCTCTCGCCCTATGGCTGGCACATCATCAAGTTGCTCGACAAGCGGGGTATCAAGCCCTTTGAGCAGATGCGTTCGGAGATTGCCCGCATGATGACTCGCGACGAGCGGGGCGGCATGGCTCGCAATGCCATGGTGGCCAAGTTGAAGACCGAATACAATTTCGCACTGGTCGAGGCTCAGCAGGAGAAACTGATGAAGCTGGCCCAGGAGATGGGTAAGGTCGATTCGTCTTACATCGCAGCCATTCACAACGACCAGAGCCAACTCTTCTCGTTCCAGGGTCACACCTATACCGTAGCCGACTTTGCCAAGTTCTTGCCCAAGGGTCGCGACGTGACTCGCAACGTGTCGGACTACATCTCGGCCATGGTCGGTTTCATGGTCGACCGCGAGATTCTCGATTACGAGAAGAGCCGTCTCGAGGAGAAATATCCCGACTTCCGCAACCTGATGAACGAATACCGCGACGGCATGCTGCTCTTCGAAGTGAGCAACCGTGAGGTATGGGAGAAGGCTTCGCAAGATACCGAAGGCCTGCAGAAGTTCTTCAAGAAAAACAAGAAAAAATACAAATGGGACAAACCGCACTACAAAGGGTTCCTTATCCAATGTAGCGACGATACCACCGCCACGGCCATCAAGAAACAGTTGAAGAAACTCGATGCCGACTCGGTAATCGTGGTACTCACCCGCGAGTTCAACACCGACTCGCTCACCCGGGTGAAGGTAGAGCGCGGCCTCTTTGTCGAGGGCGAGAATGGTTGGGTAGACCAACTGGTATTCAAGGGCGCTCCGGCCAAGGCCGACGAGAAACTGCCGGTAGCCTTCGTGTCGGGCAAGCTGTTGAAGAAATATCCCGAGGCTTATACCGACGTACGCGGTCAGGTGACGGCCGATTATCAGAACTATCTCGAGAAGGTATGGGTCGAAAACCTCAACAAGAAGTACCCGGTAGAAATAAATGAAGATGTTCTAAAAACCGTTAACAAGCAATAGCAAGTGGTTATTTAGTCGTATTTTAGCAGACGATTAACCACGGCGCTCGGCAACATGTATAAAGTATCGACAACACTATTCGCTGCAATCCTTTCGGCATGCCTTTTCACGGCGTGCCGAAGTGGGTTACGGACCGATGAAGATTCGCTGGTGCAGGTGGGCGATGCCATCCTGTCGCGCCACGAGGTTGTCGAGGCCATGCCCGAGGGACTTTCGCCTGCCGATAGTGCCGAGTTTGCCGAGCGTTACATACACCGCTGGATCGACGACGAGCTGCTCTACGAGGTAGCTCGCAAGAATGTGCCCGACCTGGAGCGCATCGACGCACTGGTCGAGCGATACCGTCGCGATCTGGTCATCTTCGAGTACCGCAAGCGGTTGTTGAGCGAGCGGGCCGACAAGGAGATCGACGAGCAGGAGATGCTCGACTATTACGAGAAAAACTCCGATATGTTCCGCTTGCGCGAGGCTATTCTCAAAGGTCTCTTTCTGAAGGTCCCCGAGAATGCTCCCAACATCGGGCAGTTGAAAAAGTGGTATTGTTCGCCCAAGTCCGACGGGGTGGAGAAGATTGAGAAGTATGCCTTGAAAAATGTCGTTATCTACGACTACTTCTACGATCGTTGGGTACCCTTTGAAGAGATTGTGAGCAATATCCCCTACGAGTTCGGCGACCCCGAAACCTTCTTGAAGAGTCACCGCAAGCTCGAGTTCAACAAGAACGGCTACTGGTATCTGCTCAACATTACCGAGTACAAGGCTCCGGGCGAGGTGATGCCCTACGATTTTGCCAAGACTCAGATACAGGAGATTCTGGCCAACAGCAACCGGCTCGACTTCAACCGGGAACTGGAGGAGAATCTCTACAACGACGCCGAGAAATCGGGCGAAATAAAATGGTTATATCCGCGAGAGCAATCTCTGCGAGACGATAGTATAAAATAAGATTTTTGAATTATGCGTAAACTTACTGATTGGCTTTTGTTTTTCGTATTGGCAGTAGCGGTGTCTCTGCCGGTTTTTGCCGATGACGACGACAACGTCATCGACGAGGTCGTATGGGTCGTAGGCGACGAGGCCATCTACAAGTCGGAGGTCGAGGAGCAGTACCGCCAGATGCAATATGACGGGCAGCGTATCGACGGCGATCCCTATTGTGTGATACCCGAGCAGCTCGCCGTGCAGAAACTCTTCCTGCACCAGGCCAAGCTCGACACCATTACGGTGCCCGACGCCACTGTTTTCCAGCAGGTCGAGGCCCGTATCAACTACCTCATTGCCAACATCGGTTCCAAGGAGAAGATGGAGGAGTATTTCAAGAAACCCGTTACCGAGATTCGCGAAGAGCTGGCCAATATCATTCGCGACCAGGGCACGGTGCAGGAGGTACAGCGCACGCTGGTCAAGGATGTGAAGATTACCCCCGCCGAGGTGCGTCGCTTCTACAACCAGTTGCCCTCCGACAGTATCCCCTATATCCCCTTGCAGGTCGAGGTGCAGATTATTACCCTCAACCCCAAGGTTCCCCAGCAGGAGATTGACAACGTGAAGGCCCGGTTGCGCGACTTCAGCGACCAGGTGAACCGCGGCGAACGCGACTTCTCGACCCTGGCCGTGCTCTACTCCGAAGACCGGGGTACAGCCATGATGGGCGGCGAGATGGGCTTTGTGAGCAAGAGTAACCTGGTGCCCGAGTTTGCCGATGTGGCCTTCAACCTGAACGACCCGAAAAAGGTGTCGAAGATTGTCGAGACCGAGTACGGCTACCACATCATCCAGCTCATCGAGAAGCGGGGCGACCGCATCAATGTGCGTCACATTCTGCTGCGTCCGCATGTATCCGAAAAGGATATAACCGATGCGTTGGAACGTCTCGACTCCCTCCGTACCGACTTGGTCGACAACAAGAAGTTTTCGTTCGACGAGATTACCCAATTTGTTTCACAAGACAAGGATACCCGCAACAACAAGGGGTTGATGGTGAATCCCCAGACCGGTAACCCCAAGTTCGAGATGGGGCAGCTCCCCCAGGATGTCGCCAAGGTGGTGGCCGACATGCAGGTGGGCGACATCTCGAAGCCCTTTGTGATGACCGACGAGCGTAAGAACAAAGAGGTGGTGGCTATCGTGAAACTGAAGAGCCGCATCGAGGGACACAAGGCCAACATGTCGGACGACTATCAGACCCTCAAGGCCATCGTGGAGGAGAAGAAGAAAACCGAAATCCTGAACGAGTGGCTGGCCAAGAAGCAGAACGAAACCTACATCCGCATAAAGGACGGGTGGCGAAACTGCGAATTTAAATACGACGGTTGGATTAAGAATTAAGCGCCTATGGGGCACGATAAGAACAGAAATATGGATAACCAAGGTAAGAGGCATAAAACGCTGGCAGGTGTTTTATGCCTGCTTGCTGTTGGTATGTGGGCTGCTACGACTACGCCGCAACGGCCTTTGCCGCCGCGCGACGACCCTAACAAGGTCTATCTGCTCAACAGCGACGAACTCACCTTCGACAAGGAGCAGAGTGCCGACTACCGGGTGTTGCGGGGCAATGTGGTATTCCGCAAGGACAGCATGTACATGTATTGCGACAGTGCCTATTTTTATGA
The DNA here is from genome assembly GCF_002159975.1 of Barnesiella sp. An22. GTDB lineage: Bacteria > Bacteroidota > Bacteroidia > Bacteroidales > Barnesiellaceae > Barnesiella > Barnesiella merdigallinarum. Next base: position 489,356 of record NZ_NFJR01000001.1, on the reverse strand, counting down.
AAAGGACAACTCGCTCGATGCCTTCGGCAACGTGCACATGGAGCAGGGCGACACCCTCTTTATCTACGGCGATGTGCTCTACTACAACGGCAACGAGCAGATAGCCCGCCTGCGCGAGAATGTGCGCATGGAGAACCGCGACGTGACCCTCTTTACCGATAGTCTCAACTACGAGATGATACCCAACATCGGCTACTATTTCGACGGGGGCAAGCTGGTCGACTCGCAAAACGAACTCTCGTCGGTCTACGGCCAATACTCGCCCGACACGAAGCAGTCGGTCTTCAACTTCGACGTGCAGCTGATTAACGAGAAGTACACTCTCTACTCCGATACCCTCGAGTACAATACCCAAACCAAGATAGCCGACATCGTGGGCCCTTCGACCATCGTCTCGGACAGCAACATCATCTATTCGACCGCCGGCTGGTACAACACCGAGACCGACAAGTCCATGTTGCTGAAGCGCTCGCTGGTCACCTCGAAGGGGCAGAGCCTCACGGGTGATACCATCTACTACGACCGCCGGTCGGGCTTCGGCGAGGTCTTCGGCAATATGGTGCTCAACGACTCGGTACGCTCCATCATCATGGAGGGGCAGTATGGCTTCTACAACGAGCGCACCGAATATTCGTTTGCCACCGACTCGGCCCGGGTGCTCGAGTTTTCGCGAGGCGACACCCTCTACCTGCACGCCGATACCCTCAAGTCGCACCTCATTTTGCCCGATTCTACCCGTCTGCTGCAGGCCTATCACGGCGTGCGTTTCTTCCGGGTCGATGCCCAGGGGGTGTGTGACTCGATGGAGTTCACCTCGGCCGACTCGTTGCTGCACATGTACAAACTGCCCATCATCTGGAACGAGAACTACCAGATAACGGGCGACACCATACGCATACACATGAACGACAGTTCGGTCGACTGGGCCTATATCCCGGCTGCCGCCTTCGCTACCCAGCACAAGGATTCGGTCTTCTTCGACCAGGTGTCGGGTAAGACGCTGAAGGCCTGGTTCGACCAGGGGCAGTTGCGTCAGGTCGATGTGAGCGGTAACGCCCAGACCATTTTCTACCCGCAGGAGCGCGACTCTACCCTCACGGGGCTCAACAAGGCCGAGAGCGGATTCCTCACCATGTATCTGAAGAATCAGCAGATGGAGAAGATTATCATCTGGCCACAGCCGCAGGGCAGCATGACGCCCATGGAACAGGTGAAGCCCGACCAGCTCTATCTGCCCGCCTACAAGTGGTACGACGAGCTGAGGCCGACGAGCCCCGACGACATCTTCCGCAAGCCCGAGGTGAAGCCCGAGGTGGTCGAGGAGGAGAAGAAGCATCGGTTCAGTCATTAGCGAGAGGAGGTTTTATGAGTGATATTATACATTTGTTGCCCGATTCCGTGGCCAATCAGATAGCCGCGGGCGAGGTGATACAACGGCCGGCCTCGGTCATCAAGGAGCTGGTCGAGAATGCGGTCGATGCCGGTGCCACTGCGATTCAGATTGTACTGAAGGATGCCGGCCGCACCCTTATTCAGGTAATCGACAACGGCAAGGGCATGTCGCCCACCGACGCCCGGCTCGCTTTCGAGCGCCACTCGACCTCCAAGATACGCAAGGCCGAAGACCTTTTCACCTTGCACACCATGGGTTTCCGCGGCGAGGCGTTGGCCTCGATTGCCGCCATTGCTCAGGTTGAGTTGCGTACCCGCCGCAGCGAGGACGAGGTGGGCACCTGCGTCCGCATGGCTGCCTCGCAATGCGAGGGGCAGGAGTCCGTCTCCACGCCCGTAGGCAGCAACTTTTCCGTGAAGAATATCTTTTTCAACGTGCCGGCCCGTCGCAAGTTCCTCAAGTCGAATCAGGTGGAGCTGAGCAACATCCTGAGCGAGTTTGAGCGTATGGCCCTCATCAATACCCAGGTGGCCTTTACCCTCACGCACAACGATACCGAACTCTTCGACCTGCCGGCCTCCAACCTGCGCCAGCGCATCGTGGCCCTCTTCGGGAAGAGCCTCAACCAACAGTTGCTCTCGCTCGATACCTCGACTTCGCTGGTCAAGATCTCGGGCTATGTAGGCCGGCCCGAGTCGGCCCGCAAGCGGGGAGCCCTGCAATACTTTTTCGTCAACGGGCGTTACATGCGTCACCCCTATTTCCATAAGGCGGTGACCATCTGCTACGAAAATCTGGTACCGGTAGGCGAGATGCCCAACTACTTCATCAACCTCACGGTCGAGCCCGAAACCATCGACGTGAACATTCATCCCACGAAGTCGGAAATCAAGTTCGAGAACGAGCAGCCTATCTGGCAGATTCTTTCGGCTTCGGTCAAGGAGGCGTTGGGCAAATACAGTGCGACACCCACCATCGACTTCGACATGGAGGATGCCCCCGAGATTCCCACCTCGAAACCGGGTGCCCATGTGGTACCTCCCACGGTGCAGGTCGACAAGTCGTACAACCCCTTCCGATCGGGTGGGGGAGGCACGTCGGCCAAGCGGCCCCAATACGACTGGCAGCAGCTGTACAGCAGTTTCAACAGCGCCGGCGGAGGGGAGAGTCTGACTCCCGATACTGATGAGGTGGTGCCTTCGAAGGTCGACTTCTCGGGCGGTTACGTGTCGCGTCTCTCCGACGAAGAGCCTAAAGCCCCTCAGGAGAGCGGTATCTTCCCCGAATTTGAGTCGAAACTGAACCAAAGCGGGCGGCCCGTGTTGCAGTTGAAGGGTCGCTACATTGCCGTGCCTACGGTCGACGGTCTGATGATTGTCGACCAGCATCGGGCTCACGGCGTGATTCTCTTCGAGCGTTTCATGGCGGGCATTTCGTCGCGCGAGATGGCCTCGCAACGTATCCTCTTCCCCGAGATGATGCAGCTCACCGTTTCGCAGGCCGCCGTCCTGCGGGAGATTTGGGACGACTTGACGGCCTTGGGATTCGACCTGGCCGATATGGGGCAGAACAGCTATTCGGTCAATGCCGTACCCGCCGGGATAGAGGGGGGCGATGCCTGCGACCTGATAGGGCAGATGATTGCGACCGCCTCGGAGAAGGAGCATGACGCCAAAACCTCCCTGCAGCAGCGCATCGCCTGGACGCTGGCCGAGGCTGCCGCCGTGCCGGTGGGGCAGACGCTCTCGAAAGAGGAGATGTCGACGATGGTCGACGACCTGCTTTCGCTCAAGACGCCGGCCTATACCCCTGCGGGGAAGACGGTCTTTGTCGTCATTTCGCATGACGAGTTGCAAAAACGATTCAACTGACTAAATAGCCGAACCTATGCTGGTATTGTTGTCACCGGCCAAGACCATGACCGGAAAGTGTAAGATCGAGGTGCCCGCCGTGACGGAGCCCCTCTTTGTGGACGAAGCTACCCGGATAGCCCGGGAGATGGTGGGTTACTCGGTCGACGAACTGGCTGCGATGCTGGGTGTGAGCCGCTCGCTGGCCCTGCAGACCTGGGAACGGTACAACGCCTTCCTCTCGCCCGAGACGTCTGCGGTGCCTTCGCTGCTGGCCTATACGGGCATTGTCTTCCGTTACCTCTCGCCGGCCGATTTCACGGCGGCCGACTTCACCTATGCCCAGGACCACTTGCGCATCGCCTCGGCCTGCTACGGGCTCACCCGTGCTCTCGACGGCATCAAGCCCTACCGCATGGAGTATACCGTGGAGCTCCCCTCGACGGGTTGCCCGCTGGATGCCTACTGGCGCCCCCGCATAACCGACCGGCTCATTGCCGATGTGCAGGCTGCCGGCGGCATTCTGGTCAATCTGGCCAGTCGCGAAATACAACAGTCGCTCGACTGGGCGCGCCTCAACCGCGAGGTGCGGGTGGTTACTCCCGAGTTCAAGGTGAGCAAAGGCGACATCCTCAAGACCATTGTGGTCTATGCCAAAATGATGAGGGGAGCCATGACCCGTTTTATCTTGAAAAACAGACTCACGACTCCCCAGGAGTTGGAGGCCTTTTCGGCCGAAGGTTTTCATTTTTCGCCCCGTCATTCGACGCCCGACAATCCCCTATTTATCGTGTGAGGGGGCCCTTGCGCGTCGCTTCCCGGAGGCGAGGCTATATTCTTTTTAGATAAACAGCTCGGGCTCTTTGCGCACCTCGCATGCCTTTTTCAGCATTCGGGTCGAGAGGGCCACTTTCAGTTTGCTCACTTTGCGGGCCTGGTGCGGACACACCGCGATGCACCTCATGCACGAGATGCACTTCTTGGTGTCGGTCTTCTGCGGATTGTCGAGAGGAATGGCACCCACCGGGCACAAGGCAGCACAGGTGCCGCACCGATTGCAGTCGCGGGTGGCGTGCGGCTTGAGGGGCACGCCGTTGTAGGGCTTGTAGTCGGGGTTGCCCTTTACCTCGATGGGGGCGGGGATTCCACCCTTTATCTGTTTGAGTTTGGCGGCTATCTGCGAAGCAAACCGTTTCAGCACCTCTTCGTCGGAGGCATCGGGGCGGCCGGTGGCGTAGACGTGCATGATGGAGTGCTCGGCAATGCAGGCGATACCGGCAACCGGGCGGAAGCCGTTCGACTCCAGCGCCGACTTCAGTTCGAGCAGGGCATCGTCGTAGTCGCGGTTGCCATACACGACCACGGGAATCGCCGGGGTGTCGTGCCCCGTGATTCCTTTCAGTCGTTCGATGGCAATGGCGGGAACCCGTCCGCCGAATACGGGCACTGCAGCCAGCAGCACCTCGTCATGCCCTAACTCGAGGGGCAGCCCTTCGGCTTGGGTTTTCGAGAGGTCTATCTCGACGGCCTGCGGGTCTATGGCCCTCCCTATGATTTCGGCAGCCTTGCGGGTACCGCCCGTAGGGCTGAATAGTGCGATATACATAATCTGTCTTCTCGCTTACTGTTTGTTTTTGTTCTGACGCTCCTGTACAATGGCATCGAGTACCGCTACCGTGGTGAGGTTGACGATGTCGCGCGTAGAGCTGGCGATGTCGGTAAAGTGGATAGGCTTGTTCAATCCCATCTGAATCGGGCCAATCGACTCGGCTACCCCCATCTCGAGCATCAGTTTGTAGGCCGAGTTGGCCGAGCTCAGGTTGGGGAATACGATGGTGTTTACCTCGCGCCCCTTGAGTTTGTTGAAGGGGTAGGTCTTGTCGCGCAATGCATTGTTGAGGGCGAAGTTCATCTGCATTTCGCCGTCGATAAGCATCTCGGGGTACTGCTCGTGCAGAATCTCGATAGCCTCGTGTATCCGTTGCGGGCTGCCCAGGTTGTCCGACCCGAAGTTGGAGTAGGAGACCATGGCAATGACGGGGTCTTGCGCAAAGAAGCGCACCGAGTCGTAGGCGAGTCGGGCAATGTCGACCAGCGTATCGGTGGTGGGCTTGCGGTTGATGAGGGTATCGGCAATGAAGTAGGTGCCCCGCTTGGTGTTCAGGATGTGCATGGCGCCGAAGTGTTTGTAACCCGGACGGATGCCGATCACATCCTTGGCTATCTGTATGGTCTCGGCATACTTCGAGTAGGTACCGGTGATGAAGGCATCGGCCTCGCCGGCTTCGACCATCATCATACCGAAGTAGTTGCGGTCGAACATCTTTTCGTGAGCCTCGGGGTAGGTCATGCCCTCGCGTTGACGCTTCTCGGTGAGCATGTGGGCATAGCGGCAGCGGCGATCCTCCTCGTCGGGGTGGCGCAGGTTGATAATCTGCATGCCCGTGAGGTCAACGCCTATCGAGGCGGCCAGTTTGCCGATGAGCTCGTCGTTGCCCAGCAGGATGGGGTGGCAGATGCCGTCGCGCATGGCCGTCTCGGCAGCCTTCAGCATGTTGGCGTGGTTGGCCTCGGCGAATACCACCCGTTTGGGCTCCTTGCGGGCCATCTCGGTAAACTCGCGCAACATCTTGTTGTCATAGCCCATGAGCTTCTTCAGCCGGTCGTTGTAGGCATCCCAGTCGGTAATGGGGTGCTGGGCCACGCCCGACTCCATGGCAGCCCGGGCCACGGCCGGAGCTACGGCGGTGAGCAACCGCGGGTCGAGAGCTTTGGGAATGATGTATTGCGGACCGAAGGTGAGGCGCTTGATGCCGTAGGCCGAGTTGACCACGTCGGGCACCGGCTCTTTGGTGAGCTGGGCAATGGCGTAGGTGGCGGCCCGTTTCATCTCTTCGTTGATGGTCGTGGCGCGTACGTCGAGCGCCCCGCGGAAGATATAGGGGAATCCCAGCACGTTGTTGATTTGGTTGGGATAGTCCGACCGGCCGGTGGCGAAAATCAGGTCGTCGCGCGAAGCCATGGCCTTGTCGTAGGCAATCTCGGGATTGGGATTGGCCAGGGCAAAGACGATAGGACGCTCGTTCATCGACTGTACCATCTCGGGGGTAAGTACGTCGGCCACCGAGAGGCCCAGGAAAATATCGGCACCCCGCATGGCCTCTTCCAGCGTGTGGATGTCGGTGCGGTCGGTAGCGAACTGTTGTTTCGAGGGGGGCAGGTTGGGACGGTCGGAGCGGATAACACCTTTGCTGTCGACCATGACAATGTTTTCGCGTCTGATGCCCAGACCCATGTAGAGCTTGGTACACGAGATGGCGGCGGCACCGGCACCGTTGACCACGAGCTTGGCCTCTTCGATTTTCTTGCCCTGTATCTCGAGGGCGTTCAGCAGACCGGCACCCGAGATGATGGCCGTGCCGTGCTGGTCGTCGTGCATGACGGGGATATTCAACTCCTCTTTCAGGCGGGTTTCGATTTCGAAACACTCGGGCGCCTTTATATCCTCGAGGTTGATACCGCCGAAGGTAGGCGATATGGCCTTGACGGCCTCGATAAACTTGTCGGGGTCTTTTTCGTTGACTTCAATATCGAACACGTCGATGCCGGCAAATATCTTGAACAGCAGTCCCTTGCCCTCCATCACCGGCTTGCCGGCCAGGGCACCGATGTCGCCCAGACCCAGCACGGCCGTACCGTTGGAGATGACGGCTACCAGATTTCCCTTGGCCGTATATTCATACGCCGTATCGGGGTTCTTCTCTATCTCGAGACAGGGTTCGGCTACGCCCGGCGTATAGGCCAGGGAGAGGTCGCGCTGTGTACTGTATGGCTTGGTGGGAATGACTTCGATTTTCCCGGCTTTGCCTTCGCTGTGATATTTTAAGGCATCTTCTTTTAATTCGTTTGACATAAATATAGTATTAAGTAGTTTCTTCGTTTAATTTGTATGCTTAAAAGTTAAATAGCTTTTAGACTGTAAGCAAGCCGTATGCAAATGTAGCAAATATATCTCATCTCATGTGTTAAGAAAAATGTTTCTTTAACAATAAAGATTACATAAATAGTCGCTTTCTTTTCCTCTCGATTCGGCAACAGAGCCGATTGGGGGGCAGTTGTCGAGGGTATGAAGTGCCGCCCCTGAGGCGGTGGCAGATACCCCTCCCCCGGGTCGGCTATCGCTTCGGTGTGGTGGATGTTACAGGTGCATGACTCGCTCTTCGAAGTCGTCGCGAGAGCCGATGGCCGAGTTGCGAATCTTTACCCGATAGTTGTATATGGTCGAAACCGAGTAGCACAGGAAGCGGGCTATTTGGTTGCTGTCGGTCGTGCCCAGGCGAACCAGCGCATAAATGCGTAGCTCGGGGGTGAGCGAATTGGGCTTGGGGGTGATGCGAGCCTCGGGCACCAGCAACTCGTTGAATTTCTCGACAAAGTCGGGGTATAGTTTCAGAAACGACTGGTCAAACTCGGCATAGAACATTTTGCGTTCGTTGTTGATACTGTTCTGTGATTTCAAATTTTTAGAGAGTTCTTCCATCTTGCCCATCGAGGCCAGTTTGTTGAGCGAACGTCGATACTCGTCCATCTTGTCGATATATACGGCACACTGGTCCATGTATCGGCTCAGGTACTCCTCCTTGACGTGATTGCTCTCGGTGAGCGAGTTGTTCACGGTCTGCAAGTGTTTGTTGGTCTGGTTGAGTTTCTCTTTGACACTGTTGAGCTTGTGGTTTTGGAAAAACAGAATCACGAAGGTGATTAGCAGAATCACGCAGAAGGCGCAGGTGATGTAGGTAAACGTAATCGAGAGTTCGCGTTGTTTCTGTATCTGAGCCTGATATACCTCTTCGATAATGGTGAATACGGGCATGAATTCGAGGCTGCGCACCCGAGCGTTGCAGGCCCGGGCATCCTCGACCGAGCATTTGATGTAGTTGTAGGCGCGCTCGATGTCGCCCTCGTTGAACAGGAGTTCGGCCAGCCGGTGCAGCGAAACATATTCCCGCACGGCTGCTTTCAGGTCGCATTGAGCCGAGAGGGCGTAGTAGATTTTTGTGCTGTCGTTCTGTTGGGTCTGGGCAAAGACTTCGGCCATGCCGTAATAGATGATGCCCCGGTCGTGCGAGTTGAGTTGGCCTCGATAGAGAGCTTCGCGCAATATTTGCAATGCACTGGCGTAGTTGTGTTGTGCGGTGAGTTCGTCGGCCTTGACTACATAGTAGGTAAACGAGTTGGAGGGGTTGGACTGCAAGATAGAGTCGCGATAGAGGTTCAGGTGCTTGTTGTAGTCGTTGCGAATCTCCGGCTCCAGTGCATAGTCGGCCAGTAGTCCGTAGAGAGTCCGTTTCAAATGGTAGTAATAGGGAATGATGTAATGGGGCAGGGAGCTGCGTTTTATCTGGTTCAGCAGTTCGTCGGCTTCTTTGTACATGCCTGCGTTGTAAAGGCACTCGACCATATTGAGTCGGGCTTGTACCTGCATGTCTCGATTTTTCACCTGGTCGGCCAGATGAATCTGACGTTTTACATATACCGTTTGAGAGTCGATGCTGAATGCCCGATAGGCGTCGACCAGGTAGCCGAGAGCCCGGAATCGTTCGGCCGGTGAGAGTTGTTTCCTCAGGTTTTGTTTGAGAGTCTGTATCTCTCGCTCTTTTTTTTGACTGAAGCGGTAGCGGTAGCCGATGAGTCGGTCGAGCGAGTCGAGTGTTGCTTCGACGGTGAGTTGGGGCGGTTCGCAGCTTGGGGTTGCAGCTTGCGTATGAAAACAGGCAGGGAGCAGGGTGAGCAGGATGCCTATCGACAGGAGGGCAGGTCGATGTGATATGTTCATGGATGAGAAAATAAAGTTTATCGTTTTTTTTCTTGTCTTGTCTTCGATATGGGCAGATATGGGAATCGACGAAACAAAGATAAAAAGAATATTGTAAACAGAGCTGTTTAGGGGTGAAAAATGCTATCATAATGGCTACTTTTATGAATGTTGTATTTTTGTATAAAATATTGATAATAAAATATTTATTTTCATTAAATATCTACTTTTTTACTACACCGAATTGACAAGGCCAAATAACCCTTCTATTTTTGTGTGGAAAATTGAAAACAGGGCGTGTACTCTGTGTAAACAAATTTATTAACCCAATATTAAATAGCATGAAAAGCAGATTCTTACTTTTCTCGGCTTTAGCCTTATGTTCGGCTACGATAGCAGCCGGCAATTATCCCGCCTCGTTATATGTAATAGGTGATGCCACCCCGGCACAATGGGATAGTAATAATGTGATTCGTATGGTAACGGTCGAAGATGGTGTGTATGAATACACCGGCGATTTGACCGAAGGCCGCATGCGTTTTGTAACGACGTATGATTTTGCTCCCGGCTATGGCCCGGCCATGGCCTCTACGGTTGTGGGCGATAATCCCAATGAAACCTATCTGGATTTGACAACCGGTTCTCACGAGTTGGAATATCGTAGCGACTACACGGCTCCCGACAAGTCGTTCAAGGTATCAGCTGCCGGGCGCTATAAATTCAGAGTCGACCTTACCGGCGAAAAACCGCTGGTCGAGGTAATCGACGGTACCGAGTTGCCCGACCAGGCTGCCGCACACTTTGAGGCCGTGTATGCGATAGGCGATGCTACGGATGTGCACTGGGCTATCGAGAGTGCCATCGAGCTGCCCGAGACCTCTTTCGATTCGGGCATCTATAAAGGCACGTTGCAACTGAGCAAGTGCGAGGCTTTCGAAGGCTTGAAGTTTATGATGACCCGGAAGTGGAACGACCGCATGTACGTGTCGGCTCAGCCTGAGCAGACGATTGCCGCTCCCGGTGAGTATGATTTGAAATATACCACAACCAGCAGTGAGGACTGGAAGTTCGGTGTTCTGGTCGAGGGTTTGTACGAGGTGACGGTCGATGTAAACACCATGAAACTGACCATCGCCGAAACCTATCCCGAAAAGTTGTGGGTCATCGGTGATGCCGTTGGCGGCTGGACATTCGAAGACAACCATATTCTGGAAGTCAAGGACCAGGAAGGGGTATACTCCTGGACGGGCGATTTGACCGAGGGCGAATTGAAATTCTACGACGGCAACAGCTTTGACTATACGGCCTATGGCGCCGAGGCTGCCAACACTCCGTTCCAAGAGGGTGAGTCGACAATCACCAAGTTGAGCGATGGCAACGACTTCAAGTTCTACGTCGAGGCTGCTCAAGCCGGCAACTATACGTTGACTGTCGATCTGAAATCGATGAAACTCAATGTCGAGAAAAACGAAGGTCCCTCGACGGCAATCGAAGAGATTGAATCGATCGATTGGGTACAAGAGTCTTATGGAATCGTTTGCGACCGGGCTCAATCCATGGCACTGTATGACATCAGCGGCCGGAAAGTCGTTTCGGTCGACGCCACGCTGTTGTCCTTCGATGGCCTCAATTCAGGTATTTACGTGCTGGTTATCGAGACCTCCAAAGGCCGTATGACTCATAAGATAGCAGTTCGATAAATTATTTCATGGAGGGGCTGCTCTGCGAGTGTGGCAGCCTCTCTTTTTTACTTTCCCCCTAAAGATAAATTATAGATGAAAAACAACCATTTGGGCAGGATCACATGCTGTGTAATCCTCTTATGCCTGTTACCATTCGCCGTATGGGCTCAGAGCAAGGTCGAGGGCACTGTTCTCGACGTCAACCAGGAGCCGCTTATCGGTGTCAATGTATCGGAGAAAGGGACTTCGAACCGAACCGTGACCGATATAGATGGACATTTCAGTCTCAATCTCAGTTCGGCCAATCCCGTATTGCATCTCAGTTATGTAGGCTATGTGGCTCAAGACGCCGATGTGAACGGACAGAGCACGATGCAGATTGTCATGTACGAAAACAACGAGATGCTCGACGAGATTGTAGTCATTGGATATGGTATCCAGAAGAAAAGCGACTTGACGGGAGCTATCTCGCAGGTCTCCTCCAAAGATTTGGCCCGTCAGCCGTCGCCGAGCCTCGGAGCCGCCTTGCAAGGTAGGGCCCCCGGTTTGCAGGTAGTTTCGAGCGGGGCCCCGGGCAGCAACGTGAGTATGAAAATCAGAGGCATCGGTTCCATTAACAACAGCGACCCCCTCTTGGTTATCGACGGTGTACCTACCGATGTACCTTTGAATATGATCAACATGGACGACGTGGAGAGCGTCGACATCCTTAAGGATGCCTCGGCTACGGCCATCTACGGTTCGCGCGGTGCCTATGGCGTGATTATCATCACCACCAAGCGAGGCTCGCAGGAGCGCAACAACCTGAATTTGAAAGTGACCTACGGGTTCGATCAGTTGCAACGCACCCTGCCGTTGCTCAACGCCACGCAGTTTGCCTCGTTACACAACGAGATGATGAGTGCCGGCGGACAACCCCAGTATGCTCTCTTCAACGACCCCACCAAACTGGGCAAGGGTACCGACTGGATGGGCGAGCTTTTCCAGTATGCTCCTACGCAGACCTATTCGGCCAACTATTCGGGGGGTACGCAAAAGAGCCGTTATTACGTATCGGGTACCTACTACGATCAGCAGGGTATCATCAAGACAACCGACTACAAGCGGTTTACACTTCAGTTCAACTCCGATGTCGAACTCTACAAATGGTTGAAGTTGGGGCACAACCTTTCGCTCAACCACGACATTAAGTCGCAGGGCGAGTACAACATCCAGAACACCATGAAGGCGCTGCCTACCCAGGCCATCAAAAACGAAGACGGCTCTTGGGCCGGCCCTGTGGGATTGGCTATGTATGTGGGCGATATTGCCAACCCCATCGGTAAAATGATGGAGAATACCTCGACCACCAAGGGCTACAACCTGCTGGGTAATATCTATGCCGAGATAAAACCGTGGGAGTGGCTCACGTTTAAGAGCACCTTTGGTATCCAGGCCCTCTTCTGGGACAGCAAGAGCTGGACTCCCAAGTACGACTGGGAGCCTATCGAGCAACCCGAGTCGCAGGCTTCGCGCCAGTACAACAAGAGCTTTACCTGGTTGTGGGACAACCTGCTCACCTTCAACAAGACCTTCAACGACAAGCATGCCGTAACCGCCATGATAGGTTCGTCGGCCCAGACCAACACCTACGAGTTTATGAGCGGTAGCATACAAGGCTTCATCAGCGATTCGGCCCAAGAGTTGGCCAACGGTATTCTGGAGCCGACCCTCACCGGTAACGGCAGCGACTGGGCGCTCCTGTCGTTCATGGGCCGTATCAACTACACCTATGACAATCGCTATCTGTTTACCGCCACCATGCGTGCCGACGGTAGCTCGCGTTTCAGCCGGGCCAACCGCTGGGGTGTATTCCCCTCGGTGTCGCTTGCCTGGCGAATGAGCGAAGAGGAGTGGTTCCAGAAGAGTTTTGCGTTGAGCGACCTGAAAATACGTGCCGGATACGGTGTTACCGGTAACCAGGCCAGCGTGGGCAACTACGCCTATGCCTCGGTACTGCAAACCGTGCAATACAATTTCAACGGCAACCAGGTGTCGGGTCTGGCCCCGTGGGTGATGCCCAATCCCAATGTGCGCTGGGAAGAGGTCGAGCAATACAACGTAGGTATCGATGCTTCGATGCTCGACAGCCGGTTGCTGGTAACCCTCGACGGATATATCAAGAATACCAACGATATGCTGGTGCCCATGTCGGTACCCATCTCTTCGGGTTACTCCGACGAGAACGTGTCGCAAATCAATGCCGGCCTGATGCGCAACGTCGGGGTCGAGTTGGCCCTGACCTCGTTCAACTTCCGTGGAGGCGACTTCACCTGGTCGACTACGGCCAACGTGTCGTACAACCACAACGAACTGATTAGCCTGAACAGCGACGTGCCCATGTATTTCGACAACAACGTGCACATGGTAGGCTATCCCATCAGCTCTTTCTATGGTTATGTGACCGACGGTATCTTCCAGACGCAGGAAGAGGTTGACAACCATGCCATACAGACGGTGGGCAGCGATCCTACGTCGAGCACACAGCCGGGCGATATTCGTTTCAAGGACTTGAACAACGACGGTGTCATCAACGACGACGACCGTACCGTATTGGGCAGCCCTACGCCTTCGTGGACTTTTGCCATGAACAACCAGTTTTCCTACAAGGGATTCGACCTGGAAATCTTCTTCCAGGGCGTAGCCGGCAACAAGATTTACAATGGCAACCGCGCGTCGCTCGAGGCCATGAGCGTAGCTCAGAACCAGATGACGACCGTGCTCGACCGCTGGCGTGGACCCGGCACGAGCAATACGATGCCGCGTGCCGTCTTTGGCGACCCCAATAAGAACAACCGGGTATCCGACCGATTCCTCGAGGATGGCAGCTACCTGCGCTTGAAGAACATTTCGCTGGGTTACACCCTGCCCAGTCGCCTGACCAAGAAGGCCGCCATGCAGCAGGTACGCCTCTCGGTATCGGCACAGAACCTCTTTACCCTTACCCGCTATACGGGTCTCGATCCCGAGGTGAGCGGTTCGGGCAACGACAATAATGTGTATCCCGTGACCCGTAATTTTACGTTCGGATTGAACATAACCTTTTAATCCATAACCACCGATGAAACGAACAACTTATATCATATCGATTTTCGGCGCTCTTGCCATGCTGTTGAGCGCTTGCAGTGATTTCTTGGATCGTGAGCCCTGGGACTCGGTCGATACGTCGGAGGGTTTCCAAACCGCCGAGGATGCCGTGGCGGCTGTCAATGCGGCCTACCAGCCTCTGCAATGGGCCAAACTCTACAACATGCGCATCTGGACGCTCGACATCATGGCCGGCAACAGTGTCGTGGGTGCCGGTGGCGGTACCGACGGTATCGAGACGGTCGACCTGGCCAACTTTATCGCTACGGCCGACAACTTTGCCGCCCTCGACTTGTGGCGCGGTCCTTCGCCCGGTATCTTGCGGTGCAACTTCGTGTTGCAGAATGTACCCGGTATGGATATGGACCAGACGCTCAAGAACCGTTGCCTGGGCGAAGCCTATTTCCTGAGAGCTCACTACTACTTTATTCTGGTACGGCTTTTCGGCGGTGTACCCTACATTATCACCCCGCAAACCTCCGAGACCAATCTGTTGGTAGAGCGTGCCCCGGTAAGCAAGATTTACGAACTCATCACATCGGACCTCAAGAATGCCATCTCACTGCTTCCCAAGAAATCGGAGTACTCCACTACCGATCTGGGCCGTGCTACCCGCGAAGCCGCCATGGCCGAACTCATCCGGGTATACATGACCTACGAGCCCAGTAACGACAAGTACGAAGAGGTAGTGCGCATGTGCGACGAGATAGGCTCGATGGGTTACGAGCTGGCCAGCGACTACTCCGACATTTTTGACCCCGCTAAAAAGAACGGCGTGGAGTCTATCTTCGAGGTGCAGTATTATGGCAAGACCAACTACGATTTCTGGAGCAACGAGAACCAATGTTCGTGGACCAGCACCTTCATGGGGCCCCGCAACTCCGACATGGCTGCCGGCTGCTACGGCTGGAACCAGCCTACGGCCGAGTTTGTAAGCCAATACGAAGAGGGCGACTTGCGTAAGGACAAGACCATCTTCTACATGGGGTGCCCCACATTCGACGGCAAACAATACAGCTCGTCCTACTCGACTACGGGGTACAACGTGCGCAAATTCCTGCTTACCAAAGCTCAATCGCCCGACTACAACACGAGCAATGCCGACTGGGTCGTTACCCGTTATGCCGACATCTTGCTGCTCAAGGCCGAGGCGCTGAACGAACTGGGTCGCACCGTACAGGCCGAAGATCCGCTCTACGAGGTACGCAAACGTGCCGGCCTCACCGACCGAAGCACCATTGAGGGGCTTACTCAAGCCCAGATGCGTGAGAAGATTATCCACGAGCGTCGCATCGAACTCGCCTTCGAAGGTCACCGTTGGTTCGACATGATTCGCTACAAGGACAACTATGCCCTCAACTTCCTCCACTCGATAGGGAAGACATCGGCCAGCTCCAAGCATCTGTTGCTCCCGATTCCCCAGCAGGAGATCGAGGCCAATCCGATGTTAACGCAAAATCCGGGTTACTAATCAAAGAGACTGAAAAACAATGAAAGCAAAGACTATAATAGGTATGACATTACTCGCCTCGGTCGGTCTGGTCGGGTGTGAGGAGGAGATTGTGCTCGACAAGGGCGAGTCGCCCCTGATGATAAATCTCTCGGCCGATTCGGTACGTTGCGACCAGCGCAGCGATGCCCAGGAGGCTCTGCAAATTACCTGGACCAGCGGGACCAACCAAGGTACGGGTGCAGCTATCTCGTATTTTTTCGAGATGGATGTGAAGGGCGATAATTTCGAAAACGGTATCAAATACAACATCGGCAAGACCGATTCGCGGGTAATCTCCTTTACCAACAAGGAGCTTACCGATACCTTGCTCCACTATTTCCCCACCATTCCCCTCGAGCAATACACCGATTTTGAAATGCGGGTAACGGCTACCGTCGCAGACCCCACCGTCCCCATGCAGGTATCGCCTGTGAAGGAGGTAAGAATCGCTCCCTATAAATGGCGGGTGCTCAACCTCTATATCATCGGCGATGCTACCCCCAATGGTTGGGACAATCAGTTGGCCACCATCATGTCGAGCGACTACGACAACATTGCGCACTTCACCTGGCAGGGTATGCTCAAGAAGGGCGAAATCAAGTTCAATGCCCAGCTGGGCGACTGGTATCCGTGCTACGTGCGCGACAACGACGACCCCACCAGGATGCACTACCGGGAGAAAGAGGAAGACTATCCCGACAACAAGTGGGTAATCGAAGAGGCCGGCAACTACCTGATCGATGTGAATCTCGACCTGCTTACCGTCAGCTTCACCAACCTCGACGGCGAGGTACCCTTCTCGACCCTTTATCTGGTAGGCGAGGCTGCACCCTCGGCCATCAAACTCGAGCAGTCGAGCGACGACTCCTTTATCTTTATCTACAACGGAGCCTTGTCGGCCGGCAATATGCTCATCTCGAGCACGACCGCGACCTCGGGTTGCGCCGGTTATCAGCCTCTCGACAACAACGGGCTGGGTACCACGACCATCCAACTCGTCGACGATATAGGCACGGCCAGCAAGCAGTGGAACATACCGGCTGCCAACAAGTACAGCGTGACACTCGACTTGCGGGGCAATACTCTGGAGATTGGCAACTACGTAGGATACGAGCATGTATGGATCATGGGCTCGGCTGCTCCCGGCGGTTGGTCGTGGGACAACATCACCGAGATGCAACGCAATTCGTCCAACCCCAACGTGTTCACCTACGAGGGCTATTTGTCGGAAGGCGAACTGAAGTTCCCGCTCGAAATCGACCACAGCTTTGGCGGCGATTTCATACTGGCTCCGCAGGCCAACTGTCCCATCTCGGAAAACGGATCCTACGTCATCGGCAACCAGCCCGACAACAAATGGATTATAAGCGAAGCCGGGAATTACCGCATCACTATCGACGTGGAAAATGAAACCATCTCATTCGTAAAATTATAAAGTTCAAAAGATATGATTAAGAAGCTGTTTTTAGCCTACCTTTCCGTTTCGGCTCTCCTGTCGATTTCGGCCTGCAACCGCTTTGACATAGAGAACGATCCCATCACCTATGGCGATGGTTACATGGAGGTACAACTCAATACCGATAAAGCCTGCTATGCTCCGGGCGAGGCTGTGAATTTCACGCTCAACAAGCTCATTCAAGGGGCTTCCAACGTGATGGTACGTTACCGTCATTTGGGTACCACCCTCGAGGAGGCTCCGCTGAGTAGCTGCAGCTGGAGCTGGCAGCCGCCTGCCACCGACTATCAGGGCTATATGGTCGACCTGTACAGCAAGGATGCCGACGGGGTAGAGACCGTCTATGGCAGCATTGCCGTCGATGTATCGTCGACCCCCGACCGGTTCCCGCGCAACGGTTTCCTCTCGGCCTATGGCAACATGACCGACCAGGATATATCCGACGTCATGTCCGACCTCAATCGCCATCACATCAACTACGTGCAATTCCAGGACTGGCACTACAAGCACCACAAACCCCTGGCCGGTACGCCGTCGGCACCGATGGAGGTGTGGACCGACATCATCAACCGCGACTGCTACAAGAAGACGGTAGAGGGATATATCGAAAAATCGCATCAGTATGGCATGAAGTCGTTGTTCTACAACCTGGCTTACGGTGCCCTTGCCGATGCCGCCGAAGATGGCGTGCAGGAGGAGTGGTATCTCTTCAAGGATGCCAGCCATGTGCGTAAGGATTGCCACGAGCTGGGATCGCCTTTCAAGAGCAGCATCTATATTGTCAATTCGGGCAATGAAGCCTGGATCGACTACATCACCAAGCAGAACAGCGACGTATATGCCGTGTTCGATTTCGACGGCTACCAGATAGACCAGTTGGGCGACCGGGGCGAAACCTATGACTATTATGGCAACCGGGTCTATCTCGACCAGACTTTCAAGCACTTTATCGAGAGCATGAAAGAGGCCAATCCCGACAAGTCGCTCGTGATGAATGCCGTGGGCCAGTATGGCCAGGAGAACCAGATTTCGAAAGCTCCTGTCGACTTCCTCTACACCGAGGTGTGGGACCACAGCGACGACCGCGGATATACCATCTTCTCCGACATCATTACCAACAACGACAAGTGGTCCAATGGCAAGAAGACGGTTCTGGCCGCTTATATGAATTACGAGCACGGACGCAAGGGACGCAGCTATTTCAATACGCCCGGTATCCTCATGGGTAGTGCGGCCGCTTTTGCCTGGGGCGGTTCTATTCTGCAACTGGGCGAGCATCTGCTTTGCAACGAGTATTTCCCCAACAACAACCTCTCGATGCGGGGTGAGTTGAAGATTGCGCTCATTCACTACTACGATTTCCTCACCGCCTACCAGAACCTGTTGCGCGACGGTGGCGAATGGTACGGTATCGATGTCACCTCGACGACCGGCGATGTTGTATTCAACCAGTGGGGACCCGTGAGAGGCCAGATTGCCACCGTGGGCAAACGCTTCGACGACCGCGATGTGATACACCTGTTGAGCTATCGCAATGCCACACACCTCGATTGGTGTGATACCAATGCCAACCAGGGTGAGCCCGATTTGCTGGAAGCCGTGAATGTGAGCTTTGCCGTCAAACAGAATCCCAAAGCCGTATGGGTGGCTTCGCCCGATGTGAAAGACGGTGTGGCCATACCGCTCGAGTATGAATATGCCGGCGGCAAGATAACCACAACCCTCCCGGCCTTGAAATACTGGGACATGATTGTCGTGGAATATTGAGATCTCGGAAGCGGGCTGGGGGAGGAGTCCTGCAGGGGATTGCCTCGGCCCGGCCGGCTCTGCCGCGACGAATAGAAAAGAAGTTACAAGATTGCTTATTTTGAAATATAGTTTTTTATGAAGTACAAATTGCTGTCTGTTTTGATGCTGTGTGCCTCTATCGGCGTGCATGCTCAAGAAGAATTTTTGTGTGGCGATCGAATGGCGGTATTCTATCCGGCCGATTTCGATTCGACACAAACTTTGGCCTCGTTTGCCATACAGAAAGAGTTGACCCGGCAGGGCGATGTGCCGTCCGACTGGGAGATACGTCCGGTTTTCAAAACCGACGATAACGGGAAAACCCTGGTAGAGATTGCTTACAGCGACAATGTCGACCTGTACGGAACGGGGCTTGTAAACGGCAATTTGCGCCGTAACGGTTATGATATTCCTCTGTGGAACAACGACAACTATGGCTATTACAAAGAGGGGCTCTATCAGTCGCACCCCTGGATTATGGGGGTACGTCCCGATGGCAAAACCTTCGGTATCATTGCCGATAACAGTTGGCGCTCGGAGATTAACCTGACGAACCCGATGAAAATCACCAGCGAAGGTCCCTCTTTCCGGGTGGTCGTTATCGAGCGTAACTCTCCGGCCGAGATGATGCAGGCCTTGGGCGAACTGACGGGTACCATCAACCTGCCGCCGCTGTGGGCTATCGGGTACCACCAGTCGCGCTATAACCCTTCGTACAAACCGGCCGATGTCCTGTGGATTACCAGCGAGATGCGTCGTCGCCATCACCCGTGCGACGTCATCTGGTTCGACATCGACTATATGGATGGGAAACGTCTTTTCACCTACGACGATTCCGACTACTTCTCGGCAGCCGGAGTTCCCAATCCGCTGGCCATGAACGACTCGCTTCACAGCCGTAACTTCAAGGCCGGTTACATTACCGACCCGGGTGTGAAAATCGATGATAGCTACATTGTCTATCAGCAAGGACAAGAGGGCGATCACTGGGTGAAAACCGAAGACAAGGTGACCGACTACGAGGGCGAAGTGTGGCCGGGCATGTGCAAGTTCCCCGACTTCACGCGGCCCGAGACTCGCGAATGGTGGGCCGGCCTCTATGGCGAGTTCTACAAGGAAAACAATATGGACGGTGCCTGGAACGACATGAACGAACCGGGCGTGTTCAATACCCCCGAGTGGACCATGCTCACGACCAACTGGCATCGCGGTGGCGGCGATTTGGCTGCCGGGCCTCACATGCGCTATCACAATCTGTACGGGTCGTTGATGACGAAAGCCTCTTTCGAAGGCCTCATGCAGAGCCGCCCCGACAAGCGTCCCTTCCTCCTCTCCCGTGCCAATCACCTGGGTGCACAACGCTATTGCGCTACGTGGACCGGCGACAATCTCGACACGTGGAAACACTTGAAGCTGACGATTCCCGTACTGCTCAACCTCGGCCTCTCGGGACAACCTTTCGGCGGCCCCGACGTTGGCGGATACGGCCGCATCGGCAATGCCGACCTGATGGGCCACTGGTTTGCGTTGGCTCCCTATTACCCCTTCTCGCGTAATCACACGTCGGAACACGCTCAAGAGCCCTGGGCTTTTGGCAGCAAGATAGAGAAGGTGGCCCGCAACGCCGTGAACCGCCGTTACCATCTGTTGCCCTATTTCTATACGCTGTTCCGCGAATCGTCTCAAACGGGCATGCCCGTCATGCGCCCGGTATTCTTTGCCGATTTGACCGACGAAAGTTTGCGCGAAGAGCAACAAGCCTTCCTGTTGGGCGGTGACCTGCTCGTGATTCCGCGCTGGGCTGTCAACCCCACCTTGCCCGGTGGCGACTGGGACGAGCTAACACTGGAAGCCGAGGACGACGGTTATCAAGCCATCGTAGCACTTCGCTCGGGTGCCATTCTGCCTTATCTGGGTCACGACATTCAGAGCACGGCCGAGTACACGTGCGACTCCATTACGCTGTATGTAAATCCGCTTGACAACGGTCAGGCCGAAGGTGCCTTGTACGACGACGAGGGCGAAGGCTTTGAATACCGGAACGGCGACTATGCCCTGTTGCAATTCTCCTGTACGGAGTATAATGCCGATTCGCTGTTGGTAAGCATCACCCAAACCGAAGGCAGTTTTGAACGTCCGGCCCGCTATTTCAGGGTAGCTGTTGTCGGTGGCGAGCAAACTCAATACTCCGACTGGACGAGCAGCAATACGATTCGGGTACCGAAAGTAGCCGATGTTTCCGAGTCGCTCGATTTGAGCAAGATCGGCACCTACTTTATTGCCGGTTCCTTTACCAACTGGTTCAATGGCGACGAAGACAAACGCCTCATGCTCAAAGACCCCTCGAAAGACGGAACACTCACGAGCGACCGCCTCTATTTCGAAGCCGGCACCTATGAAATGAAGTTTGCCAATACCGACAACTGGAGCGATACCGATTGGGGTGCTCCCGACGGGAACAACAGCCTGACGGGTACTGCCGTGAAGGGCCCCGACGAGAGTTGCAAGAACATCAAGTTTACCATCGAGACGAGCGGAAACTATTACATTACCTTTAATCCTCACACCCTGCAGTATGCTGTCGTTCGCACATACGACTCGGTACAAAAGGAGATTTATGTAGGCGGTACCTACAACAACTGGACTCTGGGTGCCGGTTACATGGAACTGGTGGCCGACAACCAATGGGAGGTAACCGACGTGAATATCCCGGCCGGAGAGTGGGAGTTGAAATTTGCCAACACTAACAATTGGAGCGACAAGGACTGGGGTGGTGTAGAAGGCTTGGCCGGAACGGCCGTCGAGACCACAGGCGGCAAGCCCAACCTCAAATTTACCATTGAGACTACCGGCGATTATACGATACGGTTCAACGACCAGACTCTGGTTTACAGCATAAGCAAGGAGAGCACGGGTGTGCAGACTCCGGTTGCAGATCAGAGTTATGTCTATCCCAATCCGACCAAAGATTTGATCAATGTGCATCTGGCCTCAAACGAAGGGGAAATAGAGATTTTTTCGATAAACGGCCAGTGCGTGATGCAACAAAGATTGAACGGTAGTGTATCGACTCTGGATATTGCCCAACTGAACAAGGGTACTTATCTGGTGAGAATCTCGGAAGAAGGGCAAATGACAGTGTGCAAACTGTTGAAAGACTAATGAATAAAATATACAGATAAATATAAATCATGAATCGAAAAGCTTTGAAAATAGGGGTGGCGGCTGTACTTTGCAGCATGGCCGTTTCGGCACAGACCTTGCTGTCGCCCAACAAACAGTTGCAGATGGATTTCTCGATAGAGAAAGGTCGTCCTACGTATACATTGCAATATAAGGGAAAAACGGTAATTGCACCCAGCCATCTGGGTATCGAACTCAAGGGCGAGTCGCAGCGGCGCGACTTCAACGACCTGGACGAGAAGAACGAGGGTACACCCTATTCGCTGATGACCGGGTTTTGCATAGCCGATACGGCCTGTTCCACATTCGACGAAACTTGGACTCCCGTATGGGGTGAAGAGGCTTCGATACGCAACCACTACAACGAGTTGGCGGTGACTCTGCGTCAGAAAAATACCGACCGCGAAATGGTGCTGCGTTTCCGTCTGTTCGACGACGGGTTGGGCTTCCGTTATGAATTTCCGCAACAGAAGAACCTGAACTATTTTGTCATCAAGGAAGAGTGCACCCAGTTTGCCATGACCGGCGACCACACGGCCTACTGGATTCCGGGCGACTACGATACGCAGGAGTATGACTACACCGTATCGCGCCTCTCCGAGATCCGCGGCCTGCAGGCCGGTGCCATCACCGAGAACCTCTCGCAAACCAGCTTCTCGCCCACAGGCGTGCAGACGGCCCTCATGCTCAAGACCGACGATGGCCTCTACATCAACCTGCACGAGGCTGCGCTTATCAATTATGCCTGCATGCACCTCAATCTCGACGACGAGCACATGATTTTCACCTCGTGGCTTACCCCCGATTCGCAAGGCGACAAGGGCTACATGCAGACACCCTGTCACTCGCCCTGGCGCACGGTTATCGTCAGCGACGATGCCCGCGACATCCTCGCCTCGCGCATCACGCTCAACCTGAACGACCCCTGCAAAATCGAGGATACCTCGTGGATTAAACCCTGCAAGTATGTAGGCGTGTGGTGGGAGATGATTACCGGCATGGGCGACTGGTCCTATACGTGGGATTTCCCCTCGGTACAACTGGGGGTAACCGACTATGCCAAGGCCAAGCCCCACGGTCGTCACTCGGCCAACACCCAAAATGTGAAGCGATACATCGACTTTGCGGCTGAAAACGGCTTCGACGCCGTGCTGGTCGAGGGGTGGAACATCGGCTGGGAAGACTGGTTCGGAAACTCCAAAGATTATGTGTTCGATTTCGTAACACCCTATCCCGACTTTAACCTCGAGGAGATACGCGACTATGCCAAGAGCAAAGGGGTGAAGATGATCATGCACCACGAGACCTCGGCCTCGATTCGCAACTACGAGCGCCATCTCGACCAGGCTTACCAGTTTATGGTCGACAACGGTTATCCGGCCGTGAAGAGCGGCTATGTGGGCAATATCATTCCGCGCGGTGAAAATCACTACAGCCAGTGGATTGTCAACCACTACCAGTATGCCGTCGAAAAAGCGGCCCAGTACAAAATCATGGTCAATGCTCACGAGGCCGTGCGTCCCACGGGTATATGCCGTACCTATCCCAACCTTATCGGCAACGAGTCGGCCCGGGGTACCGAGTATCAGGCCTTCGGCGGCAGCAAGCCCTACCACGTGGCCATTTTGCCCTTTACCCGGCTCATCGGTGGCCCCATGGACTACACGCCCGGTATCTTCGAAATGGACATCAGCAAGTACAACCCCAACAACCACTCGCATGCCAACACGACTATCGCCAATCAGCTGGCTCTGTATGTGACCATGTACAGCCCCTTGCAGATGGC
This sequence comes from Barnesiella sp. An22, assembly GCF_002159975.1. Classification (GTDB taxonomy): domain Bacteria; phylum Bacteroidota; class Bacteroidia; order Bacteroidales; family Barnesiellaceae; genus Barnesiella; species Barnesiella merdigallinarum. The sequence goes on along the minus strand of NZ_NFJR01000001.1, from coordinate 465,785 downwards.
GGCCGATCTGCCCGAGACCTACGAGCGGTTTGCCGATGCCTTTCAGTTCATCAAGGATGTAGCCATGGAGTGGGAGAAGAGCGTCTATCTCGAAGCCGAGCCGGCCGAATATATAACCATAGCCCGCAAGGCTAAAAAGACGGGCGAGTGGTTTGTCGGTAGTGTAGGCGGTTACAACGCCCGTGTCTCCGAAATCAGTTTCGATTTCCTGGATAAGGGAAAGAAATACGAGGCAACGGTCTACAGCGATACGAAAGAGACTCACTACCTGACGAATCCTCAGAAGTATGAAATCAGAAAAATCAAGGTTACTTCGAAATCGAAATTGAAACAGTATGTCGCTCCCGGTGGAGGATATGCCATTTCGATAAAGGAGATTTAAGGCGATACCTCGCTCTTTTGGCGGGCGGCCGTTCTCTTCTTCCAAGTTCTCTCTTCTTGCGAACGGGTTGTGTGCGAAAGTGTGCACGACCGGTCAGGAGGACAGGACCGAGGCGAGGAGAGCGGTCGCCTCTGTTTTTGGAGGCTGGCAGGCAATAGGCTCTCTTCCGATTTTGTATTGGTGCATGAGCCGTTGTCGCCCGATTCATTTCCCTTTGTGCCGTTGCATATCGGTTGGTATCCAGTAAAGTATGGTACAAAAATCCGATATATTCGTCGAAAATTCCTCGACCGGTTGACAAAGCGTGTTGATATGGACAGATTTTTGGCCGGAAAGTATTCGAATCGGAAAAATAGAACTAAATATCGGTGATAAAGAACCAGTTCGTACAGGGAGAAGAATTTATCTTTGCAGTCGAATAGGTATAAGAAAGATTGTATGGTGAAATATATAAATTTTATTTTATTTTATTTTTTCATTATTTCCAGCTATTATACAGACTTTATTCCTAAATTTGTGGCATTTGAAAAAGCTGGCAAAAGTCCCTGTTTATTGGGGTAGTAAGTCATTTTATAGGAGCAGAGAGAGTCTATGAATAGGATATTTATTAACATTTGTTAATATAAAGTTTAAACAGAGTACCAACGTCGACAATAATATTTTGTTACTTATGAATATGAAACTGACCAAAAATTTTATTCAACCCATCGCAGGTGCGATGCTTTGTATTTTTTTGTTTTCCTGTGGAGGGAAAAATGCTCAGACAGGTGGAATGGCTCGTGAGTATGCCGTGATGACATTGGAGCCCGACTCAATGGAGTGGTATAGTAACTATCCTGCCGCAATCAAAGGTAAACGGGATATTGAGATACGGCCGAATGTAAGCGGCTTTATTACCGAACTGCGGGTAGACGAGGGTTCGGTCGTGCGTAAAGGCCAGGTGCTCTTCGTAATCGATACGGTGCCTTACAAGGCTGCTCTGAAGGTAGCCGAGACCAATGTCGAGGTGGCTCGCGCCAATGCCGAGACGGCTCGCCTCACGGCCGAGAACAAGCGCGAACTGCAACGCCGCGACATCATCAGCGAGTACGATTTGCAGATGGCCGAGAACTCCTACGCGTCGGCCAAGGCTCAACTGGCTCAGGCCGAGGCTCAGTTGGTGAATGCCCGCAACAACGACTCGTATACCCGCGTGACCAGCCCGCTCGACGGTGTGGTAGGCGAGATTCCCTTCCGGGTAGGTAGCCTGGTATCGCCTTCGTCGGCTACGCCGCTCACCACCGTGTCGGACAACGCCGAGATGTATGTCTACTTCTCGATGACCGAGCGTCAGATTCTGGAACTGGCCGCCCAATACGGTGCCGACAATTTCTTGTCGAAACTTCCGGCCGTATCGCTCAAGCTCTCCGACGGCAGTATCTATCCCCTGAAGGGCGAAATCGAGACCATCAGCGGTATCATCGACACGCAGACCGGTTCGTCGAACATGCGTGCCACCTTTGCCAACCCGCACAAGTTGCTGCGTAGCGGCGGCGCGGGTGTGATTATGATTCCGATGAAGAGCGACAGCGCCCTGCTGGTGCCCCAGAAAGCTACCTATGAGATTCAGGACAAGAAGTTTGTTTACGTAGTCAACGACGACTCTACGGTAAAATCGACCGAAATCACCATCTCGTCGATTGACAACGGTAAAGACTACATGGTGCTCTCGGGCCTCAAGGCTGGCGACCGCATCGTGGTAGAAGGTGTCAATACCCTCAAGGACGGTATGACCATTCAGGTAGCCGGAGCTCAGGCTCAAGGTCAGGCTCAGGCTCAAGCACAAAACAAATAATAACCCTCAACTTCAAAATAGGAAGAAATTATGAAGTTAGACAGATTTATCAATCGCCCGGTATTGTCGACCGTGATATCCATCTTCATGGTTATACTGGGCCTTATCGGACTTGTATTTTTGCCCATCACGCAATACCCCGATATTGCACCGCCTACGATACAGGTCTCTACAACCTATACGGGTGCCAATGCCCAGACTATCTTGAATAGTGTAATCGCTCCCTTGGAGGAGTCGATCAACGGTGTGGAAGACATGATGTACATGACGTCGACCGCCACCAACACAGGTTCGGCCACCATCACCGTATATTTCAAACAGGGTACCGACCCCGATATGGCTGCCGTGAATGTGCAGAACCGGGTGTCGAAAGCCTTGAACCTGCTGCCGGCCGAGGTAACGCAGGTGGGTGTGATTACCCAGAAGCGACAGACCAGTATGCTGATGGTATTCTCGCTTTACAGCCCCGACGACCGGTATAGCCTCGAGTTCCTCGAGAACTACGCCAAAATCAACGTAATCCCTCTGGTACAACGTATCCCGGGTGTGGGCGATGCCAACGTAATGGCTACCGACTACTCGATGCGTATCTGGCTCAAACCCGACGTGATGGCACAATACGGATTGATGCCTACCGATATTGCCGCCGTGCTGGCCGAGCAGAATATCGAGGCCGCCCCCGGTCAGTTTGGCGACCAGGGTAAACAGTCGTTCCAGTATGTGCTCACCTACAAGGGCCGTCTGCAAACCCCCGAGGAGTTTGGCGACATGGTCATTCGGGCCGATGCCGACGGTCAGATTCTCTATCTGAAAGATGTGGCCGACATCGAGCTGGGCCGTTTGACCTACGGGTTTAAGAACTTCCAGAACGGCCACAACGCCGTGAGCTCCATGATTTACCAGACGGCAGGTTCGAATGCTACCGAGATTATCGGCGATATTACCGACCTGCTCGACGATATTCGCAAAGACCTCCCGGCCGGTATGGAAATAGAGACTACGCTGAATGCCAACGACTTCCTGTTCGCTTCGATTCACGAGGTAATCAAGACCCTTATCGAGGCCTTCATTCTGGTGTTCTTCGTGGTATACATCTTCCTGCAAGACTTCCGTTCGACGTTGATTCCCGCCATCGCCATCCCGGTATCGCTTATCGGTACCTTCTTCGCCCTGTATCTGATGGGCTTCAGCCTCAACCTGCTTACCCTTTGCGCCTTGGTATTGGCTATTGCGATTGTGGTCGACGATGCGATCGTGGTCGTCGAGGGTGTCCATGCCAAGTTGGACCAGGGATACAAGTCGCCGCGTAAGGCTTCGATCGATGCCATGCGCGAGCTCTCGGGAGCCATCGTCTCGATTACGCTGGTGATGATGTCGGTGTTTATCCCCGTTAGTTTCATGACCGGTACATCGGGTACCTTCTACCGTCAGTTCGGTCTTACCATGGCCTTCGCCATCGGTTTCTCGGCTATCAACGCCTTGACGTTGAGCCCGGCCCTGTGTGCCATCTTGCTGAAACCGCACGACAAGAGCGGTGAGGGTCATAAGAAGTCGACCTTTATCGACCGTTTCCACACGGCCTTCAATGCCGCTTACGATACCTTGCTGGGTAAATATAAAAACGGTGTAAAACATTTTGTACATCATAAGAAATTCTCCTTTGCCGGTGTTATCGTGGCTATCATTATTCTGGTAGTGCTGATGAACGTGACACCTACGGGTCTGGTGCCCAACGAAGATACGGGTACCATCATGATTACGGCCGACTTGCAGCCGGGTACCTCGCAAGAGCGTACCGAGCAAGTGCTCATGCAGGTCGACAGTATCATCGGGTTGCACCCCGCCGTGAAGAGCCGTACGCAGATTGTGGGCTTCAGCTTCATCGGTGGTCAGGGTAATACTTACGGATCGTTCATCGTCAAACTGAAAGACTGGAGCGAGCGTACCGACAAGGGTATGGATGCCAACTCGGTAATCGGTGCCCTCTACTCGAAGTTCGCTACCGAGATAAAAGATGCCCGTGTGCTCTGCTTCGCACCGCCTATGATTCCGGGTTATAGTATCAGTAACGGTTTCGAGTTGAACTTGCAGGATAAGACCGGTGGTTCGCTCGACCGCTTCTACGAGGTGACCCAGGACTTCCTGGCCGAGTTGATGAAACGACCCGAGATTGCCATGGCCTCGACTACGTTCAACCCCTCGTTCCCGCAATACATGGTCGATGTCGACGTGGCCAAGTGTAAACAGGCCGGCATCAGCCCGAGCGATGTGCTCACGGCCATGCAGGGTTACATCGGAGGTATGTATTCGTCGAACTTCAACCGGTTCGGTAAACTCTACCGGGTGATGATTCAAGCCGAGCCCAGTGCCCGTGTAAGCCCCGAGAGCCTCAACAACATCAAGATTCGCAACGGTTCCGAGATGGCGCCCATTACCAACTTCATTACCCTGCGCAAGGTCTATGGTCCCGATAACATCAACCGTTTCAACATGTTTACCTCGATCAAGATCAACGGTAACCCCGCCGACGGTTACAGCTCGGGTGAGGCCATCAAGGCCCTCGAGGAGGTAGCCGCCGAGACCCTGCCCGTAGGTTACGGCTACGAGTTCTCGGGTATGACCCGTGAGGAACAAAGCTCGAGCAGCGGTACCACGGCCATCATCTTCGTGCTCTGTCTGGTATTCGTTTACCTGTTGTTGAGTGCCCAGTACGAGAGCTACGTGCTGCCTCTGTCGGTAATCCTTTCGATACCGTTCGGTCTGGCCGGTAGCTTCATCTTCGCCCTCATCATGGGAGTCGAGAACAACATCTACCTGCAGATTGCCTTGATCATGCTTATCGGTCTGTTGGCCAAGAATGCGATTCTTATCGTCGAGTTCGCCCTCGACCGCCGTCGTACCGGTATGCCTATCATCAATGCCGCCATCGACGGAGCCGCCGCCCGTTTGCGGCCTATCCTGATGACGTCGTTGGCCATGGTCATCGGTCTGTTGCCTATGATGTTTGCCACGGGTGTAGGTGCCAACGGTAACGGTACCCTGGGTGCCGGTGCTGTGGGCGGTATGCTCATCGGTATGATTTGCCAGATATTCATCGTGCCCGCTTTGTTTGTGGTATTCGAGATTATTCAAGAGAAGATCAAACCGCTCAAATGGGATGATTTGGACAACTCGGAGGTACGCTCGGAGATTGAGCAGTATTCCAAATAAAATAGAACGCGATATAAAACAGAGAATATATGAAACGAATCCTTTTATATACGGTATGTGGTTTGACTATGGCTACCACCTTAAACAGTTGCCACATATACAATAAATACCATCGGCCCGACGATGTAATGGTCGAGGGTTTGTTCCGGGATACGGTCTCCGATACCGACACCCTTGCAGCCGATACGGCCAGCTTCGGCGACCTGCCGTGGGAAGAGGTCTTCACCGACCCCATCCTGCAAGACCTCATTCGCACGGGGTTGGAGAAGAACAGCGACTTGCAGTCGGCCATGCTTCAGGTCGAGGCTGCTCAGGCCAGCTTCACCGCCGCTCAACTGGCATTCCTGCCGTCGCTTAGCCTCACTCCGCAAGGCGGCGTGAGCAGCTTCGACAGCAGCAAGGGTACCTGGACCTACAATGCCCCCGTTTCGGCCAGTTGGGAGATTGACATTTTCGGCCGCCTGCTCAACTCCAAGCGCAATGCCAAGGCCATGCTGATGCAGACCGAGGCTTACAAGCAGGCCGTGCGCACGCAACTCATCGCCACCATTGCCAACGGATACTATACGTTGTTGATGCTCGACGAGCAGCTTGCCATCACCGAGGAGACCGCCAAGACCTGGCAGAAGAGCGTCGAGACCATCCGGGCCATGAAGGTAGGCGGTATGACCAACGAGGCTGCCGTAGCCCAGAGCGAGGCCAACAACTACATGATTGCTGCCTCCATCCCTACGTTGCGCCAGCAAATCCGCGAGACCGAAAACAGCCTTTCGACCCTGTTGTATCAGGCTCCGCAATCGATTAAGCGCGGCAAATTCCAGGACCAGAAGCTCCCCGAGATGTATCAGGTGGGCGTACCCGTACAGTTGCTCGCCAACCGTCCCGACGTGCGTTCGGCCGAACTTTCGCTGGCTGCAGCCTACTATTCGACCAACATTGCCCGCTCGGCCTTCTATCCCAACATCGTGATTTCGGGTTCGGCCGGTTGGACCAACTCGGCCGGTAGCGCCATTGTCAATCCGGGCAAACTGTTGCTCTCGGCTGCCGCTTCGCTGGTTCAGCCCATTTTCAACCGAGGCAGCAACATAGCCAACCTCAAAGCCGCCAAGGCTCAACAGCAGATTGCCGCCATCAACTTCCAGCAGGCCATCCTCAATGCCGGCGAAGAGGTGAGCAACGCCCTCTATCAGATACAGACGACCAAAGAGACGCTGGTCAACCGCGACTTGCAGGTAGCCTCGCTCGAGAAGGCAGTCGAGTCTACCATGTCGTTGATGACCTTGGGCACCTCGACCTACCTCGAGGTATTGACGGCCCAACAGTCGTTGCTCAACGCCCAGTTGTCGCAAGTATCCGATTCGTATCAGTGCATGGTAGCCGTCATCAATCTCTATCATGCTCTGGGCGGTGGCCGTGAGATCGAGGAAAATACAAAGTAAAAACGTAAAACTTAGATACTATGATTAGTCCGTTAGCATACGTCGATCCCAAAGCGGTGATTGGAAACAACGTAACCATACATCCCTTTGCCTATATCGACAAAGATGTTGTCATCGGTGACAACTGTGTGATATATCCATACGCCAGTATATTGGCGGGAACGGTCATGGGAAAAAACAACCGGGTCTTTCAAGGGGCTATCCTCGGTGCCGAGCCGCAAGACTTCCACTACAAGGGTGAACCCACTCGACTGACTGTCGGCAACGACAATACCATTCGCGAGTATGTCATCATCAACCGCGCTACTCATCCCGCGGGCGAGACCGTCATCGGCAACCACATCTGTATGATGAAGGGTACCCGCATCGGTCACGATTGCCGGGTCGACGACGACTGTATCCTGGGCATCGATTGCGACCTCTCGGGCGAATGCCACATCCACAGCAAAGCCATTCTGGCCGGCCGTGTGATTGTAAAGGAGAAGTGTCGTGTGGGTAGCTGGACCCTCGTCAAGAGCGGTTGCCGCACGAGCAAGGATATACCTCCCTATATCCTGGCGGCACACAACCCCATCATGTACAAGGGTATCAATGCCTTTATCCTGCGGCGTCAAGGCTTCAGCGAAGAGACCATCGAGAATATCGCGCTGGCCTACCGTCAGGTATACTCGTCGGGCACCAGCCTCGAGAATGCGATTCTGCGTATCAAGGAGGTTGTGGCTCCCAGTCCCGAAATCGATTATATCCTCAAATTCTTTGCCGAGTCCAAGATGGGCATCATTGCCACCATCGGCGAGGGCAAGTAAGGGAATAGCCGTAATGAACAAGTGTCGGTCCGGTTCGTAAGAATCGGGCCGTGCTTGTTTTAAAGCCGGCCGCTCTTCCCGATTTCGTGACCGGTCGCAGCTTCCTCGTCGCCCGAATCGAGGCGTGCCCTGGGGCAAGGTTGGGTTTGAGCGAGGGCGGGGGAATGTCGCATGCTGTTTATGATTATTAACAGAGAACGGGGATAATATGCCGCAGAAAACTTTCGGAGTTTTCAAAGTTTTCTATACATTTGCTCCGATTTTCAGTAGAGAACTTATGATGAACGAGTTGCAACTGCGCATAATCGAGCAAGCCACTCCCATGTTTTTGCACTATGGAATCAAAGCCGTCACGATGGATATGATTGCCGCAAGGCTGGGCATGTCGAAGCGCACGCTGTACGAGAATTTCAAGGAGAAGAACGAGCTGTTGCTGGCCTGTCTCGAGAAGGCCGAGGACGACCGCAACGTGCGGCTGAAAACCTACTATGCCCAACGGCAGAATGTCATCGAACTGTTGCTGAAGGTGCACGAAGATATACTCTGTTTCATGCGCAATGCCAGCCCGGCCTACTTCATCGACATGGAGCGCTATTATCCCAAGGTTTACGATCGCTATGTCCGGGAGAAGGAGACTCACAAGCATGCCATTCTCGACCTGCTGCGCGAGGGAATAGGCGAGGGGGTGATACGCGACGACATCAATCTCGAGATTGTGGGCACGCTGCTCTCTCTGCAATTTGAACTATTGAAAAACTCAGACCAGATATTCAAGTCGAAATACACCTTTACCGAAATTTTCGAGACCATATTCAAAAGTTTTATCCGGGGTATCGCTACGCCCGAAGGGGTGCGCTATGCCGACGAATTTTTTGCCGGTCGCGAAAACAAATGATACAGTAGAGCAGTATAGATATAGATAGTAGCATACAAATAGAAACCTTTAATAACCGAAGAAACTATGGACAGAAACAAGCTCGTGTCCCGAGTCGCAGCCCTGTTGGCTCTGTCGCTTTGGCCGGCTATCCTGCCGGCTCAAACCCAGCCGACCCAAACGCTGGTCCTCGATTTGAAGACCGCCATCGGCATCGCCCTTAACGAGAATCCTACGATTAAAGTGGCCGATATGGAGATTGAGAAGAAAGACTACTCCAAGAAAGAGACCATCGCCGGACTCTTCCCCCGCATAGACGGGTCGGCCTCATATAGTCGCACCATCGAGAAACAGACCATGTACATGGATACCGAGGCCTTCGACATGAGCGCCATGTTTGCACCTATTTACAATACCATCGGGCAACTGCACCCCGAGTTCCAGGTGCCCCAGTTGGGCGGCGGCTCCTCTTCGTCGGGCGAGACCGGTATGAAGGTGGGCACCGACAACACCTATTCGGTGGGCCTCAGCGCTTCGCTGCCTATCATTGCCCCGCAGTTGTGGAAGAGCGTGCAACTCTCGAGTGCCGATATCGAGCAAGCCGTCGAGTCGGCCCGTTCGTCGCGGCTCAGCATGGTCAATCAGGTAGAGAAGGCCTATTTCAACCTGCTGTTGGCCCAGAACTCCTACGAGGTTATCAAGATGAGCTACGACAATGCCGTGCTCAATGCTCAGGACTACAAGCACAAGTTCGAGCAGGGAACGGCTTCGGAGTACGACGTGTTGCGGGCCGATGTGCAGGTGCGCAACCTCGAGCCCACCCTGCTGCAAACCGAGAACAGCGTGAAGCTGAGCAAGCTGCAGCTGAAGGTGCTGATGGGTGTCGACATGGCTCTGGAGATTACCCCCACCGACCGGCTCGAAGATTATGAAGCCTCGATGTATGAGGAGACGATGAACATCGACACCTCGCTCGAGCAGAATACCGACCTGCGCCAGTTGGACCTCCAGACCGCCTACCTCAAGAAAGCGGTCGACGTGCAGCGCATGGCGTGGTTCCCCACGCTCTCGGCCACGGCCAACTACAACTGGATTTCGATGAGCGACGGCGGCATGTTCAGCGACTTCCGCTGGAGCCCCTATTCGTCGATAGGGCTTTCGCTTTCGCTGCCCATCTTCCAGGGTGGGGCACGCCACTTCCGCATCAAGCAGGCCAAGTCGAACGTCCTGCAACTGGGCTTGCAGCGCGACAACCTGTTGAACACCCTCTCGATGCAGGTGCAGATGTCGATGGATAATATCCAGAAGTCGGTCAAGCAGATAGCCTCGAACAAGGAGGGGGTCCGTCAGGCCGAGAAGGCATACGCCATCATGCAGAAGAGTTTCGAAATCGGGTCGGCTACCTTCATCGAACTCAACGACGCCGACCTGGCCCTCACCAATTCACGCCTCTCGTACAACCAGGCCATCTACGATTTTCTGGCTGCCAAGTCCGACCTGCAGCTGCTCCTGGGCAATGCCGACCTGGAGCAATACCGGCAACCCGACCAGAAGAGCACCAAGTAAATACACGACATCGAATAATATAAGAAACGACACGATATGAAAAAAGAGCATTTGATTGGCATGTTGGCCGCTTGTTCGGCCCTGCTGTTTGTGGCCTGTTCGGGAGAGAAGGAGAATACCGAACAAGCCGAAGAGGAAACGGTTCAACTCGTCAAGGTGGCCCGGGTCACCGAGCAGGCCGTTCCTCAGGTCGTCTCCTACACGGCCACAATCGAACCCTATAAGCGCAACCTCATCAGTTCGTCCCTGCCCAACCGCATCAAGAAAATCTATGTCGAGGTGGGCGACCACGTCAAGGCCGGGCAGAAGCTGGTCGACCTCGACCGTGCCAACCTGGCCCAGCAGAAGCTGCAGCTCGACAACCTCGAGCTCGAGTACAACCGGGTGAAAGAGCTCTTTGCCGTGGGTGGTGCCTCGCAACAACAGGTCGACCAGATGCGCACCCAGTACGAAACGGCCAAGACCTCGTATGAGAACCTCGACGAGAACACCGTGCTGGTGAGTCCCACCAACGGCGTAGTGACGGCCCGCAACTACGACAACGGCGACCTGGCCACCGGTGCCATCCTCACCGTCATGCAGATACAGCCGGTGAAGGTCGAGGTGAACATCTCGGAGAGCGACTTCACCAAGGTGAAGCTGGGTATGCCGGTCGATGTCAACGTCGAGGTCTATGGCGACGAGGTGTTCAAGGGCAAGGTATCGCTCATTCACCCCACCATCGACCCGGCCACCCGCACCTTTGTGACCGAAATCAATATCCCCAATGGCGACAACCGCATCCGTCCGGGCATGTTTGCCCGCGTCAATATCGACTTTGGCAACGTAAACCGCGTGGTGGTGCCCGACCAGGCAGTCGTGAAGCGTTCGGGTTCGGGCGACCGCTTTGTCTATGTCTATAAAGACGGCAAGGTTTCCTTCAACCAGGTGCAGCTGGGCCGCCACATGGATACGAGCTACGAGCTCATCTCGGGCGTCGAGAACGGTTCCGAGGTGGTGATTGCCGGCCAGTCGCGCCTGAAGGACGGCGTCCCCGTGAAAGTGGTCGAATAACCGTGCAGCCTTTTGTCCAATTCCAAAACATTCACCCTTAAAGAAAAATTTCTATGAGTCTATACGAAGGTTCGGTAAAGAAACCCATCATGACCTCGCTCTGTTTCGTAGCGGTGGTTATCCTGGGTATCTTTTCCTACACCAAACTGCCTATCGACCTCTATCCCGACATCGAGACCAATATGATTATGGTGATGACGGCCTATCCCGGTGCCAGTGCAGCCGATGTCGAGAACAACGTGACCCGACCCCTCGAGAATGCCCTCAACGCCGTGAGCGACCTGAAGCACATCACCTCGGAGTCGAAAGAGAACATGTCGCTCATCACCCTCGAGTTTGAGTATGGCGAAGACATCGACGTGCTCACCAACGATGTGCGCGACAAGCTCGATATGGTCAAGTCGGAGCTCCCGGATGATTCGGAGAACCCCATCATCTTCAAGTTCAGCTCCGACATGATTCCTATCGTTATCCTCTCGGTGCAGGCCAACGAGAGCATGCCGGCCCTCTACAAGATACTCGACGACAACGTGGCCAGCCCGCTGGCCCGTATCAGCGGGGTAGGTTCGGTGTCGATCAGCGGTGCGCCCGAGCGCGAGATTCAGGTCTATGTCGACCCCGTGAAGCTCGAGGCCTACAACCTCAGCATCGAGACCATCGCCTCGGTCATCGGGGCCGAGAACCGCAACGTGCCTGGCGGTACGTTTGACGTGGGTTCCGACACCTATTCGCTGCGGGTACAGGGCGAGTTCAACGACGCCTCGCAGATGAACGACATTGTCGTGGGCAACTACGGCGGCAAGTCCATCTATCTGCGCGATGTAGCCGTGGTGCACGACTCGGTCGAGGAGCGTGCCCAGGAGACCTATAACAACGGTGTGCAAGGGGCCATGATTGTGATTCAGAAACAGTCGGGTGCCAACTCGGTCGAAATCTCCAACGAGGTGATGAAGGCCTTGCCCCGCTTGCAGAAGAATCTGCCCAGCGACGTGAAACTGGGGGTAATCATCGATACCTCCGACAACATACGCAACACCATCGATACCCTGTTCGAGACCGTGTTGCTGGCTCTGCTTTTCGTCTCGATAGTCGTCTTCTTCTTCCTGGGACGCTGGCGGGCCACCATCATCATCGTGATTACGATACCTATCTCGCTGGTTGCCTCGTTCATCTACCTGGCGGCCACGGGCAACTCGCTCAACATCATCTCGCTCTCGTCGCTCTCCATCGCCATCGGTATGGTGGTCGACGATGCCATCGTGGTGCTCGAGAACGTGACCAACCACATCGAGCGGGGCAGCTACCCCCGGCAGGCGGCCGTGCACGGTACCAACGAGGTGGGCCTTTCGGTGGTAGCCTCTACGCTCACCCTTATCGCCGTGTTCTTCCCCCTCACGCTGGTTTCGGGCATGTCGGGCGTACTCTTCAAGCAGTTGGGTTGGATGGTTACCATCATCATGGTCATCTCTATCGTGTGTGCCCTCTCGCTTACCCCCATGCTTTGCTCGCGCCTGCTGAAGCTGCAACCCAAGCAATCGCGCGTATTCAAGCTGCTCTACGGACCTATCGAGAAGGGGCTCGATGCCTTCGACAACGGTTACGCCCGTCTGTTGCACTGGGCCGTAGGCCACCGCACCATTGTCATCGTGGGCTGTATGTCGTTCTTCGTACTCAGCCTCGTGCTGGTACGCTTCGTAGGTAACGAGTTCATGCCTACCCAGGACAATGCCCGTATCGGGGTCACCGTCGAGATGCCCATCGGTACCCGCACCGAAATCTCGAAAGATGTGGCCATGCGCCTCTACAAACAGTGGATGGAGCAATACCCCGAAATCGTGATGTGCAACTTTACGGTAGGGCAGGCCAGCACCGACAACGTCTACGCCTCGATGTCCGACAACGGCTCGCACATCATTACCTATAACATCAGTCTCACCGACCCCGACAAGCGCAAACGCACCCTGTCGGAGATTTGCGACCTCATGCGTAAGGACCTGGCCGGATACCCCGAAATCAAGAAGTCGCAGGTGAACCTGGGTGGCGGTATGTCGGTGATGGGTGGTGAGACGACCATCGACTACGAAATCTATGGCTACTCCTTTGCCGAGACCGACAGCGTAGCGGCCCAACTCTCGGCCCTGCTGCGCGAAATCAAGGGCGTGAGCGAGGTGCGTATCAGTCGTGGCGACTACCAGCCCGAATATCAGGTCGACTTCGACCGCGAGAAGCTGGCCCTCAACGGACTCAACCTCACCACGGCGGCTACCTACCTGCGCAACCGCATCAACGGTGCCACCGCCTCGCAGTTCCGCGAGGAGGGCGAGGAGTACGACATCAAGGTGATGTATGCTCCCGAATACCGCACCTCGATCGAGGATATTGAAAACATCATGGTCTACAACGCCCAGGGCAAAGGGGTGCGCATCAAGGAGCTGGGCACCGTGGTCGAGCGGTTCTCGCCGCCTACCATCGAGCGTAAGGACCGCGAGCGTATCAACACCGTATCGGCTATCCTCTCGGGGGCAGCCATGAGCGACGTGGTGGCCGAGGCCCAGAAGAAGATCGACCAGATGTCGATACCCTCGGGCATCTCGATTCAGCTTTCGGGTTCGTATGAAGACCAGCAGGATTCGTTCGGCGACCTGTTCACGCTCATGTACCTCATCGTCATACTCGTGTTTATCGTGATGGCGGCCCAGTTCGAGTCGTTGACCTACCCGTTCATCATCATGTTCTCGTTGCCCTTCGCCTTCTCGGGTGTATTCCTGGCGCTGTGGCTCTCGGGCAATACCCTCAATGTGATGTCGCTCATCGGTGCCATCATGCTTATCGGTATCGTGGTGAAGAACGGTATCGTGCTCATCGACTACATCTCGCTGAACCGCGAGCGGGGCATGGGCATCCGCGAGGCCGTGGTCAAGGGCGGTCACTCCCGTCTGCGCCCGGTAATCATGACGACCCTTACCACCATCTTGGGTATGGTGCCCATGGCCATCGGTACCGGTCAGGGTTCCGAGATGTGGCGACCCATGGGTACGGCGGTAATCGGCGGCCTCACGGTCTCGACCATCCTCACCCTTATCCTCATTCCCGTGCTCTACTGTGTATTTGCTTCGGTGGGTGTGAAACGCCGTCGCCGGAAACACCACGAGCGCTTGGCGGCCAGTAACTCCAATTCATAAATATTACGTTCGGTTCCCTATCTCTCAACGATTAAAAAAGGGGAAATAGGGACCGGACTCTAAAACCAACACCATCGGATATGAAATCGGTATTTATCACTTTCGACCAGGCACACTATGCCCAGATTCTCGAGACCCTCGACAAGCTGTCGTGCCGGGGATATTCCTACTTCGAGCAGATGCGGGGCCGCGGCTCCAAGACCGGCGAGCCTCACTATGGCAGCCACGCGTGGCCCTCGATGTGTTCGGCCATCATCACCATGGTCGACGATGCCAAGGTAGAGCCGCTGCTGAAGCGGCTGCGGCAGATGGACGAGGCGGCCCCCCAGTTGGGTTTGCGGGCCTTCGTCTGGACCATCGAGCAGTCTGTCTGACGGCTCTCTGCCTTGTCCCGTTATAAACATCAGGGGCTGTGTCGATTCGTTCGATGCAGCCCCTGATGGTATCGAGCCGCACAGAAAAACGGGCCGGCCGTTAATTTGTCGGGCGATACCCTTCTCTCATTCGGGCAATTTGTCTATTTTTGTAGAACATAAAAAATTGAGGACTATGAAACATGCGACTGTTTGGACCCGCCTCCTGCTTGGTTCGGTGACCCTCCTGCTGCTTCTGCCGGCCTGTGGCGGAGGTGAAAAGAAACAGGAAAAGATAGAGATTACCCCCTATATTCTCAACCTGCATTTGAAGTATTCGTTCATCGACAATTTTGAGGATGGTCTGGCCCGGGTGATGATGAAGACCAAGACCGAGTCGGGGCGCGAGACGGGAGTCTTCGGCTGTATCGACGAGAAGGGGCACGAGGTGATACCCTGTATCTACGAGTCGGTATATATGGAGCCCGGTGGTGTGTTGGTTTCCCCGAAAGAGGGAGACAACAAGCTCTTTGTCTATCGCGACGGTACGCTGCAGGAGTTCCCGATGCCCGACGGTCTCGAGCCGCAGGGGGGCTTTTACAATGGCCGGGCGAGAGTGCATGACGAGGATTTCAACTATGGCTATATCGATACCGAGGGGAATCTGGTGGTGCCCTGCCGCTACAATTCTGCCGATGATTTCAGCGAAGGATTGGCCGTGGTCGAGCAGAACTGGAGAAAAGGCTATATCGATGTCGACGGCAACGAGGTGACCCCTCTGATTTACTGTAATGCGATGGAGTTCTACAACGGCCTGGGCTGTGTGCAGAACGAAGAGGGTCTCTATGGCTATGTCGATGCGACGGGGCGCGAGGTGATACCCTGCCAGTTCGAATCGGCCGACTTCTTTTACGGCGATGTGGCTCCCGTATGTCTCGATGGGAGCTATGGACTCATCGACAAGACGGGCAGGTTTGTCTCGGCCACGCGATACAAGTCGATGGGCGTTTGTACCTCCAATCTGTTCTATTATGGCGAAGACGGCCTTTATGGTTTTGTCGATGCCCGGCAGAACGTGCTGACTCCGGCCCGATACAACAAAATAGATATTTGTCGGGAGGGGATGGTAGCTGTGGCCCAGCAGGGTAAATATGGTTTCGTAAACGAGAAGGGCGAGGAGGTAATCCCCTGCATATACAGCCGGGTGAACTGGTTCGACCAGGGCTTTGCCCGGGTAGCCCGCAACGGTCGGGTAGGGTATATCGACAAGACGGGGCGCGAAATCTTCCTGCTCCCCTCGAACCGCTTCTCGAGTGCCTCTCGCTCGGGCTTCGGGGTATTCTGTTTCGAGAGCGGCGGCGAACTCTTCATCTTCGACGAAGAGGGCAACCGGCTCGACAGCAACGGACTCGAGACTCCGGATGCGGCTTCGGCTTCGGCCGGGAGCGACGCCTCGGCCGGCAGCAGTGCTGCGGGCGGTTCGGGTGTAGTGGTGGTGCCCTCTGTCTCGGCACCGGCCTCGACCGGCAGCAGCCAGAGCGACCCTGTCCGCCGGGTCGAGTGGGAGATTCGCCGCAACCGGGCTATCGAGGAGCTGGCCCGCCTGCAGGTGAAACTTATCGAAGACCCCAATTCGGCATATATCAAACACAACATACAGACACAGCAAAACATCATCAACACCTGCAACGAGATGATTGCCATCTACCAGTAACGGCCAGGGCTTTTCTATTCTGTGTCGGGATGAAAGGATTTCGGCGGCCTCCTTGCCTTTGACCGGCAAGAGAGGCTGAGTCACAAATTTTCGGGCAAGTGGGGCTGAGGGTTGATGGCTTTCTCGTATCTTTGCAGAACGATTAAAGAGGATTTGTTATGAATATTCTTCTCGATGTACATACGCACACGATAGCCAGCGGGCATGCCTTCAGCACCTTGCAGGAGATGGTACAGGCCGCGGTCGACAAGGGTTTGCAGATATTGGGTATTACCGAACATACGGGGGGAATCCCCGGCACCTGCTCCGACATCTATTTCCGCAACCTGCCGGTAGTGCCTCGCCGGATGTATGGTGTGGAGTTGCTGTTGGGTGCCGAAATCAATATTGTCGATTATGCAGGGCGGCTCGATTTGGAAGAGAAGTATTTCCGGTTTCTCGACCTGCGCATAGCCGGGTTGCATTCGCTCTGTTTCCGGCCGGGCGACATCGACCAGAATACGGCTGCCGTGCTGGGGGCTATCTGTAACCCGCACATCGACATCATCAGCCATCCGGGCGACGGCACGGCCGAGTTGTATTTCGAGCCGCTGGTGCTGGCTGCCAAGGAGAACGGCGTGTTGCTCGAGATTAACAACAGTTCGCTCAATCCCTATCGCCACAAAGAGAAGGCGATGGCCAACAACCTCGAGATTCTGCGCCTGTGCAAGCGCTACGGGCAGCCGGTCATTCTGGGGAGCGACGCCCACATCTCCTTCTCGATAGCCGATTATCACTGGCTCTATCCGCTTCTGGCCGCCACCGAGTTCCCCGAGGAGCTCATCCTCAACGACAAGCCCGACGCCTTCAAGGCCAGGCTGAAACGGAACCGCGAGGATACGGCGCTTTAGAATCGCTTCATGCCGTAACGGTCGAAGGTCTTGCGCCGCGAAATCCACAGCGTGAGCAGTACCGATATGAGTGACGAGGCGAAGATGGTAATCATCAGCATAATCTGATATTTGATGGCCACGCTGGGGCTGCTGCCGCCCAGTATCTGACCCGTCATGGTGCCGGGCAGGGCGATGAGTCCCATGACCGCCATCGAGGCGATGGTGGGGTTGAACGACTTGATGAGGGCCTCGCGCATGAAGGGGGCGAGTGCCTCACCGGGCGTGGCACCGTTGCCCAGCAGGTAGAGGTAGAGTTGCCGCTCGCGGTTGAGCGAGCCGTAGAACGAGTTGAGAGCTATGACGTTGGCCGATAGCATGTTGCCCAGTATCATGCCGCTGATGGGTATGAAGTAGCGGGCCGTGAAAATCTTTTCGGGCCGAACCACCAGCCCCAGAAAGTAGAGGTCGATGATGAGCAGCGACACGAGGAAGGCCACCGCCACGGCCATGAAGAGCATCTTTTGCGGCAGCTTGGTGCGCTTCAGTACCGTCGACGAGGCGATGACAATCATCAATACCACCCACAGCAGGTTTATCCACAGGTTGTCCCACAGGAACAGGTACTCGAGGTAAAACCCGATGAAGAAGAGTTGCACCGTCATGCGCAGGGCGGCCCAAAGGGTATCTTTCACCAGGCCGGTGCGGTAGCGGTAGAGAAAGTAGGTGGGGATAATCAGCAGCAGAAATCCCAGCACCATGTGGCCGTAGCCAATGTTTATCGTTTCCATGAATCAATCTCCGATATAGATTTTACGGTCGAACGAGTCGATGAATCGGGCGTCGTGCGAAACCATCAGTACGGTGGCCTCGTGCAGCGAGTGGATGTAGTTGATGACCCGGGCGATGGAGTCGGGGTCGAGGGCCGAGGTAGGCTCGTCGAGCAGCACAATATCCTTTTGCAGCAGGGCGGCAATCATGAGCATGATGCGTTGCCGCTGGCCGCCCGAAATCTCGATCGACCGTTTGTCGTACAGTTCGTGTTCCAGCCCCAGCCGGTCGAAGTGTTCCAGAACCGTTTCGCGCGAAGGCTTCAGAGCCTGGTTTATCCGCAGCCTGAAGGGGGCCTCGATCAGTTCCTGTATCGTGTCGTAGGGGAGGGTAAACTCCTGAGGCAGCCAGGCGGTGCGCCGCCGTACCTGTTGCACGGTGGTGGCGTCGAGTGTGCGGCCGTCGATGCGGATGCTCCCCTCGTCGGGCAAGACAAAGCCGGGTACCGAAGCAAGAAGGGTGCTTTTACCGTGCCCCGAAGGGCCGTAAAGCACCGCTTTCTCGCCCCGGGCGATGCAACACGTGAAGTGTTGCATCAAGGGCTTGTTGTCATAAATAAAGGTGAGATTGTCAAACTCGATCATTTTGCCGGTTCCGGATTCTCGGTTTGTGCTTGAGGTTTCAGCCAGCGGTCGAGCCAGCGGAAGAAGATCCGTTGCCACAGCACGCCGTTCTGCGGTTTCAGAATCCAGTGGTTCTCGTCGGGGAAGATGAGCATCTCGGCCGGTACGCCGCGCAGTTTGGCGGCATTGAAGGCCGACATGCCTTGCGAGGCGAGGATGCGGAAGTCATATTCGCCGTGAGTGATGAGGATAGGCGTATCCCATTGGTCTACGAATTTGTGGGGCGAAGTGGCAAACGTGCGTTGAGCCGTAGCGTTTGTCTTGTCCCAGGGTGCGCCGCCCATATCCCAGTTGGCAAACCACATCTCTTCGGTCTCGACATACTGTTGCTCGAGGTTGTAGATACCGGCGTGGGCGATGAAGGCCTTGAACCGTTTCTGGTGCTGGCCGGCCAGCCAGTATACCGAGAAGCCGCCGTAGCTGGCACCCACGGCACCCATGTGGTCGCCGTCGACATAGGGCTCTTTCTTCATCTCGTCGGTAGCGCTGAAGTAGTCCTTCATGTTCTGACCGCCGTAATCGCCGCTAATCTGTTCGAGCCACTCCTGTCCGAAGCCGTAGAGACCGCGGCGGTTGGGGGCGATGACGATGTAGCCGTTGGCCGCCATCAGTTGCAGGTTCCAGCGATACGACCAGAACTGGCTGACGGGTTGCTGCGGACCACCCTGGCAGTAGAGAATGGCGGGGTATTTCTTCGAGGGGTCGAAGTGGGGCGGATAGACAATCCAGGTGAGCATCTTCTTGTTGTCGGTGGTCGTGATCCAACGCTCCTCGACCTTGCCCATGGTGAGCTGGTCGAGTATCTCCTTGTTTTCGAACGAGAGCTCTTTCACCTCTTTGCTCTGGGGGTTGACGCTGTAAATCTCGTCGGGTTGCGACAGCGAGTGACGCATGGCGATGAGGCAGCTCTCGCTCACGGGAGCCAGCGAGGCGTAGTCGTAGTAGCCGGTCGTAATCTGCTCGATTTTCTTGTCGAGGCCCACGCGGAAGATGTGAATCTCGCCCTGGTAGGCCGAGCGGATAAAGAGCGACTGTCCGTCGGGAGCCCAGGCCAGTTCGTCGGTGCTGTAGTCGAAGTCGGCTGTGAGGTCTTGTTTCTCGCCGGTAGCCATGTTCATGATGAAGAGGCGGTTCTTGTCCGACTCGTAGCCGTCACGCTCCATGCTGCCCCAAGCCAGGTATTTGCCGTCGGGCGAGAAGGTCGGCGTGGTGTCGTAGCCCATCATGCCCTCGGTGAGGTTGCGGGTCTGCTTGGTAGCCAGGTCGTAGAGGTAGATGTCGGAGTTGGTCGAGATGGAGTATTCCAGACCGGTCTTCTTGCGGCTGGTGTAGGCCACGGCCTTGCTGTCGGGAGTCCAGGCAAACGACTCGATGCCGCCGAAGGGTTTCATGGGCGACTCGTAGGGCTCGCCCTCCATGATGTCGACGATGCCCGAAAGCTCCTTACCGTCGAACGAGGCGATGTAGGGGTGCGGAATCTCCTCGACCCACTCGTCCCAGTGTTTGTACATGAGGTCGTCGATCACGCGGCCGGTAGCCTTGTCGAGGTCGGGGTAGATGTCCGAGGCCTTCTGGCTGTACTTCACGTTGCCGATGAAGAGGATCTGTTTCTCGTCGGGCGAGAAGAGGAAGCCGTTGATGCCCTTCTCGTGGTGGCTTATCTGCCGGGCGTTGCTGCCGTCGGCCTCCATGATCCACAGTTGCGAGTCGCCGCTTTTGCCCGAGAGGTAGGCAATCTGTTTGCCGCCGTTAATCCACACGGCGTTGCCCTCCGACTCGGGGGTGCAGGTAATCTGTTTCTTGTTCTGTCCGTCGATGTCCATCACGAAGAGCTCGCGGTTGCTCTTGTTCTGCTTCACATCTTCGTAGGTAACCCCGAAGAGGATTTTGCTCTTGTCGGGCGAAACCACAGGGTCGCTCACCCGGCCAAAGGCCATGAGCACCTCGGTAGTCAGGATGCCGTTTTCGACTTTCACGGGCTGCTTGCCGATAATGTCGCCGGTCTTTCCAGCTGGCTGACAGGCTGTTACTAATAATGCTCCTGCCATCATCATACAATTTAGTTTGTTCATAAATAAAGGTTTATAGATTGTTTTTGTTCGGTTTCCCTTTCTGTCGCCGGGGCGGCTTGTTCTCGCCCACGAGGTGGGCCGGTTTGCGCCACGGCGTGTTGCCGTAGAGTTTCTCGAGCAGGTCGTTGCGGTGCATGCGCCTGAGCGAGTTCTGTATGTCGTTGCGCTTCTCGGGCAGATACCAGAAGAAGTATTTCCGCTGGTTCAGTTTCTCCTCGGGCTTGCGGGCGGTGTAGACCTTCTCGCCCGTGTAGGGGTGTATGCCGGTGTAGTAAATCTCGGTCGAGAGGGTCATGGGGGTAGGGGTGAAGTCCTGTACCTGTTCCAGCTTGAAGTTCATGTGCTTGGTCAGGGCTGCCAGTTCGGCCATCTCCTCCTCGGTGCATCCGGGGTGGCTCGAGATGAAGTAGGGGATAATCTGCTGGTTGAGCCCCTGCTCGCGGTCTATGCGGTCGAAGGTGCGCTTGAACTGCTCGAAGAGCGAGAACGAGGGCTTGCGCATGATGGCCAGCACGCGGTCCGAGGTGTGCTCGGGGGCCACCTTCAGCCGTCCCGAGACGTGGCGGGCAATCAGCTCCTCGGTGTAGCGGCGGGTGCTGCGGTTCAGCGCGTCGTCTTTGTGGCGGTGCAACAGCAGGTCGTAGCGCACGCCGCTGCCGATGAACGACTTCTTGATACCCGGCAGGGCATCGACGGCGTGGTAGATGTCGAGCAGGTCGCTGTGGTCGGCGTTGAGGTTGGGGCATATCTGGGGGGCCAGGCACGAGGGGCGTTTGCACTTGTGGCACAGCTCCAGGTTCTGGCCGTGCATGTGGTACATGTTGGCCGAGGGGCCGCCCAGGTCGCTCAGGTAGCCCTTGAAGTCGGGCATCGCGATAATCTGCTTCACCTCCTTGAGAATCGACTCCTTGGAACGCGAGGCGATGAATTTGCCCTGATGGGCCGAGATGGTGCAGAAGGCACACCCGCCGAAACAGCCCCGGTGCAGATTGACCGAAAACTTGATCATCTCGTAGGCCGGTATCGTCTTCCCCTTGTAGCGGGGGTGAGGCATGCGGGTGTAGGGCAGGTCGAACGAGGCGTCGATTTCGGCCTCGGTCATGGGCGGGTAGGGCGGATTGACCACGATTACCCGCTCGCCCACGCGCTGCCACAGCCGCTTGGCGTGGTATTTGTTCGACTCCTCCTCGATGTGGCGGAAGTTCTCGGCCTGCTTGCGCTTGTGTTGCAGACACTCCTCGTGCGAAGCCAGCACGATGTTGTGCTCATCCTCGACTGTCGAGGGGGTATTGGCACCCGGTTGTATGGTGGCCGTCTGCGGTATGTCGGTGAGGCGGTCGATGGTCTCGCCCTGTTGCAGCCGGCGGGCAATCTCGACGATGGGCCGCTCGCCCATGCCGTAGATGAGCAGGTCGGCGGGACACTCGGCCAGAATACCCGGCAGCAGTTTGTCTTGCCAGTAGTCGTAGTGGGTGAGGCGTCGCATCGAAGCCTCGATGCCGCCGATGATGACCGGCGTGTCGGGGAATAGCTCCTTGAGTATGCGGCTGTAGACCACGGTGGGGTAGTCGGGGCGCATGCCGTGCCGCCCGTTGGGGGTGTAGGCATCGTCGCTGCGCAGACGCTTGTTGGCCGTGTAGTGGTTCACCATCGAGTCCATGGCTCCGGCCGAGATGCCGAAGAAGAGCCGGGGCGTGCCCAGCTTCTTGAAATCGCGCAGGTCGTCCTGCCAGTTGGGTTGGGGTACGATGGCCACCCGCAGCCCCTCGGCCTCGAGTATGCGCCCGATGACGGCAGCCCCGAACGAGGGGTGGTCGACATAGGCATCGCCCGAGAAGAGAATCACGTCGACATAATCCCAGCCCCGCATCTCCAGCTCTTTGCGGGTCGTGGGCAACCAGTCTTGCAATCGGTATTCTTTCATCACTTTCGTAGCGGTATAGGTTGGTCAGGCAGTAGGCTTGTCGGCCGCTGCCTGTTGTAACAAATCTTCCAGTTTTATCAGTTCGTCGCGATACTGAGCCGCCTCGATGAACTCCATCTTCTTGGCCGCCTCGACCATCTGTCGGCGAGTGCGCTCGATGGCCTTTTGCAGTTGGTCGCGATTCATGTATTTCACAATCGGGTCGGCCGCCACATCTACATGCTCCAGATACTCGTCGCTGTAAGCCCGGGCCGGTTGGCTCGGCTTGGCAGCTTTTGCCGGCTTGGCCGGTTGCGGCTGTTGCGGTTTGGCCTCGGTGTTGGCTCCCAGCAGCGAAGAGTTCTTGGCCTTCTGGATAGCTTTGGGGGTGATGTGGTGAGCCTCGTTGTAGGCCAACTGCTTCTCGCGGCGGCGGTTGGTCTCGTCGATGGTCTTCTGCATGCTCTCGGTAATGCGGTCGGCATACATGATGACCCGTCCGTTAAGGTTTCGCGCGGCCCGGCCCACCGTCTGGGTGAGCGACCGGTGCGAGCGCAGGAATCCCTCCTTATCGGCATCGAGTATGGCCACGAGCGATACCTCGGGCAGGTCGAGCCCCTCGCGCAGCAGGTTCACGCCGATGAGCACATCGTAGACGCCGGCCCGCAGGTCGTCGAGAATGCGGATGCGGTCGAGGGTGTCGACGTCGGAGTGTATGTAGTTGCAGTTGATGTCGAGTTTGGTCAGGTAGCTGTTCAGCTCCTCGGCCATGCGTTTGGTCAGGGTGGTGACCAGCACCCGCTCGTCGCGCTCGATGCGCTGCTGTATCTCCTCGAGCAGGTCGTCTATCTGGTTGAGGCTGGGCCGCACCTCGATGACCGGGTCGAGCAGACCGGTGGGCCGGATGACCTGCTCTACCACCACGCCCTCGCTCTTCTCGAGCTCGTAGTCGGCCGGGGTGGCGCTTACGTAGATAATCTGCCGGGCCAGACTCTCGAACTCGTCGAACTTCAGCGGCCGGTTATCCACGGCAGCTGGCAGGCGGAACCCGTACTCCACTAGGTTCATCTTGCGCGAACGGTCGCCCCCGTACATGGCCCTGATCTGCGGTACGGTCACGTGGCTCTCGTCGATGATGGTAAGGAAATCGTTGGGGAAATAGTCGAGCAGGCAGAAGGGGCGGGTACCCGCTTCGCGGCCATCGAAGTAGCGCGAGTAGTTCTCGATGCCCGAGCAGTGGCCTATCTCGCGAATCATCTCCACGTCGTAGGTCACCCGCTCGTAAAGCCGCTTGGCCTCGAGCTCCTTCCCGATCGATTTGAAAAACTCCACCTGTTTGCCCAGGTCTATCTCTATCTCGCCGATGGCTTTGTCGATGCGCTCTTTGGTCGTCACGAACAGGTTGGCCGGGAATATCTTGTAGGCATCGAAGGTGCCTGTGCTGCTGCCCGTAGCGGGGTCGACGGTGCGTATCGACTCAATCTCCTCGCCCCAGAACTCGATGCGCACGATGGTGTCGTCGTAGGCCAGGTAGATGTCGACCGTGTCGCCCTTCACCCTGAAGTTGCCCCGGTTGAGCTCCACCTCGTTGCGCGAGTAGAGCGAGTCGACCAGATGCCGCAACAGCCGGTTGCGCCCGATGTTGTCGCCCACCTTCACCTCGACCACGTTGCTGTGGAAGTCCTCGGGGTTGCCGATACCGTAGAGGCACGACACCGACGAGACCACAATCACATCCTTGCGCCCCGACAGCAGGGCCGAGGTGGTGGAGAGTCGCAAGCGGTCTATCTCTTCGTTGATGGCAAGGTCTTTCTCGATATAGGTGTCGGTCGAGGGGATATAGGCCTCGGGCTGGTAGTAGTCGTAGTAGGAGACAAAATACTCGACGGCATTCTCGGGGAAGAACCCCTTGAACTCGTTGTAGAGCTGGGCCGCCAGCGTTTTGTTATGGCTCAGGATAAGGGTAGGTTTCTGCACCCGCTCGATTACGTTGGCCATGGTGAACGTCTTTCCCGAGCCCGTCACACCCAGCAACGTCTGGTAGGGAGTGCCGTCGAGCACGCCCCGGCTCAGTTCGTCGATGGCTTCCGGCTGGTCACCGGTAGGCCTATAAGGAGAAACAAGTTTGAAATCCATGACATTCGTTTCGTTAAGATTCGGGAATAATCAAACAGAGAATGATGTATATCACCACCGGGGTGCCTATGGCTCCCAGCGACAGCAGCACATAGATGATGCGAACCACCGTAGGGTCCAGCCCCAGGTATTGGCCGATACCTGCACACACGCCGCCAATCATGCGCCCCTCACGAGGCCGGGTAAGTCGTTTGATCATATTCGTCGCAATTTAGTCGGGGACAGGCTCTCCCGGGCATGCAAGCCCGATTCCGCATCGGCTGTGCCGAAACTTCACCTACCTCCGCAATTTATTGCAAAGATAGAACAAAGCAAGGGTAAAAACAAAATTGCACCCCCTTCGTTTTATAAGAAGAGGGGCTCTCTTTTGTTGCCGGCGAATCGAGAGGTGTTGCCTGTTTCGGCAGGAGAAGGGTCCGCGTCGGGTGCGGTCGGGAGTATGCTGGTCGATACAAACCGGGCGATAGCCGATAAATAGCCCCTAATTGTCGCCGTCACCGTTAAATTTCTATTATTTCTTTTCCATATTCGGCCGAAATCTCTAACTTTGCAACCTGATAAAGAAACGAATAATGCGAAAACTGATCTGTTCTATCGTTTGTGCCTTGCTCCTTGTCTCGTGCGGTGAGTATAACAAGATACTGAAAAGTACTGATTATGAGCTGAAATATGACTATGCCAAGAAGGCATTCGAGCGCAAGAAGTACATGCAGGCCGCTACCTTGCTCGAGGAACTGGTGGCTATCTTCAAGGGCACCGACAGGGCAGAAGAGTCGCTCTATCTGCTGGCTCGCAGTTATTATCTGAATAAGGACTATGTCACCTCGGGCGAGTATTTCCAGGCCTATTACAAAAATTATCCCAAGGGCGAGTATACCGAGTTGGCCCGCTTTTACTGCGGCTATGGCTACTACCTCGACTCTCCCGAGGCCAAACTCGACCAGACCGGTACCTACAAGGCTATCGACGAGATGCAGCGCTTCCTCGACTATTTCCCCAACAGCGAGCGGGCCAAGCAGGCACAGGATATTATCTTTGAACTGCAAGACAAGCTGGTTTACAAAGAGTTGCTTAATGCCCAGCTCTATTACAACTTGGGCAACTACATGGGCAACAACTACCAGTCGGCCATCATCACGGCACAGAATGCCCTGAAAGAGTATCCCTATACCCGCTATAAGGAGACCCTCTCGATGCTTATCCTGAAGTCGAAATATCAGGAGGCCGTGCAGAGTATCGAAGAGAAGAAACCCGAGCGTTTCCGCGATGTCATCGACGAGTATTACTCGTTCATCAACGACTACCCCTCGGGCGAATATACCAAAGAGGCCGAGAATATTTTTAAGGTGGCTAACAAATACGTAAAAGATTAATCTTTAAAATAATGGATTACAAGAAAACAAATGCACCGACAAACACCGTAACACGCGATATGGTGGCTTTGTCTTCCGACACGGGAAACATTTACGAGACTGTATGTATTATTGCCAAAAGAGCCAATCAGATTGCCGTTGAAATGAAGGCCGACCTGGAAAAGAAACTCCAGGAGTTCGCTTCGTGCAACGATAATCTCGAGGAGGTATTCGAGAACCGTGAGCAGATTGAGATCTCGCGTTACTACGAGAAGCTGCCCAAGCCCGTTCTTATTGCTACGCAAGAATACATAGAGGGTAAAATCTATTACAAAAACCCCGAAAAGGAAAAATCGGCTATCGAATAATAGCCTGCCAGGCATACTTGCAAGCCGCACTATCGAAATGGAATAGTGCGGCTTGCAGATTTTTCTCGCACACTCCCCTTGTCGCAGGCGTGGGGTGGGCGACAGGTAGAGAGTGACCGAAAAAAATAAAACGCACAACTAGTTCATTAAAATATGATCAATAGAATACTAATCCGTTCCAAAGTCATACAGATTGCCTACTCCTATTTCTTGACGAAAGACAAGACGGTGATGGATGCCGAGAAGGAACTCTTCTTCAGTTTCGAAAAATCCTACGAGCTGTATCATCTGTTGCTGACCTTGATGGTTGAGTTGACCGATACGCAGGCTGCCCGGGTCGAAGCCGCCCGCATGAAGTTCCTGGCAACTCCCGAGGAGAAGAATCCCAACATGCGCTTTGTCCACAACCGCTTTATCGAGCAGTTGCGGAATTGCAACGATTACAAGGATTATCACGAGAAGAAACCCATCACCTGGACCAACGACCCCGAATTTTTGAGAGACTTCTCGGAGCGGATTGTCAAGAGCGACCTCTACAAAGAGTATATGGAGGCTCCCGAGGATTCGTATGAGAACGATTGCGAGTTCTGGAAAAAGGTGGTCAAGACCATGTTCTGCACCGACGAGGAGCTGCTCGAGCTGCTCGAACAGAAATCGCTCTACTGGAACGACGACCTGGAAATCATCACCACCTTCGTGCTGAAGACCATCAAGCAGTTCAGCGAGGCAAACGGCGAGTCGCAGGCCCTGCTGCCCATGTTCAAGGACGACGACGATGCCGAGTTTGCCAAGGAGCTCTTCCGCAACACCCTGCTGCATGGCGACGAGTATCGCAACTACATCGAGAACTTCATCCGCAATTGGGAAATCGAGCGGGTTGCCTTCATGGATATAGTCATCATGATGGTGGCCATGAGCGAGTTCTACAAATTCCCCTCGATACCTACGCGGGTTACCCTCAACGAGTATATCGAACTGGCCAAGTCGTACAGCACGGCCAAGAGCGGCCAGTTTGTCAACGGGGTGCTCAATGCTATCGCCGATAATCTCAAAAAAGAGGGCGTTCTGACAAAAGAGTAAAAAAATTGTTATATATTTGTGGACTCTCATTTTCGAGGGGACCACATGTAAAAACTATTAAAAGCTAAATTATGACAACACTATCTATTCTTTTACAAAGTGCAGCCAGCAGCGGAATGTCGAGCATCCTGATGATGGTCGCCTTGATTGCCATCTTCTATTTCTTCATGATTCGTCCGCAGACGAAACGTCAGAAAGAGATTCGCAAATTCCGCGAGGGTCTCTCTGCCGGCGATAAAATCGTAACGGCCGGGGGCTTGTTCGGAAAAATAAAAGAGGTTAAATCCGACTCCTTCATCATCGAGATTGCCGAGAATACCCGTGTGCGCATTGCCAAGGATTCGGTATATCCGTCGGTAGCCGATGCCAAAGACAGCGGTGCTCAACAGGCCAAATAATAGAGCCTCGTGCAATAGGCTCCTCTAACGGAGAAATAAAAAGATAAAGTTTTTTATCGGCAGAGACCTACGGTCCCGATAAAAAACTTTATCTTTGTTGTATATAGCCATTGCGTGATAGTATGAAAAAGAAGATTTCGGCCCGCATAGCCACACGATTCAGAGCGATTGCCCGTAAGATAGGCGCAACCTTTCGTCAGGAGCGCACGCGCGAGTTGTTCACTTTTCTGGGTTTCGTGTTGCTGTCGCTGGTATTCTGGTTCATGCAGGGGTTGAATGAGGAGGTCGAGAACTCGTTCCAGATTCCGGTCGAGTTGCAAAACTTGCCCGAGAAGACCACCCTTATCAATGACTTGCCCTCGCATATCGAGGTGCGCATACGCGACAAGGGCCCCGTGATGCTGGGCTATGCCATCGAAGGATTGAGTCCGTTACGCATCAATTTCCAGGAGTACGACAAGGGGGGCAGCTCGTTCCTGTTGTCGCCCTCGCAACTCGAGACCGTCATGCGCAAATCGCTGCGTCCCACCACTACGATTCTGTCGCTTATCCCCGACACGCTGAAGGTGCAGTATACCCACAGTGCCGGCAAACGGGTGAAGCTGGTGGTGAAAGGGCACGCCTCGACTACCCCGCAATGTGTGTTGAGCGGGCCCATGACTGCCAATATCGACTCGGTCATGGTCTATGGCGAGAACTCGTTGTTGAAGCACCTCAAAGAGGTCTACACCACCGAGTTCGAGGCCAAGCGGCTGAGCGATACTTTGCGCACGACCGTGCGCATGGCCCGCATACCCAACCTGCGTATTGTCCCCGAGCAGGTCGAGGTGACGATTCCCGTCGAAGAGATGACCTCGAAACTGCTCGATATACCTGTCGTGACCCAGAGTGTACCCGCCGGATGGTCACTCATCACCTTCCCCTCGTCGGTACAGCTCTCGTGCATGATGCCCTTTAGCCGGTTTGCCTCGGTCAGCGAAGAGAGCTTCCTGCTGGGGGTCGATTACGCCGACCTGTCTGGTCGTTCCGCTCCCGGCAAGTTGGGCATTAAGGTGCTGAAGGCTCCCGATTTTGTGCGCAATATCGTGCTGTCGCAAGACAGTGTCGACTATATTCTGGAACAGAAGAGACCGGTCTTTACCGTATCGTCCGATACGGTTATCGTCTCCATCCCCGATACGATATGATATGAAACGAATAGGAATTACAGGTGGCATAGGCAGCGGCAAGTCGGTTGTCTCGAACTTGCTGCGGGTGATGGGTTACCGAGTGTACGATACCGATTCGGAGGCCCGGCGCCTGATGAACACCTCGCCCGAATTGAAACGGCAGATAGCCGAAGCTTTTGGCGACGATGTCTACACCGACGGTTCCCTGAACCGTCCGTTGCTCGCCTCGCGGGCCTTCGGTCACCCCGACCGGGTAGCCCGGCTCAACGCCATCGTGCACCCTGCCGTGCGGGCCGATTTCGACCGCTGGAGCCACAGTCGTCCCGACGAGCTCTGTTTCGTCGAGTCGGCCATCCTCTACGAGTCGCAGCTCGACCGTCTGGTCGACGAGGTGTGGTTGGTAACCGCTCCCGAAGCGTTGCGCATCGAGCGAGTGCAGCAGCGTAGCGGACTCACGGCCGACGAGGTGCGCCGCCGCATGGCCTCGCAGATGGACGAGGAGGAGCGCCGCCGTCGGGCCACCCACATTCTCTATAACGATGGGCGGCAGTCGCTCATTGCCGCCGTGCTCTCGCTCTTGGAAGAGCCGCGGTGAGAAAAAATTTCGCCCGATAAATCGGTTAAACCCGACAAGTATATTATTTTTGCACGACAAATTGATTAAGTCATTAAATATAAAACACCAATTTTTATGTTGAAAACGATTTTATCTATCTCTGGGAAACCGGGTTTGTATAAGTTGGTATCTCAAGCCAAGAATATGCTGATTGTCGAATCTTTGCAAACCGGTAAACGTCTGCCTGCCTATGCCCATGAAAAAATCATCTCGCTGGGCGACATCGCCATCTTTACCGACGAAGACGATGTGCCTCTGGGCGAAGTATTGGAATCGATCAAGAAGAAAGAAAACGGTGGCAAAGTGTCGCTCGATACGAAGAAAGCCGATGCCGAGGCGCTGCGTGCCTATCTGGCCGACGTGCTCCCCAACTTCGATCGCGAGAGAGTGTATGTAACCGACATCAAGAAACTCATCAGCTGGTACAACCTGCTGGTCGAGACGGGCAACACCGATTTCGTAGAGGAGAAGAAGGCCGATGCCGAACCTGAAAAGGAGGCTGCTGCCGACAAGGCCGAAAGCAAATAAACCAAGGTATCGATCAGGTGCGATTCCATCGCACGGCGAACAGATAAACCAAGGGGCTGTGACTCGTTCGAGTCGCGGCCCCTCTCTTTTTGCCGGGTCGGGAGGCCAGGCTGAATAGGGTTGGGGCGGTTGGATGGCCGGTCGTTTATCTCTCTTTGAGAGAGGTGCTACCCGGGGACTTCGGTCAGCGTGCGGGTCTGTATGTCCAGGCTCCCTCCGTGCGCACGTCGTGGCAGGCGATGCCCTGCTTGTAGCAGTCGTTCAGCCACAGGCGGGCCCGCGACGGATGCACGTTGGCCCCGATGATAACCTGTCCGATGTCGAAGAGCCGGACCACGTCGGCCAGTCGTCCGTCGAATTGCCGGTCGACCACGGCATAGTCGATCGACAGCCGTTCGCCTGGTAGTTGGGTGTCGGAGCCCTTCCGGCCGGGGGTGTCGAGCAGGAGCAGCCGTTTGCCGTGAAAGAGGGCAAAGGGATAGTCGACAAGGAGCTGCGGCCCTTCGACCGGAGTGGTCCCCGGTTGTATCAGGGTGTAGCTTGCGTAGCCGTTTTGTTGGCGATAGGGCTCGCCGGGCAGTGGCCCCTCGACCGGCAAGGTATCGGGTAGTAACAGGTAGCAGTGTCCCCGGTCGCTCAGTTGCACCACGGTCGATTGGGGGTCTTCATAGACTACTATTTCAGGGCATGGAGCCCGATGGGTAGCCAGGTCGGCAGCCAGAAAGAGAATGGCGGCCCCCAGCGTAAGCCCGAGCAGTCGCTTCGAACGCCGCTTCACCGTCAGGTAGATGAGGATTCCCCCGATAAAGTAGCCCCACAGGTAGCGGGGTTCCAGCCACACCCCCTCGAGGTGGCTGCCCGGCAGGTGGTCGATGGCGAGACTCAGCCCTTCGATAAATCGCAGCAGCAGGTCGGTGGCGGTTGCCAGCCAGAGGTAGGGCAGATGCAGGGCGGTGAGCAGCAGCATGAGCAGGGCCAGCCCGAAGATGACGGGCAGGAGCGGCAGTACCACCAGATTGCCAACCAGAAAGAGCAGGGGCAGGGTGTGGAAGTAGTAGATGGCGATGGGCAGGGCGCCCGCTTGTGCGGCTATCGACACGGCCGTACACGAACTCGCCCAGCGCACGAGGCGGTAGGGCGACTTTCCCCCGACGTTTAGTCGGCGGTAGAAGAGCAGGATGGCGGCGACGGCGGCGAAACTCATCTGGAATCCGGCATCGAACACGAGGCGGGTGTCGTAGAGCAGCATGAAGAAGGCGGCGGCAAACAGGGCATTGAGCGAACTGTTACGTCGTTCCAGAAACTCGGCTGTCAACAGGAACGACGCCATGATGCTGGCCCGCACGGCCGAGGGGGACAACCCCGTGATGCAGGCATAAATCCACAACACGAGCAGCGTGAGCAGGGGGCGTAACTTGCGGCCCGTCTCGCTCCAGGCCAGGGGGAAGAGCAGCAGGTAGACCAGCGAGGCAATGACTCCCATGTGCAGCCCGCTTACGGCCAGTATGTGCGAGAGTCCCGAGGCCGAGAACGACTGTCGCAGGTCGGGCGGAAAATCGGCTCGGTCGCCCAGCAGAAGGGTTTTCAGCAGCAGGGCGCTGTGGGGCGCGAGGTGGCAGGTGTCGATGCGGTGGGCGAGTGCGGTTTGCTGCATGGCTGCCCAGGCCCGAAATTCCGAGCGGGGTTCGTGGCCGATGTACCGCCATCGCTCGTCGGCAAGGTATTGGTTGCGGGCGATGCCCTGGTAGCGCATGAAGGTGGCCCGGTCGAAGTCGCCCGGGTTCCCAATCCCGGCAATGGGGCGCAGTCGAAATTCAAAAACTACCCGGTCGCCGTAGTCGAGCCGGCCGGCCGACAGACTCTTTTCGAAGTAGAGAGCCACCTTTTCGCGATAGGGTACCGTGTGGCCCAGGGTATCGACCAACCCGGTAATCGAGGCGGGGCAGTAGTAGGCCCCCTCTTTCTCGACCGCTTTGTGGTCGATGTGGGCGACGGCTATGGGATAGAAGCCCTCGGGCAGCCGGTAGGGGCGTTGTTGCAGGTAGTGCAGGGTGGCTCCTGCCGATAGGAGAATCAGGAAGAGTCCCCACCCGAAGAATTCGCGCTTGCGGTATTGCTCCTCGATGGTGCCCCGCTTGGTCTGCAACCCCCACAGCACGAGTCCGCCCAGCCCCGGCAACAGACAGCCCCACAAGGGGAGATGCAGCAGGGCCTGCCCCACGATTCCCGCCAGCAGCGGGAGCAGCAGTCGAATGAATGGAGTACGGGCAGCCGACAGGGGATTTCGGGTCATGGCAGTATGTTTTTCGGTGTGTCAGACAAGGTAGGCGAGCGGTGTAAAAGCACCCGTGTTCGCTTAGAATCGGCGGGTCATGTAGCGCATGAAGTCCGAGGCGAGGCCGCCGTTCTGTCCGGCATTCTGGACGAAGCAGAACTCCCGCTCGCAGGTGAAATCGGCAATCTCGATTACCTTCAGCCGACCGTCGGCAATCTCGGTCGAAACCGCCTGTATCGACATCATGCCCACACTGTCGGTGTTGTAGAGGAACCGTTTGATGCCCTCGGTCGTGCCCAACTGCATGGCAATGTTGAATTGCGACAGCTTCAGCTGCTTTTGCGCCAGCGCCTTTTCAAAGACCTCGAGGCTGCCCGAGCCGCTCTCGCGAATGACCAGCGGCAGTTGCCGCAGCTGGTCGAGCGAAACCTCGTCGTACCGCGCCAGCTTGCTGCGGGTGCTGGCTATGCACACCAGCTCGTCGCGCATGAACGGGGTGTAGTGCAGGTGGGGCTGGCGGCTCACCCCTTCGATGAGCCCCAGGTCTATGCGGTTCTCTTCGACGGCCCGCTCGATGGCACGGGTGTTCCCGTTGACGAGCGACAGCTTTATCTGCTTGAACTTCTGGCTGAACGTAGCCAGATAGGAGGGTAGCACATACTGGGCGATGGTGGTGCTGGCACCCAGTCGCAGTTCGCCCATGTGGCGCTGGGTGAGCAGGTTCATCTCGAAGTCGAGCTGCTTGTAGTGGGCGAGTATCTTCTCGGCATGCGAGAGCAGCAGTTCACCCTCGGGGGTGAGGGTAATGTGGGTACCCATCCGCTCGAACAGTCGCGTGCTGTACTCGGCCTCGAGCTCCTGGATGTGCTTGCTGATGGCCGGTTGGCTCACATACAGCTCTTTCGAGGCTTTGGTAAAACTGAGGTTGTGGGCTACGCTGCAAAAAACTTTTAGTCTGAAGTCTATCATGGTGGAGGGGCTTATGGCGTTATCGATTCCAAATATCCCAGGCGGCCAGGGCCTGCAGGTGCAGCATCTCGGTACCGTTTTTGATCTTGCACCCCTGGCGGGCCGCCAACTCGAGAAAGCGGGTCACCTCGGGGTTGTAGATGAGGTCGTAGCAGAGGTGCTCGGGGGTAAGGCATTCGTAGGGGATGCGGGGAGCCTCGTCGGTGTGGGGATACATGCCCACCGGCGTGGTGTTGACGATGATGCGGTGGGAAGCCATCCGCTCGGGGGTGAGGTCGTCGTAGGCGATGATGTCGCCGCGCCGTTGCCGCGAGACGAAGGCAGGCTCGATGTGCAGCGACTTCAGTCCGGCATAGACCGCTTTCGAGGCGCCGCCCGTTCCCAGGATGAGTGCCCGTTGCATGCCCTCGTCGATGAGCGGGGCAATCGATTGGGTGAACCCGATGATGTCGCTGTTGTAGCCTTTGAGCCATACGCGGCCGTCGGGTTGCCGGGTTATCTGTATGACGTTGACGGCCCCAATCGCGCGGGCCTGCGGGTCCAGCTCGTCGAGCAGCGCGATAACCTCCGTCTTATAGGGTATCGTTACATTCAGCCCGCAGAGCTCCCGGCGGTCGGCAATGAGTTGCCGCAGAGTCGAGAGGTCGGGCATCTCGAAGTTTTCGTAGGTGGCCGCTATCCCCTCACGTTCGAATTTCGCGTGGAAAAACGAGCGGGAAAACGAGTGTCCCAAGGGATACCCCACCAGTCCGTATACGTGGTTCATAGCTATCGTTTCAGTTTATCCGTTGTATTTCGATTCGGCCAATATCTCGCCGGCATCGTCGGGCGAGGTCAGCAGTTCGGCCGCACTTCTCTTCTTCTCCTGGGCATATCGCTTGACTATCTGGTAGCCGATCCAGCGGCCCAGCCGGCCCGGTGAGTCCTGATGCAGCACGGCCACGAAGGGGGCCGGTTCCACATATTTGTGGATGAGCATCGACTCGGTGTTGAACAAGTGCTTCTTGCTCACCACCTGGTGCCAGATTTCGGCCTCGTTGGTCTGGCACCACTGCGCCTGCTCGTCGGTGTAGCCCAGCAGGCGGTATTCGTCGGCCTCGGGGAATATCGAGGCGAGGGCATAGAGAATCTTCCCCTCGTAGACCATGCGGTCGAGCAGAGCATTGCGTTTCGATTCGTAGGGGTAGCGGGTGCGCAGCCACACCTCCAGAGCGTCGTAGGCTATGCGGCCGCTCTCGTGCAGCCCCCGTTCATATATATAATAGCGTTGTTCGTAGAGCGGGTAGTCGGCCCCCAGGTAGCAGTCGAGCGAGATGGAGAGCAGCGAGTCGACCGTAACAATCGACTGGTTCAGCCCCGACACATGGGTGAGCAGGCGGGGACGCGGTGCCTGCGGAAAGAGCTCGCTGTACCGGTCGAAGCCCTGTTGCAGGGCGGCAATCCAGGCGGTGTCGCTGGCGAAGTGCGACTCGGTATCGGCATAGAGTTGGGCAATGGCTTCGTGGGTGAGAAACAGGTTCAGCCCCTCGCGGAAGTCGGGAGCATCGCCCAGCCCCAGAATCTGCCGGCAGTAGACGGAGAAGAAGGGGGCGTATTTCTCCCTGAAGCCGGCCGCCGCGGCGGTGTCGGTCTGTTGCACGTAGGCCGGGAGTTCGCGGTCGAACCGTTCGATGGTCACGGGGTGTCGGGTTACGGAGCTCCGGGCCTCCGAAGCTTTTCCGTTGCAGGCGATGAAGGCCGCCGTCAGCAGGCATATCGCCATGGCATAGCTGTTTTGTTTCAGGTGTCGTATCATATACACGCTTTTTGTCTCGCTTTTGCAAAAATACTTTTTTCTTTCGAGAAAGCCATCGGTGCGAATCCAGTTTTACGATTTGAGTATAAGGCAATAAATCTCCTTGAAATTGACATCTTTTTCGAGCTTTATTTATACCTTTGCATTTGAAACTGCGAAATAGGCCCGGATGGTACGCCGCCTGTTTGGCAATTTGTCAGGATTCCGGCGGGGCCGGGTCTTGTGTTAATGATAGCAGATACTGGTTTATGAAACATTCATATTGCTTTACGCGGGTGCTCTCCCTCCTTTTTGCATTTGTGCTCGGGCTCTCGGTCGTTTCGGCCAAAGACTTCGTGCTGGTCATCGATGCCGGTCACGGAGGGCGCGACGCGGGTGCCCTTGGCAACAAGGCCAAGGAGAAGGACATCAACCTGGGGGTAGCCCTGAAGCTGGGGCGCATGGTGGCCAACAATGTGCCGGGGGTGAAGGTGGTCTATACCCGCGACAAGGATGTCTACCTCACCTTGCAGGAGCGGGCCGATAAGGCCAACCGGGTGGAGGGCGACCTCTTCATCTCGATACACACCAACTCGATCGACAAGAAATCGCCCAACCGCAAGACCGTGGCCGGTGCCTCTACCTGGACGCTGGGTCTGCACCGCAGCAAAGAGAACCTCGAGGTGGCCAAGCGTGAGAACTCGGTTATCTATCTCGAGAACGATTTCTCTACCCGTTACGAAGGGTTCGACCCCAACTCGACCGAGTCGTACATTATCTTTGAATTCATGCAGTACAAGCATATGGAGCAGAGCATCAACTTTGCCTCGGACATACAGCACGAGTTTGTATCGGTAGCCAACCGCGTGGACCGCGGGGTGCGGCAGGCCGGATTCTGGGTGCTGGCCAAGACCGGCATGCCGGCGGTTCTGGTCGAGCTCGACTTCATCTGCAACCCCACGCAAGAGCGGTTCCTCACCTCGGAGAGCGGGCAGACCAAGATGGCCCAGGCCATTTACAATGCCTTTGTCAAATACAAATCGGATTACGATCGCAAGCAAAACTCGCGCAAGGGTTCGGCCCCTGCGGTCACCTCGTCGACTCCGGCTCCTGCTCCGGCTCCTGCACCTGCCGAAGTAGAGAAACCGGCCCCCGCCAAAACTCAAACCGGCAAGGCCGAACAAGACGACGCCTCGGGTGTTACCTATTACAAGGTGCAGTTTATGGCGCTCCCCCGCAAGTTGCCGGCCAACTCCAAGGAGTTCAAAGGCCTCTCGCCTGTCGAATGCTACAAAGAGGGGAGCATGTATAAATACACCTATGGGAAATCGACCGATCGAAATGGTATACAGCAACAATATAAAAAGGTGAAATCGTTGTTTCGCGATGCCTTTATCATCCAGTTCCGTGACGGAAAGCGTGTAAAGTGAGAAACAAGACGATCGCCCAACTAAAAAGAATAATATGAAAAAGTGGTTTGGAAAAGAAGCAAAGATTGCCCTCTCGGTGCTGATTAGCATCCTCATTCTGTATGTAGGCATCAACTATTTGAAGGGCATCAACGTGATGAAACCCTCTAATTACTATTATGTGCAGTTCCCCAGCGTGGGCGGGTTGGCCCAGTCGGCCCCGGTGATGATCGACGGCTACAAGGTGGGGCTCGTGCAGGAGATTGTGTACGACTACGACACGAATCAGACCATCAAGGTACTGTTGAATCTCGATAAGAAACTGAAGATTCCGGTCGACAGCCGGGTCTACCTCGAGACCGATATGTTGGGAACCTCGTCGGTGGTAATCGACCTGAATCCCCACGTGAGCGAATACTACGAGCACGGAGCCTTGCTGCAGGGCGAAGTGAAGTCGGGGCTGATGCAGAGCCTCCAGAGCGAGCTGCTGCCCCAGGTTGTCGTGTTGTTGCCCAAACTCGACAGCATCTTGTCGGGGTTGCAAACCCTGGTCAACGATCCGGCTCTGGTCTCGTCGGTAAAACGGCTCGATCGCATTACGGCCAATCTGGAACGCTCGTCGGTACAACTCTCGGGCATGATGCAAAACGATGTCCCCGTGATACTCGACAACGTGCAGGGCATTACGGCGCAGATCAACCAATTCTCCGATACCCTCAATGCGCTGCCGTTGCAGTCGACCATGGCATCGGTGCAGAAGACCAGTTACAATCTGCAGCAAATCACCTCGCGGCTTACCTCGCCCGACAACAGTCTGGGGCTGTTGTTGAACGACCGGGGGCTTTACGATCGGGCCAATGGTGTGCTGGGCAGTGTCGATTCGCTCATGATCGACTTGCGGCTTAATCCCAAGCGATATGTACACTTCTCGCTGTTCTGAGAAGAGTAACAGATTTTCCTTATTTAGAATCGATATAAATAAGGAGGAATCTGCAATTTTTTTGTAATATTCCCAAAGCTACCCTTATAGGGGTGTGTTTACCCAATGGGAGAGAGGTGCTGGAAATGTGCCGAAAAACATATAAAGGTTTGTAATCGCTTGAAAGATAAAGTGATGATAGATTGTGAAAACGGAAAAAATATCTCGAGAGACGATATTTTATAAGAACTTTGAAATCAACCGTTTGTAACTGAAATGTAAAAAGCAAATATTTTGCGATTTGTTTTTGCGGAAAAATAATTTGAATTTTGT
Source organism: Barnesiella sp. An22 (assembly GCF_002159975.1). Classification (GTDB taxonomy): domain Bacteria; phylum Bacteroidota; class Bacteroidia; order Bacteroidales; family Barnesiellaceae; genus Barnesiella; species Barnesiella merdigallinarum. The sequence continues at coordinate 427,748 of NZ_NFJR01000001.1, read as the reverse complement.
ACACGCAAAAGTTTTTTGATAGAAGATTTACATAAAATGGGTTCAGAACAACATGTTCAGTTGTGGGACCAATGTCTAACAATTATCAAAGACAACATAGCCCCCGAGGCGTTTGAGAGTCTGTTCAAGCCGATTACTTCGTTGGGTGTTGATGGCGATAATGTGTTGACTTTGCTTGTCCCTTCACATTTCGTGATAGAGCAGATCGAGGAGCACTACCTCAACCTGCTGAAAAAGGTTTTGCCTCGCATCTATGGGGCAAACGTCAAGTTGGTGTATCGTGTGCAGATTGTCCGTCAGCCCGAGGCTACGGTCGACCTCTCTGCTACGACCAAGTCGACCGCTGTCAAGAAAATGCAGCAGGCGATGCCCGACCTTTTGGACCCGTTCAAACAACGCGTATACGATGAGCTCGACCCCCGTCTGAACCCGATTTACACTTTTGAAAGTTATTATCAGGGGGCAAGCAACATGTTGGCGCGTGCGGCTGCCGAATCGATTGCCGAGAATCCCGGTCGCAATACCTTCAACCCCTTGTTTCTCTTCGGTGAGTCGGGGGTGGGAAAGACCCACTTGATTCAGGCCATAGGTTTGCGCATCAAAGAGAACATGCCGGCCAAACGGGTGCTTTACCTGTCGGCTCACGACTTTCTGGTGCAGTATACCGATGCCGTGCGCAACAATCGCGTGAACGACTTTATCGGCTTCTATCAAAGCATCGACGTACTGTTGATGGACGATATTCAGGAGTTTGCCGGGAAGACCCAGACCCAGAATACCTTCTTCCACATCTTTAACCATTTGCATCAGAGCAACAAGCAACTGGTACTCACCTGCGACCGTCCGCCGGTCGAGCTGGTGGGCATGGTTTCGCGTCTGTTGACCCGCTTCAAATGGGGTTTGACAGCCGAGGTGGAGCGTCCCGACTACAAGTTGCGCTACGATATTCTCATGAGCAAGGTACACCGCGACGGCTTGACCATCGACGAGTCGGTAATCGACTACATCGCCCGCAACGTGACCGACAACGTGCGCGACCTCGAGGGGGTTATCGTTTCGCTCATGGTACGTTCGAGCGTCTTGAAGAAGGAGATTTCCATCGAAATGGCCGATCAGGTGCTGGCTGCCAGCGTGAAGATGGTGCAGAAGCAGATTACCATCGATACCATCAAAGAGGCGGTTTGCGGCTATTACGGCCTGGATACCTCGCGCCTGCTCGAGCGCACGCGCAAGAGAGAGGTGGTTGTGGCCCGTCAGATGTCCATGTACCTGGCCAAGAAATACACCAGCCTTTCGCTGGCCGGTATCGGCGACGTGCTGGGCAAGAAAGACCACGCTACCGTGCTGCACGCCTGCAAGACCATCACCGAACAGATAGGGGTAGACAAGAAGTTGCGGAGCGATCTCGAGGAGATTGAGCAACGGATACAAGGATAACCTCCATAGGGATACAGAATAACGAAAGAGGCCCGGAACGCTGTTGTTCCGGGCCTCTTTCGTATCGTTGCAGGGGAGGGTGTTGAACTCTCTCCGTCTCTTATTCGGGCATTTTGAAGCCCTGTTTCACAATGAAGTCGAGGAAGATTTTGGAGAACAGTTCGTTGTTCTCGCGCGTGTAGCGCACGTCGGTGAATACCTGAGCCAGAGTCTCCTTGTGGTTCTCGGCTACGAATTGCCGGTTCTCGGGCAGACTCTCTTTTTCGGCATAGAGGCGCTGTATATCCTCGGGCGTGTAGTCGCGGTAGCTCTCGTGGTGAACAATCGCCTCGAGGGGCAGGCGGTCTACCTGGGCGGGCATGTCGGCCGGATAACCTACGGTGAGGGTGGTAATGGGGATCACCAGACGGGGCAGTTGCAGGGCTTCGGCAATCTGGGGAGCGTTGTAGGTGGTAGTGCCCAGATAGCAGCAGCCCAGACCCGAAAGCTCGGCTGCGGTGCAGAACTGCTGAGCCACGAGCAGGGCGTCGATGGCTGCCGTAACGAACGACTGGAAGTTGTCGTAGCCCGGTTGGGCGTGGTTCAGCTCGCACCATTTTACAAACCGGTTAAAGTCGGCGCAGAAGGTCAGTACCACCGGCGCGTGGGTGACGGTAGGTTGGTTGAAGTGGGCCGGAGCCAGTCGCTCTTTGTTCTCCCGAGTGCGGGTAACGACGACGCTGTACACCTGCATGTTGCCCGTTGTGGGGGCACGAAATGCCGTTTCGAGAAGTTCGTTGAGCAGACGGTCATCTATCTCCTTGTCGAGATATTGCCGTATCGTTCTTCTCTCTTTCAAACTCTTTATCATAGGTAATGGGGATTTGAAGTGATAAGTTCGTAGTAGCAAAGATAATGAAAATATTTGACAACGGCGGTATGGTAGTTGAGCTGATTGCCCACGAATTTGTCCTGCAAGTGCTTGAAAGCGGCAATAATTGAGGACTGTCGACGATGTCGATTTTACCTTGTGCTTCTCTCGGTGGATTGCTCGATTTTCAAAAACGGAAAACTTTTTGTTATAGGTGAAAATGTAAATATCTGATAATCAAATATTGTTCGTTTTAAATTGGGAAACTTTGAAAATTGTTGATATTTAAAAATGATATTATTTGTGTATGTAGAATGTTTTTTATAAACTTGCACCGTAAATCTTTCTGCTGAAAAATCTTTGTCTAAAATTAACTAATTAACATAATAGAAAAAATATTTGTCTCGTGGAACCAACTATTTATACTTATGACGAGGCTTATCAGGCGTCGTTGGAGTATTTCAAGGGAGATGAGCTGGCTGCCCGTGTGTGGGTAAACAAATATGCTCTGAAAGATTCGTATGGGAATATCTATGAAAAGACTCCCGACGATATGCACTGGCGTATCGCCAATGAGATTGCTCGTATCGAGCAACGGTATCCTAACCCGCTTTCGTCGCAAGAGCTGTTCGATTTGATGAGATCGTTCCGCTACATCGTGCCGCAGGGAAGCCCCATGAGTGGCATTGGTAACAACTATCAGGTGGGGTCGCTCTCCAACTGTTTTGTGATTGGGCTCGATGGTGCCCCCGACTCGTACGGCGGCATTATCAAAATCGACGAAGAGCAGGTGCAACTGATGAAACGTCGCGGTGGTGTAGGTCACGACCTGTCGCACATCCGCCCCAAAGGTTCGCCCGTCAAGAACTCGGCCCTCACCTCTACGGGGCTGGTACCCTTTATGGAGCGTTACTCCAACTCGACCCGCGAGGTGGCTCAGGATGGCCGTCGCGGTGCGCTGATGCTTTCGGTATCGATCAAACACCCCGACTCCGAGTCGTTCATCGACGCCAAGATGGTCGAGGGACGTGTGACGGGTGCCAACGTGTCGGTGAAGATTCACGACGACTTTATGGAGGCTGCTATCGAAGGCAAGCCCTACATCCAACAGTTCCCCATCGACTCGCCCGATCCCAAGGTGACGAAGGAGATCGACGCGCAAGCCCTTTGGAAAAAGATTGTGCACAATGCCTGGAAATCGGCCGAACCCGGCGTACTCTTTTGGGATACCATCATCAGAGAGTCGGTACCCGACTGCTATGCCGACCTGGGCTTCAAGACCGTATCGACCAACCCTTGCGGCGAGATTCCCCTCTGTCCCTACGACAGCTGCCGTCTGTTGGCCATCAACCTCTACTCCTATGTAGTCAATCCGTTTACCCCGGAGGCCTATTTCGACTTCGACCTCTTCCGTAAACATGTGATGCTGGCACAGCGCATCATGGACGATATTATCGACCTTGAGATGGAGAAGATCGACAAGATTATCGAGAAAATCAAGGCCGACCCCGAGACCGACGAGGTGAAGAGCACCGAGCTCAACCTGTGGTACAAGATACAGAAACGTACCCTGCAAGGCCGTCGTACCGGTGTGGGCACCACGGCCGAGGGCGATATGATTGCCGCCATGGGTTTCCGCTACGGAACCGAAGAGGCTACCGACTTCTCCGAAAAGGTACATCGGGCTTTGGCACTGGCCGCTTACCGTTCGTCGGTGACGATGGCCAAGGAGCGTGGCGCCTTCTCGATTTTCGATGCCGACCGCGAGACCAACAACCCCTTCATCAAACGGTTGAAACACGAAGATGAAGAGCTCTATGCCGACATGTGCAAGTACGGGCGTCGCAACATTGCCTGCCTCACCATTGCACCCACGGGTACTACGAGTCTGATGACCCAGACCACCTCGGGCATCGAGCCGGTATTCATGCCGGTTTATCGCCGTCGCCGCAAGGTGAACCCCAACGATCCCGCCGTACATATCGACTATGTCGACGAGACGGGCGATGCCTTTGAAGAGTATGTGGTTTATCACCATAAATTCATCACCTGGATGCAGGTAAACGGTATCGAGGTGAAAAAGAATTATAGCCAGGAAGAGGTCGATGCCCTGGTGGCTCGCTCTCCTTACTATAAGGCTACGGCCAACGACATCGACTGGTTGCAGAAGGTGCGCATGCAGGGCCGCATCCAGAAGTGGGTCGACCACTCGATTAGCGTTACCATCAACCTTCCCTCCGACGTGAGCGAAGAGATGGTGGGTCAGCTCTATGTCGAGGCTTGGCGCTCGGGTTGCAAAGGCTGTACGGTCTATCGCGACGGCTCTCGCTCGGGTGTGCTCATCTCGGCCAAGAAGGAAGAGAAGAAACCCGTGGTTCCCGCACAAGCCGAAACGCTGGTACGCCCCATCGAGCTCGAGGCCGATGTGGTTCGCTTCCAGAACAACAAGGAGAAGTGGATTGCCTTCGTGGGTCTGAAAGATGGCAAGCCTTACGAAATCTTCACCGGTCTTGCCGACGACGACGACGGTATCTTCTGCCCCAAGAATGTAGTGAAGGGTAAGATTGTGAAGGCCGTAAACCCCGACGGTACGAAGCGTTACGACTTCCAGTTCTCCAACAAGCGCGGTTACAAGACCACCATCGAGGGACTCTCCGACAAGTTCAACCCCGAGTATTGGAACTATGCCAAACTCATCTCGGGAGTACTTCGCTACGGCATGCCCATCCCGCAAGTGCTCAAGCTGGTATCGAGCCTCGAACTCGACAGCCAGTCGATCAACAGCTGGAAGAACGGTGTAGAGCGCGCTCTGAAGAAATACCTGCCCAACGGCACCAAAGCCAGTGGGCAGACCTGTCCGAATTGTGGTAACGAGACCCTCATCTATCAGGAGGGATGCCTCATCTGCACTTCGTGCGGTACTTCGCGTTGCGGATAATTTTGGTTACCTACGATAAGAAATGAAAGCTCCGGGGCGGATTCTGCAAAGGGTCCGCCCCGGTTGTTTTTTCCCGAGGAAGCTCTTTCTCCGGGTGTGGGGGATGGAGATGTCGGTCGGGAGTAGGGCAGGATACCGACCGTGTTCGGGGAGTTACGGTTGTCGTATAGCTCGGTAACGGTAGTATTGAGCTTTTCGATAACGATAAATGAGCCGTAAACTAACGCGCTTTTAATTTCGCTGCTGTAGTTTTGCAACAGAAAACCAACATATATTTATCGTTATGAAAAAGAATATCGGAAATTCAATGGCACTTTATCCCACCCCTGCGGTTGTGGTGGGTGCCCAGGTAGAGGGAAAAGCCACGTGGACTCTGGTAGCCCATGTAGGCATTGTGGCTCACGACAGGCTGCTTGTCAGTCTGCATGCCTCGCACTACATCAACCGGGGCATTAAGGAGAGTGGCCGGCTGTCGGTCAATATCGTTACCGAAGAGTGGCTGCCGAAAGCCGATTACTGCGGTATCGTGTCGGGGCACAAGCAGGACAAAAGCACCCTGTTCGAGTCGACGGCAGGCGAGGAGGGGACACCTATGGTGAACGAATCGCCCTTGACCATGGAGTGTCGGGTCGAGGATGTGTATGTGTGCAACGGTTTCGAAAACTTTATTTGCAGCATTGCCCACACCTATGCCGATGAGAGCATACTCAACGACCGGGATAAAATCGACTACAACCGGCTCAAACCGGTGCTGTTCGAGTTTCCTACCTATCAGTATCTGCGCACGGGCAGTGTCATAGGGCTCTGTACCGAAGCCGGAAAACAGTATGAAGCGAGTCAAGCATAGGCCTATGAAACGGTGGTTGTATCTTGTGATTCTCCTTATGATTGGCAATTTCACCGGCCATGCCCGACAGGTAGTCGATGTGCATAGCCACAACATTCTGCCCGATTATCGGCAGGTGCTTGCCCGGCATCATGCCGAGCTGGAAGAGGGGTTCCCGCTCCCTGCCTGGGATGTCGATTCGCACTTGTCGTTTATGGACAGTGCCGGCATTGCCTGCACGGTGTTGTCGATGCCGGCTCCGCAACCCAGTTTCGGCGACAGCGAGGAGTGCCGGCAGGTGATACGGGCCTGTAACGAATATGGTGCCCGACTGAAAGCGGCCTATCCCGATCGCTTCCGCTTTTGTGCTGCCCTCCCTCTGCCCGATGTGGAGTCGGCCGTGGCCGAGGCCATCTATGCCCTCGATACACTGGGGGCCGATGGGGTGAAACTGGCGACCAACAGCCGGGGGCAATACCTGGGCGACGAGGCTCTCGACCCCCTGATGGAGGTGTTGGATAGCCGGCGGGCCGTCATCCTCATTCATCCGCACAAGCCGGTCCCGGTCAACGAGCCGTTGACCGGGCGGGTTCCTCTGGCCGCCTGTGAGTATTTGGCCGAAACGACCCGGGCTCTGATGAACATGCTGGCACGCAACCTGCTGGTGCGTTATCCTCATGTAAAGGTGGTTGTGCCGCATTGCGGCTCGTTCCTGCCGTTGGCTGTTCCTCGCATGAAGGCGATAATGCCGGCCTTGCAGGCTCGCGGCTCGATGGGCGAGGTCGATATGGAGGCCAACCTCTCCCGGCTCTATTACGATTTGGCCGGTGCCGCTTCTCCGGCCGTTATCCGCACTCTGCTCACCATTACCACGCCCGACCATATCCTGTACGGTTCGGACTATCCCTACCAGCCGGCCGAGGTGCTCACTCGCAACCTGCGGCAGTTGGAGGAGGCTCTGGAAGCCGATGGGGAGCTGTCGGCCTATGCCGATCTCTTCTTGCACGAGAATGCCGCCCGGCTTTTCGATTTGCCGTCGGAGGGCGAGGCGGGTACTGCATTGGCCGAGCGTTCGTCGGTTGTCGAGGCCGAGGTCGATACCGCCATGCTGGTGCGCATCTCCGAGATAGAGATCTATCCCCAATACCGGGATGCCTATCTCGAGGCGGCGTTGGAGGTGGGGGCTACCTCGGTTCGCGAAGAGCCGGGAGTAATAGCCATATTCCCCATGATTCAGCAACGCGACTCCTGCCAGGTGCGCATCCTCGAGATATATGCCAGCCCCGAGGCCTATCGCCATCACATCGGTACCGCCCATTTCCAGACCTACAAGCAGGGTACGCTGCACATGGTCAAGACACTCGACCTGGTCGACATGATACCGATGAACCCGGCTGCCATGCCCGAAATATTTCGCAAGATGCAGCGTGTAAAGTAACTCTGTATTATCTTTGCTACATGAACGAAACGATAGACCATCTGATTAACTACGGCAATATCCTGCTGAGTTGCAGCATCCCCCACGACATGCACCTGGAGCATCGCATGCCTGCACACTCCATTATTTTCGTGCGCTCCGGCAAGCTGGTTATCGAGGGGCGGGAGACGACCGACGAGGTCATGGCCGACAACTTCGTGTTTGTCCGCCGCGACTGCTCGGTCAACGTCACCAAGGAGCCGCTCGACGGGCATCCCTACCGGGGTATCAATTTCTCTCTGCCCCGCAAGGAGCTGAAGGAGTATTACAACCGGGTGGCTGCCACCTGCAAGCGGCTGCATGGCCTCGGCCCGATAGGCAAAACGGTGAATGTGCTGCCCCGGACGGTTGCCTTGAAGAGCCTCTTCGACTCGTTTCTGCCCTATACCGATAGCGGCGAGACACCTTCCGACGAGTGGTTGCGGCTGAAGGTGCACGAGGCCGTGATGTGTCTGCTTGCCATAGACGACCGTTTCTATCCGACTTTGTTCGACTTCAACGAGGCGTGGAAAATCGACCTTCTGGATTTCATGGAGAGCAACTATACCGAAGACCTTACGCTGGACGAGTTTGCCTCCTACACCGGGCGGAGCCTGGCCACCTTCAAGCGCGATTTTGCCAAAATCAGCACCCTGTCGCCGCAACGCTGGATTACGGAGCGGCGGCTCGAGGAGGCCCGGCGGCTGCTTCTCGAAGGGGGCGTATCGGCACAGGATGTCTGTTATCGGGTCGGGTTCAAGAACCGGTCGCACTTCTCACAAGCCTTCAAGAAGCAGTATGGCTATTCGCCCCTGCATTGCCTGAAACAGAATCGGGAAGATTCATTTTAAATCAAAAACTTTTCGCGAAAAAGGGGGACGACGGGTATCGGTTTCTGTATAAAGTTTTCTATCTTTATGACTCCAATTTTTAACAAAGAGGATTGTCATGAAAATAACATTTGAGATATACTACCACACCCGTTGGGGCGAGTCGCTCATGCTTTCGGGCGAGACCGAGCAACTGGGCTCGGGCGACGAGAGCCGGGCCGTGGTGATGGATTGCCGCGGCGGTGACCTGTGGAGCTACACCATCGAGGTGCCCGCGACGATAGCCGCCTTTGAGTATCGCTATCTGGTCAAGTCGGGCGACTCGGTGCGCCGGGAGTGGAACCGTCCGCACCGCTTCGTGCCGGGGCAGAAGGCCACCGAATATCGGTTGCTCGACCGCTGGCGCGACACTCCCGCCGACCTGCCGTTCTACTCTTCGGCATTTACCCAGGGCATCTTTTTCCGTCAGCATCCCCAGCCGCAACCCGGGGTACCGGCGGCCGGTACGGTGACGTTCAAAATCTTCGCTCCGCAGCTGCGCCCCGACGAGCAGTTGCTCCTGGTGGGCAGTGTGCCGGCTCTGGGCAACTGGGAGCCGAGCCAGGCTCCGGCGCTCGACGATACCGACTTTCCCGAATGGCATCTTACCCTCGATGCGGCTCAACTGGGCCCCTCCTTTGAATACAAGTTTGTGGTGGTGCGCACGCAGCAGCGCGAAGTCGTGGCGTGGGAGACGGGTGCGAACAGGGTATATACCGATTCGGAGCTCTCGCCTTCGACGGCAGTCGTCGTGTCGGGGTTGCTCTTCAACGGGCCCGAACGTCCCTGGAAAGGGGCTGGTACGGCCATCCCGGTATTCTCATTGCGTACCGATTACGGTTTCGGTACGGGCGAGTTCCTCGACCTGAAATATCTGGTCGACTGGGCGCTGCGCACGGGGCAATCGTTTATCCAGCTGCTCCCGGTCAACGATACCACCCTGACGGGTAGTTGGTGCGACTCCTATCCCTATAACGCCAACTCGACCTTTGCCCTGCACCCGCAGTATCTGCGCCTCTCGGAGGTGGGCCGGTTGAGCGATGAGGCCCGGCAGGCCCAGTTCGACGCCTTGCAGCGGGAGCTGAACATGCAGCCCGATGTCGACTACGAGCGGGTGAACCGCGCCAAGATGGAGTACCTGAACCTGCTCTTCGACGAGCAGGGCGACGACACCCTGTCGAGCGAGGGGTTCAAGCAGTTTTTCAAGGAGAACAAGTTCTGGTTGCAGCCCTATGCCGCCTTCAGCAGCTTGCGCGACCGTTTCAAGACGGCCGACTTCACCCGTTGGGGCGAGTTTGCCAGCTACGACGAGTCGATGATTGCCGACTACTGTGCCGTGTGGAGCCCGTGGTACCGTTCGGTTGCCCTCTACTACTACATACAGTATCACCTGCACCTGCAGCTCTCCGAGGTGCGCGACTATGCTCACCGGGCCGGAGTGGTGCTGAAGGGCGACATCCCCATCGGCATCAGCCGCACCAGTGTCGACGCGTGGGTCAACCCCGATCTCTTCCGCATGAATTGTCAGGCGGGTGCTCCCCCCGACGACTTCTCGATCGAGGGGCAGAACTGGGGATTCCCCACCTACGACTGGGAGGTGATGGCGCGCGACGGCTATGCCTGGTGGAAAGCCCGCTTGCGTCACATGTCGCGCTATTTCGATGCCTACCGCATCGACCACATCCTGGGTTTCTTCCGCATCTGGGAGATTCCGCTCGATGCCGTTCACGGTCTGCTGGGCCACTTCCACTCGGCCATGCCGCTCTCGCCCGACGAGCTGGCGCAGAAGGGATTCCGGTTCGATGCTTCGTGGCAGACGGTCCCCTATGTGCGGGAAGAGTCGTTGCACGACATCTTCGGGGCCTATACCGACGAGGTGAAGACGCGCTTCCTGGTCGACAAGGGGAACGGCCGCTGGGACCTGAATGTGATGATGGATACCCAGCGCAAGGTGGTCGACTATTTTTCGGGGGCCGACGACGAGATGAACGTACTGATTCGCGATGGCCTGTTGAAGCTGCTCGACGAGGTGCTCTTCCTCGAAGACCCCGACCAGCCGGGATACTATCACCCCCGCATTATGGGCAACCGCACCCAGGCCTACCAGGCTCTCGACGATGAGCAGAAGGCCTGCTTCGACCGCCTTTACGAAGATTTCTTTTACTGGCGTCACAACGATTTCTGGAAAGCCGAAGCCCTGCGCAAACTGCCCGTGCTCGTAGCCTCGACCGATATGCTGGTTTGCGGCGAAGACCTGGGTATGATACCCGGCTGTGTGCCCGAGGTGATGAAGCAGTTGCAGATTCTCTCGCTCGAGATACAGCGCATGCCCAAGGAGTGGAACTGCGAGTTTGGCGACGTGAGCCGCTATCCCGTGCGGTCGGTATGTACCACCTCGACCCACGACATGTCGGGCATCAGAGGGTGGTGGCAGGAGGATCCCGCGCGCACGCAGCGCTACTTCAACGAGGTGCTGGGCGAGTCGGGCCAGGCACCCGCTACCTGCGAGCCTTGGATTTGCGAGCGCATGGTCGAGCTGACGCTCTCGGCTCCCTCGATGCTGGCTATTCTGCCCTTGCAGGACTGGCTCTCGATCGATGGCCGCCTGCGCCGCAAGAACCCCGACGAGGAGCGCATCAACATACCCGCATGCCCGCACTACTATTGGCGTTACCGCATGCATCTCTCGCTCGAGCAACTTTTGGCCGAGGGGGTATTCAACACCCGTTTGCAGGAGATGATTGCCCGTAGCGGGAGATAGCCCGGGGCAGAGCGCTTGCGCAACGATACAGGAAAGAGATAAGAAAAGGCCATGGCAATGCTCGGTAATCGAGTGCGCCATGGCCTCTCTGTTTCTTATGTTCTTATGGGTAGCCCGGGTTGCCCCGGACAACCGCCGGGATTAGAGCTTGTACCCCTCGAAGTCGTAGAGTACGGTCGAGAGGTAGCGTTCGCCCGTGTCGGGCAGCAGCACCACAATCTTCTTGCCTCGGTTCTCGGGGCGTTGGGCCAGTTGGGTAGCGGCCCATGCGGCAGCCCCCGACGAGATACCCACCAGCATCCCCTCGGTCGAGGTGAGCTCGCGGCTGGTGCGGATGGCGTCGTCGTCGGTCACGGCGATAACCTCGTCGACTACCGAAGCGTCGTAGGTCTTGGGCACGAATCCGGCACCGATGCCTTGCAGCTTGTGCGGCCCGGGTTTACCGCCCGACAGAACAGGCGAGCCGGCCGGCTCTACCCCCACGATGCGGATGGCCGGGTTGTGGCTCTTCAGCCCCCGGCCCACGCCGCTCACCGTGCCGCCGGTGCCTACGCCAGCCACGAATATGTCCACCTCGCCGTCGGTATCGCGCCATATCTCTTCGGCCGTCGTCTTTACGTGGGCAGCCGGGTTGGCGGGGTTTTCGAACTGTTGCAGAATCACGCTGCCCTCGATGCGCTCGTTCAGCTCCTGTGCCTTCTTGATGGCACCCGTCATCCCTTCGGCTCCCGGGGTGAGTACCAGTTCGGCCCCCAGGGCTTTGAGCAGATTGCGACGCTCGAGGCTCATGGTCTCGGGCATGGTGAGGATGAGGTGGTACCCCCGGGCCGCAGCCACGAAGGCCAGCCCCACGCCGGTGTTGCCGCTCGTGGGTTCGATGAGGGTGGCATGCGGTTTCAGTATGCCCCGCTGTTCAGCATCGTTGATCATCGAGAGGGCTACCCGGTCTTTCACGCTGCCGGCCGGGTTGAAATACTCCAGTTTGGCAATGACCGTAGCCTCCAACCCGTGTGTGCGGTTGTAGTTCGAGAGCTCCAGCAGCGGAGTGTTCCCAATCAGGTCGGTCAGACTTTTAGCTATCTTTTTCATTGTTCAAGTCGTTTTTGTAGTTCTACAATCAGATAGGGGGCTGCACGTTATCGGGCGGCAGCCAGTTCGTAGAGGCGGGCAATCTCCTGCGGCCAGAGGCTCTCGTCGGGCGTCTCGAGAATGAGGGGGATGTTGTCGAAACGCGGGTCCTGCATCAGCCGCTCGAAGAAGCCGATGCCCAGCACGCCGGCCCCCAGACTGTCGTGGCGGTCGACGCGCGAGTTCAATCCCTTCTTGGCATCGTTCAGGTGCATGCCCCGCAGATAGTTGAATCCGATTATCCGGTCAAACTCTTTCCACGTCTGCTCATACCCCTCGGGCGTAGCCAGGTCGTAGCCGCCGGCAAAGGCGTGGCACGAGTCGATGCACACCCCCACGCGGCTCTTGTCCTCCACCTGGTCGATGATGGCAGCCAGATGTTCGAAGCGGAACCCCACGTTGCTGCCCTGTCCGGCCGTATTCTCGATGACGGCCGTTACCCCCTGCGTCTTTTCGAGCGTCAGGTTTATCGACTCGGCGATGCGCGAGAGGCACTCGTCGATCGAAATCTCCTTCAGGTGGCTGCCCGGGTGGAAGTTCAGCAGCTTCAGCCCCAACTGTTCGCAGCGCTGCATCTCGTCGAGAAAAGCCTTCCGGCTCTTCTCCAGCCCCTCGGCCTGCGGGTGTCCCAGGTTGATGAGGTAGCTGTCGTGAGGCAGGATGTGTTCGGGGGCAAAACCATATTGTGCGCAGTTCTCGCGGAACTGTTGTATACTCTTCTCCGACAAGGGTGCCGACTGCCATTGCCGTTGATTCTTGGTAAAGAGAGCGAAAGCCTTCGCTCCGATGGTGTGTGCGTTTACCGGGGCGTTCTCCACGCCACCCGAAGCACTTACATGAGCTCCAATGTATTTCATATCGTTGTCTGTTTCGTTTTTTTATCTGTACAAATATAGTGAAAGGCGAGAGCAGAGACAAAGGAAAACACAGTTTTCAACTTTGACAGTGCCGAGCCGCCTCCTGTATTCTGGAAATATAGTGAAAGGCGAGAGCAGAGGCAAAGGAAAACACAGTTTTCAACTTTGACAGTGCCGAGCCGCCTCCTGTATTCTGGAAATATAGTGAAAGGCGAGGGCAGAGGCAAAGGAAAATACAGTTTTCAACTTTGACAGTGCCGAGCCGCCTCTCCCCGAAAAAGAAGGAGACCATTCGGAGCAGCCAACTGGAGTCTACTCTTCGCGACCGCTTTGGTCGTCATTTAGATTTTTGTAGAAGTCGATGCGTTCGTGCCACGGTTTATCCTCCAGGGGGAGGACCAGGTGTGCTTCGGCCCAACGATTCCATTCGTTTTCCAGCGACTTTACCTTTTCGGGGAAACGGGTGGAGAGGTCGTGTTGTTCGAACGGATCGGCATCGAGATCAATCAACTCCCAAGGTTCGTTCCGGTTGTTTCGTACCAGTTTCCAATGTCCCGATATGACGGCACACGAACTTTGATGTTCGAAAAACAGGGTGCGCGGTTGTATCTCTTTTCCCTCGATAGCCGGCAGCAGGCTGATACCCGGCAGTTGGGCATGGTCGAATTGTCGGCTGGGATAGATGGCCGAGGCCAAATCCATACAGGTAGGCAGAAGGTCGATGATGTGAGCCGGTTGTCGACAGATGCCACCCTTTACGGGGTTCTTGTCGGTATCGCCAAACGTGAAAATAAAGGGGGTACTTGTCCCTCCCTGATAGCACCATTGCTTGTAACTGCGGTAAGGCGTGTTGGAGAGATCGGCCATCAGCTGTCCCAGATAGCCGCCCTCCAGGGTCGCACCGTTGTCGCTAAGGAACAGGAATATGGTATTTTCCAGGGTCCCTTTTTCACGGAACGCTTCGACAATTTGGCCTATACCGTCGTCCATGATTTCAATCATGGCTGCATAGGTGGCCATATCCTGTACCCATTGTCGGCGTTGATCCTCGCTCAGCTCCTCCCAGGAGGGGCGTTTACCGCCGAACTCTCGGTCGTATTCCGGCAACTCCATATCCGAGGGAACGAGCCCCATGGCCTTTTGTTTCTCGAATCGCTGCCGGCGCAAAACATCGTAGCCTGCCCGGTAGCGCTCCATACACTTCTCTACCCGGTCGGCCGGAGCTTGCAAGGGGAGGTGCGGTGCATAGTAGGCAACATACAGAAACATGGGAATCTGGGCTGGATGCTGGCGGATAAAGCTGGTAGCCGAGTCTGATATGGCTGTGGTATAGTAATAGTCGTCGGGGAAGTCGGTAACTGGAGTCAAGTCGTTATATACCGGCGTGGGAGAGTAGTAACTGCCTCCTCCCGAGAGGCAACCGTAATAGCGGTCGAATCCGCGTTGCACGGGATAGCTGCCGTTGGGGGCATCGAAGGCTCCGTCGACCGTCACATGCCATTTGCCGCTCATGTATGTGCCGTAGCCGTTGGCTTTCATCACCTCGGCTATGGTAGGATACTCTTTCGAGATCTGACCTCTGTATCCGGGACGATGTTCGTCGACGGCTGTCATCCATCCCATGCCGGCCTGATGTTGATAGCGGCCCGTCAGAAGCGAGGCCCGAGAGGGGCAGCTTCGCCCCGTGTTCTTAAATTGGCTGAAATGCATGCCTTGGCTGGCGAGGCTGTCTATGTGCGGTGTTTGTATTTCGCTCCCGTAACAACCTAAATCGGAAAATCCCATATCGTCGCACATGATCAATACGATATTGGGGGCGGTTGTCTCCTGGGCAGTGACAGAAAAGCTGGCCGGGCCCAGCACAAGAGGAACGAAAAGCAGACGTTTCATATACAATTTTATGAGGCGTGAGTAAAACAGGTACTAAAGATAGTACAATTTTCTCATTGCATCGACGAATGTCGGCTATCTTTTTTGTACAAAAAGAGGCTATGACGATGATTTTCGTATCGTCATAACCTCTTTCGTAGAGAGCCGTTGTTGCATAACGGCATATTCAAAGGATGATAGAGAGCCTATTCTTCTTGCAGGGCGCGGTTGAAGCTGTGCATCTTAAATGCCAATACGATACGGAATATTCCATACAGAATGAACGATACCCCGATGTAGACGAGAATAAACAGTCCGCCAAAGATAGGTGTGGTGAGGAAGAGGAACGAGCAGATCAGGCTCAGTATGTTGCAGGCCAGCAGCCACCCCCAACCTTTTATAGGCAGGCGGGCAAGTTCGCACGACTCGCAGATGCCGATAATCGAGTGGAACAGCATCCAGAATCCGAATACGTAGACGATAGTGGTTGTCACAAGTACCAGAGGCAGCATGTAGAGCCATACTCCCAGTAAGAGTTCTATGATACCGCGGGCCAGGTCCCAACCCCAATAGTCGTTCCACTTACGGTTTGTAAAGGCCGATGCAATATTGAAGATACCCCCGACAATAAGGATGGCAACGAAAAAGAGGGTGAGTACGGCCAGCGAATCGATAGGGGTGGAAAAACAAAGGATACCACCGACAATACTCAGTATACCTGCCAGCAGGGATATCCACCAGTATTTGAAGGGCTTTTGATGTAAACGCATTTCATTTAACATAGGACTTTGTTTTTTAGAATTAACGGCGATAAAGATAGACGGGATAGGTTGCATTCTTATTATCATTGTAGTTCTAAAAATGTGCATTATTTCTTATTTTTGTCGTAGAAATTTAGAAACTGGGCGGTCGGTATGGACGAAAGAATATTGAATCACGAGGGCGAATTTGCATTTAAGGAGTTGACCGAGGTGCTTGGACGCGATTTTCAGGGACAGTCGTTTATCTCCGAGGGTTTCATATTTAACCTTTGCACCAGCGGGTCGATGAAGATACGGCTCAATTACAGTGAGTATGAGGTTTCGACCAAAGATCTGTTGGTCGTTACGCCGAAGCAGATATTCTCGGTGTTGCATTATTCGCCCGATTTCGAGGCGAAGGTCCTGTTTATTTCGCTCGATTTTGTCCGTCATATCCCTGTGACCCCCGATTTCGATTGGCTGAAGAATATAAATTCGTGGCCCTACGTATCGCTGAGCGACGAGAAGGTAAAAGACCTGGTCGAGCTCTATGCAATGATCGAGCGGTATAACGATGGAGCAGGGATGTCGGAAAAGATTAGAACTTCGTTGGTCCTGTCGTTGCTGTTGATTGTGGCATCGACATTTGAAAATTCGGCGAGGGTCGACAATCTGTCATGCTCGCGGGCCGAGTCTATCACGAGGCGTTTTTTCGATTTGCTGCTGCAACACTTCGAGCGTGAACGTACCGTTGCGTTCTATGCCGGTGAATTGTGCGTAACCCCCAAATACCTGTCGGGGGCTGTAAAGTCGATTACCCACTATTCGGTACAGACGTGGATTAACGAGGCTGTGCTTTTCGAAGCCAAGCGGGCGTTACGGGCTACCGATTTGACGGTACAGCAGATTTCTGAAAAGTTGCATTTCCCTAATGCTTCTTCCTTTGTCCGGTTTTTCAGGACTCATATCGGCGTCTCTCCGTTGCGCTACCGTCGTATGAAGGAGGAATAAAGAAAAGGCGAAACCGATTCGGAGAAAAATCTCCATACGGTTTCGCCCGGTCGAATATGAAACGCAATAACAGTCTGTCTTTTAATCTTTGGCGGTGCACTCTTCGACAATCTTCATGAACTCGTCGCCGGTGATGGTCTCCCGTTCGGTCAGGTAGGCTGCGGCCCGGTGCATGATTTCGGTGTGGCTCTTGATCATCTCCTTGGCTTTCTCGTGAGCTGAGGTGATGAGGTGCAATACCTCTTTGTCTAGGTCGGCGGCCGTGCTGGGCGAACAGATGAGCGAGTTGTCTCCGCCCAGATAAGCGTTGCTGGTCGTTTCGAGTTCCATCATGTCGTAGCGGTCGCTCATGCCGTAGCGGGTCACCATGGCACGGGCCAGTTTGGTGGCCTGTTCGATGTCGTTCGAGGCTCCGGTAGTGACGATACCGAACATCACCTCCTCGGCCGAGCGTCCGCCCGTGAGGGTGACGATGCGGTTGAAGAGGTCTTCGCGGCTCAAGAGCGACTGCTCCCCGCGGTCGACCTGCATGGTGTAGCCCAAAGCACCCGAGGTACGGGGGATAATGGTGATTTTGTGTATCGGGGCCGAGTGGGTCTGCAAGGCGGCCACCAGAGCGTGCCCTATTTCGTGATAGGCGACAATCTTCTTCTCGTCGTCCGACAGGATTTTGTTTTTCTTTTGAGCACCGGCAATGACGGTTTCGACACTCTCTTCCAGGTCGGCCGTGGTAATTTGCTTGCGTCCCATGCGTACGGCCCGCAGGGCGGCCTCGTTTACGATGTTGGCCAGTTCGGCACCCGACGAGCCGGCGGTGGCACGGGCCACCAGGTCGACGTCGATATTGCCGTGGCGTACTTTTTTCAAATGAACCTCGAGAATGGCTTTCCGTCCCTCCAGATCGGGGAGTTCCATCTGTACCCGGCGGTCGAACCGGCCCGGTCGCAGCAACGCTTTGTCCAAGCTGTCGGGGCGGTTGGTGGCGGCCAGTATCACCACACCTTTGCGGCCGTCGAAGCCATCCATCTCGGTGAGCAGCTGGTTCAGGGTCTGTTCCCGTTCGTCGTTGCCGCCCAGTCCGGTGTCGCGGCGTTTGCCTATGGCATCGATTTCGTCGATGAAGATGATGCAGGGGGCTTTCTCACCGGCCTGTTTGAAGAGGTCGCGCACCTTGGCTGCACCCATACCGACGAACATCTGTACAAACTCCGAACCCGATATGGCGAAGAAGGGCACCTTGGCCTCGCCGGCTACGGCTCGGGCGATAAGGGTTTTGCCGGTTCCCGGAGGGCCTACCAGCAGGGCTCCCTTGGGCAGGGTGGCTCCAATCTCGGCATATTTCCCGGGGTTGTGCAGAAAGTCTACGATTTCGGCCAACATCTCTTTGGCCTCCTCCTGTCCGGCCACATCGGCAAAGGTGGTCTTGATGTCCGACTCGGCATAGATTTTGGCACCGCTATTACCGAATGACATGAAGTTACCGCCCGATTTCATCCGGTTCTGGAGACTCTTTCCGATTTGTCTCCAGAGAATATAGAAGAGCAGACCCGGCAGAATCCACATCAACAGGAAATCGAGCAGGGGTGAGTTTTCGCGAGGAACGATTTGGGTAAATTCTATTTTGCCGTTGTCGTTGGGACTGCTGGCATGCAGCAGTCGGTCTACCAGTTGGGGGTCGTTGGCTTCGCCGGTTTGGTAGGTTATCTCTTTGTCTTTTTCTTGAGTTATGAAGTAGATTTGATTGCTCTTGATAGCGACCTCTTTTACCAGACCGCTGTCTACTTTTTCGACAAAAGTGCCGTAGTCGGTTGTGACAATTCGGTTTCCCGACAGACTGGGCATAATCAATCCGTTCAGCAGTAAGAGGATTAAAATACTCCCTAAAAAACCGGTGTAGGGATTGACCCGTTTGGGGGGTTGATTTTGTTCTTTTTTCATACGATGCTTTTCTTGGGTGCGAAAGTCGTTATTTTTGTTCCATTATTCGTTATCGAATAGTCTGAAAAAGTGTGCAATATTTCCTCAATGCAGATGGTTGCCCCACTTGCATGATTGGGAACTGTATGGAAAAAGAACCGCGAGGAGTCGTTGCCTTGTTTCGAGACGTCGGGGTAGGGGCAGGCCTCGCCCGTATTAGCAGCGAGTCGTTTGTCGATTGTGTTCTTACCCGCATCGAAAAGGTAACCCCGTTTTCGCGATTGACGGGTAGTGGGGTCAATGTCGAACCCGACGGTGTGATGGAATTGCGGGCTCCACAAATTCATGGAATTACACAGATACCGGATATTGGGCCAGACTGTCATAGATACCGCTAATGTCCGAAACGAGAAGAGTCCACCTCTCTCTTTTCCTTGGTGATACTTCCGCCAAAGCGGTACACCAGTTTTACGGAAACCGTGCGGCTGTATTGTCCCATATTCAAGTCGATGTGTTGCCCGGCATAGCGGTTTTTCACCTTCATGCGCATGGTATCGAACAGGTCGGAGCAGTTCAGGCTCAGACTGGCTTTATCCTTCAGGAAGTTCCATTGGGCACCCACATTGACCATAAAGACCGGTTTCGTATCGCTGATACCGGAAATCATGCTTGAGCGGTACATCGCGTCCAAGTCGAAACCCAGTTGGGACCCTACCGAGAAATGGTTCTGCATGGACAGCATGCAGGCCCATTTGTTCCGGTCGAAGGGAATATCCCAGAAGTGGTCACAGCGGTTGCGGTCATTGACCACGGTGGCATTTACCTGCGAGGAGAGCCAGTTCCCGATGCTGAACGGAATGTTGGCACTCATGCCGAAGGACTGGTAGTAGTTCCAGTTTTGCGTGCGGTACACAAGAGCCAGACGGTCTTTCGCCTGATACATCTCCATCGTGAAATAATCGTCGATGCGCTCATAAAACAGCGACAGCATATACTTCTGCAGGAAGAGGTAGTTGGCATTCACGCTATACACATTGGCAGGCCGTAGCCCTTCGATAGTCTGAATCTCTTCGTAGGCATTCATGTAGGTGGTGCTGGTCTGCATGTCCCAATAAGTGGGGTACTCCTTTTCCGACGAAACGCCCAGCATGAAGGTGTGCTTTTCCGACGGCGAATAGCTGAGACTGGCCTGCGGATAGAGCGACCACTTGTGATAGTTCCCGATGGAGTAATATTCGCCGGTTGCCGAGAGCGAAAGGTACAAACCGTTTGCAAACTCCTTGTCGAAGCCGGCATACAAGTTGGCTATCTGCTCGTAAAGGCGCGAGGAGGAGTTGTCCACATTGTCCTTTCCTTCCGTCTGATTGAAGAGCTGACTGTTTCGGTTGTCGGTATAGTCATATCGGACACCGTACTTCAAGGTCCAGTCGTTGGCCAGGCTGTGGCTCTGGTCGGCATATACCGAGACCTTGCGTATCTTCTGGTCCGAAGTATAGTCAAGCAGTTGGCGCGTATGGCCTGTCAGTTCGCTCTCCAGGTGGTTGTAGTCGTTCATCGAATAGTCCGTATAGTCCACGCCGAGGTCCAGCCCGAAGCCCGAGGAGTAGCGGGCAAAGACATTGTGCAGCCAGCTGTCCTGCACCTTGTCGTTGTGGCTGTTCTGAAAATTCCCGTTTACATCGATGGTCCCCTTGCCGTTGCCCGACAGGGCACCGTTGTATCCCACACTCAGCGCATTATCCTCGTTTATCTGATAGCCATACTCGGCATAGATGTTATGCTTCCACCCCTTCGTGTTGATTTTCTGCCGCTGCGTGATGTCATATACTTGCCCGTCATACTGGTGCATGGAGGCCAGATCCATCACGGTCATGATGTGCGAATAGCCGGGGTTGTATGAGACATTCAGCGACGACTTGCCTTTTGTCAACAGAAAGTTTACATTGCCGCTGTAACTGCCGAAATACTGGTTGCTGTAAGTCGCCGAGAGTTCGCTTTGGAGCGTATTGTCGGCAGCCTTGGCCGTCACGATATTGATGGCGGCACCGCGCACATGATATTCGGGCGGCGTGTTATACATCACTTCGGCCGTCTGAACCTGCGAGGCAGAGGTATTCTTCAACATTTCAATCAGCTGTTCCTGGGTCAGGGTACTGGCCTTGCCGTTGAGGATTACCGTCACATCTTTTGCCCCGATCAGTGAGAGCTTGCCGCTCCGGTCCTGTACTCCCGGCAGCTTGCAGATAGCCTCGTAAGCATTGTTGACGATATGCTTTTTTGAGATGGCCGAAATATCATAACTCAGTTTACCCTGTTCCACGGTTACCAAAGGGCGTTCTCCCTCGACAACCACTTCGGCCAGGCTATGCTCTTTCGGCTCCAGTACGATGATGCCGGCGTCACGCGTCTGACCCTTTACCACCTGGGACTGATAAAACAGATGCTGGACGATGAGCAGATAGCGGTCTGCCATGGGTTCAAGGCTGAATGTACCGTCGGCTGCAGAGATGGCTGCGCCCAGGTAGGTCGAATCGGGCAGCTGCATGACGACGGTTGCACCCTCCACCGGCTGCCGGTCGGTATCTACTATTTTTCCTGTTGTTTGACTCCAGACAGGGATTGAACTGCAAATGAGAATAATCAGGCAGAATGCTGTCTTTATGAGATTCATAATGTCCTATTGTATCGTATGTAATCACATGTCACCAAGTGATTTATTTCGAGCCGTCGGGGTAGGGGCAGGCTTCGCCCGTAGCGATGTAGGTCGGGCGTTGGGCGTCGGTCGATTTCAGGTAGTCGGTCAGTTCCCGGGCCAGAGCTTCGGCAATCGCGGGTTGCTCGAGAGCCAGGTCGTGCTGCTCGCCTATATCTGCACGCACGTTGTAGAGGCGGCGTTGCTGCGTTTCCCAATGGTAGATGAGGTGATAGTCGCCTTTCAGAATCGACGAGTAGGCTCCGTAGCCCTCCTCGGTATTCTGGGTTTCGCCCCACAGGTTGGGGAAGTGCCACACGATGCTGCGCTCGTGACGGGTCGAAGGGTTGCGCAACACGTCGGCAAAGCTCACGCCGTCGGTCGTCTGTACGGTCGAGTACTCCTTCACACCGGCCATCTCGAGAATCGTGGGGAAGAAGTCCTCGATCATTACCCGTTGGTCGCACACGCTGCCGGCCTTGGTCACGCCGGGCCAGTAGACCATCATCGGCTCGCGCACGCCACCCATGAAGGCCGACCCCTTGCCGGCACGTGCCGGGTAGTTCTGGTCGCGGTTTTCACGGCCCTGGCGTACGTTGTTCAGCCCCTGTCCACCGTTGTCCGACATGAAGAGGACGATGGTATTGGCAGCCACCTCGGGCTGGCTTTCGAGAAAGTCGAGCAGGTCGCCCAGGCTCTTGTCCATGCCCTCGACCAGTGCGGCATACCGGGCTTCGTTTTCGTTGAGCGGCGCATCGAGTTGGATATCGTAGCGGTTGCGGTAGTAGTCGCTGAATCGGGCATCGTCGTCGTAGGGCGAGTGCACGGCATAGTGCGACATGTAGAGGTAGAAAGGTTGCTGCCGGCTTATCGGCTGTTTCAGGGCCTCGATGGCTTCGCGTGTGAGTGCTTCGGTGAGGAATATATTCTGCCCGTGGTATTTCTCCAGGCCCAACACTTCGAAGGGCGAGCCTTGGCCGAAGTTACGCGTGCCCAGATAGCTGCCCGGTGCCCCGTTGGCCCCGCCGCCGATGTTCACGTCGAAACCCATGGTCGAGGGGTCGGCCCCCGATGTACCCTTGGCGCCGAAGTGCGCCTTGCCGCAGTGTATCGTGTAGTAGCCGTTCTGGTGCAGAATCTGGGGGAACGAGGTGATACGGGTCGAGTTTTTCAGGTCGGCGGTCAGGGTCGTGTGTGCCGGTTGTATGCCGTTGTAGTTCCACTCGGGCAGTTGAATCACGTCGCTCGAGGCGTCGGTCTTCTGGTCGTAGTTCAGGGTCCAGTTGGTCACCCGGTGACGGGCCGCATTCATGCCCGACATCAGGCTGCACCGCGTGGGCGACGAGATGGCACAGGCGTAAGCCTCGGTAAACTTCACCCCCATGTGGGCCAACCGCTCCATGTTGGGGGTACGGTAGCGGTTGTTCAGGGGAGTTGACTCGGAGTAAAACGGAACCGATGTATCTTGCCAGCCCATATCGTCGACCAGAAACAGAACGATGTTGGGCTGTTGTTGTGCTTGTATGAGACCGGTGCCGGCAAGCGAAGCCAGCAGCAGGGTGCTTTTCAGGGAAAAATTCTTTTTCATGTTGTGCTTGGTATTATATGAGTTTTCTCGGGAAGACCGAAAATGATTACAATGATAACGAAAATCTCGATTATTCAGGACTCTCGCTCCATAAAACATGTTAATGCCCACTCCTCGAGCGGTGGACCGAAGGGGGAGCGGGCATTTGTATCGTGTCGTATCGGGCGGGTCAGGCTTGCCGCTTCGGGCGGTTGGCTGCGCGGGTCATGCTGAAGGCCCGTTTGTAAAATATGAATATGGGTATGGTGGCACCAACACCCAGCGAGAAGAGTACCGAGGCTGTGGTGATACCGTTCTTGAAAATCTCGAGCAGGTAGTGTATGGCCTCGTTGTCGTTCCCGCTGCTTTGCAGGAATCGAATGAGCGAGAATACCGTGCGGTAGGCATACATACCGGGAATCATCGGGAGCAGGGCCGGTATGTACAGTACCGTGGCCGGGCAGAAGATGCGGTATCCGGCAGCCAGGCTGAGCATACCTATCGAGAAGGCGGCGACAAACGAAGCCGAGGCCAGGTCGAGGCCTGCATATTTCAGCAGTACGAACCGGATGCTGTGACCTACGGCAGCCAGTAATGCGGCATACAGAATGGCCCGGCGGGGCGGGTTGGAGATAACGGCGAAGCCTATGGCTGCAATGGCAGCTCCGATGGCGTCGGCAATGACCGAGCCTAATATTTGCCAGTCGATCATAACAGTTTCCCTCCCATCATTAAAAGTGTAATACCCATACCGAAGGCAATGCAGACAATCAGCAGCAGGGCGTTGATGAGGCGGGCGGTACCGGCCAGCACATGACCTTCGATAATGTCGATAATCCCGTTAATCAAGGGCACGCCCGGTATGAGGTAGAGCACGCTGGCACCGATAGCGATGTCGGGGGTGGTACCCCAGTGCTGCCACATGGTAATCGAGGCGATGAGCGATGCGACAAATGCCGATATGGTGAATACGAAATAGTGGTTGAAGTGCAATATTTGTTTGATGCGGAATCCCACGAGCGTAGCCACAAATACGGCGGCTACCGCTATCCAGTCGCCGTTGAAGAGCCGGCAGAACGAGGCATTGGCAAAGCCCACCAGAATCCACACCGCCCACGGGTTCATGCGAGGTTTGCTTGTGATGGCGTGGAACTTCTCCCACAGCGTGTCGAGCGGGAGATGGTTGTCGTAGGCTTCCCAACTGAGAGCACTCAACTCGGAGTTGAACTCAAAATTGATAGCCCCCGATTTTGCGGTACTCACCGTGCTGTATACGTGGGCGTTGTCCTTGCTTCGCAAGGTCATGCTGATGGTTTTGTGAAAGAGGGTCATGTGGGCTTCGAACCCAAACGACTCGGCTATACGGGCCGTGTTGCGCACGATACGCGAGGTATGTACGCCCGATGCCATCAAACAAGTCGCATATTCCGTAAGAAATTGCGATACCGATTTCAGTTCTTCGTGTACGTTGTTCACCTTATTGTAGTATTGACCAATGTTTCAGCGTGCAAAGATAACAAAAGGCGAGAGCAGTGGCAAATGGAAAACGAAGTTTTCGACATTTGGCAGAGCCGGGCCGCCCATTCTCTTCTTTCAAGATAGAGATTGGAAAGAGAGAACCGATAGCCGGTGCATGTTGACCGCATCGACTATCGGCTCACAGGTCGGGAGTAGTCGTTCAGGCGAACGATTTATTCGCCCCAAACGCTCTTCGCAATATTTTTCATCGTTACGATTTTGCTCCACATCATCTGTTCCGAGACGATGCTGTTGCCCTCGTTGTCGCGGAAGTCGCCCTGGCTGCTCAGGTGGAGCGACTCGAGCGGGAGCAGACGAGCTGCATTCTCGATGTGCAGCGTGATGCTGCTGGTCGATATGGGTTGCAGGCTCGAGGTCGAAATCAATCCCAGAATCACCTCTTTGCCCTGGCAGTAGTTGAGCATGGAGAGGTCGATGTTCTCGTTTTCGCGGTCGCCAAAGTCGAGTGCAATGGCATCGGCCCGGGTCGAGAGCAGCAGCTCGGCCGTCTTCTCCTTGTCGCCCACGCGCCACCACTTCTCGTGGAACTGCAGCGAGATGCACATGTCGTCGGGTTTCTGAGCCAGACAAGCCTCGGTGAGTTTGGCCGAGGTAGCCACCAGCGAAAGCAGGTCGATGTGTGCGGCCTGGGCCACCTGCTCGAGGTCGCTGTTGCCGGCCAGGTTCCAGGCGTAGTCGCTCAGTTGCAGGAATCGGCACCCCATGTCGTAAAACTCGCTGATGACCGTCTGGTAAGTTTGGGCGATGTCGTGCACGAGCAAATCCATATCGGGGTAGTAGCGCCCGGTATTGTAGCGGTTCTCGGGGCGGAGCAGCTCGGCCAGCAGTGTAGCAGGCGAGGGGAGCAGCACCTTGGCATACATGTCGCCCCCGATGATACCCGTCAGGTAGGTGAAGCGCTGGGTCACCTTCGGCGTGGAGGGGTAGGCGTTGTCAAATCCGATTTTGCCCGAGATAACCGACTCCTTCACCTCTTCGGGTTGAGCCGGTTCCTGTTTCGTGATATTCTCCAAGTGGTGGAAAAAGTCGAGATAGTTGGTCGACTTGTAGTCGCCGTCGGTTACACACTTCAGCCCTATCTCTTTGCACTTCTCGACAATGCGATAAATCTCTTTATCTTCGATTTCGTGCAGCTTGGCCGAACTCCACACCCCGTCGTGATACAGTTTGCGGGCTTCGACGAGGGGCTCGGAGTATACGAAGCTCCCCGTTATATCTACACTAAAAGGAATTTTTCTTGCCATAATCTTTTCTTTTTTAGTTAAATACTGAATGGCGGAATAGAGTCGCCCACGCGACGCCTACTCCTATTGCTCAAGCAAAAAATCTCTTTTTTCCGAAAAATTTTCTTTCGACCGGCGGCTCGGTCCACGGAGCCGGCAACAGTTGTTTCTACGCAATCGGCAGGTCTTCTGACTTGTCTCCCTCTCAGACGCCTTCCCAATCGAGTCTGGATTAGTGGCATTGCAGTATTTGTCTGAAAACTCATACGAAACTCACAGCAGCGGGCCTGTTCGGGATTTGCACCCGATTCCCTTTTCATTGCCTCGGCCGATTCGGACGGGGCAAACCGATTACGGGGGACAAAGTTATATCCTTTGTCCTAATTTCACAATGTTTTTCTAAAAAAATCTTACACAAAAGAGACTGTGTCTTTTGTATTCCGCTGAAGATTAGCTATTTATTTATATCTGAAAATCTCGGAAACGATTCGGGGAATATCGGTGTTGTCGATGGTTCCGCCAAACTTTTCGGCACCCGCTCCTATGGCATAGAGGGGCACATAGCCGGCCGTGTGCGAGCCGCAGGTCCAGGCGATGCGGGCTATCTCGTTGATGATTTGTTTGGCCGTTTCGGTCATCGGTTCGTTGGCCTCGTAGAGCGACTGTACCAATGTGTCCGAGGGGTTGAGCAAGGTCTCCTCGTATACCCGTTTGAGGCGGGCCTCCTGTTCGGCCGTAAGGGTGAGGTGCGACCAGAAGCCGAAGGCCTGCGACAGAGCCGTTTTCACCCTCTCCCACGAAACCGGTTCTCCAGCCCGTCGCCAGTCGGCAATCTGCCGGGTGAAGGTCGAGCCGCTCATCGTCTGGTACTGGAGCGCCTGCAGGTTGAGGGCATATTCGCCCGTGCCCAGTACCACACCGCCCGTTTCGTGGTCGGCCGTAACGACGATAAGGGTCTCGTCGGGGTGAGCCCGGTAAAAGTCACAGGCAATCTGTACCGACTCCTCCAGGTCCTTCACCTCGCGCAGGTCGGTCGCTCCGTCGCGCGTGTGTCCCGCCCAATCTATCTGGGCGCCCTCGATCATCAGGAAGAAGCCCCGCTCGTTGCGCGACAGGAAATCCACGGCGCAGCGGGTGAGGTCGGCCAGCCGCATGTCGCCGGGCTGGCGGTCTATGGCATAGGTGATGCTTCGCTCGGGAAACAGCACCATCTTCCCGGCCTTCTGGGCCTTGCGTTGGTAATCGTCTACACTGGTAGCCAGCACATATCCCCGCTTGGGCAGCAGGTCGTAGAGCGACTCCCTGCCGGGGAGCGACGGTTGCTTGAATCGGTTGCCGGCGTAGAAGTCGAACCCCGTCGCCAGCAGGTCGAGCCCCACCTCGTAGCGGTTGTTGCGGTTCACCTGGTGGGCATAGAAGGCCCCCGGCGTGGCATCGTCGATTTCGCTGCTGGTCACGATACCCACAGCTGCCCCCTGCTGTTGAGCCTTCACCGCTATGCTGTATACCGGTACACTGTCGGCATCGACCCCCACCATCTTGTTCCGGGTCTTCACTCCGCAAGCCAGAGCCGTGCCCGCCGCAGCCGAGTCGGTAATGTCGCTGCTGGCCGAGCCGGTATTCACGAAAGCCGAGTGGGGAAATTGCGAGAAGAGCAGCCGTTCCGGTCCTTGCCGGCCGGCCAGCTCGCCATAAAAGAGTTCGGTAGCATTCACCTCGTTCACACCCATGCCGTCGCCGATGATGTAAAACACATACTTGGGCCCGGCAGCCTGTGCCGCCCAGACGGTGGCCATCGCCAGCCCCAAGAGCAGGGGAAACCATCTTCTTGTCATACCTGTCGCGTTTATGGATGGAGGTTGCAGATACCCCCGCCCGTTTCACTCCAGCAAAAGTAGCGAAAGCCCCCGTCTCCCGCTTGGCCGATTCTGTGAAATCTCTGTGACAATGGTGTTTCAAATTCTTGTACCTGCCGTGGCATTCAAGTGTCGTTGGTAGCTCGTGTCATTCCGCACTCGATGTGGAATCCAGTTTGTCGTGAATTACCCTTTGTTCCTGGTTCAGTGGACCCCGCATCGGGGTGCGGGGTGACTCGTTTGTCATACCGTGCTGCGACGCGGTTATCCAGAAGTCATCGGAGGCGGGGAGGGGGGGACGAGCCGTCTGCCGAATACAGAAAGAGCCATGCCGGCACCGGCATGGCTCTTTTATTAAGGAATAGAATTTACAATCGCTTAATCCTCGATGGCAGCTTGGGCGGCAGCTACGCGGGCGATGGGCACGCGGTAGGGGCTGCACGATACGTAGTTCATGCCCAGTTTGGCGCAGAACTTAACCGACGAGGGTTCGCCACCGTGCTCACCGCAGATACCTACCTTGAGGGTCGGTTTGGTCGAACGGCCTTTCTCTACACCCATGCGAACGAGTTGGCCCACGCCTTTCTGGTCGAGCACTTCGAACGGGTCGGTTTTGAGGATACCTTTCTCTTTGTAGATCTTGAGGAACTTGCCGGCATCGTCGCGCGAGTAACCGAAGGTCATCTGCGTGAGGTCGTTCGTACCGAACGAGAAGAAGTCGGCTACCTCGGCAATCTGGTCGGCCGTAACGGCGGCACGGGGTACCTCGATCATCGTACCTACCTTGTAGGCTACCGTATCGCCGCGCTCTTCGAATACCTGAGCGGCTACGCGGTTGATGACATCGGCCTGCATTCTCAACTCCTCAACCACACCTACGAGGGGTACCATGATTTCGGGGTGAACGTCGATACCGCGGGCTTTCACGTTGAGGGCGGCCTCGATGATGGCGCGGGCCTGCATCTCGGTAATTTCGGGATAGGTGCAACCCAGACGGCAGCCACGGTGTCCCAGCATGGGGTTGAACTCGGCCAGCGAGTCGCAGGCGAGTTTTACCTCTTCGATGCTCATGCCCATCTCTTCGGCCAGTTCTTTCTGCGTAGCGAGTTGATGGGGTACGAACTCGTGCAAGGGGGGATCGAGCAGACGGATCGTTACGCCCAGACCGTCCATGGCTTCGAAGATGCCTTCGAAGTCGCCGCGTTGCATGGGCAACAGTTTGTCGAGGGCGTGACGACGGCCTTCTTCATCTTTCGAAAGAATCATTTCGCGCATGGCTTTGATGCGGTCGCCTTCGAAGAACATGTGCTCGGTACGGCACAGACCGATACCGCGGGCACCGAACTTGCGGGCTACGGCTGCATCGCGCGGCGTATCGGCGTTGGTGCGAACGTCTACTTTGGTATATTTGTCGGCCAGGTTCATGATGGCAGCAAAGTCGCCGCTCATGTCGGCATCGACGGTGGGAACTTGTCCGTCGTATACTTCGCCGGTCGAACCGTTCAACGAAATCCAGTCGCCCTCTTTGTATACCTTGCCGGCCATCTCTACAGTGCGGGCCTTGTAGTCGACCTTGATTTCGCCGGCACCCGATACGCAGCATTTACCCATACCGCGGGCCACAACGGCAGCGTGCGAGGTCATACCACCGCGGGCGGTGAGGATACCTTGAGCCACGTTCATACCGCGCAGGTCTTCGGGCGAGGTTTCGATACGGACCATAATCACTTTTTTACGTTTCTCGGCCCAGGCTTCGGCGTCGTCGGCAAAGAATACGATTTGGCCGGTAGCGGCACCCGGCGATGCGGGCAGACCTTTAGCCACGACTTTCACGCGTTTTACGGCGTCTTTGTCGAATACAGGGTGCAGCAGCTCGTCGAGCTTCTGAGCTTCCATACGTTTCAGAGCGGTCTTCTCGTCGATGATGCCGGCACGCAGCATGTCCATGGCGATTTTTACCATGGCGGCACCGGTGCGTTTGCCGTTACGGGTTTGGAGCAACCACAGTTTGCCATCCTGGATGGTAAACTCGAGGTCTTGCATATCCTTGAAGTAGTCTTCGAGTTTCTGTTGGGTCTCGATGAGGTCTTTGGCGCACTCGGGCATCGACTCCTCGAGCGAGGGGTATTTGCTGGCACGCTCCTCTTCGCTGATGCCTTGCAGGGCAGCCCAGCGGCGAGAGCCTTCGAGGGTGATTTGCTGGGGTGTGCGTACACCGGCAACCACATCCTCGCCTTGTGCGTTGATGAGGTATTCGCCGTTGAAGATGTCTTCGCCGGTAGCGGCGTCGCGGGTGAAGGCTACACCGGTAGCCGACGTGTTGCCCATGTTGCCGAATACCATGGCCTGTACGTTCACGGCCGTACCCCACTCTTCGGGGATCTGGTTCATGCGGCGGTAGAGGATGGCGCGTTCGTTCATCCAGCTATCGAATACGGCGCAGATGGCACCCCACAGTTGCTCCCAGGGCGAGGTGGGGAAGTCTTTGCCGGTGTTTTCCTTGACAGCGGCTTTGAAGAGGCGAACCAGCTCTTTGAGGTCTTCGACCTGCAGCTCGGTGTCGCTCTTGATGCCTTTGGCCTCTTTCACCTTGTCCATCACCTCTTCGAAGGGGTCGATGTCTTCTTTGGTCTTGGGTTTCATGCCCAATACCACGTCGCCATACATCTGTACGAAACGACGGTACGAGTCCCAAGCGAAACGGGGATTGCCCGATTTCTTGGCGATGGCTTCTACGGCCTCGTCGTTCATACCCAGGTTGAGCACGGTATCCATCATACCCGGCATGGAGACGCGGGCACCCGAACGAACCGATACCAACAGCGGGTTGGTGGCGTCGCCGAACTTCGTGCCGGTGAGGCTTTCGATGTGGGCGATGGCTTGCTCTACGTCGTTTTGGATCTCCTTAACGACGGCTTCACGCCCTTGTTGAGTATATGTTGTACAAACCTCGGTGGTGATGGTGAATCCCGGGGGTACAGGAACACCGATGAGATTCATCTCTGCCAAGTTGGCGCCTTTGCCTCCCAGCAGGTTTTTCATGTCGGCACGGCCTTCTGCTTTACCGTTGCCAAAAGTATAAACTCTTTTCATAGATAAATAAGTATATGATATTTATATAATTGTTTTCGTGTCCGGCTTCATGACCCGATTGGTAAACCGGCATAAAACATTATGCAAAAATATAGGATTCGCGCAAACAACAAAAATATTTTGCTACAAATTTTAACGCTATGTATTTTTTATTTGTATTACGGTCTCGGGCAGAAGGTCCGAGGGGTGGAATCGATGCGGTATATCCTGTTTTTTAACAGTCTGGCTCATTCGGATAGCGTGGAGCTTCTAAGGTTCCACGCCCGACCGGGGTTTGCGGCAGGCTATCCAGTGGCCATAGGTGAGCATGCGCCAGATCCACTCGAGCGGCCCGAACCGGAAGGTGTTCAGCCACATGCGGCTGAAGGCCTGCTGCACGACAAACACGACCAGTACAATCAGCTCGGTCGTGGCCAGACTGATGGTGGAGCCCAGTCCCAGCCCGATGCCGTAGAAGATGAACATGCCCGCCAGCGACTGCCCTATGTAGTTGCTCAAGGCCATGCGTCCCGGTGCGGCCAGCCAGGTGAATGCCTTCAGACGGGGGCGTGCGAGATAGAGCAGACCAAACCCCGAGGCGTAGGCAAATGCCATGGGATAGACGCTCACGAAGTAGAGCAGGCTGTGGATGGAGAGCCCCCAGGGATGGGCGTTCATCGAACTCCAGGCGTAGAGCAGCGAGAGGGGGAGTCCGACCATCAGACCACCGGCAAAGAGCCGTTTCAGCCATGGCTTATTCTCTTCCAGTCGGGCATAGAGTCGTTGCCGCCCGATGTAGTAGCCTATGAGAAAGAGCCCCAGTACCTTGAAGTAGCGGTTGCCGTCGATAAACTCCTGCATCCGCACCAGGGCTCCCTGAATCAGGAATTGAAACACCTCGTTGTAGCCGGTGGCATCGTGCAGCCAATAGGCAAAGTTGGCATCGGTGATGCCGAACCGGGCACAATATATCTGCTGCAGCTCTACCACCCGGGCCGAGGGGTTGGTGTGGGTAAGTTCGCACACGGTATCGATGCACACGGGGATGAAGAGCAGTGCCAGAGCCGCGGCCAGCAGCCGGCGGTCGGAGAGGTGGCGAAACAGCGGGAGCAGCATGCCCAGCAGCGCATAGAGCAGTAGGATGTCGCCGCTCCAGAGAAATATCAGGTGCAGCCCGCCGATGAGAGCCAGCAGGACCATACGCCGGTAAAACACGCGCAGGGCATTCCCGCCCTTGCGGGTCACGTTGCTCAGGATGATGGAAAAGCCGATGCCGAACAGCAGGGAGAAGAGGGTGTAGAATTTGCCGTCGACCAGGAGATAGAGCAGGTAGCGAAGGCCGCGGTCGCCACCCGAGGCGGGCAACTGGGCCGCATCGTCGGCCGGGAGGAAGGTGTAGAGCGAAAACTCGGGAAAGTTGGCCAGTGCGATGCCCAGGATGGCGAAGCCGCGCAGGGCGTCGAGTATCACATACCGTTCGGACGAACGTATGGGGGAGAGGTTATTGTTTGTCATGTCGTTTCGGAGATTGTGGAGTTCGCATTTCGACCAGTATCACGCTGGCGAGGATAATGGCCAGTCCGGCCAGTTGCAGCAGGCTCACCTCTTCGTGGCCGATATATACCCCGATGATTACCGCTACCACCGGATTGACATAGGCGTGGGTGGCCACCTCGGTGGCGGGCCGCACCTTCAGCAGCCACACATAGGCGGTATAGGCCAGCAGCGAGCCGAAGAGTATGAGGTAGAGCAACGACAGCCACGAGCCGGTCGAGACCGCTGCCCAGTCGACCCGCGTCGTGTCGCCAGCAGCCCAGGCACAGAGCCAGAACAGGATGCTGGCAAAAATCATCTGCCACGCCGCCCCCGCAAAGGCGTTTACCGCCTCGGCTTCAGCCGACCGGTATTTGGCATAGAGCGTGCCGAGTGCCCACGATATGCAGCCGGCCACCAGAATCAGGATGCCGTACTCGTGGTGCATGGAGGTGTGGGAGTCGGCAGCCAGCTGTTCCAGGTAGAGCAGCCCCACGCCGGCAAATCCGGCCAGCAGGCTTGCAATCGTGCGTAGGCTGCGAAAGTTTCTTTTCCACATGGGCACGTCGAGCAGCATGATCCAGATGGCTGTCGACGAGGCGACAATCGCCACGAGGCTGCTGCTCACGTAGCGTTGGGCCAGCATGATGACGGCCATGTCGACAAACAGCAGCACGATACCGCTCACGGCCGACCGCCTGATGAGCTGCGGGCGCATCACCCGCTCGCCCCGCCAGCCACAGAGCGCCAGCAGCAGGAGCCCCGCTGCTGAGAAGCGCAGGGCCCCCAGCAGAAAGGTGGGGATGTCGTGCAGAGCCACACCGATGAAGTAGTAGGTCGAGCCCCACACTACATAGATGAGGAAGTAGGCCAGCACAACGGCCGCTCCGTGTCGTGTATGTGTCGTGCGCCCCATGCGGTTAACGGTTTGCAGACAACGATTCGACAAACGAGCGGAAGCGCATCAGGGCTTCGTGCAGTACCGAGCGGGGGCAGGCGATATTCCAGCGCACGAACCCTTCGCCCTCGGCGCCATACATCGTGCCGCTGTTGAGCCACAGTCCGGCTTGCTCCAGCAGGCGGGCCTGCAGCGTGTCCGAGTCGAGGCGCAGGGCCCGGCAGTCGGTCCACACCAGATAGGTGCCCTCGAGTTTCGTGACGGGAATCTGGGGCAGGAAGGTGCGGAAAAACCGGCACATGAAGTTGTAGTTGCCCTTCAGGTAGTCGAGCAACTGGGTCAGCCACTCTTCGCCCTCGTTGTAGGCGGCTATGGTGGCCTCGATGCCGAAGGGGTTGACGTCGCACACCTCGTTGATGTTGATGGCCCGGTCGATGGCCTGGCGCACCGCTTCGTCGCACGAGACGATGTTGGCAATCTGCAGGCCGGCCAGGTTGAAGGCTTTGCTGGGCGACAGGCAGGTGATGGAGTTTTGCAGGAGGCTCTCGTCGATGGATGCGAAGGGGGTATAGGTGTGACCCGGGTATACCAGTTCGCAGTGAATTTCGTCGGCGACTACCTTCACGCCGTTGTGCCGGCATATCTCGCCGATGCGGCGCAACTCATCGCGGCTCCACACCCGGCCAGCCGGGTTGTGTGGATTGCAGAGGAGCATGAGCTTGACGCTCGGGTCGGCCGTTTTGCGCTCCAGGTCGTTGAAGTCGATGCGGTAGGTATTCGCCTCGTACAGGAGCGGGTTGGTCACCACGCGGCAACCGTTGTTGCGAATCGAAGAGAAGAAGCAGTTGTATACCGGGGTCTGCACCACCACGCCGTCGCCCGGACGGGTCAGTGCCTTGATGATGACCGAGAGGGCCGGGACTACCCCCGAGGTGTAGACAATCCACTCGCGCTCGATGTGCCAGCCGTGGCGACGGGCGAACCACCCGGTCACTGCCGCATAGTATTCGTCGGGCACACGCACATACCCGAATATGCCGTGTTGCACGCGTCGGGCCAGGGCATCGACAACGGGCTGTGCCGTGCGGAAGTCCATGTCGGCCACCCAGAGGGGGAGCACCCGGTCGTCGTCCGTGCTGTCCCACTTGTACGACCGGGTATTCCGCCGAGGTATTATTTCATCGAAATCGTAGTACATAGGCTTACAGGTTGGAATCGGCTGTCGTCTCCCGGGCCGTGAGTTTGCAGTCGCCGGGAGCCTTGATGTTCTCGTCCAGGATAATCTCGTCGAAGCGGTCGGCCGTGATGCTGCCCGTGCGGGGGTTCTTCACGCTGCGGATGGCTCCGTTCAGGGTCGCCTGCACGCTGCTGTATTCGAAGGCCAGGTCGCAGTCGGGGGCCATGGTGCAGTTTTCCATCACCAGGTCGTGGGCATAGCACAGCGGTTGGGTACCCGATATTTTGCAGTTGACCAGACGCAGGTGGTGGGAGTGCCAGCCCAGATACTCGCCGTTTATCTCCGAGTCGTAGACGGTCACGTTTTCGGTATTCCAGAAGGCATCCTTCGAGTTGATGACCGCGTTGCGGATAACCACATTCCTGCAGTATTGGAACGAGTAGTTACCGTTCTGCACGTAGTCTTCGATTTCGATATTCCCGCTGTGCATGAACAGGTAGTCGGCATGGTCTACCCGTACGTTTTTCAGGTGCACGTTGTTGCAGTGCCACAGCGTCTCCTGCGCATCGGGTATCTCCACGTTCTCGAGCTTGATGCCCTCCATCTCGCGAAACATCTTGGGGGCTTCGACCCGGGTGTCGGTCATCTCCAGATTGCGCGAGTACCACAGGGCGGCGCGGGCCCCCTCGGTGAACAGACAGTTCTTTATGGTAAATCCGTCGACATGCCAGAACGGATACTTGCCTTCGAAGCGGCAGTTTTCGGCCACGATGTGGCTGCACTCTTTCAGAGCCGATTCACCGGCGTGGATGGTGACATGGTCGAGTTGTAAATCGTGCGAAGCGAACAACGGGCGCTCGCCACCGAATTCGGTATTTTGGATGCGTTTCATAGGTTATATGTTTTTAGAGTTGTTTAGTCGCTAAGATTACGGGTTCTCCAACTGTGGGGATGTTGAATCCCGATATTCATCTCGGTAATTTGTCTCTCCTGTTTTTACGATGAATCAGTTGTTGAGGTTCAAAGGTCCTGAGCCCGGGCAGAGCCTGAAATCTTCGGGTGTCTGCCCTTTGAGTTTCTTGAACAGGGTACAGAAGGCCTGCCCCGTGGGGAAGCCAAGTTCTCGAGCTATGTCGGTTACACTTCGGGTATCCTGTTTCAATAGCTGTTCGGCCCGGGCAATCTGTTTCAGCCTGATGTAGTCGGCGGTACATTTGCCGGTTTCGTGGCACAACATGTCGTTGAGGTAGTCGGGCGAGCAACCGAGTTGGCTGGCCAGCGTGGCCGTGGTGGGCAACGGATGGCAGCGGGCCCGGCCCGACCTGAAAAAGTCGTCGACATACCGGTCGGTCCATTCGACCAGCCGCAGGTTGGCATCGTGCCGCAAGATAAACTGGCGGTGGTAGAAGCGGGTAATGTAGTCGAGCAGTAACTTGATTCTTTCGGCCAGAATCGTGTAGCTGTATTCGTCGATGCCCCAGTTCAATTCTTCCTCGATTTCGTCTATCTCCCGCTCCAGGAGGAGTCGCTCCCGTCGAGAGAGGTGCAGGCACTCATCGGTATTGTAGTTGAAAAAGGTATAATGACCATCACCTTTCGCCCGCAGCGGGTCTAAGACCGATGCGTGAAAGCAGAGCAGTCGTCCTTCGGCCTTACCGGCATCGCACTGCCACAGCTCCCGAGCCATGGGGCGTCCCGGCTGCAGGGCAAAGAGTATCCCGTCGCTGAAATCGCACGCCCGCCATCCGAGAGTCGACGGACAACAGCCGCACCACGCTTTCAGCCATATGGTATAGAACCCGAATTGAAACAGGTCGGGCCGGTCGGTTGTCTCGGACAACCGAATGACACTCACCAGCGGGTTGGACGTTTGGGTCGACAACAGCTGGTTGCATCGGGCAATCGTTTTTACAGTTAGTGGTTTCATCTTCACAACAGCCTTGCAGCCTCATGGTCTCCCTGAGTGCCCGGTGACTTCCGGGGCCGACAGGAATCACGATACAAAAGTAGAGCTTGCAAAGAGGGTGTGCGGTATACAAATCCTCGCATTATGTACCCCGATTACGGATTTGCTGCGATGAGGTCGATACAGGTCTGTTATGATAATCGTGAGGCCAAGAACTCGCCAATGGTCTGCCCGGTCATCTGTTTGAAAAATCGCATCAGGTGGTTCGGTTCCGAGAAGTGCAGCCTGAAGGCAATCTCTTTCACCGAGCGGCCCGAGAAGAGCAATTCGTTCTTCACCTCTTGCAGCAGACGCTGTTTCAGCAGGTGGACGGCCGACAGCCCGAACTCGCGTTTGACCGCCTTGTTGAGCGATATGCGGCTGATGTTCATCGCATCGGCGTAGTCGCTCACGTGAGTCATCTCGGCGATGTGTTTTTCGAGCAGCTCTTTGTACTGGTAGGCATAGTTGTTGAGCGGTGCATCGAACGGCAGGCCGAATAACCCGGCATACAGCCGGTTGAGGAGCAACAGAAACTGATAGAGGTAGGCCACGATCATGTGGTAGCTGTCGGCAACGGGTTCGTGCAGCTCGTGCTTCATCTTCGAGAGCAGGTCGAGGTAGGGAGCCATGGCCGTCACCTCCAGGTCGAAGTGGGTAGGGTAGTCGTGCTGGTAGCAGTACAGCAAGCGGTACATGAAGTATTTGTCGGAGAGGAAGTTGTTGATAAACTCCTCTTGAAATATCAGGAAGGTATAGTCCAGCTTGTCGAGGTCGACATGCCACTCTTGCCACTGAAAAGGCGAGATAATCAGCACCATGCCGGGGTGCAGTTCTATCTTTTCGCCCGTCAGGAACAGGTAGCCCTCGGCCTGCCGGAAGAAATAGAACTCGAAGAAATCGGTCTTGTATCGTTTGTCGGCATCGAACCAGCCCCGTTTCTCGCTACTCTCGGCCGTGTTGAGCAGGAAGTCCACGCCACACGAACTCTTGGAGTATTTCAGCAAAGAGATCTGTTTCTCCGTTTGGTCGGTATATATGCCGAATTTCTCGTTGTGATTCATAGCCGATTCGTTTATTCGGTTACAAAAGTAGCGAAAGGTGAGCGCAGAGGCAAAGGAAAACGCAGTTTTCAACTTTGACTTGGCCGTGACGTCTTCTTCCGGTAAAAAAAAGCGGGACTGTACCCACCCCTCGTGTATCGAGTTCGGGTACAGTCCCTGTATTCAAAAGAAACGATGGGTCGTTATCGCCAGGACTCCTCGTAGATGGCTACGATGTCGGCATCGCTCATGGCAATGCGGTCGCTGGTAAACATGATGCCCATGACCTCGCGGGCGTTGAGCATGAACTTCTCGGCCTCGTCGCGCGTGATGCCGTAGTCCGACATCTTCAGGTCGGCCACGCCGCAAGCCTCTTGCAGGCGGGTGAGAGCCGTCAGGAAGTCTTCGGGCTTGTCGGCCTCGGGCATGCCCAGGGCGCGGGCCATGCGGATGAAGCGCTCGTCGCAAGCGTGGTTGCGCACGAAGTAGGCATAGTAGGCCCGGCTGATCATGATGAGGCCGGCACCGTGCGGCAGGTTGGGGTGGTAGGCCGAGAGGGCGTGCTCCATGCCGTGCTCGCTGGTGAGGAGGGTCAGACACATCACTACCCCCGACAGCGTGTTGGCGAAGGCCACGTGGGTACGGGCCTCGAGGTCGTTGCCGTCTTTCACGGCGCGGGGCAGGTATTGGGCCAGATTCTCGATGGCGGTCAAGGCATACATGTCGCTCATCAGGTTGGCCCCTTTGGCTATGTAGCCTTCGACACTGTGGAAGAGGGCATCGAATCCCTGGAAGGCAGTGAATCCGGCCGGCACGCTCAGCATCAGTTCCGGGTCAACGATAGCCAGGTGGGGATACAGAGAGGGGTCGCCGATGAAGGCCTTTTCGAACGTATCCTCTTTGGTGATGACTCCGGCGTTGTCGGTCTCCGACCCGGTACCGGCCGTCGTGGTGATGGCGACGATGGGCAGCGGGGTGTGGGCGATGGGATGTCCTTTGCCCGAGCCTACGGCTACGTAGTCCCACAGCACGCCGTCGTTGGTAGCCATCACGGCGATGGCTTTGGCGCAATCCATCACGCTGCCGCCGCCCAGAGCTACCAGAAAGTCGCACCCGTTGTCGCGGGCAGCCTGTGCTCCGGCATCGACGTTGGCCACTGTGGGGTTGGGGGCTACGCCGTCGAAGAGGGCGGTTTCGATACCGGCCCGTTTCAGCTGCTCTTCGGTGCGGGCCAGGTATCCGTTGGCCCGGGTCGATTTACCGTTCGAGATGATGATCAGTGCCTTTTTACCGGGCATGGGTTGGTCGCCCAGTTTATTCAGTGCTCCTGCCCCGAACATGACGCGGGTAGGAACAAACATGTTGTATTTCAGTCTGGTTTCCATTGTAGGGTTAGGTTTATTGGTTCAGTTTGTTATATTCGTCGTCGGTGACGGGCTCGAGCCATTCGTTCGAGGCCGACTCGCCCGGGATTTCAAAAGCCAGGTGGGCAAACCAGCTGTCGGCGGCTGCTCCGTGCCAGTGTTTGACGTTGGCCGGGATGTGGATAACCGTGCCGGGCCGAATCTCTACGGCCGGTTTACCTTCCTCTTGATACCAACCGCGGCCGGCTACGCCGATAAGCATCTGACCGCCGCCGCTGGTGGCCCGGTGGATGTGCCAGTTGTTGCGGCAGCCGGGCTCGAAGGTGACGTTCGACACAATCACCTGTTCGCGCGAGATGGGGGCGAGGTAGCTGTTCCCGACGAAATATCGGGCATAGGCCGTGTTGGGCTCGCCGATGGGGAAAATCATCTCTTTCTGGAATGCGGCTTTGGCATCCTCGCCGGTCGTGTCGTCGGCCCATACCTCTTTGGCCAGACGGAAAGCGGCCCAGGCTTTGGGCCATCCGGCATAGAAGCTGATGTGGGTGATGATTTCGGCTATCTCGGTGCGGGTGATTCCGTTCTTTCGGGCCGTTTGCAGGTGGTACGTGAGCGAGCTGTCGGTAATACCCTGGCTGATGAGCGAGGTGATGGTAACCAGGCTGCGGTCGCGCAGTCCCAGACGGTCGGTGCGGCTCCAGACCTCGCCGAAGAGTACGTCGTCGTTAAGTTCCGCGAATTTGGGGGCAAACTCCCCGAGCTGGTCGCGGCCAGCCGTTTGTTTTGTGTTTTCTTGTGCCATAATTGTTATACCATTATTAAATACCCATAGTGCGACAAGCGCAAAGATTACTCTTTTTTTCATACCTTATCTGTTTTTATGGTTTCGATTTTTTTCCGGTACAAAATTAGCAGGGGTGTACCTGAATTTCTGTATACGATTTACGGATGTTTCTACCCGAACCGTGGATTTTGGCGGTTGGCTTTACTTGACGTGAGATGCTATATTTGTAATAGAAAGAGAGTTAGGAGCTTCTCGGACAAAATCTTGTATACCGATTACGGATAGTTGTACCCGAATCATGGATACGACGGCCGAGTCGAGGATATATCGAATTATAATAGTATATTTGCCGTAACGATTAAATTTTGTGTTATGGAAGAGTGGATCAAATTGGATAGTGTAGATCAGTATAACAAGATTTTTGGCTTGGAAACCTTGCACCCGATGGTGGCGGTAATCGACTTGTCGCAAGCTACTCAATGGCCCGAACACCTTAAAATCAGTTATGGCGTATATGCGCTGTTCTTGAAAGAGACGAAATGTGGCGATATTACCTACGGCCGTCAGCCCTACGATTATGGCGAGGGTACAATTGTCTGCTTTGCTCCCGGTCAGGTGGCCGAGGTAGATATGGCGAAGGATGCTCGTCCCAAGGCTCACGGGTTGCTCTTCCATCC
Source organism: Barnesiella sp. An22 (assembly GCF_002159975.1). GTDB lineage: Bacteria > Bacteroidota > Bacteroidia > Bacteroidales > Barnesiellaceae > Barnesiella > Barnesiella merdigallinarum. The sequence continues at coordinate 387,719 of NZ_NFJR01000001.1, read as the reverse complement.
CGATTTCATTCGGGGCACCATGCTGGGGCAGGAGATTAAGAAGTATTCGTTCTTCTCGTACGAGACGCGCGAGGCGCTGCACCTCTCCGAGAGCGAGCGCGATACCATCATGGATTGCCTGCAGAAGATCGATGCCGAGTTGCGGCACAATATCGACAAACACAGCCGTCGGCTCATTACGGCCAACATAGGGCTGTTGCTCGATTACTGCATGCGTTTCTATGAGCGGCAGTTTACTACCCGCGAACTCCCCAACAAAGATATTATCGTGCGTTTCGAGCGCTTGCTCGACGAGTATTTCGACAGCAAGGCTCCGCAGGAGATAGGGCTGCCTACCGTGAAGTATTTTGCCGAACAGGTATATCTGTCGCCCAACTACTTCGGCGATATGATTCGGAAACAGACGGGAATGACCGTATCGGAACACATCCAGAAGAAACTGATTGCCCGTGCCAAGGAGCTGCTGCTCTCAACCTCGAAGTCGATGAGCGAGATTGCATACAGCCTGGGGTTCCAGTATCCCCAGCACATGAGCCGCATGTTCAAGCGGGTGGTGGGTTGCACCCCCAACGAGTTCCGTCTGCGCGAGTAACCCCCGTGCATGGTCAGCTGAAAAGGGTGCGTTTTCCTTTGCCTCTGCGCTCACCTTTCGCTATCTTTTCAGAAGACAGGATGCGGTTCGGCAGAGTCAAAATTGAAAACTGCGTTTTCTTTTGCCTCTACTCTCACCTTTCGCTATCTTTTCAGAAGACAGGATGCGGTTCGGCCAAGCAAATAATGCAAGCCTCTTTGCTTGTCGCTCACCTTTCACTATCTTTGGATAAGACAGGATGCGGTTCGGCAGAGTCAAAATTGAAAACTGCGTTTTCTTTTGCCTCTACTCTCACCTTTCATTATCTTTGCTACACGAAGATAGGATGCGTCTCAGTATAAAAATCAAGCAAGCTTGCTTTTCTACCTTCGACTTTCACTATCTTTTCAGAAGATAGATGGCGGTTCGGCAGAGTCAAAGTTGAAAACTGCGTTTTCCTTTGCCTCTACTCTTACCTTTCACTATCTTTGCACCATTATTATTCTTATACTTATTTGTTTTGGCACGAAAGAAGAAAGAGCTCCCCTTGCTGGAGCAGATTGAGATAACCGGTGTGGCTGCCGAAGGAAAGGCTTTGGCACGAGTGAACGACCTGGTGGTGTTTGTACCCTTTGCCGCTCCGGGCGATGTAGTCGATTTACAGGTGACGCGCAAGAAGCACAGCTACGCCGAGGCGCGTATCGTGAAATTTCACAGCTATTCGCCGCTGCGGGTGCAGCCTTTTTGCGAACACTTCGGGGTGTGCGGCGGCTGCAAGTGGCAGCATGTGACCTACGACTTCCAGTTGCAGTTCAAACGGCAGCAGGTCGAGGACAACCTCACCCGCATCGGCAAGATTCCCTTGCCCGAGGTGTTGCCCACGAAGGGGTCGGCCAAGCAGCAGTTCTACCGCAACAAGCTCGAGTTCTCGTTCTCGAATCGGTCGTGGCTCACCTACGAGCAGTTGCAGTCGGCTCAGGAGTTCGACAGCCGCAATGCGTTGGGGTTCCACATACCGGGCATGTTCGACAAGGTGCTCGACATCAAGAAGTGCTGGCTCCAGGACGACATCTCCAACCTCATACGCCTCTCGATACGGCAGTTTGCCATCGACCACAATTACCCCTTCTTCGACCTGCGCGAGCAGACGGGACTCATGCGCAATATCATCGTGCGCACCGCCTCGACGGGCGAAATCATGCTTATCGTCGTTTTCTTCGAGCCCGACCGGGAGCGTATAGAGGCGATGATGCAGCACGTGGCCGACGAGTTCCCCCAGATTACCTCGCTCCTCTATATAGTCAACCAGAAACCCAACGATACCATCACCGACCAGGAGGTGCACCTCTATCGCGGGCGCGACTACATCTGGGAGAGCATGGAGGGGCTGCGCTTCAAGATTGGCCCCAAGTCGTTCTACCAGACCAACTCGGAGCAGGCCTACGAACTCTACAAGGTGGCCCGCGAGTTTGCCGGCCTCACCGGCGACGAACTGGTCTACGACCTCTACACCGGCACGGGTACCATTGCCAACTTCGTGGCCCGGCAGTCGCGCAAGGTCATCGGCATCGAGTATGTGCCCGAGGCTATCGAGGATGCCAAGGAGAATGCCCGTATCAACGGCCTCGACAACACGCTGTTCTATGCCGGCGATATGAAAGATATTCTTACCGAAGAGTTTATCGGTGAACACGGTCGCCCCGATGTCATCATCACCGACCCGCCTCGCGCCGGCATGCACGACGATGTAATCAAGACCATCCTCTTTGCCGAGCCGCGTCGCATCGTCTATGTCAGTTGCAATCCCGCCACGCAGGCGCGCGACCTGTCGCTGCTCGATGCCAAGTATCGCGTGGCGCGCGTGCAGCCGGTCGACATGTTCCCCCATACTCACCATGTAGAGAATGTGGTGTTGCTGGAGCGCAAGGAAGAGTAGGAGAGTATCGCGAAACAGAATCAAGAAAATAGAACAAGCCCCGGAGTCTGGTCTTCAGCACTTCGGGGCTTGTCGTTATGGCAGGAGCGTTAGCGTCGCTTTTCGTTCTTCTCGTTTTCGCGAATCCACTGCATCACGTTGGCTGGCGGCCGCTTGTTGTCGAGCTCGTGTTTCATAAAATCCATGTAGGGAGCCACATGCTCGAAAAAGCGGTGATACCCGGCACACAGGTAGTTCAGCCCCGGCTCACCGGTAGCGGTGCGGGCAAACCGGTTTTTGGGACACTCGCCGTGGCAGGCAAACAGGTAGTCGCACGCTTTGCACTGGGCCGGCAGGCCGTCGCGCTTGTTCTGCCCGAAGGCAATCTGTTGCGGGCTGTTCATCATCTCGATGAGCGACTTGGAGTAGATATTCCCCAGCTTGTATTCGGGGAAGACGAAGTGGTCGCAACTGTACACGTCGCCATTAAACTCCATCACGCCGGCATGGCCGCAAGTTTCGGCCATGGTGCAGATGCCCGGCATCACCCCCGCCCAATTGGCCAGGGTGGCATCGAACAGCTGCACGAAGTACTCGCCCACGTCGTTGCGCACCCATTCGTCGAAGAGGGTGCAGAGAAATTCGCCCCACTGTTCGGGCGAGACCGAGAAGTCGGTCACCCCGTCGCGCGTCTCCTCGTCGGGAGCCGCCAGATGGCGACCGTCGGCGTGCGGATTGATGCGCTCGACGATAGGGGTAAACTGGATATACTTGCAGTGAATATCCTTGAAAAAGTGATAGAAGTCGAGCGGATAATCGGCGTTGAAGTCGTTGACCACGGCCAGGGCGTTCCACTCCACCCCGTGCTTGTTGAGCAGGTTGATACCCTGCATCACCTTCACGAAAGTAGGCCGTCCCTGTTTCGTAAGGCGGTATTCGTCGTGAAACTCCTGCGGGCCGTCGATACTCACCCCCACCAGCCAGTTGTTCTCTTTGAAGAAGCGGCACCAGCTGTCGGTCAGCAGTGTACCGTTGGTCTGTATGCTGTTCTCGATGACACGGCCCCGGCCATACTGAGCCTGCAGCTTCACCACCTTTTGGTAGAAGTCGAGCGGGCGCATCAGCGTCTCGCCGCCATGCCAGGTGAAGAGGATATGGTCGCTCGCCTGGCTCTCGATATACTCCTTGATAAACTTCTCGAGCAAACTCTCGCTCATGATATGGCGAGGCGTATCGTGGTAGAGCTTAGCCTTTTCGGTGTAGTAGCAATAGGTACAAGCCAGGTTGCAAATCGATCCCACCGGCTTGGCCATGATATACATGATTCGGTCGAATGGGGTATAGAGTGTCTTTTCCATAATCGAGTCTCTGTGACGTTTTTCTTATCATCTGTAAAGATACAGAAAAGCGAGAATAGAAAAACTATCCTCGCTCGAAATATTTTTATAATATCTTACAAGCGGATTACTCCCTCACCATTTCGTAGCGGGTGCCGAACCATTGGTCGAGGGTTTCATCGACCTGGGCGTTGATTTCGGGGGTGATTTTGCCCTTTATCTTTTTGTAGACATAGAGCACGGCGGCCCCTTCGTCGAGTACCCCGATGAACTTGAACACGGCACTGGGGATGAGGCTTACCGGCGAAATGGTGTAGATGATGGCGGCATAGATGAGAATGCGGTCGAGGGCCGAGGTCTTCTCGTCCTTCATCACGTAGTAGAACTGGAGCAACGGGCGAGCCGCCACACGGCCTACCTTGAGGGCATAGGGCTGCAACTTGATGTATATGCGGTTTATCTTGTCGCGCCAATCGACATTTTTTACTCGGGCCAGAAGCCGTTTGATATCTTTGCCCATAATCATATAGGCTAAAATGGTGATGCAAATGATCGTGAACATATTCTTTTTCGTTTCGTGTTTGTGTATAGAGAGTGTGTTCCGTCTCACAATCTATCGTCGCAAAGATAATTTTTTTACGGAAAAGTTCCGAATCCTGCCAAAAAACTCAAACAAGTTTGGCTTTATTGCGCTCTCCTTTCACTATCTTTTCAGAAGACAGGATGCGGTTCGGCATAGTCAAAAATGAAAACTTTGTTTTCTCTTTGTCTCTGCGCTCTCCTTTCACTATCTTTGTTACACGAAGATAGGAGTCGGCTCGGGATGATCAAACTCGAAATTTCATTTCGGTTTGCTTCTCCTCTCGCCTTTCACTATCTTTATCCCATTCTAACACACACATATCGGAAACAGATGAAATACGGCAGACTTTTATTCCTGGGCGGTGGATTGTTGACCGCCGTTTCCCCGGCATTAGCGCAGAAGAGCGACAAGCCTAATATTATTTTTATCCTGTGCGACGACATGGGATATGGCGATTTGGGGTGTTACGGGCAGCGATATATCGATACGCCCAACCTCGACCGCATGGCTTCGGAGGGTATGCGTTTCACGCAGGCCTATTCGGGCAGTCCCGTGAGTGCTCCGTCACGAGCCAGCATTATGACGGGGCAGCACTCGGGCCACGGCGAGGTGCGTGGCAACAAGGAGTATTGGCCCGAGAGCGGCGAGGTGCGCTATGGCATCAATACCGACTATGCCGTGGTGGGGCAGCACCCGTATGACCCCGACCACGTAATCCTCACCGAGGTGATGAAGGACAACGGCTACACGACTGGCATGTTCGGCAAATGGGCCGGTGGTTACGAGGGCTCGGTCTCTACGCCCGACAAGCGGGGTGTCGACGAGTTCTTCGGTTACATCTGCCAGTTTCAGGCGCATCTGTACTATCCCAATTTCTTGAATCGCTACAACCCGGCTCTGGGCGATACGGCTACGGTGCGCGTTACGCTCGACGAGAATATACGGTATCCCATGTGGGGCGCCGGTTATGGCCAGCGCAAACAATACTCGGCCGACCTCATTCATCGGGCGGCACTCGATTGGCTCGACCGGCAGTCGGCCGACCAACCCTTCTTCGGCTTCTTCACCTATACCTTGCCGCATGCCGAGCTGGTACAGCCCGAAGACTCTTTGCTCAACAAATACCGCGAGCGGTTGGGCGACAAGGGGATATACAACGGCAGCTACTGGAGCCGCTACAATCCTGTGACTCACACGCATGCGCAGTTTGCGGCCATGATCGAGCGGCTCGACCGGTATGTGGGTGAGATTTTGGCTAAGCTCAAAGCCAAGGGATTGGACGAAAATACGATGGTCATCTTCTCGTCGGACAACGGCCCGCACGAGGAGGGTGGGGCCGACCCTACCTTCTTCGGACGTGACGGCAAGCTGAAGGGGCTGAAGCGTTCGTGCCACGAGGGGGGCATCCGCATTCCGTTCATTGTGCGCTGGCCGGGCCATGTGCCGGTGTCGGTCAACGACCATCAACTGGCGTTTTACGATATTTTGCCCACCTTCTGCGACCTCTCGGGGGTGAAGAATTATGAGAAACGGTATGCCCAGGGGCGCCCCAACTATTTCGACGGCCTCACTTTTGCACCTACCTTGTTGGGGAAGGATAAAAAACAGAAACAGCACGACTTCCTCTATTGGGAGTTTTGCGAGACCGACCAGATAGCCGTACGCCAGGGCGACTGGAAACTCTTTGTCGAGAAGGGCGAGTGCCATCTCTACAATCTGGCCGACGATATTCACGAAGACCACGACCTGGCCGCACAGTATCCCGAGCGGGTCGAGGCCATGAAACGAATCATATTCGAGCAGCACATTGATAACCCCTACTTCAAGGTGACGTTGCCGCAATAGGGCGGGGCATTGCCGTCTGGAGGGACAGGAACAAAAACAATCAGGGCTGTGTTCTCACGAGCACAGCCCTGGTCTTTTTTCAGTCGGGGGTATCGTTTATTTATTTCTTCTTTCGAGTCGTGATGATGAGAACATTATCATTCTCTTTAGCTCCGTACTTCTTATTAGCCTCTCCGCCTTTCAGCACTGTAATACTGGCAATGTCGTTGGGGCTTAACTTGTTGAACTTCTTTTCCGAAACCTTTTTGCCGTCGACAACATAGATGATATTGGGTATCTGTTTGACGTAAGCCGCCACCGAATCGGTGTGGTGGTTGAGGGTAGAGAGGGCATTGATGCCTTTCTCGTCGATGGCTCGGGTGATGGAGTCGGCATTGGCGCTTATCCGGGCCGAGAGGGCCTCGATGCGAGCCATGGCTTCAGGCGAGAGTTCTTTCCCCTCTTTGGTGACGGCCACCTCTGCACGAATGGAGTCGGACAGGGCTTTTACCTGTTGCTGCCAATTATTCAGCGACGACTTTTTCGAATGGATAATGATTGTATTCTCTCCGTTGTCGTTGAGTATCGAGATGTTTCCGACCTGGCCCGACAGGTTGAGTTTTTCCATATCTTCGGCCGATACTTCCTTGCCGTTGATGATATAGGAGAACTTGCCTGACGAGAGATTGTCTATCACTTCGGCCGGGACTTTCTTCCCGTTGATGACATAGTAGCTCGTTTGGAAGCCCTGTTTCCCGTCGTTCGAGAGGGTTATCTTCATCGGTTGGGTATCGTCCGACTCTTTCGTACTGATGAGCAGGGCTCCACCTTTGGCTTCGTCGCCATACTTCTCGACAGCCATTTTCCCTTTGAGCACCGTGACACTCTTTATCTGGTCGGGTGAGAGTTTGTCGATCTCTTCGCGCGAGACTTTCTTCCCGTCTACGATGCAGAGTGCACTATCCATCGAGGCCGGTTTCCCGTTCTCGGTGATATTGATTTTCAGTTTGTTCCCCTGGCTCGAGTCGCCCGATTCGTCGATGTTGACGTTCAGGGTGTTTGTCTGGTTCGAGTTGCTGGCAGCGGTGATGACCATTTGGCTCTGGTCGGTGGCCGATTGCGAATCGTCCTGGTCGAGCATGGCCAGCAGGTCGGTCGATGCGATTTCGTCGAGGCGTTCCGATACTTCGGGGCGGGCGAATACCGTGACGGTACAGAGTGCGACGGGTATCACATAGAGATACTTCCAGGTCGCTTTGCGGTTGGATTTCTTTTTGAGCATCATAGTAATACGTTTATTAAGTTTGTTGTGATTGAAGTGATTGGTCACGCAGTAGAATTTCGAGCCCACCGATCGCTTGATGAGCAGCAGTTGGTATTGCCGGGCATCGATGCCCTGGTCGATTACCTCGGCATCGGCCTCGTATTCGTGCACGGTTTGCAACTCGCGTTTCAGCAGCCAGGCGGCAGGATTGAACCATTGCAGCCAGGTACAGAGGTCGGCCACCAGCAGGTCAAGGGAGTGGCGCTTGCGTATGTGGGCCGACTCGTGCAGCAGTATCTCTCGGCTGTGGGCGGCATAGTCCTCCTCGGAGAGGACAATCCGGCCGAACCAGCTGAAGGGTGCAATAGACCGGGGCAGGACGATAATCTGCCGACCTTCGTCGTCGGTCACCCGGCGGCCGCTACTCATGAGTCGCAGCAGGCGCACGATGGTAACGATGTAGCGGGCAACGAAAAACACTACACCGGTCCAGTAGAGGACTATCGCCGCCACGAGGGCCACGGGCACCGGGGCGGCTGTGGCTTCGACATCGTCGGTCACGTAGCTGAAGGCCGACAGGTTGTCGAGTATCACGACGGGGACGGGGGCTGCACTTTCGCTCTCGGTAAACAGCGGCAAGTGGCACAGCGGCAGCACAAACGAGAGGGGGATGAGGCAGAGCAGTGCCACCCGGTTGTAGCGGTAGAAGGTCTCCCGGCTCAGCAGAATGCTGTAGAAGAGAAACAGTATCGCCAGGCAGACGGCCGACTGGAGTATGTAGACAAAAAATGCACTCATGGCTGGGCGGTTTTATTTTTCACTTCCTCGTTCCACTTTCTCGATAAGTTCCTTCAGCTCCTTCAGCGAGATGTCCTCCTCCTCGATGAGCGACGAGACCACGCCCAGGTAGGAGCTGTTGAAATACTTGCGCACCACCTGACGGAGGGTCCCCCGACGGAACGACTCTTCGCTCACGGCGGCGTAGTACTGGTAGGTTTTGCCGAATGCCTTGTGGGCCAGGTAACCCTTCTCTTCGAGACCCCGCACGATGGTCGACAGGGTATTGAAGTGGGGTTTGGGCTCGTCGTAGAAATCGAGCAACTCTTTCACGAACAGGGGGCCTTTTTGCCAGAAGTAGTTCATGATTTCTTCTTCTTTTGCGGTAAGTCCTTTCATAGGTTTTCGTTTTTCTCTTTGCAAATAAACTAAAAGTTTTAGTTATTCAACTAATTTTTGTAGTTAATAAAACTAAATGGGGTAGTTTTATAACTATATTTTTTAGTTGAATAAAAAAGAAAACAAGATGCGGCAGCCGGTTTCGATGCCGACTGCCGCATGTATGGGGTTTGGAATGAGCCGATTGAATAGGCTTTATGTTACTTTTGGATGTTAGGCTCTTCGAGACCGTATCCCCGTTTCTTGTCCTCGACCTTCAGCCACAACCCGAAGATGAGCGCCAAGACTCCCAGGCTGGCAAAGATGAGCATCGGCACGGTGTAGTTGTATTGCAGCGGGTCGGTGATACCGGGGTTCGACATGCGCAGTGTGGCACCGATAATCATGGGGAAGGAGTAGAGACCGATGTTCTGAATCCAGAAGATAACGGCGTAGGCCGAGCCCAGCAGCTTGTTGTCGACCAGCTTGGGTACCGAGGGCCACAGCGAGGCCGGTACCAGCGAGAACGAGATACCCAGCAGGATGATGGAGAGGTAGGCCACAATCACGGCGGTGACGGTACCTTTCAAGGCGGGCAGCACCAGGGCGAATACCAGGTGGCAGGCAATCATGAGCACGGCACCGAAGATGAGCATGGTGGCACCTTTGCCTTTATGGTCGAGGAAGTTGCCCAGGATGGGGGTGATGGCTGCGGCTCCCAGCGGGAAGACGAAGAACACCCAGCCGGCCTGTTCGGCCGTATAGCCCAGGTTGCATTGCAGCATGTTGATGGCATACTTCTGGAAGGGGAAGATGGCCGAGTAGTAGAGCACGCACAGCAGCGCTACCAGCCAGAACACCTTGCTCGAGAAGATATATTTGAGGTCCGAGATTTTGAAGGGATCGTCTTTCTCTTCGCCGCTTTCGCCCATCTGTTGCTCGAGTTTCTTGTCCATGAAGGCGTAGGTGATGAAACAGATGAGGCCGATGGCCAGCAGAATCACGGCCACGAGTACGGGGCGCGATACGTCGACCGGGGCAAACTTGTTGGCCAGTACCGGCGAACCCAGTACCACCACGGCTACACCCACACGGGCGATAGCCATCTCTACACCCATGGCCAGAGCCATCTCTTTACCCTTGAACCATTTGACGATACCGCGCGAAACGGTGATACCTGCCATCTCGACACCGCATCCGAAGAACATGAAGCCGATGGCCGACATTTTGGCCGAGGCGGGCATCCCTTCGTAGAACGGGGTGACGTTCCACCACTCCAGCGGCAGGTTCATAAAGCGGTTCATAAAGGCCTCGGCCCCACTGCCGATGAAGGCATTGCTCACGGCGTAGTAGTTGATCGAGGCACCTACCAGCATGACGGCACCCGAGAGTATGGCCGTGAAACGCACACCCATCTTGTCGAGTATGATACCGGCAAAAATCAGGAAGAATACAAATACGTTCAGAAAAGTTTCGGAACCGGCGTAGTGGCCGTAAGCATCGGGCGACCAGCCTCTCGTGTTCTGTAACAATTCTTGTAGAGGCGAGAGTATATCCATGAAGATATAGCCGAAAAACATGGCGCTCGCCAGCAGGACAAGAGCCGTCCATCGTACGGCCGGGATGTCCTTCATCAGTTGAGTCATTTTTTCTGTCATTGTGTTATGTGTTTTGATTTATCGATTCGCTGTTTAGAAATAGACCGAGAGGCCCACCTTCAATCCATACTGGTCGAGTTGGTCGGTGAAGCTGTGTTTCCAGTAGAGAGCCGGGTCGAGCGATATGTTGTGGCTCACGAAGATGGCGTAACCCAGTTCGGCGCCCACATAGAGATAGTCGTCGCAGGCCGACGATTCGTCCTTGGGTTTGTACCAGGCGTGGGTATATCCCGTATTCACTCCGATGAATAGGGTGGTGAGGGTATAGTATCGGATACCCACATTCAGATCTATGTTGTTGTCTCGGTACTCCTTGTTCCACGAAAAGTTGCCGCCGACTCCTACATAGAACAGCAGGTTGTTGGCGATGAAATTACCCGTTTCGACCTGCAGTCCCAGGTCGAAAGTTTCGTTACCCGTCTCGCGGGTGTGGGTGCTGCCCAGGTTGAATCCGCTGATTTGGGGGTTGACAATCCAGGTATTTTTCAGAATCTGGGCCGATGCGGTGCCCGATAACGCTGTGATAACCGACAGGATAAGAAGAACTTTTTTTACCATAGTCGTGGAGATAAATGAGTTTTTTATGAGTGGTGGTCGTCGCGCATGGTACGGCGATCCATGACATCTTGCTTTTGGCGGCGCTCGTTACGAATCTTCTCGCGGTGTTTCAAGGCCCATCGCAAGGCCAGAATAATCAGGAGCGTAAAGCCGATGATGCCGAAGTATTCCCAATAGTTGCCGCTCAGCAACATACCTCGACCGAAGTAGGCCATGACGGCCAGATAGATAACCAGGAGCAATGCAATAATGTCGTACCGTTTCATTTGTAATAAAATAGTTAGAGTGTTGTAGGGGGTTGTTGTAATATCGAGGAAAATTGGAAATCTTTCGATTTGAGGGCCTCGTAGATTTTGATGCAGCTCCAGGCGTCGGTAGCGGCATAGAGTTGTTGGCTGTCGGTCAGGTGGTCGGCCTCCCAGTTGGAGAGGCGTTGTCCTTTCGAAATCTTTTTCCCGATGACGATGGCATAGATTTTTTGCAAACTCTGGTCTTCGATGCCGTATCGTTTGACAAATTTCTGCAACTCGACAAAGTTGCGCGGAGTGAATGGCCCGCTGTTGAGTCGCCCCAGCATGCAGAAGTCGTCCTTGAGCGAGATACCCACCTTGAGCAGGGTTTCGTCTTCGAGCAACCGTTTCAAGGCCGGGGTGAACCCGATGCGGTTAAGCCGGAACAGGTAGCAGGTATCGTGGGTCGAGAGTTGCATGAGGGCCACGTGGTTGCTCTGTCCCTTCTTGAATGTCGGTCGGGTTTCGGTATCAAACCCGATAATCGACTCGTGGCTCAGACATTTGGTAGCTTCGGTTACCTGGGCTTCGTTGTCGACCACGACGATTCGTCCGGGGAATGATTCGATAGGTAAAGTTGCAATGATTTCTTTACTAATTTTTATTTTGTCAGAAGTCTCGTTATCCATAAGCGTTAATCCACATCATCGTTGAGTTTGTCGAAAATATCGTCGTCCCCTTGTTGATGTCCGAATATATCGGTGTAGCGGTCGTCGGCCGATGACCGGTGGTGGTGATGATGACCGCAGTCGCATGTGTCGTCGTCATCGTCATCGTCGTCGTGCGTCGAATACCTTACATTGTGTAGAGCCCGCAGTACATTGACCAGCTGTTGCCCCCAGTAGGAGACAAAGTTCTCGTAGCAGATGTAGAGCGATTCGAGCATTTGCGGCTCGTTGCCCAGGCGATAGACCGAAATGAAGTCTTTCAAGTCTTGATAGATGTCGGCAAGTCCTTCCGAGATGCTGGCCGCCAACGGGCCTTCGCTGTATTCCATGCCCGACTGGAACACCTCCAGGTAGTTGTCGTCTTCGCCCAGGAGGCTCTCGATGCTCATGCGCACACTCTCGTACATGCTTTCGGTCACGAAACGTTCGGTATAGGCCTCCTCTTCGGGTTCTTCGGGCGAGAGCAGGGTAGCTTTGAGGTAGAGCAGCGGAAGTATTTTTATGATTTTATCGATAAATTCATCTTTTTCCAGTTCGGGAGTACGTTCGAGGAAAGCGCAATATTCGGCACCTACGGTGACAAATTCGATAATATCTTTGGAATAGATGCGTTCGTCCATTACTCGTTGTTTTTATAAAGTCTGTGGTTGATAATGTATGTATATACCGACTGGGGTACAAAATAGTTCATGTTTTTGCCGGCGGCGATTCCCTGCCGTACCTGGGTCGACGAAATCTCGATGAGGGGAGCCCGGCAGTACCGCACGGTAGGGGGGAGCTTCGCCTCGTCGATGTCGTAGCCCCGGCGGGGATAGATGCATACCCGATACTCGTCGACGATGCGCCGGCTCTCGCGCCACCGGTCGAAGAGCAGCCAGTTGTCGGCCCCGATGACGAGGGTGAACTCGCGGTCGGGGTAGAGGCTCCTGAGGTGGTCGAGCGTGCGAATCGTGTAGGAGGGCAGGGGGAGCGAAAACTCGATGTCGGTCGCTACGATTTTGGGGTTGCCGGTCACGGCCAGCCGCAGCATTTCGAGGCGCTGGCGGTCGGCCTCGGGCGACAGCTTTTCCCGCAAGGGGTTCTGGGGCGTTACCGACATCCACACCTCGTCGAACCCCTCGAACTCGCACAAGTAGTTGGCCAGTATGAGGTGCCCCGTGTGGACGGGGTTGAACGTGCCTGAAAAGAAAGCTGTCTGGATAGGTTGCATGGGTTTAGGGTTTGTCGAGGAATTGCCGTATGGTCTGGTAGGCCTCTTCCTGGGCTTTTTCTAAAATGTCGTTGACGATGATGTGGTCGAACCGCGGGGCAAACGAGAGTTCGTATTCGGCCTTGGCCACTCGGCTGGCAATCACCTCGGGGGCATCGGTAGCCCGGTGTTTGAGCCGCTTCTCCAACTCCTCGATGCTGGGCGGTTGGATGAAGAGGGCCAGTGCCTGGTCGCCGTAATACTTCTTGATGTTGAGCCCGCCTACCACGTCGACGTCGAAGATGACGTTGCGGCCACTGTCGAGTATGCGCTCGACCTCGCTCTTGAGCGTGCCGTAGAACTTGCCGGCATACACCTCTTCATACTCCAGAAACTCGCCGTTGGCGATGCGTTGTCTGAACTCTTCGGGCGAGATGAAGTAGTATTCTACGCCGTTCTTCTCGGTGCCTCGCGGGGCACGGCTGGTGGCCGAGATCGAGAACGACAGGTTCAGGTCGCGATTCAGCAGCGATTGTATGATGGTCGATTTGCCCGACCCCGAGGGTGCCGAGAATATAACCAGTTTGCCTCTCTTTTCCATTACATTACGTTTAATACTTGCTCTTTGATCTGTTCCAACTCGTCTTTCATGCGTACGACGATGCGTTGCATTTCGGCCTGGTTCGACTTGGAACCGAGCGTGTTGATTTCGCGACCCATCTCTTGGCTGATGAAGCCCAGCTTCTTGCCCTGGCCCTTGCCGGCCTGCATGGTCTCGAGAAAATATTTCAAGTGGTTGTCGAGCCTGTGCTTCTCTTCGTTGATGTCGAGTTTCTCGATATAGAAAATCATCTCCTGCTCGAACCGGTTTTTGTCGTAGTCGAAGTTGTCGATTTTGGTCAGGGCATCGATGATGCGTCCCTTGATTTTTTCGATGCGCTCCTTCTCGTAGGGCTCCACCTCCTTCAGCAGCTGGGCAATGTTGGCAATCTTCTCTTCAAAGAGGTGTTGCAGCATGGCCCCCTCCTGGATACGGAACTCCTCGAGGTGGGTGATGGCCTCGTCGACCGCCTTCTTCAGCGCGTTGATTTCGGTTTCGTCGATTTCCTGGCTATCGGTACTCAGGGCGTCGGGCAGGCGCAGCAAAATCGAGAAACAGTCTTCGGGCATGGCAATGCCCAGTTTTTCCGAAGCCTCTTTCACCTGCTGGTAGTAGCCCTCCAGCACCGGCACGTTTATCTGGGCCGAGGTTCCTTTGCCTATCGACTCGCTGTATACCAGAAAGTCGACTTTACCCCGCTCCAGCCGCCGGGCAATCTCCGAGCGAATCTCCATCTCCAGCTCTCTGTATTGTTGGGGAATGCGGGTCGACAAATCGAGCTGCTTGCTGTTCAACGATTTTATTTCAACGGTTATTTTTTTGTGCGGCAGTTCCACCACGGACTTACCGAAACCGGTCATCGATTGTATCATGTCTGTAAATGTTTTTGCAAATTTAATCTTATTTCCGATGCCAAAGCAATATTATTGAAAAAAAAGAGCTATTTTTGTACACTCATTAACGCGATTGTAATACGTTTGTTTACCTTTTTGCCCGGGGAAAGGGCAGAGAGGCAGTATGTTTACCGATAAAATTATGCCGAATATTCTACATATAGAGACCTCTACGTCGGTCTGCTCGGCCGCGCTCTCTTCCGACGGAGTGGTACAATGCCATTTCGAGAACTTCGACGGCCCCTCGCACGCTTCGCTGCTGGGAGCCTATGTAAAAGAGTTGATGACCTTTGCCCGCGACAAGTCGATAAAGGTCGATGCCGTAGCGGTGAGCAGCGGCCCGGGCTCCTACACGGGGCTGCGCATCGGGGTCTCCGAGGCCAAGGGGCTTTGCTTCGGGCTGAAGGTGCCCCTTATTGCCGTGCACACCCTCGAACTGCTGGCTTGCGCCACCATGTTTAAAACCTATTTCGACGAAGATGTGTTATATTGTCCCATGATCGACGCCCGTCGCATGGAGGTCTATACCGCCGTCTACGACAATGCGCTCAACGCCGTGCGTCCCGTGCAGGCCTGTGTGGTCGACGAAAACTCCTTTGCCGACTTGTTGGCCGACCGTCGCGTCGTCTTCTCGGGCAACGGAGCCGCCAAGTGCAAGGAGGTCATCCGCCACGAGAATGCCATCTTTGTCGACGACATCGTACCCCTGGCTACCGATATGCTGGCACTTGCCGAGCGGGCTTACCGGCAAGGTCAGTTTGAGGATGTGGCCTATTTCGAGCCCTTCTACCTGAAAGAGTTCATCGCCACCACTCCCAAAAACAAAGTATTGTAAATAAAGAAAATCATATAGAGAGATTATGCAATATACCTCGGACTTAAAGAAACTGATACTGCCTGAGTATGGGCGTAACGTGCAACAGATGGTCGACCACTGCATGACTATCGAGGATCGTGCCGAACGTACCCGTTGCGCCAATACCATTATCAATATTATGGGTAACCTCTTTCCTCACTTGCGCGACATCGACGACTTCAAGCACAAGTTGTGGGACCACCTGGCCATCATGTCCGACTTCAAGCTCGACATCGACTATCCCTACGAGATTGTCAAAAAGGAGAATCTGCATACGCACCCCGATGCTATACCTTACCACACGACCCCCATCAAATACCGTCATTACGGTAAAATCATGGAGGGGATGTTGAAGAAGGCCGAGGAGATGCCTGCCGGACCCGAGCGCGATGCCCTCGTGTCGATGCTGGCCAACCACATGAAGAAACTCTACTACCAGTGGAATAAGGACTCGGTCGAGGACGAAAAGATTTTGAAGGATTTGCGGGAGTATACCCACGGGGTAATCGACCTCGATCCCGCCACCTATCACCTGCGCGATGTGAGGGAACCCGTCGTGCAGCCGCAGCGAAACAACAAGTCGAAAAATAATTCGAAAAAAGCGGGTAAATAACCGCTTTTTTTTGTATCTTTCCCTCATTAACCTTAATAGAGAAAGAGTATGGCATCTTTTATTATTGAAGGCGGGCATCGTCTGAATGGAGAGTTGATACCGCAAGGAGCTAAGAATGAGGCATTGGAAGTCCTTTGTGCTACGTTGCTCACCCCCGAAGAGGTGAAGATATACAATATCCCCGATATTCTCGATGTAAACAACCTCATACAACTGTTGCGCGACCTGGGTGTGACGGTGAAGCATATCGGGTTGAATGCGTACAGTTTCAAGGCCGATAAAATCAATCTCGACTATCTCGACACCGACGAGTTCCTGCAGAAGGGAGCTGCCCTGCGGGGGTCGGTGATGATTATCGGGCCGCTCATTGCCCGCTTCGGCTATGCCGTATTGCCCAAGCCGGGGGGCGACAAGATTGGCCGCCGGCGTCTCGATACGCACTTTCTGGGTATCCAGAAACTGGGGGCCACGTTCACCTATTGCCCCAAGGCACAACGCTACGAAATCAAGGCCGACAAACTCACCGGCAGCTACATGCTGCTCGACGAGGCGTCGGTGACGGGTACGGCCAACATCCTCATGGCTGCCGTCATGGCCGAGGGCGACACTACCATCTACAACGCGGCCTGCGAACCCTACCTGCAACAGCTCTCGAAGATGCTCAACCGCATGGGTGCCCGCATCGAGGGCATCGGCTCCAACCTGCTCACGATTCACGGCGTGTCGTCGCTCAAGGGGTGCGAGCACACCATTCTGCCCGATATGATTGAGGTGGGCAGTTTCATCGGCATGGCTGCCATGACCCGGTCGGACATCACCATCAAAAACGTGTCGTACAACGACCTGGGCATTATCCCCGACAGCTTCCGCCGGATGGGTATCACCGTCGAGCAAAACGGCGACGACATCCACATCCCCGAGCACGACGGGTACGAGATAGAGACCTTTATCGACGGCTCTATCATGACCTTCGCCGATGCGCCGTGGCCGGGACTTACCCCCGACCTCCTGAGTGTCTTCCTCGTGGTGGCTACCCAGGCCAAGGGCAGCGTGCTCATCCACCAGAAGATGTTCGAGAGCCGACTCTTCTTCGTCGACAAGCTCATCGACATGGGGGCCCAGATTATCCTGTGCGACCCGCACCGCGCCGCCGTCATCGGTCAGGCTCACGCCCATACGCTGCGGGCTGCCAACATGGTATCGCCCGATATCCGGGCCGGTATCGCGCTGCTCATCGCCGCCATGAGTGCCGACGGTACGAGCCGCATCCACAACATCGACCAGATAGACCGGGGCTATCAGGACATCGACAAGCGGCTCAATGCCATAGGGGCGCGCATCACCCGGCTGTAAAACAAGAGAAACAATCATGATAGAACGTGAAGAATTGATCAAGATAGGGCGGTTCAACAAACCGCACGGGGTGAAGGGGGAGCTCTCCTTCACCTTTACCGACGATGTGTTCGACCGCACCGACTGTCCCTATATCGTCTGCGAAATCGACGGTATCTTCGTCCCCTTTTTCATCGAGGAGTATCGCTTCAAGAGCGACACTACGGCCTTGATAAAGCTCGAGGATGTCGACAATGAGACCGAGGCCCGGGCTTTCTCGCTGCTCGATGTCTACTTCCCCAAATCCTACTACGACACGGAGGCCGAAGAGGAGGCCCCGAGCGACTACTTCATCGGGTTTACCGTCGTCGACAGCGAGCTGGGCGAGTTGGGCAAGATTGTGGCCGTCGACGACTCGACCGAGAATGTGCTCTTCGAGATAGACCACGCCGGCCGCGAGCTGCTGGTGCCGGCCGTCGACGAGTTTGTGAGCGAAATCGACGAGGAGAACCGCCGGCTCTACATGAGTATTCCCGAGGGACTGCTGACGCTGTAAACTTAAAAAAACAGACAAGATATGATGAAACGAGTTTTATTTATTTTTCTGGCCGTGTGGTTCATCTTCACGGTAGTCGTGTTCGTGATGTTCTTCTCGACCACCAAGAGCGATTCGAAGAGCAGCGGCGAGGGTATGCCGGTACTCGAGGCTATCGAAACCCGGGCCAGTGTGCGGGCCTATACCGACCAGGCCGTGGAGCCCGAGAAAATCGAGCAGATTCTGCGTGCCGGCATGGCGGCACCTACCGCCCGCAATCAACAGCCGTGGGCCTTTGTGGTTATCGACGACAAGGCGCTGATGACCCAGTTGGCCGACTCGCTGCCCAATGCCAAGATGCTGGCATCGGCTCCGGTGGCCATCGTAGTGTGCGGCGACTTGAGCAAAGCCATCGAGGGCGAGGGGGCTACCTATTGGATACAGGATGCCTCGGCCGCTACCGAGAATATCCTGTTGGCTGCTCACGGTCTGGGGCTGGGAGCCGTATGGACGGGTGCCTATCCTATGATGAGCCGGGTAAAAGCCATTCGCTCGGTACTCGGTTTGCCGGCACAGATTATTCCGCTCAACGTCATCCCCATGGGTTATCCGCAGGGCGAGACTGCTCCCAAGGATAAGTGGAAACGCGAGAACATTCGCAAGAACAACTGGGCGAATGCCTATTGATAGAATAAAAGTATGTAATCAAGAAAATTTCTTAGCCATAATGAGTAAAATCATCGAAAAATTGCGCAAATACAGAGTGCTGCGATTGTTTTTTATTAGATTCCGGCTTTTTAATTTTGGTGGTAAGCAACGATGAAGATCGAATATCGAATTGACTTATAAACGACAGCCTCGGCAGAAAATCGCCGAGGCTGTCGTTTTTGTTTCTATGTCAACGCTCTATTGGTTTTGGAAAACCTCTTTTGAGCCATACAACAGACTATGAGCCGAAGAACTCATAGTTCGATAATCTGGTGCTGCAGGGTGAGCAGGTTGGTCCAGTAGAGTTTGCCGCTCAACACCTCGCCGCACCCGGCAATTATCTTGATGGCTTCGGAGGCTTGCAGGCAACCGATGAGGCCGGGAATGGACCCGACCACGCCGCCCGGTTGCGGCACAGGCATTACTGCCGGGCGCGGGTAGAGGTCGCTGTACCGGGGGCCTCCCCGGTAGTTGAATACCGACACCTGTCCCTCGAAGGCGGCGATGGAGCCGTAGACGTAGGGCTTGCCTTGGCGGGCGCACTCCTCGTCGATGAGGTAGCGGGTGGCCGCGTTGTCGCAGCCGTCGACCACCAGGTCGTAGTTGGCCACGAGTTCGGCGGCATTTTCGGGGGTAAACCGCGTGGGGTAGGTCTCGATGCGGGTCGTGCTGTTCAGCTCCGACAGCCGCCGGCGGGCACACTCCACCTTGGGGGCTCCCACCTCGGCTTCGGTATAGAGCACCTGCCGTTGCAGGTTGCTCACCGACACCACATCGTCGTCGACCAGCCCCAGGCAGCCCACGCCGGCCGCCGTCAGGTAGAGGGCGACGGGCGAACCCAGGCCGCCCACCCCCACAATCAGCACTCGCGCCTGGCGCAGCCGCTCCTGGCCCGCTTCGCCTATTTCGGGGAGCATCGTCTGTCTGCTGTATCGCTCGTTCATCAATCGAAGATTTTATCCCAGTCTTTCCATACTACCTCGTAGCCCATGGCCTTGATGGCCTGCTCTACCTCGGCCGGGGTGCGTTCGTCGCTCACGGCAAATTGCTCCAGTGCCTGCGGATAGGTGGCGTAGCCTCCCGGGTCGGTCTTCGAGCCGGCACTCATCGAGGTGGCTCCCAGCGTGGCAATGTGGTTGCGGAAGTTGGGGTTCTCGCGGGTCGATACCGAAATATCCACGTCGTGGTCGAAGATACGGAAGGCAAAAATCAGCTGGGCCAGCTCCCGGTCGCTCATCACCACGTTGGGTTGGAAGTGCCCCTCCGACGGCCGCATGCGGGGGAAGTTGACGCTGTATTTCGTCTGCCAGTAGTGCTTGCGCAGGTATTGCAGGTGAATGGCCATCATGGTCACATCGGTGCGCCAGGGCTCCAGCCCGATGAGCACGCCCATGCCTATCTTGTGCACGCCGGCCTGACCCATGCGGTCGAAGCCGTTGACACGCCATTCGAAAATCGATTTCATCCCCTTGGGGTGATAGGTCTTGTAGCGATCCTTGTGGTAGGTCTCCTGGAAGCAAACCACACCGTTGAGACCCGACTTGGTGAGCCGGTAGTAATCTTCGCTCTTGAGCGGCATCACCTCGATCGAGAGGTTGGCAAAGTAGGGGCGGGCTACATGCAGAGCCCGCTCCAGATAGTCTACACCGGCATCGCGCGGATTCTCGCCGGTGACGATGAGCAGGTTCTCAAAGGGGCCCAGCTTGCGTATGGCGCGGCATTCGTTCTCGATCTCCTCTTCGGTGAGGATGATGCGAGAGATGGGGTTGTTGTGGTTGAACCCGCAATAGACGCAAAAGTTGTTGCACGAGTTGGTGATATAAAGCGGTACATACATCTGTATCGTTTTACCGAAACGCTCCTGGGTATAGCGCCGGCTCAGGGCGGCCATGGGCTCCAGATAGGGAGCTGCGGCCGGCGAAACGAGGGCCATGAAGTCGTCGATGGTCAAGTGCTCCTTGCCCAAGGCAATCTCCACGTCGCGGCTCTGTTTCGAGTTGATGCAGGCGGTTATGTCGTCCCAGGAATATTTTTCTAATTCTTCGGAAAACATCTTTCTTCTTTTTCTTTATTCAATCGTTGGTAGTTGGTCGATTTCTTTTCTATTCTCTCTTGTGGCGAGGCCGATGGCACTGCGCCACCGGCACTCGCGGGTACACCGGGCGGGTTACTCCTTCTCGATGCAGTTGGTGATGTCTTGCGACAGCCGCATGGCGCAGAAGTTGGGGCCGCACATGGTGCAGTAGTTGCCGTCGTGGAACGAGCCCTGCTTGTAATACTCGAGAGCCCGGTCGGGGTCGAGGGCCAGGTTGAACTGGTCTTTCCAGCGGAACTCGTAGCGGGCCTTGCTCATGGCATCGTCGCGCACCTGGGCGCCGGGGAATCCCTTGGCCAGGTCGGCGGCGTGGGCCGCAATCTTGTAGGCGATGACACCGTTGCGCACATCCTCGCGATCGGGCAGTCCCAGATGTTCCTTGGGGGTGACGTAGCAAATCATGGCCGTGCCCAGCCAGGCAATCTGTGCGGCACCGATGGCCGAAGTGATGTGGTCGTAACCCGGGGCGATGTCGGTAGTCAACGGGCCCAGCGTGTAGAAGGGGGCTCCGTGGCAACTGCTCAACTGGCGGTCCATGTTCTCCTTGATCTTCTGCATGGGAATATGGCCGGGACCTTCGATAATCACCTGCACGTCGTGTGCCCAGGCCTTCTCGGTGAGTTCGCCCAGCACGTCGAGTTCGAGGAACTGCGAGCGGTCGTTGGCGTCGTGTATCGAGCCGGGCCGCATGCCGTCGCCCAGCGATATGGCCACGTCGTACTGCTTGAGTATCTCGCAGATTTCGTCGAAGTGGGTGTAGAGGAAACTCTCCTGGTTGTGGATAACGCACCACTTGGTCATAATCGAACCGCCGCGCGACACGATGCCCGTGAGCCGTTCGCCCACCAGATCGGCGTGTGCCTTGAGCACTCCGGCGTGAATGGTGAAGTAGTCCACACCCTGCTCGCACTGCTCGATGAGCGTATCGCGGTAAATCTCCCAGGTGAGGTCTTCGACCTTGCCGTTTACCTTCTCGAGGGCTTGGTAGATGGGCACGGTACCCATGGGCACGGGGCAGTTGCGGATAATCCATTCGCGCGTCTCGTGTATGTGGTCGCCCGTCGAGAGGTCCATGAGCGTATCACCGCCCCAGTGGCAGCTCCATACGGCCTTGTCCACCTCCTCTTCGATACCCGACGAGAGGGCCGAGTTGCCGATGTTGGTATTGAGTTTCACCAGGAAGTTGCGGCCGATAATCATCGGCTCGGCCTCGGGGTGGTTGATGTTGGCCGGGATGATGGCACGGCCGGCAGCCACCTCGTCGCGCACAAACTCGGGGGTGATGTGGCTCTTGATGCCCAATTGCTCGTTCATTATATTCTCGCGTATGGCCACATACTCCATCTCGGCGGTGACGATACCCTGGCGGGCATAGTACATCTGCGTGATGGCATGTCCCGGTTTGGCCCGGTAGGGGAGCGGTGTGTTTTTGAACCGTATCGGGTCGAGCGACGGGTCGTCGCGGCGGGCACGCCCGTATTGCGAGGTGATGTCGTCGAGCCGTTCCACATCGCCGCGGTCGAGAATCCACGACTCGCGCAGGCGGGGGATACCCCGGTTGATGTCTACCTCTACGGCTGGGTCGGTATAGGGACCGCTGGTGTCATACACATAGACCGGCGGGTTGGGGGTATGTACCCGTTTCCCGTTCTCGATGGTCACGGTGTCGGTCAGGTTGATCTTGCGCATGCCCACTTGAATGGGAAAGAGTTTACCCGGTACATATACCTTCTCGGAACCGGGGTAGGAGTCTTTGATGATTTTTTGTGTATCCATAAATGTGTGAAGTTTCGAAGTGGTTAGTCCAGGAATGAGGTCAACGGGCTGCTGGCCTGGGCAAAGTGGTATTGGGCACCCAGTCCGGCTTCGTAGGCACGGCGGCCGGCTCGAACAGCCTCTTTGAAGGCGATGGCCATCTCTACGGGATTACCGGCCACGGCAATGGCGGTGTTCACCAGTACGGCGTCGGCACCCAGCTCCATGGCTTCGGCAGCATGCGACGGAGCCCCGATACCGGCATCGACGATGACGGGCACGTTGCTCTCCTCGATGATAATCTGCAGGAAGTCACGCGTGCGCAACCCCTTGTTCGTGCCGATGGGAGCCCCCAGCGGCATCACCGTAGCGGCACCGGCCTCTTCGAGGCGTTTGCACAGCACGGGGTCGGCCTGGATGTAGGGCAGCACTACGAACCCCATCTTGGCCAGCTGTTCGGTAGCCTTCAGGGTCTCTACCGGGTCGGGCAGAAGGTATTTGGGGTCGGGGTGGATTTCGAGTTTGATGAAGTCGGTCCCGAAGCAGTCGCGGGAGAGCTGGGCGGCAAGCACGGCCTCCTCGGCATTCCGCACGCCCGAGGTATTGGGCAGGAACTGCACCTTGGTGCGGTCGATGTGTGCGAGCATATCGTCGGTAGCTTCGTGGGTCATGTTGAGACGTTTCATGGCAACGGTAATCATTTCGGATTCCGAAGCCTCGATGGCTTTTTCCATCAATTCGTTCGAGCTGAATTTGCCGGTTCCGACAAACAGTCGGGAGGAGAATTCCCGTCCTCCAATCACTAATTTTTTCATGCTTTACGATATTGGTTGAGTAAATCTATAATCTTTCGGGTTTCGGCCTCGGGGTCTTCGGCCTGCAGGATGGTGCCCGACAGGGCGATGCCGGCCACACCCGTTTCCATAATGGCCGGAATGTCGTCGGCCGTGATGCCGCCGATGGCCACCACGGGAATCTTCAGCCCGTTGTCGCGGCACTGCTGCATGATGCGGGCATAGCCCTCGAGCCCGAGTATGGGACTCAGGTTCTTTTTGGTCTCGGTGTAGCGGAAGGGGCCGAGACCCACATAGTCGGCATCCTGACGTACGAGGTTCTGGATGTCGTCGAAGGTGTTGGCCGTACCGCCGATGATGTACTTTTCGCCGATGAGCAGGCGGGCCTCCGATACGGGCATGTCGAGTTTGCCCAGGTGCACGCCGTCTACGTCGAGGTCGGCCGCCAGTTGAGGATAGTCGTCGAGAACGAGTATCGCCTCGTGCTCCTTGCAGAGCGAAATCAGTTGCCGGGCCGTCTTCTCGACCTCTTCGAGGGGAGCCTCTTTCATGCGCAGCTGTATCCATTTGCAGCCTCCGTTCAGGGCGGCGACAGCGCCTTCGACAATGCCGAAGCGCAGGGTTTGGTGTGTAATGAATTGTAACATGACTATGGTGTTAAACAGTTCGTATTCGTTTCAGTCGGGCCACCACACCCTCGGGGGTGGGGTCCTGCCACAAGTAGCCCAGCAGGGCTACTCCGCCGAAGTGCCAGGCCCGCACGGCAGCCATCCGTTCGGGGGTGATGCCGCCCAGGGCGATTACCCGCTCGCCGATGATGCCTTGGCTGGCGGCCTCCGTCAGCTCGTCGGGGATGAAGCCCGCGGTATATCCCTGCTTCGAGATGCTGTCGAAGAGAGGGCTCAGGAACTGATAGGCATACCCTTCGCCGTGGGCCAGCTCGGCGATGGTGTGGCACGAGCGCGATAGGGCGGGGGTGTAGCCGTCAGCCGGTGCGGGCGGCTCGGGGTTGCGACGGTTGAGGTGTACCCCGGCCAGCCTGTACGTTGCGGCCAGCTCGAAGTGGTCGTGCAGTACGATGCGGCTGTAGCAGCGGTCGGGAATCGTGCGCAACAGTTGCTCCACCTCGTGGTGCGAGGCCCCGGGTTTGCGCAGGTGCAGGCGGTCCAGACCGTGGTCGAGCAGAGCGGCTATCAAGCACTCCTCGCCGGGCAAGAAACCTTCGGGTGTGATACCTATGTATTTCATCGCGTTACGTTCGGTTTTGCCGGTTATCCGCCGAAGGTGGCGCGAATGAGGGTAATCTTGTCGCCGTCGGCCAGTGTGCGGTTGCTCCATTCGCTCTTGGGTACCAGTTTGTTGTCGATGGCAATGGCGGTACCCTCGGCGGCAATCTGCTGCCGGTCGAGCCACTCTTTTACGGTGATGCCCTCGGGTACCTCGGTTTCGTTTTGGTTGATATATACTTTCATTGTTGTATCAATGAGTGGGTTTCTCTTTTTCGTTCAGTGCTTCGTTGTCCCGTGAGGTTAAAACACAGGGGGCGAACAGATGGTTTACGGCACCGTGGCCGTGGCCTATCGTCACGTCGGCCCCGGCTTGCAGAGCCTGGGTCAGGTAGTGCTTGGCGGCGGCAACGGCGTCGGGCAGCGTGCGGCCCAGGGCCAGGTACGAGGCAATGGCCGACGAGAAGGTGCAGCCCGTGCCGTGGGTGTTGCGCGTGGCAACCCGCGGCGAGGTGTAGCGCACCGGGTCGGCATGCGGGGTGAAGAGCAGGTCGTACGACTCGGCCCCCTCCAGATGCCCTCCCTTGATGAGTACGGCCCGGCATCCGATGCGGAAGAGCCGTTGGGCCGCCAGCTCCATATCCCGCTCGTTGGTGACGGGCAGGCCGCTCAGAATTTCGGTCTCGGGAATGTTGGGGGTGACGAGTGTAGCCCGGGGCAACAGCAGCGATTTGACCGCCTCGATGGCCTCCTCTTCGATGAGCCGGCAGCCCGAGGTCGATACCATTACCGGGTCGAGCACGATGTGGTCGAGGGGATAGTGCGCCAGACAGTCGGCAATGGCTTCGATGGTGGGACGGGCGTAGAGCATGCCCAACTTCACCGTGCGGCAGGGCAGGTCGTCGAGCACCGCCTCGATTTGCTGGCGCACGATGGACGGGTCGATGCCCTGGATGGCCCGCACTTCGCAGGTGTTTTGCGCCGTAATGGCGGTGATGGCCGAGGTGCCGAACACACCGATGGCCGACATGGTCTTCAGGTCGGCTTGTATCCCGGCTCCTCCGCTGCTGTCCGAGCCGGCTATGGTCAATACGACGGGATAAGTCTTCATACGGTTCGCTTTATCTTCGGGGGTAGCTTAAAACCGTATCGAAACAGATAGGACTATGAACAATTCCTGCGCCGGCATTATCCGTATCAGGTTCATAGGGTATGATCTCAGCCGCTTTTAGGCACCCCTTTGTTACACCACAAAGTTAGCTATTATTTTTTTCCCGAGGGATATACCCCAGGGTTTTAATAAAAATTAAGAGCTCTATATCTTGCTATTATATAGTGTAGTAAAAAGTAAGAGGTTTTACTGTAAATAGATTATTTTGCAAATAAATCTACAATATGTTTGTGTTTTTGAAAGCTGTTATTTATTTTTGCAAGCAAATTGAAATGCTTATTTTGAACGACGAAATAAAAAGAAACTGTAAACCGATGAAGGGTACTACATTTGTCAAAGGTAAAGAGATAAAGGAGAAAGCAGCGCAGAGGGGATTGACCGGTCTGTATGACCCGGCCAACGAACACGATGCGTGCGGAGTAGGTATGATTGTCAACATCCACGGCAACAAGTCGCACGAGTTGGTCGATTCGGCCCTGAAGGTGCTCGAGAACATGAAGCACCGGGGAGCCGAGGGCGCCGACAACAAGACCGGCGACGGTGCCGGTATCCTGTTGCAGATTCCGCACGAGTTCATTTTGTTGCAAGGTATCCCGGTCCCCGAGAAGGGAAAATATGGCACGGGGCTGGTGTTTCTGCCCAAGAGCCTGAAGGATCAGACCGAGATACTCGACATCATGGCCGAGGAGATCGAGCGCGAGAAGCTCTCGCTCATGCACGTGCGTTCGGTGCCGGTCAATTCGTCGATTCTGGGAAAGAGCGCCGCCGAGACCGAGCCCGACATCAAGCAGATTTTTATCACCGGCGAGGCCGACGACCTGGAGCGCAAGCTCTACCTCATTCGTAAAAAGATAGAGCGTCGGGTTTCGCACAAGGATTTTTACATCGTCTCGCTTTCGAGCAAGACCATCATCTATAAAGGCATGCTGTCGTCGGTGCAGGTGCGCGAATACTTCTGCGACCTCACGCAGCCCTATTTCACCAGCGGTCTGGCCATTGTCCACTCCCGTTTCAGCACCAACACCTTCCCCACTTGGGGGTTGGCCCAGCCCTTCCGGCTGTTGGCGCACAACGGCGAAATCAATACCATCCGTGGCAACCGGGGTTGGATGGAGGCCCGCGAGAGTGTGCTCTCCACACCGTTGTTGGGACCGGTAAAGGACATCCGTCCCATTCTGCAACCCGACATGAGCGACAGTGCGTCGCTCGACAACGTGCTCGAGTTTTTCGTGCAGTCGGGGTTGAGCCTGCCGCACGCCATGGCCATGCTCGTGCCCGAGTCGTTCAACGACAAGAACCCCATCAGCGAAGACCTGAAGGCCTTCTACGAATACCATTCGATTTTGATGGAGCCGTGGGACGGCCCGGCCGCCCTGCTCTTCAGCGACGGCCGCTATGCCGGCGGAATGCTCGACCGTAACGGTCTGCGCCCGGCCCGCTACCTGATTACCCGTAACGACATGATGGTGGTGGCCAGCGAGGCGGGAGTCATCAGCTTCGCCCCCGAGACCATCCGCGAGAAGGGTCGCCTGCAACCGGGTAAGATTCTGCTGGTCGATACGCAGGAGGGTCGCATCTATTACGACGAGGAGCTGAAGCAGCAACTCGCCTCGGCCCGGCCTTACCGTCAGTGGCTGGCCGAGAACCGCATCGAGCTCGATACCCTCAAGAGCGGCCGCAAGGTGGTGAATACCGTCGACGATTACGAACGCAAGTTGCGCGCCTTCGGTTTCACCCGCGAGGATGTGGAGCGCACCATCACGCCCATGTGTACCACCGGGTCGGAGCCTACCGCCTCGATGGGTAACGATACGCCGCTGGCCGTTCTCTCCGAACGTCCGCAATCGCTTTTCAACTATTTCAGACAGCAGTTTGCCCAGGTGACCAACCCGCCCATCGACCCCATTCGCGAGGAGCTGGTCATGTCGCTCACCGAGTATATCGGCGCTGTGGGCAACAACATTCTGTTGCCCGACGAGAGCCACTGCAAGATGGTGCGGTTGCCGCATCCCATCCTCAACAACACCCAACTGGATATTCTCTGCAACATCCGCTATAAGGGATTCAAGACGGTGAAACTGCCCATGCTCTTCGAGGCCGGGCGGGGAAAAACCGGACTGGAAGAGGCGCTCGTTGCCCTCTGCCGCAAGGCCGAGGAGTCGGTCGACGAGGGGGTAAACTACATCGTCCTCACCGACCGCGACATCGATGCCGACCACGCCGCCATACCGGCCCTGCTGGCCGTGAGTGCCGTGCACCATCACCTCATTTCGGTGCAGAAGCGCGTGCAGACGGCTCTGGTGGTCGAGAGCGGCGAGATACGCGAGGTGATGCACGCCGCCCTGTTGCTGGGCTACGGTGCCAGCGCCATCAATCCCTACATGGTCTTTGCCGTGCTCGACGATCTGGTAAAGCGTGGCGACGTGCAGATGAACTACGAGACGGCCGAGAAGAACTACATCAAGGCCGTGTGCAAGGGGCTCTACAAAATCATGAGCAAGATGGGTATCAGCACCATACGTTCGTACCGCGGTGCCAAGATTTTCGAGGCCGTGGGGTTGAGCGAAGAGCTGCTGAACCGCTGGTTCGGTACCCGTTGTTCGTCGGTGGGCGGTATCCGTCTCGATGAGATTGCCCGTGACTACGAGGCATTCCACGATGCCGGCTATCGGCTCGACGACGAGGACGAGCCCTTGCCCTACATCGGGCAGTTCTCCTATCGCAAGGATGGCGAGAAACATGCCTGGAATCCCGAGACCATCAGCCTGCTGCAACTGGCTACCCGGTTGGGCAGTTACGATAAATTCAAACAGTTTACCCAGGCGGTAGACCACAAGGAGAGCCCCATCTTCCTGCGCGACTTCTTCCGCTTCAAACGCAACCCGATTTCCATCGACCAGGTAGAGCCGGTCGAGTCGATCGTAAAACATTTCGTGACGGGGGCCATCTCGTTCGGAGCCATCAGCAAGGAGGCCCACGAGGCGCTTGCCTTGGCCATGAACAAACTGGGAACCCGCAGCAACACGGGCGAGGGTGGCGAAGATTCGGTCCGCTTCCACGAGACCTACGACGGCATTTCGCTCTGCAGCAAGACCAAGCAGGTGGCTTCGGGTCGTTTCGGGGTCACTACCGAATATCTGGTCAATGCCGAAGAGATACAGATCAAGGTGGCACAGGGCGCCAAGCCGGGCGAGGGTGGACAGTTGCCGGGCTTCAAGGTCGACGAAGTGATTGCCCGCACCCGCCATTCGATACCGGGCATTTCGCTCATTTCGCCGCCGCCCCATCACGATATTTACTCCATCGAAGATTTGGCCCAACTCATCTTCGACCTGAAGAATGTCAATCCCCGGGCCCAAATCAGCGTCAAGCTGGTGGCCGAGAGCGGGGTGGGCACCATCGCTGCCGGTGTGGCCAAGGCCAAGGCCGACCTGATTGTCATCTCGGGAGCCGAGGGAGGCACGGGTGCTTCGCCCGCCTCGTCGATGCGCTACGCCGGTATCCCGCCCGAAATCGGGTTGAGCGACACGCAGCAGACGCTGGTGCTGAACGGCCTTCGCGGCAAGGTGCGCCTGCAGACCGACGGGCAGCTCAAAACCGGGCGCGACATCATCAGCATGGCGTTGCTCGGGGCCGAAGAGTTTGCCTTTGGTACCGCCGCCCTCATTGTGCTGGGTTGCGTGATGATGCGCAAGTGCCATGCCAATACCTGTCCGGTGGGCGTGGCCACGCAAGACCCCAAGTTGCGCGAGCGTTTCAGAGGTCACTACCAGTACGTGGTTAACTACTTCCAGTTCCTGGCCCAAGAGGTGCGCGAGTATCTGGCCGAGATGGGCTTCACCCGGTTGAACGACATCGTGGGTCGCACCGACCTGATTGAGATAGCTCCCGCCGAACCGGGTACCAAAGCCTCGCTGCTCGACTTCAGCCGCATGTTGCACCGGGTCGACAACGGTACGGCCCTGCATCGGGTCATGCCCCAACAGCACGACATCGACGGGGTACTCGACGTAACCATGATTGCAGCCGCTCGCGAAGCCATCGAGAACCGACGCGAGGTTTCGCTCGAATATACCATCGGCAATACCGACCGTTCGGTAGGTGCCATGCTCTCGGGGGCCATTGCCTCGCGGTATGGCGAGGCCGGTTTGCCCGACGATACGATTCAGGTCAAGTTCAGAGGTTCGGCCGGACAGAGTTTCGGAGCCTTCCTCACCCGGGGTATCAACTTCCGGCTCGAGGGCGAGGCCAACGACTATCTGGGCAAGGGGTTGAGCGGCGGCCGCATTGCGGTACACCCGCCGGTGCGCAGCACCTTTGCTGCCGAAGACAATACGATAGCCGGCAACACGCTGCTCTATGGAGCCACCTCGGGCGAGGTCTACATCAACGGCCGGGCCGGTGAGCGTTTTGCCGTGCGCAACTCGGGTGCCATTGCCGTAGTCGAAGGGGTGGGCGACCACTGCTGCGAGTACATGACCGGCGGTCGGGTAGTCGTTCTGGGCGAGACGGGCCGCAACTTCGCTGCCGGTATGAGCGGCGGCGTGGCCTACGTGTGGGACAAGAACCGCAAGTTCGACTACTTCTGCAACATGGATATGGTCGAGCTCTCGCTGCTGGAAGATGCGGCTGCCCGCAAGGAGCTGCACGAACTCATCCGCCAGCACTACTTCTACACCAGCTCGTCGCTGGCCCGCACGATGCTCGACAACTGGAACCGCTATGTCGACGAGTTTATCCAGGTAACCCCCATCGAGTTCAAGAAGGTTCTGGCCGAAGAGCAGATGCGCAAGCTCCAGGAGAAGATTGCCGAAGTACAGAGAGATTATTAACCCTATCGAAAAAAACGAACGATTAGATATAGCAAGATAAAAGCATTATGGGAAACCCGAAAGCATTCTTAACCATACCCCGGCAGGAGGCCGGATATCGCCCCGTACACGACCGTATTTCGGACTACGGCGAGGTGGAGCAGACCCTCAACACCAGCGAACGCAAGCTGCAGGCTTCGCGTTGCATGGATTGCGGGGTGCCTTTCTGCCACTGGGCCTGCCCGCTGGGCAACCGCCCGCCCGAATTTCAAGATGCCCTCTATCGGGGCCGATGGGACGAGGCCTACAGGCTGCTCACCCAGACCAACGATTTCCCCGAGTTTACGGGGCGCATCTGTCCGGCGCTGTGCGAGAAGAGCTGTGTGCTCAACCTGAGCATGGAGGCGCCGGTGACCATTCGCGAAAACGAGGCTGCCATCATCGAGGCCGCCTTCCGCGAGGGGCTCGTCAAGCCTCACCACTACAAGCGTAACGGCAGGCGTGTGGCTGTCATCGGGTCGGGCCCGGCCGGGCTCTCGGTGGCCAATCGGCTCAACCGGCTGGGCTACGACGTGACCGTATTCGAGAAGCTGGAGTATGTGGGCGGTCTGTTGCGTTTCGGTATTCCCAACTTCAAACTGCACAAGCCCATCATCGACCGTCGGGTGCGGGTGATGGAGGCCGAGGGCATCACCTTCGAGGTGAACCATGTCGTCGAGCTCGACCATCTGCCCGAGGGTTTCGATGCCTACTGTCTCTGCACGGGTACGCCCCAGGCCCGCGACCTCAATATTCCGGGGCGCGACTTGGCCGGTATCCATTTTGCCATGGAGATGCTGGCCCAGCAAAACCGGGTGTTGGCCGGGCAGACCTTCAGCGACGAAGAGCGCATCACGGCACGCGGCAAGGATGTGCTGGTAATCGGTGGCGGCGATACGGGCAGCGACTGCATAGGCACGAGCAACCGGCAGGGTGCGGCCAGCGTGACCCAGATAGAAATCATGCCGAAGCCGCCCGTAGGATACAACCCCGCGACACCCTGGCCCCAGTGGCCTGTTGTGCTGAAGACCAGCAGCAGCCACGAGGAGGGATGCGTACGTCGCTGGAGCCTCTCGTCCACCCGCTTTATCGGTGAGAACGGGCGGGTGTGCGGCGTCGAGGTCGAGGAGGTCGACTGGTTGCCGGCTCCCGACGGCGGTCGCCCGCAGATGCGGCCTACGGGACGGAAAGAGATTTTGAAGGCCGACCTGGTGTTGCTGGCGATGGGATTCCTCAAGCCTCAGTTGCCCGACCTGCCGGAGAATGTATTCGTGGCCGGCGATGCCGCCTCGGGTGCCAGTCTGGTAGTCAAATGTATCGCTTCGGGACATCGTGCCGCGCAGGAGATAGACCGGTATTGCACTACCGGCCAACGATAGAAACAGGAGTATAGAACAGCATAAAACAACCCTTGTCATGTGTGGAATAGCAGCCATATTCAATATTAAGAGCCAATCGCCCGAGTGGCGTAAGAAAGCCTTGGCCATGGCCAAGAAGATTCGTCATCGGGGCCCCGACTGGAGCGGCATCTATTGCGGAAGCTCGGCCATCCTGGCCCACGAGCGACTCTCGATTGTCGACCCTCAGAGCGGAGGCCAGCCCCTCTACTCGCCCGACCGCAAGCAGGTGCTTGCCGTCAATGGCGAGATTTACAACCACCGCGAAATCCGGCAACGGTATGCGGGTCAATACGAGTTTCAGACGGGTAGCGACTGCGAGGTGATACTGGCACTCTACCGCGACAAGGGTATCGACTTTCTGGAGGAGTTGAACGGCATTTTTGCCTTTGCCCTCTACGACGAAGAGCGCGACGAGTTTCTCATCGCCCGCGACCCCATAGGTGTCATTCCGTTGTATATCGGATACGACAGCGACGGCACCCTCTATTGTGCCAGCGAACTGAAGGCGCTCGAGGGTTTCTGCGAGCGCTACGAACCCTTCCTGCCCGGCCACTACTATTCGAGCCGCGAGAAGAAGATGGTCCGTTGGTACAAACGCGAATGGACCCGCTACGATGCCGTCAAGGACAATCCCGCTTCGGTATTCGAGTTGCGCGAAGCGCTCGAGGAGGCCGTGCGTCGGCAACTGATGAGCGACGTGCCCTACGGGGTGTTGCTCTCGGGCGGGCTCGACAGTTCGGTAATCTCGGCCATAGCCAAGCGATTCGCTGCCCGACGGGTCGAAACCGACGGACAGAAGGAGGCCTGGTGGCCCCAGCTCCACTCCTTTGCCATCGGGTTGCGCGGAGCTCCCGACCTGGCCAAGGCTCGCGAGGTGGCCGACTATATAGGCACCGTACATCACGAGATAAACTACACCATACAGGAGGGGCTCGACGCCGTGCGCGACGTCATCTATTACATCGAGACCTACGACGTCACTACCGTGCGCGCCTCTACGCCCATGTATCTGCTGGCTCGGGTCATCAAGAGCATGGGTATCAAGATGGTGCTGAGCGGCGAGGGGGCCGACGAGGTATTCGGCGGTTACCTCTACTTCCACAAGGCACCCGATGCGCGGGCATTCCACGAGGAGACCGTGCGGAAGCTGTCGAAGCTCTACCTCTATGACTGCCTGCGGGCCAACAAGGCCCTCTCGGCCTGGGGGGTGGAGGGACGTGTACCGTTCCTCGACAAGGAGTTCCTCGACGTGGCCATGCGGCTCAATCCGCAGGCCAAGATGTGCCCCGGCAAGACCATCGAGAAGCGCATCGTGCGCGAAGCCTTTGCCGACATGCTGCCCGACACGGTGGCCTGGCGACAGAAGGAGCAGTTCAGCGACGGGGTGGGGTACAGTTGGATCGATACCCTGAAGACCGTCACCGCACAGGCCGTGAGCGACGAGCAGATGCAGCACGCCGCCGAGCGTTTCCCCATCAATCCGCCGCAAAACAAGGAGGAGTATTACTACCGCTCGATTTTCGAGGAGTATTTCCCCAGCGAAAGTGCAGCCCGCAGTGTGCCCAGTGTACCCAGCGTAGCCTGCTCTACGGCCGAAGCCCTGGCCTGGGATGCCTCGTTTGCCCACATGAACGAGCCGAGCGGCCGGGCCGTGACCGGTGTGCACGAAGAGGCCTACGGGAAAAAGTAAAAACCGGAGAATCGTAAAACGAAAGCTATATAAATAACCAACCATAAAATTTAAGACAGTATGTCAACGTTGAGATTTAGAGTAGTAGAGAAAGCCTTTCAGGCAAAACCGGTAGAGGTATCGGTACCCAACGAACGCCCGAGCGACTATTTCGCCAAGTATGTGTTCAATCGGGAGAAGATGTTCAAGTATCTGCCTACATCGACCTACAACCGCTTGGTCGATGTGATAGACCACGGTGCCACCCTCGACCGCGATATGGCCGACGAGGTAGCACGCGGAATGAAAAAGTGGGCGATGGAACTGGGTGCAACCCACTATACCCACTGGTTCCAGCCTTTGACCGAAGGCACGGCAGAGAAACACGATGCCTTTGTCGAACATGACGGCAAAGGGGGTATGATGGAAGAATTTTCGGGCAAGTTGCTCGTGCAGCAGGAGCCCGACGCCTCGTCGTTCCCCAACGGTGGTATCCGCAACACGTTCGAAGCCCGCGGTTACAGCGCCTGGGATCCCTCGTCGCCCGTCTTTGTGGTAGACGATACCCTCTGTATCCCCACCGTATTTATCGCCTATACGGGCGAATCGCTCGATTACAAGGCCCCGTTGCTCAAAGCGTTGCGCGCTGTCGACAAGGCTGCGGTCGACGTATGTCACTATTTCAATCCCGACGTGAAGAAGGTGATGGCCTACCTGGGTTGGGAACAGGAGTATTTCCTGGTCGACGAGGGTCTGTATGCTGCCCGTCCCGACCTGCTCTTGACCGGTCGCACGCTGATGGGACACGAAGCTTCGAAAAACCAGCAGCTCGAGGATCACTATTTCGGTGCCATTCCTACGCGGGTAGCCGCCTTTATGAAAGACCTCGAGATACAGGCTCTGGAGCTGGGTATCCCGGTTAAGACCCGTCACAACGAGGTAGCCCCCAACCAGTTCGAGCTGGCTCCTATCTTCGAGGAGTGCAATCTGGCCGTCGACCACAACATGCTGGTGATGTCGCTCATGCGTAAGGTAGCCCGCACGCACGGCTTCAGAGTGCTGCTGCACGAGAAACCTTTCAAGGGTGTCAACGGTTCGGGCAAGCACAACAACTGGTCGCTGGGTACCGATACGGGCATCTTGCTGATGTCGCCGGGCAAGACGCCTGAAGAGAACCTGCGCTTCATCACCTTCGTGGTGAATACGCTGATGGCGGTTTATCGTCACAACGGTTTGCTGAAGGCCTCGATCATGAGTGCCACCAACGCCCATCGTCTGGGTGCGAACGAGGCACCGCCCGCCATTATCTCGTCGTTCCTGGGTACGCAGTTGAGTCGGGTACTCGACCACATGGAAGAGAGTTCCGCCGACGATTTGGTAGTGCTCTCGGGCAAACATGGCATGAAACTCGATATTCCGCAAATCCCCGAATTGCTTATCGATAACACCGACCGTAACCGTACGTCGCCCTTTGCCTTCACCGGCAACCGCTTCGAATTCCGTGCCGTAGGTTCCGAGGCCAACTGTGCCAGCGCTATGATAGCGTTGAACTCCGCCGTGGCCGAGCAGCTCGTCATCTTCAAAAACGAGGTAGACGAACTGATTGGAAAAGGCGAGGAGAAGATTCCGGCTATCATTCAAGTGTTGCGTAAGTATATCAAACTGAGCAAACCTATCCGCTTCGACGGCAACGGTTACAGCGATGAGTGGAAGGCCGAGGCCGAACGTCGTGGGCTCGATTGCGAGACGAGTGTTCCACTAATCTTCGACAACTACCTCTCGATGTCGAGCATCAAGATGTTTGAGTCGACCGGAGTAATGACCCGCAAGGAGCTCGAGGCTCGTAACGAAGTGAAGTGGGAGACCTACACGAAGAAGATTCAGATCGAGGCTCGTGTATTGGGCGACCTGGTGATGAACCACATTGTACCGGTTGCTACCGAGTATCAGACCAAGTTGATTGACAACGTGTATAAGATGCGCGGACTCTTCTCGGAAGAGGAGACTCGAGAACTCTCGGCCGAGAATCTGGCTATTATCCGCAAGATTGCCGAGCATACCAGCTACATCAAGGAGCATGTCGACTCGATGATCGATGCCCGCAAGGTGGCCAACAAGATTGCCGATGAGCGTGAGAAGGCCATAGCCTACCACGACACGATTGCCCCGATGTTGGAACAGATACGTTACCATATCGACAAACTGGAATTGATTGTCGATGATCAGATGTGGACGTTGCCTAAATACCGCGAACTGCTTTTTATCAGATAAATAAGTTAAGTTTGGTTAGATGGACGAAGGCCGGAGCCTCCCTTTCTGCGGGGAGGGCCGGCCTTTTTCAGTATCGGGAGAGGGGAGAATGGTAATGCCGGACACGGAAAGCTCTCGTTTTCTTTTTGCCTCTCTGCTTTATGTATATAAGATAGGAGGCGGTTTGGAATAATCAAACTCGAAATTTCATTTTGGTTTGCTTCTCCTCTCACCTCCTCTCACCTTTTGCTATCTTTTTTACATAAGATAGGATGCGGCTCGGCATAGTCAAATGTTGAAAACTTCGTTTTCCATTTGTCTCTGCTCTCGCCTTTCGCTATCTTTACATAAGATAAGATGCGGCTTGGCATAGTCAAATGTTGAAAACTTCGTTTTCCATTTGCCTCTGCTCTCGCCTTTCGCTATCTTTGTTCCCATATAAAACATAAAAAAAGAATAGGTATGATAATACATGTGATACTCCTGCTTGTGGGGTTGGTTTTGATTCTGTCGGGGGCCAATTTTTTGACGGACGGGGCTGCCGCTTTGGCCAAGCGTTTCAACATATCGTCGCTGGTGATAGGTCTCACGATTGTAGCCTTCGGGACATCGGCTCCCGAGTTGACGGTGAGCGTGGTTTCGGCCATCAATGGCAGTGCCGAACTGGCAATTGGTAATGTGGTGGGAAGCAACATTTTCAATATCCTGATGATTGTGGGGGTGACGGCCGTAGTGGCACCGATTCGCATTACCCGGGGTACGCTGACGAAAGAGATACCGCTGGCGATACTTTCGTCGGTAGTCGTGCTCATTTGTGCCAATGACCTGTTTTTGGGTACCGGCACCGAGAATGTCATCAACCGGGCCGACGGGTTACTTATGCTCTGCTTCTTCTTGATTTTCCTGGGCTATACGTTTGCTATTGCCCATAACCATAGCGACGAGGAGTCGGCCGAAATCAAATCGTTGCCCGTGTGGCGTTGTGTGGTTTACATCATAGGCGGACTTGCGGCTCTGATATTCGGCGGCCGGCTGTTTGTCGACGGGTCGAGCGAGATAGCCCGTTCGCTGGGAGTAGGCGAGTCGATTATCGGTCTGACGCTGGTGGCCATGGGAACCTCGCTGCCCGAGTTGGCAACCTCGGTGGTCGCGGCTTTGAAGAAAAATCCCGAGATTGCCATCGGTAATGTGATAGGTTCCAACCTGTTCAATGTCTTTTTTGTGTTGGGGGCCAGTGCCGCTATCTCGCCGCTGCCTCTGGGTGGCATCACCAACTTCGACCTGCTCTATCTGTTGGGAGCTTCGGTATTGATGTTCTTCGTAGGAAAGTACCACAAGGAGCGCATGATTACTCGTGCCGAGGGTATTGTAATGATTCTTGCCTATGTGATCTATACCGGTTATTTGATTTATCAACTGTAAGAGTTCGCTTAATCTCTCTCGGAAATGGGAGAGGAGTGACTGCATCGAGAATATGACACACGGCCTCCGCGAGAATTTCAACTCGTGGGGGCCGTGTGCTTTCAAAGGGGATTATTCAATCTCGTCGATCGTGGGGCAATGGGTAAAGTGGAACTCCGACTGGGCTTTCTCTTTCGAAAAGCAGAAGTAGGTCAGTTCGCCCTGTGTACAAACCTGGCCGTTGCAACTGATTTGGGCGGCTATAAAGGCAAAGTTGTGTTTGATTTCGGTGAGATGCGCCCGTATCTCCAGAGTAATATCGCTCCCCGTGGGGATAGACTTTTTGAATTTGACATCCAGGTGGGTAGTCATGCCCGAGGTTTGGAGTTTTCGAGCTACGAGCCAGCCGGCAATCTCGTCGATGAGTAGCGATTGAATGCCACCGTGCAGCGTGTGCAGCCAACCTTGGTAGTTGTCGGTCGGAGTCCAGAACGAAACGATGTCGTCGCCATCCTCGTAAAACTCCATTCTCAATCCGTAGGGATTGTGAGGGGCACAGCCGAAGCAGTTGTATCCCTCGTTTTCGAGTCGAATCCAGGGGTTTATAATCTTTTTCATCGTAGTGAATGTGTTTATTCGGTAAAACTTGAGATCAAAGATAATAGTTTGTCGGGCTATTGTAGCCTTCACAGAGAAAGAATTGGGACAAGAGAGGAAAAGAGAGATGTTTCGGGAAGAAAACATATAAATAATATTAACAAAATTAAACTAAATAAATTGCATATGGAGCCTGCCGATTTTGTGAATTAGGTGTATGTTGGTGCTTTGCAAGAAATGGGGGGATTATATAATCTACTATAAATAAGATATTTATGAGAAAAGTGTAAAATAATAATATTTTTATAAGTTTTTTTATGGTGGTTTTTAGAATTGTCCTTACCTTTGCAGCTGTTGGAAATAGGGGAATTAGATGAGATAATTAGTCCTAATTGTTTCACTGTTTGCATCCCTGTTTTGGAGAATAAAGTTCTTATACATCGGTAGATTTGATTGATTTGTCAATCATCAATTGGGTAGATGAAAGAACATACTGCAAAACCCAAATTGCCTCCTCTCTTCTGCGATAGGGAAAGGAGAATTTGGCTGGTGTTGGATTTGTTAGAAGACCGGGAAATTCTCTTCTCGGTGTCCCCAGAGAATGTAAAAGTGTTTAACTAGGTTCTTAGAACTAACCATTTGTTTGAGAATAACATAATGGATGTTTGTAATGCTTTTTATCAGATGAAGCTGATTTTATGAAGGGAGAATAGGGGATGATAATAAGCTTGTAAATTCAATAGAATATTTCTGCATGGAAATTGGGTCAATGTGTTGAAAATATATTGTAAAATGAGGAATTAAATCTAATATTTTTATGGGTTATATTTCGATTTTGTTGTTGTCTTTTTTTATCAGTTTGGGATTTTCCATATTTATTATTCCAAGAATTTTATTGATTTCGTTTAAAAAGCATCTGTTCGATATACCGGATGAGCGTAAAGTGCACCAAGGCGTGATTCCTCGCTTGGGAGGCGTTTCGTTTTTCCCGGCCGTAGTTTTTACATTGGCGCTGATGACTGGCCTGAATCGAATTTACGGTCCGGAAGTATTCCCATCGATAATTAGCGGCAGTGATACAGCCGTACTCTCGTTTGGTTTGAGTAGCTTGTTGCTTCTGTATTTGACCGGTATTACCGACGATCTGATAGGCGTTCGCTATTATCAAAAGTTCATTGTTCAGATATTCTGTGCCATATTGCTGGTTACCTCGGGATTGTGGATAAACAATCTGTATGGTATTTTCGGAATTTATGAGTTGCCAGCTTCGGTGGGTATTCCCTTTACCGTTTTTGCAATTGTATTTATTACCAATGCCATTAACCTGATTGATGGAATCGATGGCTTGGCTTCGGGATTGAGTGGTATAGCTTTTCTCTTCTTTACCGTACTCTTTGCCTATCAGCGAGAGTGGTTGTATGCTTCGCTTGCGATTGTGACACTGGGTACACTTATTCCGTTTTTTTACTACAATGTGTTCGGCAACCCTGCTCGGGGTCGTAAAATCTTCATGGGCGATACCGGTTCTTTGACGATTGGCTTTGTGTTGAGTATCCTGGCTATTCGTTTCAGTATGTCCGATGTCACGGTGTTGCATCGTGTTCCTGATGCGATTGTCATTGCCTTTTCGGTATTGATTACTCCCGTATTCGATGTGGTTCGGGTCATTTTGCACCGGGCCCGTTTTCATAAAAATATCTTCAGTCCCGACAAAAATCATATCCATCATAAGTTCTTGGCATTAGGTTTTACACACCGGGCAGCCATGATTACGATTCTGCTCATCTCTGCCGGATTTGCCGCCATGAACTTGTTGTTGCTTACTCATGTAAATATCAACGTCCTGTTGTTCCTGGATATCTTTATTTGGACCGTGATGCAGCTTTATCTGTCCCATCGGATAAAACAGGTAAAGGAAGCTTCCGATTCGAAACACTGATTTGCTAACAGTTATTTTTTATCTGATGAAATATATTTCAAGAGTTTTCATGTGCATGATACTTGTAGGACTGGTATCGTGTGTCCCTTCCAAGAAAATGATTTATCTGCAAGGAGCCGATGAGTTGTCAGAAACTCCTCAAGCTATTGCACAGAATTATGAGTTGAAGATAGTTCCCGATGACCAGTTGCTGATTACGGTCAGCAGCAAAGATGAAGAGTTGTTGGAGCTCTTTGCCAATAGTCAGGTGTTGGGAAGTTCGGGCTCTTCGTCAAATATTCAGGAGGCAATAGGCCTTCGGGTCGACAAGCAAGGGAAAATCGAGGTTCCTATTTTGGGCGAGATGCAGGCTGCCGGATTGACTCGCGGTGAACTGGCCAAGGCTATTGAAGCCAAATTGATTGAAGGTGAGTATCTGAATGATCCGACGGTAACAGTTCAACTTAAAGATTTCAAGGTGACGGTAATGGGTGAGGTAAACAGTCCGGGAGTTCAAGCTATATCAGGCGATCGGGTGACGATTCTCGAAGCTTTGACAATGGCGGGCGACCTTACTCCGTCGGGAAAACGTGATAATATTCTGGTTGTCCGCGAGGAGGGTGACCAGCGAGTAAGCTATGTTGTCGATTTGACTTCGAGCGAAAAGGTACTGACTTCGCCCTGTTACTATTTGAAGCAAAACGATGTTGTGTATGTACAGCCCAACAAGTCGATAGGGGTGAAGGGTAGTGCTACCCTGTCGTTCGTTTCGGCAAGTAGCAGTATCTTGTCGGTTATCGCTTCGGTATTATCTATCGTATCAATGATTATAGTATTAAAAGACAAGTAATTTCTCTATATATGGAGCTCATTCAAGAAAATAAAAACGAGAAGAAGAATGAAGGGGGTATAACCCTGCGTGATATCGTCGAGTTGATATTCGACAACTGGTATTGGATTGTATTGTCGGTTGCCGTGTGTGTCTCGGTTGCTTGGTTCTATTTGGCCATGCAGACACCGCTGTACAAGCGGAGTGCCGTAATGCTGGTCAAGGCCGAAAATAAATCGAATAACGATATGTCGGCTCTCCTGGAGTTGAATGGCGGTATATCGGGTAGCGGAGTAGAAAACGAAATCTATATTTTGCAATCGCGTCAACTGATGCGCGAGGTTGTGGAGCGTCTGAATCTTGACGTAACCTATCAGGTAAAAGATTTCTTACATAACAAGCAGTTATATGCCGAGTCCCCCCTTCGGGCCCATTTCCTCGATGCCTATACGTTGCCGGTTTCGATGAAAGTATCGCCGATTGATGAGAATCACTATGCGTTGAAGGAGTTGAATGTAGGAGGAAAGAAAACCAACGAAGGCAACCAGCAGATTGCTTTTGGCGATACCCTTGTTTCGGATGCAGGTCGCATTGTAGTTGAGTCGGTTCCCGAGTTCCTCCCGGCATATTACAATGTCCCGGTCGAGGTTTCCCGTATGGATTTGAATACGGCAGCCGATATTTATCACTCGTTGATTTCGGCTGCCTTGGCTGGTGAGCGTACGACATTGGTCCAGATTAACTGTGTCGACTCCAATATTTCTCGTGCCGAAGCTATTCTGATGGCCTTAATCGATGTGTATCGTGAAACCATTATCGAAGATAAAAACCGCATAGCTACCAGTACGGCCAAGTTTATCAACGAGCGGGTTGAGATTATCAGCCGGGAGTTGGGCGATGTCGAGAATGAATTGACCGATTTCAAACAGAAAAATCGTATTGTCAGTATCGATGCTTCAGCCAATCAGTTTATGAGTGAGAACAGCCAGATGCGTACTGAACTGGTACAACTCGAAACCGAGTATGCCATCGCACAAGCCGTACATCGGGCATTCACCAATGATAAAGACAATAAACAGCTGATACCGAATGTGTCGGGGGTGGGCGATGCTGGTTTGCAAAGCCAGATAGAAGCCTACAATGAGATGCTGCTGCAACGTGAGCGCCTGGCTGCCAATTCGGGAGAGAACAACCCCTTGGTACGCGATCTTGACAAGAACTTGGCTTCGGTTAGAATCAACTTGGCCTCTTCGTTGAGCAACTACATCTCTACGTTGAAACTGAAGCTGGAGAAGGCCCGCAAGGTCGAGGAACAAACTTTGAATTATATCGAGTCGGTACCCCAACAGGAAAAGCAGGCCTTGGGTATCATGCGTCAACAAAACATAAAAGAGGCTCTCTATACCTTCTTGCTGAACAAACGGGAAGAGAATGCCATGCAGTTGGCTATTACCGAAGCCAATATTCGAGTGATAGAAACTCCGTTTGGTTCGTCGGCACCCGTAGCTCCGGCTCGTAGAATGTTCTTGATGGGTGCATTTATCATAGGTCTCATTATTCCCTTGGCTATCCAGTTGCTGCGCCTGATGTGGAATACGAGCGTAAGAGGTCGTAAGGATGTGGAAGACTATACGTCGATGCCTATCTTGGGCGAGATTCCATCAATGAAAGAGGAGAAGGGAGAGCGAGCTATTGTCGTGGCCGAGAACAAGACCAGCAGTGTAGCTGAGTCGTTCCGTCTGTTGCGTTCCAATATGGATTTTGTGGCGCCCAAAGCCCGTGTGATTATGTTCACTTCGACCATTCCCGGTGAGGGTAAGAGCTTTGTCTCTCGTAACTTTGCGGTAACACTGGCCATGACCAACAAGAAAGTTATCCTGCTCGATATGGACTTGCGTAAACGGACCTTGAGCAAGACGTTGGACTTGACTACGAAAAATGGCGTATCTACTTGGCTGTCGGGCAAAAACAACAACGTAGCCGAGCTGATACAACCCAGTAATATTCACAAACAGTTCGATATGATTTCGGCCGGAATTATGCCGCCCAATCCTTCAGAACTGCTTATGAGCGACCGTTTCCCGGCCTTGATCGAAGAGTTGAAGAAATTGTACGATTATGTCATCCTCGACTGTGTACCCGCCATGGTTGTTGCCGATGCTGGTATCATTGGTCGTGTAGCCGACCTGACAATATATGTCATTCGCTCCGGAGTCTTGGATCGTCGTTACCTGCCCGAATTGGAAAAACTCTATCAAGATAACAAATTCAAAAATCTCACCGTCGTCCTCAACGGCATTGAAATGGAGAGCAAGAAATACGGTTATGGATACGGCTACGGTTATGGCTATGGCTATGGCTACAGTTATGGAGCCGATCAGGGTCGAAAGAAAAAACGTAATGTTGTCTATAAATGGGCGCATAAGATAGCGCGTATTTTTAGAGGATAATTTTGGTAGTAGTATCACTTTAATCGTAGTATGTAAGAGAGTAGTAGTCTATGCCTCAACAAGAGTCGCGGGTCAAAAAGCCTTTGTAATCTTTCAAAAAGCGATGAATAATAAAAGAATTGTAAAGAATACCTTGTTTTTGTATATAAGAATGTTTCTGTTAATGGGGATTTCTTTATATACATCAAGACTTGTTCTTAATACATTGGGGTTTGAAGATTATGGTATATATAATATAGTAGGAGGTGTTATTGTTTTATTTGGCTTCATCAGTAGTGCCCTAACAGGGGCAACTCGTCGATTCTTAAATTTTAGTTTAGGAAAACAGAACGAGTTAGAAACAAGAAATACATTTTCTGTTTGTTTCTCTATTCATGTATTGATTGCTATATTGATTTTTATATTAAGCGAAACGATAGGGCTTTGGTTCCTTAATACATATTTGAATATTCCTGAGAATCGTTTATATGCAGCGAACTGGGTATACCAGTTGAGTATAGTATCAACGTGTATAGGTATTATAGGAATTCCATTTGATTCTACTATTGTTGCTTATGAAAAAATGTCTATTTATGCATACATTTCAATAATAGAGGGATTCTTAAAGCTTCTAATTGTTTTTTTGCTGATTGCTTCTCCCTTTGATAAATTGATTTATTATGCAAGTTTAATATTGGTTATTAGTATATTAATAAGTGGAGTTAAATGGTTCTATTGTATTAAGGAGTTTCCTATATGTCAGATAAAATTAAATTTTGAAGGTAAAGCGTTTAAAGAAATATTATCTTTTTCTGGCTGGAGTTTATTTGGGCAAATAGCATATATAGGTTCTACGACGGGGCTAAATATGATTATAAATATATTTTTTGGTGTCATTTTGAATGCGGCAATGGGAATTGCTCAGCAAGTAAATAGTGCAGTTTATAATTTCGTTTCGAATTTTCAAGTTGCATTTAATCCTCAATTAGTGCAATCGTATTCCTCTGGAGATATGGAAGCCCATAGAAGATTAATATCAAGATCTTCAAGATTATCATATTATTTATTATTTATTATTGCTCTTCCTATACTGGTTAATACGAATTTCATTTTACAGATATGGTTGACAGATGTTCCTGATAAGACGACTA
Organism: Barnesiella sp. An22; assembly: GCF_002159975.1. Classification (GTDB taxonomy): domain Bacteria; phylum Bacteroidota; class Bacteroidia; order Bacteroidales; family Barnesiellaceae; genus Barnesiella; species Barnesiella merdigallinarum. The sequence continues at coordinate 343,634 of NZ_NFJR01000001.1, read as the reverse complement.
TTTTCACCCAATTAATAATAATATTCTCATTAATAGAGGCTATAGGAGCTCCTTTATGGATGTCTATGCAGGCAATAGGCCGAATTAAAATATATCAAATAATAATTAGTTCTATAAATATACTAAACCTTCCGTTTGCATATTTGAGTCTTAAATATCAATCATCGGCAGAATCCATATTTTATATAAAGATTGTATTGGGTATAATAATGTATATTTTTAGAATTTTATATGTCCTACCTAAGATTCAATATTCAATTGTAAAATATATAAGAGGCGTTTTATTCCCTTCTTTGTCTGTTACGATTATTTCGGGATTAGGAGTATATATTGTTTCTTTATATACAGTAGAATTATATAAATTTATTTTTACTACAATAACATCTATTTTATTTTGTGTATTGGCAATCTATTTTATAGGGATTAATAAAGAGGAAAGGAATACAATTTTTAATATATTGATGAAGTGATGAATAATATTATATCTATATTTGATACAAGTATTGCTGCCTATAATTCAGGTAATCAAGTGATTATGGAGTCTGTTGATCGAGCAATAGAGACTTTGTTTCCTGAAGATTTTTTGATAAAACTCCCGGTGGAGGATATAAAGGCTAATACTCGACGATACAATTCAATGAGTAAGATTTCGTTTATTGGGGGAACAAATATACTGAATTCTGATATTAGAAAGTATAGACAAATGGATTTCTCTTTGCACAATATATTGTTGCTGAAAAATATAGTACTTCTTGGGTGTGGTTGGTTTCAATATGAAGAGAGGGTGGTTAGTAAATATACTCAATGGGCTTTCAATAGGATACTTTCTCATAGATATATTCATTCAGTAAGGGATTATTATACTCAACAGAAATTGGAGTCAATAGGAATAAAGTCAATAAATACAGGTTGTCCTACATTGTGGAATTTAACAAATGAGTTTGTAAAAGATATTCCTAAGGTGAAGCCTAATCGAGTGGTGCTTACATTGACTGATTATAATCGGAATAAAGAACGGGATCAATTGATAATAGAAAGTTGTTTGAGTACATATAATGAAATATATTATTTCCCTCAGGGAACAGGTGATATTAATTATTTAAAAGAATTGGGCTATTTCAATAAGGTAGTATTACTATCTCCACAATTGTTGTATTTCAATAAAATATTGCAGCAAAAAGATATTGATTATGTGGGTACTCGGCTTCATACAGGAATTAGGGCTTTACAGATGGGAATGCGTAGTTTTATAGTTGGTATTGATAATCGAGCTGTCGAGATGGGAAGAGATTTTTCTCTTCCTGTTGTCCAGATAGATGAAATTCGGAATCTACCTGCAATATTGAATCAACCATATATATTAAAGTTGAATATCCCGTTTGAGAATATAGATATTTGGAAATCTCAATTTAGATCTATATGAGAGTTGTTCATATTTCATTTTCAGATAGTGGAGGAGCAGGTTTAGCCGCTTTAAGGTTGCATGAGGCTTTATTGGAGTTTGGGGTAGAATCATATTTACTTTGCTTTCATAAACAAAGTCGTAGTGTTCCTAACGTCATTTGCATTAGAAAGCCTCTCTATATAAAATTTTTAGAGAAATTGCCCATTCGATTTAGAAATAATAAATATATAAGATTTATAGATTTACATGGAAAGGATTATGAATGCCTTTCGTTCCCTGAAGCGTACGATTGTATTAGTCAGCATCCCATGATAAAGAAAGCAGATGTCATAAATTTACATTGGGTAGGGAGTACTTTGAATTATAAGTCTTTTTTCCAGAAGGTTCAGAAGCCTATCATTTGGACTCTACATGATATGAATCCATTTTTAGGATTTGCTCATTATATGGGTGATATCCAGAGAAATCCATTAGATCTAAATTTAGAACAAAGAATTGCTCAAAAAAAAGCAAAATGGATTTCTCATTCTTCTCATTTAGAGATTGTTTGTCTTTGTAATTGGATGAAACATTATTCGATGCAGTCAGATTCATTTAGACAGTATCCGCAGCATATTATACGAAATAGTGTAAATACACAGATATATAAATTATACAATAAAAATTACATTCGCTCTATTTTTAATATTCCTAATGATAAATATATTTTTCTATTCGTGAGTCAGAGCGTTTCAAATCCAAGGAAAGGCTTTGATATTTTATTGGAAGCTATAAAAGATTTGGATAATTCCTGTTATCTGATGGTGGTTGGAAAAACTGTTGATATTGATACGAAAGCTAATATCCGCTTCTTTCAAACTATACATGATGAGCAATTAATGGCTTTAATTTATTCTGCTGCAGATGCTTTTATTTTACCTAGTAGAGAAGATAATTTGCCGAATACCATGTTGGAGTCTTTATGTTGTGGAACGCCTGTAATAACAATGCCGACGGGTGGGATGGTGGATATTATAGAGGATGGGATAAATGGGATAATGGCAAAATCTATAGATACAGAATCTTTAAAAGATGCTATACATCAGTTTATTGAACAATTTTATAATTTTGATAATGAGAAGATATCCCGAATTGCACATAAATTTTTCTCTCCAGAAAGACAAGCAAAAGAGTATTATATGTTATATCAAAGTATAATAAAAAATAAGTAAATGAGAGTTCTTAATTGGATTCTATCTATGAGATATCTTCCTCATGTGATAGTGTATTATTTGCAGTCTAAGAAGAATTTAGAACTTCTTAATTATGAGAGAGACTTATGGCTTGAAAGGAATCGATTTAAGAAATATGGAGTCCGAGGCTTTTTGTTTCTTCTGAATATATTCCCAGAGTACCGTAGTTTGTTTTATTATAGAACAAATTGTAAGATCCTCTCTCTCTTTGCTAAAGGGCAAACAAATTTATATTTTCATACGCCCTCATCAAAAATAGGGAAAGGGTTAGTTATATGGCATGGGTATTCAACCGTGATTAATGCAGAGTCAATAGGAGAGAATTGTCAAATATGGCATTTAACAACGATTGGAAAAAAAACAACATTACCGCAGAATGATAAACCTGTTATTGAAGATAATGTATCTATTTCTACAGGAGCTATTGTTATTGGAAATATTAGGATAGGATCTAATTCCGTTATTGGAGCTGGGAGTACAGTTGTACATGATGTGCCTGAGAATAGTGTTGTTATAGGGGTTGCGGCTTCTGTTTATAAAAAATAGCATTTATGAAATTATCGATTATAACAATAAATTATAATAATGGTCAAGGGTTAGAAGAAACGATTGTCAGTGTAATCAATCAAACATATCGAGATTTTCAATATATAGTCATTGACGGGAACTCAACAGATGGTAGTCGGGATGTCCTTGAAAAGTATGATAAATATATTGATAAATGGATCTCGGAACCTGATTCGGGAATATATAATGCAATGAATAAAGGAGCTTATTTTGCGAATGGCGAATATTTGTTGTTTCTAAATTCAGGAGATTATCTGTATAATAAAAATTCACTTGAGAATTTGTTTAAAAATAACTTCCATGAGGACATTGTAAGCTGTTCATTGTATACATATTCTAAGAAAAATATATGTGTACAAACTCCTCCTCGGAAGATATCTCTGTATACATTCATAGATGGTTCGTCTTTAGCTCATCCTTCTACGTTAATATCAAAGAAGATCTTTTTACAGGTTGGCGGATATAATGAAGATTCTAAAATTGTATCAGATTGGATATTCTTTATAGAGGCATTAATCATAAATAATTGTAGTTATATCTCATTCCCTAAAATCATTTTGTCTTCATTTAATTGTTTTGGTGTTAGTTCTACATCAACAGAGCAAAGATTATTGGAGGTCCAAAAATATTTGGGGGGTAAATTCCCACGCATTATAGAAGATTACATGTCGTTAAAAGAGGAATTCATTAGCAATAGTATATATTGGATTGTTTCAAGGTCCAATTTCTTTAAATTCTTATTGATTGTACCATTTAAAATAATAAATAGAGTTTTGAGATTAAGAAATTATTTAGGGAAAAGAGTAGGAATTTATTTTATAAAGTCATGACCATTCTTGTTTGCATACCTTGCTTATTGACGGGAGGGACAGAGATACAGACGTTGAATCTCGTTCAGGCACTGGTAGCCGGAGGGCATCGGGTGGTGACTGTTTGCTATTTTGAGTATAGCGATGATATGGTCGCCCGGTTTCGTTGGTCGGGCAGTGATGTCGTATGCCTCAGCTCGACCGGTGTGCGGGTTGGGGGCTGGCGAGGAATCGTGTTTCTTTATAAAGGTCTGCGAAAGGTATTGAAACGATATAAGCCCGATGTAGCTCATGTGCAATATATGGCGCCTGGGGCTATTCCTATTTTGCTTTTGCGATTATTGGGGCTTCGGCAAATTATAGCTACGGCCCACACGGCAGCTGATATATATCCCAATCTGCGATTGGTCCATTTCATTCAGCGATATTGCGTGAGAGCATTTACTTGCATTACCGAGTTGGCTGAGCAATCGTTCTTCGGTTCTTCGCAGCTATATAGTGAGGATACTCCATTGAAACGGCGTAATCACTTTACGATTTACAATGCTCTCCCTGCTGGATTTTCGATTCGGCGGGAGACTCGTAGTTTTAGTCAACCTATAACATTAGGTGTTGTCAGTCGATTGGAAGAGATTAAGGGTATGGATTTAGTGGTTCCGGCTTTGGCGCGGGTAAGAGCAAAATATCCCGATACTTGCTTGATTGTAGTGGGTGATGGTTCATTACGAACACGAATGCTGCAGCAGGCGCAAGAGTTTGGTTGTGTTGATGGCATTGAATGGGCCGGACGACAGCCTCAGGAGAAACTGTCTGATTGGTACGGTCGTATGGATATTGTGCTGATGCCTTCGCGCAGTGAAGGATTTGGACTCACTGCTATCGAAGCGATGGCTAACGGGTGTGTGGTGGTGGCATCTCGCACAGGTGGTCTTCCCGAAGTTGTACGCGATCAAGAAGTGGGGCTGCTGCATGCTCCTGAATCTATCGACGATATGGCCGATAAAATAGGTTCGTTGGAGGGTGATATAACCCTTTTGCAGCACTATTCAGAGGCGGCTATGGCGTATGTGGGGCAATATAGCTTCGAACGATATTCTCAGTTGTTTAACGATTTGTATAAGCGGTTGATACCGTTGAATAGATAAATATGTATCTACTCAATTATCTATATTTCTTGATAATCACCTTGGTCGGGTTAAAGTTCCTGACAATGAAGCAGGGCGTGATGACCAACCCGTTGAATCGGGAGCAGAAGATGGTGATGGATGGACCCGAGATGTTTTGGGTACTGACCTTTTCGACCGGATTGTTGGCTTTTTCTGCGCCTGGGGCATTGGATTTGATGGCCATTCGCCTGATGGTTTTGGAGGTGTTTTGCTTAGTAGGGCTGTTCATTTGTAAACGATCTCCTCAATGGAGCCCAGCCATTATATTTTATCTGATTTATATTATCTGGTTAGTGATAGGTTTGAGTTATACCCCAGCTCCCGGATATGGATTCCGGGTTATTCTGAAGTATCTCTATCCGCTACTTATTATGTTGTTTGCTTCGACTGCAGTGCGTGATAAGGAGGTATTCCTTAAGGCTGGGATAGGGGCTCGTATAGTGGCTTTAATATCTATCGGTGTATTTTTTATTCCATATGTAGGCCGTCTTTTCCCGGGAGTATTCTGGTATGGTACAGCTAGTGCTATCAATTATATATCCATGTGTGTGTTCTCTTTAGCTCTGTTTTATTATACACGGGAGAAGAGAAAGAATCTTTTGCTTTGTATTCTATTTATGCTCCCTTGTATATTGTGGGTATTCCGTACCAGTATTATGGGAACGACATTGGCTCTGATGACCTTCTTCTTTTTTAAGTATAGATTGAAATCTTTGCCTGTAATATTTTCGGTATTTATCTTGTTTATTGTGGCTGTATTTGCTATCCCTTCTGTGCGAGAGAAAATGTTTTATGATGATAGTGGAAAGGGGATAGAGCAACTGAATTCGGGACAAATATCGATGGATGATATTAATAGTAATGGGCGTTTTGCTATGTGGAAATGGACTTTAGATAAGTTTTTCTATAATCAGGAACTTACAGGTGCAGGCACGGGAAATTTGCAAGAAGTATTTTACTCATTGCGACATCCATTCGGAACTATAAAAATTTGTCATAACGATTATGTACAGATTTTGTGTGATAATGGTTTGATTGGGATTGTACTTTTCGGAGGAAGTTTTTTAGCTCTGATTTTTCACTGCTTTATTGTTTTTCAAAATCGACGTTACGATACGGCGATACATCTTTGTGCTATTGTGGCGGGAGCATCAGCGGCGGGTACATTATTGACCATGTACACCGATAATGTAGTTAACTATACTATGGCCACACTATCTTACCCTTGTGGCTTTTATGGAATGATGTTGGGCTTGATTGCCGGATATAAACGAGGTTAGAAATATGTTGTTTAATACGTTTGAATATTTATTCTTTTTTTGTATTGTATTTTTGTTATTTGTAAGTACTAACAACAAGAATACCTTGAAGTTAAGGAATTTGTTTCTCTTAACAGCATCATATTATTTTTATGCTCAGTTACATAGCTGGTTTGTTATATTGCTGATATATACAACTGTAGTCAATTACTTTTGCGGGTCGTGGATTGCACGAGATCAGCAACAAGGGAAAAGCGGAAAGAGATTTGTAACTACAGCCATTGTACTGTCCATAGCTCAGTTGGTATTTTTCAAATATGCCTATTTGGCCAATCCGACTATTTTATTACCCGTAGGATTGTCCTTTTTTACGTTTCAAGCATTGTCATACAGTATAGATATATATCGGAAGAAAATAGAACCAGAAAAGAATGTGGTAGATATAGCCTTATTTATTGCATTTTTCCCCACATTACTATCTGGTCCCATAGAGAGAGCTCGTAATTTAATTCCTCAACTGAAAGAAAAAACTTCTGTTAGTTGGGATAACTTTAAGGGAGGTGCAGGCCTTTTTATTTGGGGGGTATTCAAAAAAGTGGTTATAGCAGATCGTTTGGCTGAATATGTCAATGCGGTTTATTTTTCTCCAGAATCTCACTCGGGCAGTACATTGGCTCTTGCTGCCTTGTTTTACAGTTTCCAGATATATTGCGATTTTAGTGGATACGCCGATATGGCTATTGGTTCTGGCCGTGTTATGGGATTTAAGATTATGCAGAATTTCAATTTTCCGTATTGTGTCAATACGTTCAAGGAGTTTTGGCGTCGGTGGCATATCTCGTTGACATCTTGGTTCACAGAATATGTATATATATCATTGGGCGGAAATCGTGTTAGTCAAGCTCGATGGATATTGAATATTTCGTTGGTTTTCCTGTTGAGTGGAATTTGGCATGGCGCGACTTGGTCTTTTGTTCTATGGGGCGCAATGCACGCAGTTTTTTATTTGGTTGAGCGTTTTTGGGGCCCAAAGAGACCGAATATCCTATATCACTTGTTGGTGTTTGTGATGATTACATTTGCATGGATATTTTTCCGGATAGAAAACAGTGTAGAGGCGTGGCACGTAGTAACGCGTATTTGTAGCGACATCATTTCGCCTGTCTATTGGGGTAGTTCTACATTTAGTACATTACTTACCATGCTTTTATTGGGGATATTCATGTTGCGAGAATATTTAATGTACAGAAATATACTTCCTCAAAAATCTGCTTGGGAATATCTTTTCCTTTTACTCGCAATAGGTCTGTTTGGTGTTTCAAGTGATCAATTTGTCTATTTCCAATTTTAATTATTCATGAAGCGAAGAATATTATCCATATTGCTCTTTGTGCTTGTGTTCATAGGTCTTGACCGAGGAATAGGGTGGCTATTGAATAATGGATTGAATCGTTATTTTGGGCTTAATCAACATTCTGAAGTTTTATTGATAGGCCATTCTCATTTAATGTTAGCCGTCGATAAATCCAATTTTGAGAGAGGCATAGGACTTTCGGTCTCGAAGTATTGCCGGGAGGGTGTAAATGTTGCCGATCGTTACGAAATGGTAAAACAATATTTATCTTCTCCATATAGCGATTCGTTACAGGTTGTGCTTTATGGGGTAGATCAATTTATGTTTACGGGGGCTGGATTAAGTAAAAATTCATACAAATTGTTCTATCCATTTATTGATGAAGAGAATATGAATGAATATATAAAAGAGTCGGCTGATTTTTCAGATTATTGGGTTCATAAACTTATTTGTACTTCTCGATATTCCGATGCTCTTATCAATAGTGCTATACGAGGGTATCGATATGATTGGCGCAATTATAAAGTAGGATATCTTGATGTGGAAGTTTTGAAAGAACAAATTAGAAAAGGACAACAGCGACATATTCACTTTGAGCAAGATTTGATAGATTACTTTGAGAAAACATTGGAACTTATTACACGAAAAGGGATTAAGGTGATATTGGTTAATACGCCGATTGCTGCTCCATTGAATGAATATGAACCGGAACAGTATCAGAAAATTATTTCATATTTTCGTGAGAAAGCCGCTTCATCACCATTGATTTATTATTGGGATTTTAATCCTCAATTTTCTACGCAATATGAATTATTCTTTGACCCGATACATCTTAATTCTGGAGGACAAAAGGTAATCAATGCTGAAATTACAAAAAAGTTCAATAAAGAAATAGAACAATGATATCAGTAGTTATTCCTTTATACAACAAAGAGAAACAGATTGCTCATACTTTACAATCTGTTTTTAAGCAGACTTTTCAGGATTTTGAAGTCGTGGTAGTCGACGATGGATCTACTGATAGTAGTGTAGCTGAGGTGGAGAAATTCAGCGATTCTCGCATTCGACTGATTCACCAAAAGAATGCAGGCGTAGCGGCTGCTCGAAACCGGGGTATTGAGGAGGCTAAAGGTGATTTGATAGCATTTTTGGATGCTGATGATGAGTGGAAGCCGGAGTATTTGGTTACCCAGTATCTCCTTTCTCAAAAATATCCTCATTGTCTTATCTATGCTTGTAATTATGAGTTCCAAAATCTGGAGGGGAAAGTGACTCCAACGATTATTCGGAAGCTACCATTTACGGGAGAAGATGGAATCCTTTCTAATTATTTTGAGATGGCCAGTTGCTCACATCCTCCTTTATGGACTTCTGCAGTTATGGTGAAAACACAGGCTATACAGGCAATAGGTGGATTCCCGTTAGGAATTAAATCGGGAGAGGATTTATTGACTTGGGCAAGATTGGCTGTGAAAGGAGAAATTGCCTATTCAAAAGAAGTAGAAGCTATCTATAATTTAGGAGAAGGTTATGTGTTGACAAATTTACCACCTCGTCGGCAAGATAAAGGTGATCCGGTAGGAAAAGAATTGGTAAAATTGTTATCTGTTTATCCGGGAAAAATGGCGTTGAAAAGGTATATTTCTCATTGGCATAAGATGAGAGCTTCTGTAGCTATTCGTTATGGGGAGAAAATAGAAACAATGAAAGAGGTCTTAAGATCATTGTTTTACTATCCATTTAATATGAAGGTGATACCTTTTTTCTTTTTGGCAATGCTCCCTAAGATGGTTCGATTATTTATTATTCGGCAGTATTGATATGAATAGAATTCTTTTTTATCTATTGCGATTATTAGCCTTTATAAGTCGTAGTATTTGTGCTAAGTGGTATATGCCTTTGATTATGAAGGCACATAAAAGAGTTGGTGTTGAATTTATAGGGGCTCCAGAATATATACATTATGATGCTTTCCTAGATGCTAATCCTGGAAACGGAGGCCGTTTGGTTATAGGAAATGGTTGTGTTATATCAACAAAGACAGTAATCTTAACTCATGATTGGTCTTTTTTAATTGGAATGCGAGCTATTAACGCTGAAGATATTGGTTTTAATGATATGGCATTCAAATCGGTAACTATTGGAGAGCATAGTTTTATTGGTGCCGGTGCTATTGTATTGCCAGGGACAAAGATCGGCAAATATTGTATAATAGGAGCAGGAGCTGTGATTAAAGGAAATATAGAAGATTATTCTATTATGATTGGAAATCCAGCGAAGAAATATGCAGATGTTCGAGAATGGGGAGAACATTTGATAAGCAAATATGACAGATGAAGATTCTTCTGGTACATAACAATTACGGGAAATATAGTGGTGAGGAGGCTGTTGTTGATAAGATGGCGGCGATGCTTTCTACTCATGGTCATGAGGTGGCGTTTTATCGTCGAACGACCGAGGGGGTGAGAGAGTCGGCGGGCGGCAAGGTGGCCGGCTTTCTGTCAGGTATCTATTCTCCTTCAGGGGTGCGGGGGATGCGAGAGGTTTTGCGCCAGGAGCGCCCTGATGTGGTGAATGTGCATAATCTTTATCCCTTTATTAGTCCGGCGGCTCTCTTTGAGTGTAAAAAGGCTGGGGTACCGGTGGTGATGACGATTCACAACTTTCGATTGATTTGTCCTACGGGCTTGTTCATGCGCGATGGTATGCCTTGTGAGACTTGTTTGGAACGGGGGAATGAGTGGAGCTGTGTGCGATATAACTGCGAACATAGTCGGTTGAAATCGCTGGGATATACCCTTCGCAATGTCTATGCCCGTTGGACGGGGGCTTATCAGAAGAATGTCGATGCGTATGCCTGTATTACCGATTTTCAAAGGCAGAAATTGATTGCAGCCGGGTATGATGCGCAGAAGATACGAGTGATACCTAATAGTGTAGATGCTCCTGTATCTTATGAGTCGACCGAGGGTGCGTATGTCGCTTATATTGGTCGGTTGAGTTACGAAAAAGGATATGATCTGTTGGTAGAGGTGGCCCGTCGGAATCCGACGATCCAGTTCCGATTCGCTGGAGCCAAACGTGAACAAACCGATATTGAGATTCCCGATAATGTGCAATTTATGGGGTATCTACAAAAAGCGGAGTTGGCAGATTTTATTCATCAAGCTCGTTTTGTGGTGATGCCCAGTCGTTGCTACGAAGGCTTTCCCATGGCCATTCTCGAGGCTGCCTGCTATGGTAAGCCTACAATCGGACCAGCTCATGGGGGATTTACCGAAATTATTGGTCGAGGAGATTCGGCTATTGGTAAATTGTTCGAGCCTAATAATCTCGACGATTTGGAACGGCAAATCGTTTCGTTGTGGCATGCTCCCGATGAAATAGCTCGGTTAGGTCAGATGGCTTTCGAAAAGTTACAATGTGAATACTCATCGGAGGTAATTTATAAGAAGTGGGATAGATTATTTCAAGAATTGATATAATTATTATGTCGGATTTTAATCAAAATATTCAACCAAAACGGAGATTGCTTATTATAGATCTGATGCAAGGCATTGCCATGCTTTGGGTTGTAGTAGGCCATCACTTATTGGCATTTATGCCTCCAGTATATGGTTCTATCCACTACTATATCTATTCATTCCATATGCCATTTTTTATATTTATATCGAGTTTTTTGATTGCATATTCGTATAAATCACAGGCATATAGTACATATACATATCGAAAGTTCCATAAATTTTTTATTCCTTATGTGTTAATTGGTGTAGTGGTTACTTTGTTGTCTGCCATGCAAAAAGGATGGAATACTGTATCGATGAATCTTCTTGATCTATTGGTTTCTCCCAAACAATCGGATGCGACATTTTTATGGTATATCTATTTGTTATTCTTTTTATATGCTCTTTATCCTTTATGTTTTAAAATAAGAATGAAATATAAGGGCTATTTTGAACTGTTGATGTTATTGGTAAGTGGGTATTTTTATTTGAATCCAGTGTCGACACCGATATTTTGTTTGGACTATTTGACTGGGTATTTGTTGTTTTATATCTTAGGGATAATGGCGGCTTGGTATTTCCCATTTTTAGAAAAACAATTATCCTTGTTGAAAGTATTAGGATTATTTAGTTTGATAGCATTTATTGTGCTAACAATTTTTGCTTTTGTTTATCCGGACCGATTTATTTATATTGGGTTGTGCTTTGTGGCTATTCCAGCGATGTATGGTTTATCTTTTATCTTGAGACAGATAAGATTTGCCGCAAATGCATTGGTAAGTATTTCAAAAAATTGTTTTCATATTTATTTGCTGCATATGTTCTTTATTCAAGGCATAGCTATGATATTTATGAAATTATATACACATCGAATAGAGAGTTTAGGATTGATGTTTGTATATTTAGTATTTTCTACTGTTTTTTCGATGGTTGGATCAATAGTAGTTTTTAGAGGATATAATAAACTTAAATTGACTATAACAAGGGAAAAAGTATAATTATGATACAACAAATTAGGGGGAGCAAAAATCGTGCCAAACTCGAATTATAGGACTGGATTTAATTCGTAGTTTTGCCATTCTGTTTGTGATATCTGGGCACTTTTGGTTGAATACCCCATTTAAGAATACAATTTTTGAAGGAACAGCATTGTTTATCCAGTCAATCTTTCGTATGTTTTTTGGAATTGGTGTTCCTCTTTTCCTTTTGTTGACAGGTTATTTGAATACGAATAAGATCGTATCGAAGCGATATTACAAGGGTTGTATACGGGTATTGGTTGCCTACCTCTTCTTTTCGATCATAACGATTCTGTTTCGTAAGTATTATTTGCACGAAGATTTGTCGTGGTTGAAGTGGATTCTAAAGATATTCGATTTTTCGGCAATACCTTATGCCTGGTACATCGAGATGTGGATAGGGTTGTTTTTGTTGATCCCTTTCTTGAATATGATGTACAAGGCGATACCTACTCAGCGACAAAAACAGATTTTGATATTGACTCTATATGTGATGACCGCCTTGCCCGATTTGTTTAATCGATATGGATTGCATCTGGTTCCTGGCTTTTGGGCATCGTGCTATCCGTTGACATTCTTCTTTGCTGGTTCGTATATTCACGAGTATAGACCTCGGGTAGATAGTTGGAAGTTGTGGCTGATAATGTTATTGTTGTGTATGATCAATCCGGTATTTAATGTGTTGTTTGTTCACAATCATACACTTATTCAAATAGCCGGTGGCCCTTGGGGAGTATTCGGGACAGTTGTGGCAATAGCCTTTTTCTTGTTGTTCTATCAGACCGATTTCAAGTCGCTGGTGTTGCGTAAAAGTTTGACTAAGATTTCGCTGTTGTCGCTCGATATGTATCTTTGTTGTTATATATTCGATGCGTTGGTCTATCCCTATTTCATGGATCGCTATTTTGTCAGTCAGTCGCAGTTTGGAATCTATTTCTTTATAATAGTGCCTATCCTTTTCGCCGGCTCCTTTGTGATGGCATGGGCAAAGGATATACTGTTCCGTTGGTTGAAGATTGCGTGAACGAGAGATAAGGGACATAAGGATATAAGTTCGGATTATTATCTTGGTAATTAAATAGATATTTTTAAGAAATAAGGTATAATTCACTTGAATATCGAGTGGAGCGAATATCTGTTCACTCGATTTCATCCAAAAGAGACGAGATTGTTTTGTAGTCGGGATTAGGGGAGTCTCGACGGTAACTTTACACATCATTTTTTATGGAGAAGTATTTCAACATCAGGTACGAGTTCGACAAGCATGCAGTTTTTCGGGCTATCGACGAGGCGTTGTTAATGAAGAAGCCAGGGTATATTTGTGTATCCGACGGTGTGATTCTGGCCACGGTAAATCGCGACCCGGCTTATTGTCAGGTGGTAGACGGGTCGATGTTCTCGATTTGCGACAGCGGTTATGTGCCGTTGTATTTGCGATGGATCTATGGTATCGAGCGCAAGCAATACTGCGGTAGCGAGATTTTCATGGATATCATTCATCAGCGGCGCTATCGCATGGCCTTTCTGGGTACTACACAGCAGACACTGGACGGGCTGAAACGTCATTTGTCAGAGATTGACCCGCGCATCAACGACATGTGGTTCTACTCATTGCCCTACAAGGCGGTTGACGATTTTGACTATCCGGCCATTGCCCAGATGCTGGAGAAAGATCGTGCCGAGATTATCTGGATAGCACTGGGGGCTCCCAAGCAAGAGATTTTTATGAGCAAGCTGAAGCCTTACCTGAAGAGTGGGGTGATGATTGCCGTGGGAGCTGCTTTTAAATTTTACAGCGGTACCGATGTGAACCGGGCGCCCTATTGGATGGTGCGGGTCCACCTCGAGTTCCTGCATCGCATCTATTGCGAGCCCAAGAAGCAGTTGCGTCGTTGCTGGCTGATTATCGAGTCGTTGCCCAAGTTGCTCGTTCAGGAGTGGAATCGTAAGCGCCGGCGCAAGAAGTTGCCGGGCAAGGTCGAATAATTCATATATTTATTTGATTATAGAATTGACGAAAGTTGTTGTTATATTTGGAATTGAATATTTTTGTAAAATTGTATAAAAAGGTAATTTAGGAATTAAAACTGTTATGAAAAAAGCATTGATTACCGGTATTACCGGTCAAGACGGATCGTTCTTGGCAGAGTTCCTGCTGGAAAAGGGTTATGACGTGCACGGAACCATTCGTCGCTCGTCGGTCGATTATCGTGAGCGTATCGCCCACCTGGAGGGCCGTCCGCATTTCCACCTGCATTATGCCGACTTGGGCGACTCGATGAGTCTGATTCAGGTCGTAGGCAAAGTGCGCCCCGACGAGATTTACAATCTGGCCGCCCAGAGCCATGTACAGGTGTCGTTTGATGCTCCCGAGTTCACGGCCGATGTCGACGCTACAGGCGTATTGCGTATTCTGGAGGCCGTTCGCCAATGCGGATTGGCCGAGACCTGTCGCATCTATCAGGCTTCGACTTCCGAGTTGTATGGCAAGGTAGAGCAGGTGCCTCAGAACGAGCAGACTCCGTTCCACCCGTATAGCCCGTATGCCGTAGCCAAGCTGTATGGATACTGGATTGTGAAGGAGTATCGCGAGGCTTACAACATGTTCTGCTGCTCGGGTATCCTCTTCAATCACGAGTCGGAGCGTCGTGGCGAGACCTTCGTAACCCGTAAGATTACGCTGGCTGCCGCTCGTATTGCTCAGGGTAAACAGGACAAGCTCTACCTGGGTAATCTCTCGTCGTTGCGCGACTGGGGTTATGCCAAGGATTATGTCGAGTGCATGTGGCTCATTCTGCAAAACGACAAGCCCGAAGATTTTGTGATTGCTACCGGTGTGCAGCACTCCGTTCGTGAGTTCTGTCAGTTGGCTTTCCATCACGTAGGTATCGAACTCGATTTCGTAGGCGAGGGAGAGAACGAGAAGGGCATCGACCGGGCTACCGGCCGTGTGCTCGTAGAAGTTTCGCCCGATTTCTATCGCCCGACCGACGTGGTGAACCTGTGGGGCGATCCCTCGAAGGCCAAGCGCGAGTTGGGTTGGGACCCGATGAAGACTTCGTTCGAAGAGCTCGTGAAGATTATGGTCGATGCCGATATGGCCAAGGTGGCTGTCGAGCGTGCCGGCGACGAGATTCGCATGAACCTGGCCGAATATTTGGAAAAAGGTATTGTTAAATAGGAGATATTTATCATGGAAAAAGATGCCAAGATTTATGTAGCCGGTCACCACGGTCTGGTGGGTTCGGCTATATGGAAAAACTTGCAGGACAAAGGGTATACCCATCTCATCGGCCGTTCGCACAAAGAGCTCGACCTGCTCGACGGGGTAGCCGTGAAACGCTTCTTCGACGAGGAGCAACCCGAATATGTGATTCTGGCCGCCGCTCATGTGGGGGGTATCATGGCCAACAGCATCTATCGGGCCGATTTCATCTATCAGAATTTGCAGATTCAGCAAAACGTCATCGGCGAGAGCTTCCGTCATGGCGTGAAGAAGCTGCTCTTCCTGGGCAGTACCTGCATCTATCCGCGCGATGCCCAGCAGCCGATGAAGGAGGATGCGCTGCTCACCTCGCCGCTGGAGTATACCAACGAGCCCTATGCCATTGCCAAGATTGCCGGACTGAAGATGTGCGAGAGCTTCAACCTGCAATATGGTACCAACTATATCGCCGTGATGCCCACCAACCTTTACGGGCCCAACGACAACTTCGACCTCGAGCGCAGCCATGTGCTCCCGGCTATGATTCGTAAAATACATTTGGCCAAGTGTCTGATGGAAAACGATTGGGAGGCTGTGCGCAAAGACCTCTCGTTGCGACCTGTCGAGGGCGTAGACGGTAAAGTTACCAACGAGGCTATCCTTGCCGTGCTGGCCAAGTATGGCATCTATCCCGACCGGGTAGAGCTGTGGGGTACGGGCAAACCGCTGCGTGAGTTTCTGTGGAGCGAGGAGATGGCCGACGCTTCGGTCTATATTCTCGAGCATGTCGATTTTGCCGATGTTAAGGGCGACAATCCCGAGGTGCGCAACTGCCACATCAACATCGGTACCGGCAAGGAGATTACCATCGCCGCTCTGGCTCATCGCATCCAGGAGGTTATCGGGTACAAGGGCGAGGTTCGCTTCAACCCTGAGAAACCCGACGGTACCATGCGCAAGCTCACCGATGTGACCAAACTGCACAACCTGGGCTGGCACCACAAAATCGAAATCGAGGAGGGCGTACAGAAGATGTACGACTGGTACACGGCCGATCATGCCGAGATGTATCGGTAATCCGTAATTCCTTTACAGTCATATAGCGACAGCCAATCGGTTCTTTCTGAATCGGTTGGCTGTCGTTGTTTTCCTGTGGCTTCCCAGTGATGGACGTCAATCGTAAGATTGCTCGTAAATCAGATTGTTCTGAGGATTATAGATACACAACTTGTTGACGACTTTACCTTGAATATCTCCCATGTGATATTCATATCGAAAGCCCTGGTTATAAAATAGATATATTTTTCCGGCAGGCTTGGCTTGAAAATTTTCACAAAAAGCATTGTAATCAAAGACTTCTCCGTCTTGGTCCCAACATTTTCTAATGCCGTTTTCAATTTGCAAGTCGGGTTTGTCATCGATTTTGCGTCCCTTATTCCAACACCTATATCGGTAATTGCCATTGGCCTGTATATCGATGATAATATGGAAGTCGTCACTATGCAAATCGAACAGGGGAGCAACCCCTTTGTCTACAAAATATTTTCCATTCCACCGGTATACCCGATGTGCTTCTGTAGCTATGGAATATTCGCCATGTGTTACGATATAAGGAAGATGTAATTCGTTCGAAACGGTATCATAAGCTATTTCATACGGCTCGGACAACTCGGCCGAGAAGATGATTTGGTCGGTTTCGTCATTGTAACCATATTCGTCCCATCTCCAATCGAGATGTGTCAATAGATGTGTCTCCTTCTTAAATATCGGAGCCGGAGCAATAGTTCCTTGGTCGGTTATCTGCAGGCCCCACAGATTCATGTAAACATGAGACCCTTGCGTGTTAAACTCTTCGCAGTCGGCAAGCATATATAGCGATTTCGAAGGCTCTATTCGGATTATCTGGGATACATATCCTTGAATGCTGTCCAGTTCCAAACAAACGACCGAATCGTTGGCCCGATATTGAAGCAAGGTGCGAGTCTCGAATCCATACGAAGGTATTCCGCCAAAGCCATATAGTTCGATGCTGTATGTTCGCATATTGCCATCGGGCGAGGTGGCTATCTCCATGGACTCTATGTTATGGTTCCTATCGGTTAATTGAGAATCCAAGGATTGAGGATTCTCTCGAATCCAATCAAAAAATTGGTCTATCGCCGTATCGGGTATGATACCTTCGTCATTCAGGGTCAATAACTGTTGAGTCTTATCGATAAACTGAGTTTCTGATTGCTGTTCCGGACGGCAGGAATTCCCGAGAATTGCCATGCAGAGCAATAGGTATACGATTTTTCTGTGATTCTTCATCAGGTATAATTTTATACTGAAAGTTTTTTTATGTCCCCGTTCTGCTTTTGATGGTACAAAGTTAGAAGTTTTTTCGGGCTGTTAAAAGAATAAGGTACTTTTCGTTGCGATCGTGTTGGCGGGCAATTCGTGAGGAAACCGGCCTAACTCCAATATAAGTAGGTTGAGCTTTTATTTCGAGGTGTTGATGTAGTGTGTGCTTATATTGATGCAGACCGCATCTGGGATATGGCGCAATCAATTCTTTCGCCGGGTCGAGCCGGCAATTCTGAAGACAGACTTGTGCTGATAGGCTTAAAGATTGCTCTATTTCATGGCATCCCGGGTCGCGAGAGGGTATAAAAAAAGAGGTATCCTCACGGACACCCCCGTCTGAAATTATAAACATCAAAAATAAAAGTTGCTTTTTTTCGATTTTATTCCAAGGTCTCGGGCCGGTTGTAGGTGAACGAGAAGTATCTGCTGGTCTTGTCGTTGCCACCGGTCGAGAAGTTCGAGCTGGCTGCCTGGTATCTCACAACCACGTTGATGTCGGTATTGACCGGATATTGCGGCAGCTTGAACGAGATGTAGTCCGAGCTTTTCGACTCCTTGATATTTCCTTTGTTGTAGACGAGATAGAGAGTATCGGTCTTGGTCTCGAAGTCGAACATCTTGGGCTGAATCAGTTCCAGCGAACCGGCTTCACCGCTTTCAACCTCGTATTTCACATAGGCAAAGGTGAGGATAGTATCGTCTTTGCGATAGTTGATAAAGGGCTCTATCGAGTAGAGCGAGGGGAGGGTATCGCTCTGGAATGCACCGAAGGCACCATTGTACAGATAGTCTTTGCAATCGAATTGATGAATACCCGAGATGGTGGCGTTATAGATGTAGTTCGACACTTGGGTACCTTGGTTGTCGAAGTCGATAGTCGTTGTGGCCAACAGGCGGTCGCCCTCTTCCCAATCTTCGCTTTGCAATTCGCTACTTGTGACCGACAGTCCGGTACGGTCGAGGTACATATACGAGGTGCCCGTATTGGTTTTGTAGATGCTGCCGGTGGTGTATACCGACAAGGTATTGCCACCTTCGCCCAGACAGCTTGAGAGGGTTAAGACGCCGCAAAGCAACGATAGAGCCGATACAAATTTCAATGCTTTCATTGTTTTCTTGTAGATTGTTTGGTTTGCTATTTTGGTAGTTAGGTTATGATTAAAATCCGGTTCTTATGCCAAAGGTCAAGCCGAAGTTGAAAGGCTTGTCCTTCCAGATATTATGTATTTCCGATTTGTTTTCGAAGTAGTAGGCCATGTAGGGTTCCAGATAGAGCTCGGTCTGCTTGTACAGCGTGAGGGCTGCGCCCAGATTGGCTTGTACTGAGAATTGCACGTTTTCGTGTTTCAGCTCCTTGTATCCCGAACCCGATATGCCCTCGTCGTATCCCTCGTCTTTCTGTCTCCCCGCCAGGTAGAAATCTACCTGTCCGCCGGCTGCCGCGTAGAACGACAGGCGCTTGATGCGGGCAAAGCGGTAGACTGCGTTGAGGGGGATACCCAGATAGTGCAGCTCTTGGCTGCCGTTGCCGTTGGTCGAACTGTATTTCGAATAGAGGTAGGTGTAGACCAATCCCGATTCCAGTTCCCAGTTTTTAGGTAAGGTCTTCGATACGGTGATACCCGCCGATATGGGCATTCTGTGCTCGAAGTGGTAGACGGGATTGCGTCGCGACAACAGCATGGGTGTCTTGGTGCGGATTGCCGTTGCCGTATTCTGGCTTTTGTCGGTAGTGGCATTAGCTGCCATCACGCCTATCTGAATGCCGGAGCCTTTTCTCTTCGTCGACTCGTCGGCCGTGAGTCCGCTCTCTTTCAGTTCCCGACCGTCGTTTTCAAACTGGTCCAGCTTGCGGCGATAGTCTGCGTCGGTGTTGTTCGATTTTTGTGCAGCGGTAGAGGAGGTAGCTGCTTCGGGTTGAGCGACAACCTGGGTTGGAGTCGTCGGATTAGCCGGTTGGGCAAGAGCTTCGTGACCCAACAACGATTGAGTTTCGGGAGCTGTTACCCTTTTGCTGTGGGCAACCCGGGGTGCCGGGTGTGTGGTTTGCGGTTGAGTAGCTGCTGCAATGAGGGGTTGCTCGCTGTCGTTTGTTGCCGGTTGTACCATCTCCACACCCTCAGTCGATAGCTGGTTGGCTATCGGGGTAACCAAAGGCTTCTCGGGCGTCTGCCACCATACGACAGCGACGACTATACCCACAGCCGCAGCGGCTGCCGAGTAGGCGATGATACGTCGGTAGAGCGGAACTCTACGGGTCGCAATCTGCGGAGCGTTCTGGGGTAACTTCGACTCGATAGCCGCCCACAAATCGCCTCTGACATCGGCTTCGTGTCCTGCCAGTTTCGATTGTATCGTCTTTTCAAATTGTCGGTCGTCTATCTGCATAGTCGTTAATACCTATTGTTCCAGTTCTTGAATCCATTTTTGAAGCAGCCTTTTGGCCCGGGTATATTGCGATCGCGAGGTGCTTTCGGTAATGTGCAGCGCCTGGGCAATCTCCCGGTGGGAGTAACCCTCGACAGCAAACATATTGAATACGGTGCGGAATCCCGGCGGTAGCTGGGCGATAAGCTCCATCAACTCGTCGGCCGATATACGGTCTACGGCCGAGTAGTCGGCCTCTTGCTGAGGTTCGAGTGCCTCCAGCTCTACTCCGTTGCGCAGCAAGTCGTTTCGGCGCAGCGCTTCCAAAGCCGTGTTCACGAAAATACGTCGCATCCAACCTTCAAAAGAACCCTCGTAGTTGTAACTCTGTATCGACGAGAAGACACGGATAAAGCCCTCTTGCAGAAAGTCTTCGGCGGTTTCTCGATTGCCGGCATAGCGCAAACATACCGACATCATTTTACGCGCAAAGGTTTCATAGAGTTGCCTTTGCGCTCGAGAGTCGTTATTTTTGCAAGCTTCTATCAACTTTTTCTCGTCCATACCGATTTTACTCGGCCCGAATAACAACTACTATTAGGTAGACGTAATTCGAGCTCTTTTTGCTGCATGAGGGTAAAAAAATAAATAGCGGTTCTTTGTTAAAGAATATTATACAAAGAACCGCTATTTCTATATTTCAGGAAATCAGGGTCTTTGGCGTCAATCCAGTTTGTGGATGATGAGACCCGATCTCAACTTCGGTTCGAACCACGTTGTTTTGGGCGGCATGATGTTGCCCGTGTCGGCGATGTCCATCAGCTGTTTCATCGAAACGGGGTAGAGAGCCAGGGCCATCTTCATCTCGCCGCTGTCGACCCGGCGTTTCAACTCTTCGAGGCCACGGATACCGCCCACGAAATCGATGCGTTTGTCGGTGCGCAGGTCGGTAATGCCCAGGATGTCGCGCAAGATGAGGTTCGACGAGATGGTGACGTCGAGTACCCCGATGGGGTCGTTGTCGTCATAGGTGCCCTCTTTGGCCGTGAGGGAGTACCATTTACCTTCGAGGTAGAGTGCAAAGTTGTGCAGTTTGGCGGGGTGATAAATCTGTTCGCCTTTCTCCTCGACGGTGAAGTGCTCTTTCAATTTCTCGATAAACTCTTGCGGAGTGAGCCCGTTCAGGTCTTTTACCACGCGGTTGTAGTCGATGATTTTCAGTTGCGAGGCCGGGAAACATACGGCCAGGAAGTAGTTGTACTCCTCGTCGCCGCGATGCTCGGGGTTCTGCTGGGCCTTCTCGTTGCCTACCAGAGCCGCTGCAGCCGTACGGTGGTGACCGTCGGCAATGTAGAGGCTGGGAATATGGGCAAAGATTTCGGTGATGCGGCCTATCGTCTTGTCGTCGTCGATGACCCAGAAGTGGTGGCCGAATCCGTCGGGGGCAATAAAGTCGTACTCGGGCGCGCGCGACGTCTCGCGTTTGATGATGGCGTCGAGCTCGTCGTTGTCGGGGTAGGCGAAGAATACCGGCTCGACGTTGGCGTTGTTGATGCGCACGTGTTTCATGCGGTCTTCCTCCTTGTCGCGGCGGGTAAGTTCGTGTTTCTTGATGACGCCCGACATGTAGTCGTCGACGTTAGCCCCCACGACCAGTCCGTACTGGGTGTGACCGTTCATCGTCTGGGCATAGATGTAGTAGTGCTCCTTGTTGTCTTGTACCAGCCACCCTTTCTGCTGGAACATGTTGAAGTTGTCTACTGCCTTGTGGTATACCTCGGGGCTGTGTTCGTCGGTACCGGGGGCAAAATCGATCTCGGGTTTGATGATGTGGTAGAGCGATTTTTCATTTCCTTGAGCCTCTTGGCGAGCCTCTTCGGAGTTTAACACATCGTAAGGGCGCGAGGCCACTTGCTCGACCAGTTCTTTCGGCGGACGTAATCCTTTGAACGGTTTAATCTTTGCCATAGTAATAAGTTTATAGGTTATTTATTGGAGAGGACAATCGTCTGCTCGCGGTCGGGACCTACCGATACGATGTAGATAGGTACCTGCAACTCTTTTTCGAGGAAGGCGATGTACTCTTTGAATCTTTGCGGAAATTCGGCTTCGCTGTGAATCTTGGTCATGTCGGTTTTCCAGCCCGGCAGTTCTACGTATACGGGTTCGATGCCCTCTTCGATCGAGTAGGGGAATTCGGTCACCTCCTTGCCGTCGATGCGGTAGGCCACGCAGGCCTTGATGGTGTCGAAGTTGTCGAGCACGTCGCTCTTCATCATGATCAGTTTGGTCACACCGTCGATCATGATGGCATACTTCAGAGCTACCAGGTCTATCCAGCCGCAGCGACGCTCGCGACCCGTCACGGCTCCATATTCGTGACCGATGGCCCGGATGGTCTTACCGGTCTCGTCGAACAGTTCGGTGGGGAACGGGCCGCTGCCTACGCGGGTGCAGTA
This sequence comes from Barnesiella sp. An22, assembly GCF_002159975.1. Taxonomy (GTDB): domain Bacteria; phylum Bacteroidota; class Bacteroidia; order Bacteroidales; family Barnesiellaceae; genus Barnesiella; species Barnesiella merdigallinarum. The sequence goes on along the minus strand of NZ_NFJR01000001.1, from coordinate 320,943 downwards.
GGCTTTGAAGATACCGTATACCTCGCCTATCTTGCTGGGAGCTACGCCCAGACCCGTGCAGGCGCCGGCGCAGATGGTGTTTGACGAGGTGACAAAGGGATAGGAGCCGAAATCGACATCGAGCATCGTGCCTTGTGCTCCTTCGGCCAGAATCGACTTGCCCTCTTTCAGGTAGTTGTTGATGACGTGTTCGCTGTCGATGATGCGGAAGCGTTTGAGGTATTCGATGGCTTCGAACCACTTGGCCTCCAGCTCGTCGATGTTGTATTCGTAGTTGAGCGAACGCAGTATGTTCTCATGTTTGGCTTTGGCCGTGGCATAAATCTCCTTGAAGTTGAGGAAGATGTCGCCAACCCGCACGCCGTTGCGGCTTATCTTGTCGGAGTAGGTGGGACCGATGCCTTTGCCCGTAGTGCCGATTTTCGATTTACCCTTGGCGGCCTCGTAGGCTGCATCGAGTATGCGGTGTGTGGGCAGAATGAGGTGTGCCTTTTTCGAGATGCACAGGCATTGGGTCAGGTCGTGACCGCTGGCAGCCAGGCTCTCGGCCTCCTCTTTGAAGAGGACGGGGTCCAATACGACACCGTTGCCGATGATGTTGATTTTCCCACCCTGGAAGATACCCGAGGGAATGGAACGCAATACATATTTTTCGCCCTTGAATTCCAATGTGTGACCCGCATTGGGACCTCCCTGGAAACGGGTGATAATATCATATCTGGGCGTCAATACATCGACGACTTTGCCTTTGCCTTCGTCGCCCCACTGCAATCCTAAGAGAACATCTACTTTCATAACTTAGTGTGTTTCGTGAATGTTTAAATTGGGTTTATTTTTTTTCGTTTTTGTCTTTCTCTTTTTTGCTCTTCTGGTTACACCGGCTGCAGATGCCATAGACATAGAGGGTGTAGTACGATGTGGTGAATTTGTTGAATTTACGGGTGTTCAGGCTCGACATCAGGTCCAGGTCTTTCACTTCGCGCACCTTGCCGCACTTGATGCAGATAAGGTGATGGTGGTTGGTATTGTATACCCGCTCGTATTGGGCCAGGTTGCCGCCGAACTGATGCTTGCGCACCAGGTTGGCCTCGAGCAGCAGATCTATCGTGTTGTAGACGGTTGCTTTGCTCACCCGGTATCCGTTCTCGATCATGGCTTCGTACAGTGTCTCTACATCGAAGTGCTGGGTAGTGGTATATATTTTTTCCAATATGGCAAACCGCTCGGGAGTCTTACGCAATTTTCGGGCTTCCAAGAATTGTATAAACAACTGTTTTACAGTTTCTTTCGATTTTTCTTCTGGCATGATCAAAAACCTATGTTACAAATTTAGCGATTTTTGCATTACAAGCAAAACAAAATCAGCGGGAATCGCGGCCCGAAAATTCGCGGTACAGCGTCTGCTCTTCGGTCAGCGTGTCGAGCAGTGGTTGGGCCGCTGTGTCGGCCTTGGCCTTGGTCTGTAACAGGGGCAGAATGTGGGCAGCCAACGCGTCGTTGTGCATGGCTTGTTTCAGCAGGTTGACGGCAGCAAAAGCCCGGTTGTCGCGCTGCCCCGTGGCCTGGGCAATGGCGGCATCGATGACCGGCCCGAGGTTCGAGGCTTCGGTGTTTTCGGGGTGAGCGACGAGCCAGGCGGTAGCCAGTTGGAAGGCGGTGTATTGGGTCAGCGGCCGGTCGCTGCAACTCCATTCGCAAGCCTTTTGCCGTGCGAAAGGAAGCCGGCTGAAGAGGAATTTGCAACAGATGTCGGCCACCTCGGTGTTGGGCATGGTCTCCACCCAACGATTGGCCTCGGCCTCGGTGAACTCGTCGATCGGATAGACCAGCGGGGCCAGCATCATCGACTCGCGCACGGCTGTGTCGGCCCACAAGGCGTTGGCCAGTTGGGCATCGGTCGGGGTTTCGGCGGCAATCCGTTTCAGCAGGGGCAGGGTGAGCCCGAAGTTTATTTTGTAGTCGGCACCTTGGCTTCTCATGTTGTGCGACACGATGCCGTTCATGGCATGCCGGAATTTGATTTTTATCTCTTTGAGTTTTTGTTGCATGACGATTTCAGAATTTTTCCGCAAGATACGAATTAAAAACAAGGGAGCACACAAGATAGTTGGCAAAAAAAACTCGGCCCGGCATTTTGGAAATGTCGGGCCGAGCGGGTTATCGGGATAAGAACTTATTTCTTAACCGGGAAGGGTGTGCAGATGGGCAGCGGCGAGTAATCTTTCGAGTATCTCAGCATCTGCTCGGCATAACCTTCGTTGTACGAAATCTTGATGTCGGTAATGTTGCCGTTGGCATCGGTAACCGGCGTGTATACGGGGTTGACAAATCCCTTGTAGGGAGCGATGTGCAGGTTCTCGTAACGGGCCAGAACCTCTTTGTGCAGTTCGGGGTCGACGATGACACCATATTGTTCAACCAGATTTTTACCGCTCTCGTAGTCGCCTTCCGATTTGATGCGTTGTACTTCGGCCAACAGTTGTCCGAGGAGCGTGCGCAGTTTCTCGTAGTCGTTCACTACCACGTAGGTCTTGCCGTCGCGTTTGGCAAACTCGATTACCTTGTCGGCTTTGCCGTGCTCATAGGCCCAGCGGGCGATGAGCTGACGGTTGCGCATGTGCGATTCTTCGATATTCTTGCCCGGCTCGATGCGGGTGAGCTGAGTCATCAGACCGTTCATCATGTATTGATAGTAAGCAGCTTTGTAAGCATCGGGCGAGGGGAGCAGACCCAGTTCCAGAATTTTGGAATCGGCCATGTAGTAGAGAGCGAAGAGGTCGGCACGAGCCTCCTCGAGCGTAGAGCTGTAAGCCTTCAGGGCATCGGGGTCTACACCGGGGAGCAGCTTGCCCGAACCGTGACCCAGGCACTCGTGCAGGTCGGTGTGCAGGTTGTCGGCCTGGAGCAGATATTTGTTGATAAGGTCGCGCTCGGTGTCGCTCCATACGAACTCGTCGTTGAATCCGTTACCCTGGGCAGCCTTCTCGTAAGCCTCGGTAATGTTTTCGATGGTTACCGACTTGGAGCCGTGCAGGTGGCGAATCCAGTTGGAGTTGGGCAGGTTGATACCGATCGGTGTCGAGGGGTAGCAGTCGCCGGCCAGCATGGCAGCGGTGATGACCTTGGCCGATACACCCTTTACCTCCTCTTTCTTGAAGCGGGCATCTACCGGCGAGTGGTCTTCGAACCATTGGGCGTTTTCGCTGATGGTGTGGGTGCGTTTCGAGGCTTCGAGGTTCTTGAAGTTGACAATCGACTCCCAGCTGGCTTTCATGCCCAGCGGGTCGCCGTAGGTCTCGGTAAAGCCGTTTACGAAGTCGACTTGCGAATCGAGGTCTTTTACCCACAGGATAGCGTACTCGTCAAAGTCTTTCAGGTCGCCTGTCTGGTAATATTCGATGAGTTTCTCGATGACCTGTTTCTGTTGGTCGTTCTCGGCTACGCCGGCTGCTTTCTGCAACCAGAATACGATCTTTTCGATAGCTTCGGTGTAGAGGCCGCCTACTTTGTAGGTCTCTTCCATAATCTTGCCGTCGCGTTTTACCAGACGGCTGTTCAGTCCGTAAGAGATGGGAGTCTCGTCTTTGGGGTCCTTCATGTTGCTGTAGAAGGCCTCGGCTTCGGCTTGGGTTACCCCGTCGTAATAGTTGCAGGCCGAGGTGGCGATGAGGTCTTCGCCGGCAGCCTGGTTCACCCGTTTAGGCATGACCGTAGGGTCGAAGATAACGGGCACCAGCGTATTGAGGAGGTCGTCGACCGTAGCACCTTCGGTGAGCGGCAGTTTCTTCGGGTCGAGCGATTTCACGGCATCGACAAAGAACTCTTGCGAGAAACCGGGCACGAATTTATCGCATCCGTAGTGGTGGTGGATACCGTTGGAGAACCATACCCGTTTCAGGTATACTTCGAAGTTCTTGAAGTCTTCGCTTTGGCGGTCGCCGGTATAGTCCTGATAGATTGCTTCGAGGGTACGGCGGATAGCCAGGTTCCATTTTCCGTTCTGGTCATAGAGAATGTCCCGACCGTAGGCGGCAGCCTCGGAGAGGTAGTAGACCAGCTCTTTCTGTTGAAGTGTCAACTCTTCGAATCCCGGTACTTTGTAGCGCAGGATTTCCAGATCGGCAAACGACTCTACGGTGTAGTCGAAGTCGTCTTTCTTTTCTTGGGTAGCACACGAGGCCAAGATTAGCAATGAAGCCATGGTACAAACGATTTTTTTCATATAATGTGATTTTGAAATTGGTTTATTCTACATAGAGAACCAGCCCTTTCAGGTATTCGCCTTCGGGGTGGTAGATGTTTACGGGGTGGTCGGCCGGCTGGGTGAGCTGGTGCAGGATGCGCACGTTGCGCCCCGTCTGTGCCGCCGCGCTGAAGACCGCCAGCCTGAAATTCTCCTTGCTTACCACCTGCGAACAGGAGAAGGTGAAGAGGATGCCGCCCGGGCGAATCTTCTCGATGGCCTTGGCATTGAGCTTGCGGTAGCCTTGCAGGGCGTTGTTCAGCACCTTCTTGTGTTTGGCGAAGGCCGGTGGGTCGAGTATGATGAGGTCGTACTGGTCGCCCATGGAGTCGAGAAACTTGAACGCATCCTCGGCAAAGGCCTGGTGACGGCTGTCGCCGGGGAAGTTCAGCTCCACGTTCCGGCAGGTGAGGTCGATGGCTTTCGACGAACTGTCGACCGAGTGCACCAGCTTGGCATTGCCTCGCATGGCATAGAACGAGAATCCACCCGTGTAGCAGAACATGTTCAACACCGAACGGCCGCGGGCATACCGCTCGAGCAGGGCACGGTTCTCGCGTTGGTCTACAAAGAAGCCGGTTTTTTGTCCGCGCACCCAGTCGACATAGAATTTCAGTCCGTTTTCGGTGGCGATGTTGGGGGCGTCGCCTCCCAGCAGATATTCGTTCTCGGCATCGAGTTCGGCCTTGTAGGGGAGGGTCGTCTCCGACTTGTAGTAGATGTTGTCGATGCGGTCGCCCAGGACGGTTTTCAACGCTTCGGCAATCTGGTGACGGGCATAGTGCATGCCCGGCGTGTGGGCCTGCATGACGGCCGTGCGGTCATAGAGGTCGACGATGAGGCCCGGCAGGTTGTCGCCCTCGCCGTGTACCAGGCGGCAGGTGTTGTTGTGCTCGTTGAGCAGTGCCAGACTGAGCCGCACGTTGTAGGCCTCTTGCAGGCGCTTCACATAGAAAGCCTCGTCGATGGTCTCGGGTTTGAACGACAGGATGCGCACGGCGATGCTGCCGATCTGATATTGCCCGACACCGATAAAGTTGCCCTGGTGGTCGGTCACTTCGACAATTTCTCCCTCTTCCGGCTGTTTCTCAAAGCGGTATATGGCGCCGGAAAATACCCACGGGTGGAAGCGGTGGAACGAATCTTCCTTACCCGGTTTCAATGTTATTTTCGTATAGTTCATAATCGGTTATTTGAAAAAGAAGCGGACGATGTCGTTTCCGTTGGCATAGATGAGCAGGGCCAGCAGGAAAATCATGCCGCACATTTGGGCATACTCCATGAATTTTTCGTTGGGCTTGCGGCGGGTTATCACCTCGTAGAGCAGGAAGAGCACATGGCCGCCGTCGAGGGCCGGTATGGGCAGGATGTTCATGAAGGCCAGGATGACCGACAGGAAGGCCGTCATGCTCCAGAACGACTCCCAGTCCCACCGCTCGGGGAAGATGCTGCCAATGGCTCCGAAGCCCCCCAGGCTTTGCGCTCCCTCTTTGGTGAAGACATATTTCATGCTGTTGACGTAGCTTGTCAGTTTGCTCACACCCAGTTCGATACCTTTGGGGAATGACTCCCAGAAGCCGTAGTGCTCGGTTACCACTTCGTAGCTTTCGACCAGGGGCGAGATGAGAATGCCCAGGTTGCCTACCGAGTCGGTGGCTACGGCCGTGGTCTGCAACGCACCGTTGCGCAGGTAGGCTACGGTCACGGTGGTGTCGCGGCGAGTCGAGAGTACCTGGTGCAGCTCGTCGAGCGACGGGGTGGCTACGCTGTCGATGGAGAGGATGCGGTCGCCCTTCAGCAATCCGGCCCGTTGGGCACCCGTATTGGCCGAGGCTTCATAAACGACCGGCGGAATGCGGTACATGGCAAACTGCTCCTCCTTGTCGATAAGGCGCAGCATGAAGTCCTTGGGTATGGCAATCGTCACCGTGTCGTTGTTGCGCAGCACCTGTACCTGCTTGGCCTCTACGATTTGCTGCAGGGTCTCGCTCGACATGAATCCGAGCTCTGCCCCGTCGGCCGTCAAGGGTATGTCGCCGTCGCGGAATCCTATCTCTTTGGCCGACTGGCAATACTCCATGCCGGCGTAGGCATTTTTGAACGGGATGTAGGTGGTGCCCCACGTATAGGCAATCATCGAGTAGATGAAGATGGCCAGGATGAAGTTGAAGACCACGCCGGCCACCATGATGAGCAGCCGTTGCCAGGCCGGTTTCGAGCGGAACTCCCACGGTTTGGGGGGCTGTTTCATCTGCTCGCGGTCCATCGACTCGTCTATCATGCCGGCAATCTTCACATATCCGCCCAGCGGCAGCCAGCCCACGCCATACTCGGTGTGGCTGTTTTTGGGCTTGAACTTGAAGAGCGAGAACCAGGGGTCGAAAAAGAGGTAGAACTTCTCGACTCGAACCTTGAACAGGCGGGCAAAGATGAAGTGTCCGAACTCGTGTACGATGACCAGTATCGAGAGGCTCAACAGGAGTTGTACGGTTTTTATGAGGAATGTTTCCATCGGCGTATACAAATTGTTTTAGCGGGTTATTGAAGCAGCGTGGTCGCATAGTCGCGAGCCAGCTGGTTGGTGTGTACGTAATCTTCGTATCGGGGCGAGGCGATGAACTCGATGTGAGCCATCGTTTCGGCCACGATGCGGGCAATGCTGGGGTAGTCGATGGCATCGTGGAGGAAGGCAGCCACGGCTATTTCGTTGGCGGCATTCATGATGCAGGGCATGTTGCCCCCCTCGGCTACGGCGTCGAAGGCATAGCGAAGCAGGGGGAACCGCTCGAGGTCGGGACGCTCGAAGGTGAGGTGGGCATACTGCTCGAGAGTGAGTTTCGAGTTGGGGCTCTCGAGTCGTGCCGGGTAGGAGAGGGCGTAGCGTATGGGCAGCCTCATGTCCTGCACGCCCAGCTGAGCCTTCACCGTACCGTCTTTGAACTGTACCATCGAGTGCACGATCGATTGCGGGTGCACGGCTATCTCTATGTCTTTGGGGTCGACGTCGAAAAGCCATTTGGCCTCAATCATCTCGAATCCCTTGTTCATCAGAGTGGCCGAGTCGATGGTGATTTTATGCCCCATGTTCCACTTGGGATGCTTGAGGGCGTCGTTTTTGGTGACGTGTTTCATCTGTTCGGCTGTCAACTCTCTGAAGGGGCCGCCCGAAGCGGTGAGGATAATCTTGTCGATGGGGTTGTCCCACTCGCCTACCAGGCATTGGAAGATGGCCGAGTGCTCCGAGTCGACGGGAATAATGGGGGCGTGGTATTCGAGCGCGAGCTGTTTGATGAGGTCGCCCGCCACAACCAGGGTCTCCTTGTTGGCCAAGGCTATGGTCTTGTGAGCCTCGATGGCGCGGATGGTCGGTCTCAGCCCCGCGTAGCCCACCATGGCGGTAACCACGATGTCGATGGGGGCAGCCTCGACGATTTGGGCTATGGCCTCGTCGCCGGCATAGACCTTGATGGGATACTCCTTCAAGGCCTCTTTCAACCGGGGGTAGTGGGCCTCGTTGGCAATGACTACCGAGTCGGGGTTGAATCGTTTGGCTTGTTCGATAAGCAGCTCTACGTTGTTGTTGGCTGTCAGGGTATATACTTCGAACAGGTCGGGATATTCGGCAACCACGTCCAGAGTCTGGGTGCCGATCGAGCCTGTCGAACCTAATATGGCTAATTGTTTTTTCATTCGGGTTAAGATGTCAGAATCCTCGGGTTAAACTATGCAAAGGTATAAAATAAAGTCCATCTTCTGCGAATCGAGGTCAGAAAGTAATATATTTTTCGGGGTCGAGCGATTGTCCCATGTGCCATAACTGAAATTCGGCTGTGCACGATTGTTTCGACGATTTGCCCTTTCCCCAGCCGGTAACGGCAATTTTCTCGCCGCCCAGCACCTTTTCGCCGATAGCTTTCAGGATGCCCGAGTTGTATTTGTAGATAGACAGATAGTTGTTGCTGTGCTGTATGGCCACCACATAGCCATAGTCGGGAGTGTATCCGGCCGAAACGATGGTCCCGTCGAGCACCGACGATACAGCCGTATTGCGCGGGCACTGCACCTCTACGCCGAAGTGTCCCGCATGCGGGTCGTAGCCCTGCACGATTTCGCCCTTCAGCGGCGTGTAGAAGAGTTTGCCGTCGATAGGGGTGGTGGGGGTAAAGACGTTGAGGGTATATTTCTCTTCCTGTTCGTACTGCTTTACATACTCTTTCATCCGTTGCGACTGGGGCAGCAGGGTATCTCTGCGGGTCGAGAGCAGACTGTCGGCCTGCTGGCCGATGGAGTCGATTTTGATTTCGCCCGTGAGTATGGCCGCGAGGTTCTCGATGTAGGCATCGCGCCGTTGCACCTCGGCAGCCAGCGAGTCGACCCGCAGGATTTTGTCGACCATCTCGATACGCTCTTCGGTCTTCAGGTAGCCGGGCAGCAGATTCCTCACCGGGGTACCTACGATAATCGAGAGTATGGCTATGACGATAAGGGCAACGAGTAGTATGGCGGTTATGATGGCTCCCGTCCGCGAGAAACAGATGGTCCACACATCCTCCAGCGAACTCTCGTTGAAGAAGGTCAGTTTGTATTTGGAGCGTTTCCGGGGAAAGAAATCGGAACTCTTTTTATTTCGTTTCATAGATTCTATGACTCTGTTTGCTACTATAAAGGTATGATATTCATCGGCTACGTGCAAATTTAGTAATTTATTACCAACCGCTATATGCTGTTTTCATTTTTTATGAGACGCTTACAAGGGCTAAATAGTATGGATTTTTCCTATTCTTTTCTCTTCGGCCGGTGAACACATTCTTTTATCCGGTTGTTTTAGGTTACAAAAACAGATAGTAGCGACGACCGGCTGCTCTCTTTTTGAACTGTAAACAGCAAAATTGTATAACTAAAACGCATGAAGATGAAAACAAAATTCTTTTTTTTAGCAGTAGCTGCGGCTACAACATCGCTTTGCGGATATGTCGAATCGGCTTCGGCACAAGCGATTATCGTCGAAGAAGATGTTTCGGTGACCGAGGTTCTGCCCGGCAAGCCTCGATACTACTCCGATAGCCATAAAAACAACTGGTTCATTTCGTTGGGTGCCGGTGGTCAGACTTTCTTGACCGAGCACACGGGCGATGCTCAATATACCTTGGCCATGAACTTTGCCGTAGGCAAGTGGATAAGCCCTTATCTGGGATTCCGTCTGTCGGCTATGGGTGGAGCCCTGCATACCAATTGGCCATTCTCCGAAGGGGTGATGACGCACATGCGTTACGCTGCAGTCTATGGCGATTTGATGTGGGATATGTTCAACACCTTCCACGGCTATAACGAGCGTCGTGTCTTCTCGATTATTCCTTTTGCCGGTGCCGGTGGTATCTATTCGTTCCACAATACGCCGTATGGCAGCAAGACCTATGCTTTCCCCATTACGGCCGGTATCAAGTTGAATTTCAGATTGTCGCACTATGTCGACTTCTTCCTCGAAGGTCGTGGCAACCTCATTGGCGACCACTTCAACGGTATTGTCGAGGGAAAAGAGGTTGAGAGTGTCGTTTCGGCTGTCGGCGGTTTCTCGATCAAGTTCGGTAAAGAGCGCTTCAAAGCTTATGATGCGTATGCCGACCAGATGATGATTAACCAGCTGAACAACAAAGTGAACCGGTTGAGAGGCCAGCTCGAGGAGTGTGAGTCGCAAGAGGTAGAGTGCCCGCCCTGTCCCGAACCGGTTGTCGAGGAGGTAACGGTTGTTGAGCCGGCCGGCTGCAACCAGGAGTTGACCGGTGTGGTACGCTTCACCATCAACAGTGCCGTGGTCTCCGACGAAGAGATGGTCAACGTCTACAACATCGCCCAGTGGCTCAAGAGCAACCCCTCGTGCAATATCTCGGTGATAGGGTATGCCGACAAGGATACGGGTACTCCCGAGTATAACAAGCAACTGAGCCAACGCCGTGCCGAATCGGTGGTAAAGCTGCTCACCGGGAAATACAACATCGATAAAAAACGGATACAAATCGTAGCTAACGGCAGCGACTCGCAACTGTATCCGAAGAACAATAACTGGAATCGCATCGTCGTCTTTGCCGGTTCGGCCCAGTGATAACAGAGTCTGTTTTTAATGCGAAAGCGGATGACCTTGTGTGCAGGTCACCCGCTTTTTGTATGTCGGTAGTGCGACTCGGTTCTGTCTTAATGTTGCTCAATCCATTTTACAATCCACTCGCCTACCTCGTGGGTGTGGCAGGTGGGGGCTCCCGGGTCGGCAATATCCTCGGTCACGATGCCGGCTTTCATCGACTCGGCTACGGCTTGCCTGATGAGGTCGGCCTCGGCTTTCAGATCGAAGGCGTATTCGAACATCATGGCGGTCGACAGAATCGTGGCCAGCGGGTTGGCTATGTCTTTGCCGGCGGCTTGCGGGTAGGAGCCGTGTATGGGCTCGAATACCGAGGTGTGCAGCCCGATCGAGGCCGAGGGCAGCATGCCCAGCGAGCCGGTGATGACCGACCCCTCGTCGGTGAGGATGTCGCCGAACATGTTTTCGGTCACGATGACGTCGAAGCTCTTGGGCCATTGAATCATGCGCATGGCGGCGTTGTCGACGAAGAGAAACTCGGTCTCTACTTCGGGATATTCGGCGGCAATCTCTTGTGTCACTTCGCGCCAGAGCCGCGAGGTGGCCAGGATGTTGGCCTTGTCGACCATCGTCACCTTCTTGCGTCGGCGCATGGCATAGTCGTAGGCGAGCTGTACGATGCGGGTAATCTCTTCGCGGCTGTACATGCAGGTGTCGTAGGCCACGCTGCCGTCTTCGCTGCGGCCTTGCGGACGGCCGAAGTAGAGGCCGCCGGTGAGTTCGCGGATGCACATGAAGTCGGCCCCGTCAATCAGTTCGGCCCGCAGGGGCGACTTGTGAATCAGCCCCGGGAAGGTGGTGATGGGGCGGATGTTGGCAAAGAGCCCCAGCTTCTTGCGCATGGCGAGCAATCCCTGCTCGGGGCGAACCTTGGCGTTGGGGTTGTTGTCGTATTTGGGCGAGCCTATGGCACCGAACAGTACGGCGTCGGAGCGCATGCACAACTCGTGGGTCGAGTCGGGGTAGGGCGAGCCGGTCTCTTCGATGGCGCAGGCTCCCACCGGGGCCGTTTCGTGCAAGATGGTGTGACCGAATTTCTTACCGACGGCCAGAGTCACGTTCAAGGCCTGTTCCACTACCTCCGGGCCTATGCCGTCGCCCGGTAATACTGCGATATGTAATTCCTTCATGCGGTTGTGTTTTAAGAGTTTGCTATGATGTGTTCCTTGTGTTCTTTATCTTCGATGAGGTTGAGCATTTTGATGGTGGCCTGTATGGCAGCCTCCATCTGGTCGGCATCGAGGCCCTGGGTTTTCAGCACGCCGCCGTTGTAGTCCCACGAGATGACGGTCTGCACGAGGGCGTCGGTGCGACCGCCCGGCGGAATGTTCACCGTGTAGTTGGTGAGCAGGGGCAGGGTGCGGCCCAGCTGCTCCTTGTAGATTTTGCGGATGGCCTTTACAAAGGCATCGTACTGACCGTCGCCGGTCGATGCCCCCTCGTACACCTGGCCGTTGATGTCGATGGCGATAATGGCTACCGGCTTGAGCCCCTGCGAGAGGTTGAGGGTGTAGTTGACCACCTTCACGTGCTGGGCGATGGTCTGGTGCTTCAGCACGTCGGAGATGATGTAGGGGAGGTCTTCGGGGGTGACCATCTCTTTTTTGTCGCTCAGCTCGACCACCCGTTGGGTAACCCGCTGTATCGATTCTTCGTCGAGCTCGATGCCCAGCGATTCGAGATTCTTGCGGATGTTGGCCCGCCCCGAGGTCTTGCCCAGGGCATACTCGCGTTTGCGTCCGAAGCGCTCGGGCAGCAGGTCGTTGTAGTAGAGGTTGTTCTTGTTGTCGCCGTCGGCATGGACGCCGGCACATTGGGTGAAGACCGACTCGCCGATAATGGGCTTGTTGGCGGCTACCCGCACACCCGAGTAGGATTCGACGATGCGGCTCACCTTGTTGAGCATGTTTTCGGTGACACCCGTCGTGGCCTTCACCTGGTCGTGCAGCACGGCCAATACACTGGTAAGAGGCGCGTTCCCGGCCCGTTCGCCCAGTCCGTTGACGGTACAGTGCACCCCCTGTATGCCGGTAAGGGCGGCTGCGAAGGTGTTGGCCGTGGCCAGGTCGTAGTCGTTGTGGGCGTGGAAGTCGAACCGCAGGTTGGGGTAGCGGCGACGCATGGCCCGGCAATACTTCAGGGTCTGGAGCGGGTTGAGAATGCCCAGCGTGTCGGGCAGCATGAACCGCTCTACGGCTTCGTTCTTCAGTGCGTCGACCAGTTGGTAGACATATTGCGGCGAGTGCTGTATGCCGTTCGACCAGTCCTCGAGGTAGAGGTTGATTTTCAGTCCGGCTTCCCGAGCCTTTCTTATGGCTGCCTTGATGTCGGCGATATGCTCCTGTACCGTCTTTTTGAGCTGGAAGGTGCAGTGCTTTTCCGAGCCCTTGCAGAGCAGGTTCATCACCCGGGCCCCGCACGAGCGTATCCACTCGATCGAGGCTCCGTTGTCGAGGAATCCCAGAATCTCTATTTTGTCGATGTGTCCTCGTTTCCGGGCCCATTCGCACAGTTGGGTGGCAGTTTCGTATTCGCCCGACGAGACTCGGGCCGAAGCTATTTCGATGCGGGGGATCTTCAACTCCTCGAGGAGCAGCCGGGCAATGCTCAATTTTTCTTGCCGGGCAAAAGATACCCCCGAGGTCTGTTCGCCGTCCCGCAGCGTTGTATCCATGATTTCTATAAACATAGGCAATCGTTTACTGGTGTGTGGCTTCCCACGCTTCGATTTGCGGCTTTTTGCTGAGCAGATAGTCGATGTCGTCGTAACCGTTGAGCAGGCAGCTCTTTTTATAGGGATTGATTTCGAAATGTTCCGACACGCCGCTGGTGTTGTCGGTGATGGTCTGCGCCTCGAGATTGACCGTCACGGTCGCTTTCGGGTTGGCTTGGATATGGCGGAAGAGGTCGGCCAGGAACTCTTCGGAGACTACGACCGGCAACACCCCGTTGTTGAGGGCGTTGTTCTTGAAGATGTCGGCAAAGAAGCTCGATACCACCACCCGGAATCCATACCCGGCGATGGCCCAGGCGGCATGCTCGCGGCTCGAGCCGCTGCCGAAGTTTTTGCCGGCTACCAGTATCTGGCCCGAGTAGGCGGGGTTGTTGAGCACGAAGTCGGCCACGGGTTTCCCCTCCTTGTCGTAGCGCCAGTCGCGGAAGAGGTTTTCGCCGAATCCCTCGCGCGATACGGCTTTGAGGAATCGGGCCGGAATGATTTGGTCGGTGTCGACATTTTCCTGGGGAAGGGGAATGCACGACGAGGTTATGATATTTATTTTTTCAATCATGGCAGTGTAAAGTTATAAAAATTTTCGTGGATCGGTTATCTCACCCGTGATGGCTGCGGCTGCCGCTACTAGCGGCCCGGCCAGGATGGTGCGGGCTCCGGGGCCCTGACGCCCTTCGAAGTTGCGGTTCGAGGTCGATACCGCATATTTGCCGGCCGGCACTTTGTCGTCGTTCATGGCCAGGCAGGCCGAGCAGCCCGGCTGACGTATCTCGAACCCGGCTTCGGCCAGCGTGCGGTCGAGCCCTTCGGCCTTGATCTGGCGGGCTACCGCTTGCGAACCGGGCACGAGCCAGGCGGTCACGTGGTCGGCTTTCCGATGCCCCTTCACCAGTCGGGCAAAGGCTCTGAAGTCTTCGATGCGACCGTTGGTGCAACTGCCCAAGAAGACGTAGTCGATTTTTTTGCCCAGCAGCTTCTCTCCGGCCTCGAAGCCCATGTAGCGAAGCGCCTGGCGGAACGACAGCTTGCCGCTCTCGTCGATACTCTCTTCCGTAGGGATGGCCTCGTCGATGGCAATACCCATGCCGGGGTTGGTCCCGTAGGTGATGCGAGGCGCGATGTCGGCGGCCTGGAAGGTCACCTCGCGGTCGAAGGTGGCATCGGCATCGCTGTGCAACGTCTTCCAGTAGGCGAGGGCCCGGTCCCAGGCTTCGCCTTTGGGGGCAAACTCGCGCTCCTTGACGTAGGCAAAGGTGGTTTCGTCGGGGGCAATCAGTCCGCCGCGGGCTCCCATCTCGATACTGAGGTTGCATACGGTCATGCGCTCCTCCATGCTGAGGGCGCGGATGGCCTCGCCGGCATACTCGACAAAGTAGCCGGTGGCCCCGCCCGTAGTCATCCGGGCGATGATATAGAGGGCTATATCTTTGGCGGTGACACCGGGGGCGAGTTGTCCCTCGATGTTGATACGCATGGTTTTGGGTTTGGGCTGCAAGATGCACTGCGAGGCCAGTACCATGGCTACCTCGCTGGTACCGATACCGAAGGCGATGGCGCCGAAGGCTCCGTGGGTAGAGGTGTGGCTGTCGCCGCATACGATAGTCATGCCCGGCAGGGTGAGCCCGTACTCGGGACCGATTACGTGGATGATGCCGTTCTTCTCGTTGCCCAGACCGTAGTAGGTGAGGCCGAACTCCCGGGCGTTGCGGGCGAGCGTGTCGACCTGGTTGCGCGATACGGGGTCGGCAATGGGCTGGTCCTGGTGGAGCGTGGGTATGTTGTGGTCGGGCGAGCAGACGGTCTTCTGCGGGCGGAATACCTTCAACTTACGTTCGCGCAACTCGTTGAAAGCCTGCGGACTGGTCACTTCGTGGCAGTAGTGCCGGTCGATGTAGAGCTGATCGGGACCACCGGCTACCGAGGTAACTACGTGGGCGTCCCATATCTTGTCGAATAACGTGTTCATGTCGTGTGATTTATATGATAAATTTGTTGATTGCGTCGATAAAGGCTTCGGCCGAGGCGGCTACGATGTCGGTATTGGCCGAGAAGCCGTAGTAGGAGGCGTTGTTGTGGACGACGGTCATGTGCACCTTGCCTACGTCGTCGCTGCCTCGGGTGATGGCCTGGATGAGAAATTCGCTCACCACCATCTTGCGGTGGATGATGCAGCGGATGGCATTGATGGCGGCATCGACGGGTCCGTTGCCCGAAGCGGCAGCCTCGAACTTTTCGCCAGCAATGTCGAGCCCGATGCTGGCTACCGACTTGATGCCTACGCCTGCCGTTACTTGCAGGAAGTCGAGGCGGATGCGGGCATTGGCCGTGCGCTCTTTACCCACGAGCATCAGTATATCGTCGTCGTTGATGTCTTTTTTGCGGTCGGCCAGTTTGAGGAACGCCTCATAGGCTTTGTCGAGCGCCTCTTTGTCGAGCTCGATGCCCAGCAGGTGAAGGCGGTGCTTGAGGGCGGCTCGTCCGCTGCGGGCGGTCAATACAATCGAGGTTTCGTCGATACCCACCTCTTTGGGGTCGATAATCTCGTAGCTCTCGCGGTTCTTCAGCACGCCGTCCTGATGGATGCCCGACGAGTGGGCAAAGGCGTTGCGTCCCACGATGGCCTTGTTGGGCTGTACCGGCATATTCATCAGATTCGATACGAGGCGGCTCGTGCTGTAAATCTTCTGGGTGTTGATGTTGGTTTCGACTTGCAGGTCGTGGTGGCACTTGCAAATCATGGCTACCTCCTCGAGCGAGGTGTTGCCGGCCCGTTCGCCGATGCCGTTGATGGTCACCTCGGCCTGCCGGGCTCCGTTCTGGATGCCGGCCATGGTGTTGGCCGTAGCCATACCCAGGTCGTTGTGGCAGTGGGTAGCGATGACCACGCGGTCTATCCCCTCGACGTGCTCCATGAGGTAGCGAATCTTCTGGCCGAACTCGTCGGGCAGGCAGTAGCCGGTGGTGTCGGGTATGTTGATGACGGTGGCCCCGGCCTTGATGACGGCCTCGACGACGCGAGCCAGATATTCGTTGTCGGTACGGCCTGCATCTTCGGCGTAGAATTGTACATCCTCGACATATCGTTTGGCATACTTGACGGCAGCGACAGCCCGCTCGACAATCTCTTCGCGAGTCGAGTTGAACTTGTATTTGATGTGGTAGTCCGAGGTGCCTATACCGGTGTGTATGCGTTTGTGCTTGGCATATTGCAGGGCCTCGGCCGCTACCTTGATGTCGTTCTCGACTGCCCGGGTGAGGGCACAGATGGTGGGCCAGGTCACGGCCTTGGATATGGCTACGACAGATGCAAAGTCGCCGGGACTGGATACCGGGAATCCGGCTTCGATGACGTCGACCCCGAGGGCTTCGAGCGCTTTGGCCACTTGTATTTTTTCTACGGTGTTGAGCTGACAGCCGGGCACTTGCTCGCCGTCTCGTAGGGTAGTGTCGAAAATGTACAATCTGTCTGACATACTTTTACACATATATGAGGTTAATAAAAAAAGCCTTTCCCAACATATTCGTGAGAAAGGCTATATACGTTTCTTTATCGGTTTACTGCGCAACACTGATTCTCACTTCTCGTCGGGACTGTTCGATAGAAGATCAATAATAATAATCAGGTTATTTAGCAGCGATATAGTCATGTCGTATTGGCTTGATGCGATTGCAAAGGTAATTATTATTTCGAGAAAACAAAATAAAAAGACTGTTTTTATTGAGATAGGTTGGTTTTTTGCAATCGATTCCCGCTAAAACGTATCTATTTGCAACTCGAGACCGGGCTCTTAGAAACTGAGCCCCAACCGTACCGATACCAAGTGATTCCCGTTGATGTCCTGGAAGGCTCCCTTTTCGTCGGTGAAGGGTGATACCTGGTAAAAGTTGTAACCGATGAGCAGATGCGACCCGAATCGTTTGCTTACCGAGAGGTTGATACCCAGTCCGGCCGATCCGAAAAATCCGCCCTGATTCTCGCCCTTGCACATCTGATTGCTTGAGTAACCGGCCCGAAAGTCGACAAAGAAGAGAGATTTGTTTTTGAGCAGGTTGCTACGGAACAGCAGATAGATGGGGAGGTACTGGCGATTGCTCGAGAAGGAGTTGTGCAGACCAACACCCAGCCCCAGACACTTGATCATCGACGAGCGATAGCCGGCAAAGATGTCGACATCGAAGGTCGAGAGGTCGTTACCTGCCATGTCGATCGAGGCGCCTACCTCGGCTCCGAAGGTAAAGGGTTTTATCTTTTTGGCCTCACCGAGGTCGGCCAGGTTGCTTTCCCGCATGACATACTGGTTGTTGCCGTCTTCAAAACCTGTGGTCGACTCTTGTGCTGTTGCATTTTGTACCGAAACGAACAGGATAACCGGAAATAAGATACGATATAGGTATTTGTTCATAATGATATGCTTTGTGAAAACGAAGATAGAGGATTTCTGGCGATTAAGCAATCGAAGCGCAAGAAAAAAATTTAAAATAAAAAAACCGACTTGCATGCAGGTCGGTTTTTTTACTGTCTTTACGGGCAGGCAGTTAACCCAAATAAGTTTTTAACAATTTGCTTCTCGAGGCGGTGCGGAGCCGTCTGATGGCCTTCTCTTTGATTTGGCGTACACGCTCACGGGTCAAACCGAATTTATCGCCAATCTCTTCGAGGGTCATCTCTTGACAACCGATGCCGAAGAACATTTTGATAATTTCGCTTTCACGCGGTGTGAGTTGTTTCAGTGCCCGGTCTATCTCTTTCGAGAGCGACTCGTTGATAAGCGAGCGGTCGGCAATGGGGGAGTCGTCGTTGACCAGCACGTCGAGCAGACTGTTGTCTTCACCCTCGACAAACGGGGCATCGACCGAGATGTGACGGCCCGATACCTTCAGCGTATCGGAGATTTTGTCGACGGGTATATCCAACTCTTCGGCCAACTCTTCGGGCGACGGGCGACGTTCGTTCTCCTGTTCGAATTTCGACAGCGCCTTGCTTATCTTGTTGAGCGAGCCTACCTGGTTGAGCGGCAAGCGTACGATACGCGATTGCTCGGCCAAGGCTTGCAGAATGGACTGACGAATCCACCATACGGCATAAGAGATGAATTTGAAACCTCGGGTTTCATCGAATTTCTCGGCGGCTTTGATCAATCCTAAGTTTCCTTCGTTGATTAAGTCGGGGAGGCTCAATCCCTGATTTTGATATTGTTTGGCAACCGAAACAACGAAACGCAAGTTGGCTCTCGTCAACTTCTCCAAAGCTGCATGGTCGCCTTTTTTGATGCGTTGGGCGAGCTCTACCTCTTCTTCTACCGTAATTAAGTCCTCGCGTCCGATTTCTTGCAGGTATTTATCCAGAGATGCACTCTCCCGGTTGGTAATCGATTTTGTAATTTTTAATTGTCTCATCTTGCAATATAGAGATTTGGGATTGCAAATATAGTATATTTGTTGTTAATAACGTAACAAAAAATGTTTAATTTTGAACGCGTGTCGGTAAAATCCTCGATTTGAGAACCGAGGCTTTATCATCCGCATCAATACAACGCTCGATGGTTCGTTCTGTTTCCCTCGTTAATGATATTTGGAATTTGGATACAGAAACAGGGATAAGGCCCTCGCGAGCCTTATCCCCGGTATGATTAGTCAGCCAAATCTACGGCGTAGTACATCATCTTTCCATTGGGGTATACACCCGTGATGAACATTACTTTCTGGGGTTGGTTCGACTTCACAATCGAGTCGTACATGCTCTCCAGATCGCTTACCGATTTCATGGGGGTGTTGTTGATTTCGAGGATGACAAACCCGTCTCTGATACCGGCCGATTTGAATTTGCCGTTCTTCAGGCCGATAACCTGTACACCGTAGCGGATATTCATCTCTCTCAGGCTCTTGGCGTCGAGCTCCTTGAATCCGGCGCCCAGCGAGTCCATACCGGCGATTTTGGTGATCTCGGTATTACCCTGGCTGTTCTTGAGGGTGAGCGATACGGTCTTCGACTCTTTGCCTCTCAGCAACCCGATTTTGATTTTGTCGCCGGGACGGTATTTGCTCAACTGCTCGGAGAGCATGGCGCCGTTCTTGATTTTCACATCGTTGATCGAGGTGATTACATCGCCCTCTTTGATACCGGCCTCCATGGCAGCGCTGCGGTTATAGACCTCCCCTACATAGATACCCTCCTGAACCTCGAGGTTCTTGGCCTTGGCTACGTCGGAGTTGATTTCGACATATCCGATACCCAGCACGGCACGTTGTACGGTTCCGTACTCCTTGAGGTCGGCGATGACCTTGCTCACGATCGAGGTAGGAATGGCAAACGAGTAGCCGGCATAGCTACCGGTCTCGGAGTAGATGGCGGTATTGATACCTACCAGCTCGCCGGCCGTGTTGACCAGGGCACCTCCACTGTTGCCGGGGTTCACGGCAGCATCGGTCTGGATGAAGGCCTCGATACCCATCTTCTGGCTGTGGGGGTTGAGTGCGCTGATGCTACGGGCTTTGGCGCTGACGATACCGGCCGTCACGGTCGAGGTAAGTCCCAGCGGGTTACCTACGGCCAATACCCATTCGCCCACTTTCAGATTGTCCGAATCGCCGAATTTGACGATAGGCAGGTCTTTGGCATCGATTTTAATCAGGGCCAAGTCGGTCGAGGGGTCGGTGCCGATTACCCGGCCGTTGAAGGTGCGGTTGTCGTTCAGGGTGATGTCGAGCTTGTCGGCCCCTTCGACCACGTGGTTGTTGGTCACGATATATCCGTCGGGGGTGATGATTACACCCGAACCCAGACCCGTACGGGGTTGAGGCTCGATGTTACGGCCGCCCTGTCCGAAGAAGTATTCGAAGAAGGGGTCGGTAAATCCGCCCATCTGGCTTTGCTTGGGGGTAGAGGTCGACTTGATGCTCACCACGGCATTGACCGTGTTTTCGGCCGCTATGGTAAAGTCGGTCTCGACAGCCGGATGGTTGGCAACTCGTGTGAAGCGGGTGGGCTGTGCATAACCGCTTTCGAGTGGTTGATCCTCGATTTTTGAATTGGCGGATCTATTGATTAAACTGAATGCTCCGATGGTAACCCCGGAACTTAGGATTGCCACTAAAGCAATACCCATCAATTTTTTTCCGTAAGAATTCATAATCTATTTGTTTTAAGTGTTAATATTCTGTTGTATTTAAGTTTTTGTGACGTTAAATTTAATACATTTCTCGTGCCATTATAATCGTGCCAACCTCTTTTTAAGCTCTTTTAATAAGCGGGATAGCGGCTTAACAGGGGTTAACGCGGCGCACAAGTAAAAAACGAACTTGAGGGGGTGATTGGTATGTCAGATTGACTGTTAAATTATCTATTTGTCAAAAATCGGCTGACACTTTTGCCTTCTTTGCCATTTTTATGCTTATCTTTGTCTCGTACAGCAGGACGGTCTGTCGCTCGCCTTGTGCGGGAGGAAAGTCCGGGCAACACAGAGCACCATATTTCCTAACGGGAAGCTATTCGTGAGGGTAGAGTCGCGTAACAGAAAATAACCGCTGCGCAAGCAGTAAGGGTGAAAAGGTGAGGTAAGAGCTCACCGGGCTTTACAGCAATGTAGAGTGCCGTACGTCTTATGGGTTGTAAGGTTATGTATACCGGCGTTGTAGGGTTGCTCGCCCGATGCCGGGGGGTAAACCGCTAGAGCCCTGTGGTGACACAGGGTCGAGATAAATGACAGACGCTCCCGCAAGGGAGTACATAACCCGGCTTACAGGCCTGCTGTATTTTTTTTGTGAAATATGTTCCGAGCAATATAAATATATGGCTAAGCGTAAGAAGAAACCCTCGTTTTTTGCTCGAGTCAGTTCGTGGGTGAGGTGGTTTTGGCAATTTGTCTCGGTCGATATATGGCATATTACCGAGTATAAACTGCACATCCATATACTCAAAACCCTGAACCTGTCGGTCCGCTGCTTCCTGAACGAGAAGTTGCAGGAGAAGGCTTCGGCTTTGACCTTCAGTTCCATTCTGGCTATTGTGCCGGCGCTGGCCATGCTCTTTGCCATCTGCAAGGGTTTCGGCTTTCAACACATCATGCAGAGCCAGCTCTTTGATTATTTCCCGGCCCAGCGTCAGGCGCTGGAGTATATGTTGAGTTTTGTCGACCAATATCTCGACCAGATGAAGGGTGGGGTATTTGTGGGGATAGGCCTCTGTTTTCTGCTGTGGACGCTTATCAGTCTGTTGTCGAACATCGAGAAGGCATTCAACGATATTTGGCAGGTGCAGGGCGGTCGCTCGTTCTATCGCAAGGTGACCGACTACACCTCGATGTTTCTGATTCTGCCCATCCTTATGGTGGCCTCGAGCGGTTTTTCCCTCTTCATGTCTACCATGCTCAACTCGTCGGTGGTGTTTGAGTTCATGACGCCGTTGCTGCGCTGGGTCTTCCGGTTGGCTCCCTACATCCTTACGGCCCTCTTTTTTACCGCCATTTATATCTTCATCCCCAACACGAAGGTAAAGTTCAAGTATGCCTTTATCTCGGGGCTCATTTGCGGAACGGCTTTCCAGATATTTCAATACATATATATATCGGGACAGATATGGGTGTCGAAGTACAATGCCATCTACGGTAGCTTCGCATTTCTGCCGCTGTTGCTTATCTGGATGCAGTTCTCGTGGCTCATCTGTCTGTTCGGGGCGGTGCTTACCTATTCGTCTCAGAATGTAGTCAATTTCAATTTCGAGAAGGAGACCAACCAGATTTCGCGCCGCTACTCCGACTACATCGTGCTGGTTATTGCTACGGTCATCGTGCATCGTTTCAGAGACGGGCTGCCGCCCCTGACCAAGGGGCAGATTTCGCGCCGTTATGCCATACCCATACAGTTGGTGGAGCGGACAGTCGAGACGTTGGAAGAGGCCGGTGTCGTGTCGCAAACCCTCTCGGAGGAGGAGCGGGTGCCTGCCTACCAGCCGGCTATCGACATCAATAAACTGTCGGTAGGCTATCTGTTGCGGGCTATCGATCGCGAGGGCGATGAAGACTTCATCAATAATTTGAAGGACGACTTTCCCCGCGAGTGGCGGGTTATCGTCGATACCCGTCGGCTCATGGAAGAGGCCGGCGACAAGGTTGGTTTGAAAGATTTAGAAATCGAGGAGAGCCGTGTGGAACTCCCGCAAAAATAAACTACGGACATATGAAAAAAGTAATTTCCACGACTGCAGCACCCAAGGCCATCGGGCCTTACAGCCAGGCTATCGAAGCCGGCGGTATGATTTTCCTTTCGGGACAACTCCCCATCGACCCGGCTACGGGCACCATGCCCGAGGGCATCGAGGCGCAAACCCGCCAATCGTTCGCAAACATCAAGGCCATACTGGACGAGGCCGGTTGTACGGTCGATCACATCGTCAAGACCACGGTCTACCTGGCCGACATGTCGCTCTTCGCCCCCATGAACGAGGTCTATGCCCAACAGTTCTCGGGAGCCTTCCCGGCCCGTTCGGCTTTCGCCGTCAAAGAGTTGCCCAAGCAGGCACTGGTCGAAATCGAAGTTATTGCGGTAAAGGCATAAACTGCAACAAATCGGCCACGATAAAGGTACTGCCGCCTACGAAGATAAGGTCTTCGGGGCGGCTCTCTTTTTGTGCGGCCGTTACCGCCTCTTTTACCGTGGGGAAGCTCCGCCCCTTCAGCCCGGCCTGGGTAGCCAGCGCTTCGAGTTTGTCTTGCGGCAGGGCTCGGGGAACCGAGGCCCGGGTAAAGTAGTAGGTAGCCTCCTTGGGCAGCATGGCCAGTACCCCCGAAATATCCTTGTCGTTGACCATACCGATGACGATGCGCAGCGTGTCGTAGTGCTCGTTGCGTAGTTGGCGGGCAATATACTGCATGCCGCCGGTGTTGTGGCCGGTGTCGCAGATGAGTCGGGGCGATGCCTGCAACTGCTGCCAGCGGCCCATCAATCCGGTGAGCCGGGTGACGTGGGCAAAGGCTTCGTAGACCGATTGGTCGGTGATGCGATAGCCCAGCTCGCGCAGACGAGCCACAGCTGTGAGCACGGTGGCGGCATTCTTCTCCTGGCAGAGGCCGCCCAGTTCGCCAAAGAGGTGGGGATATGCCGGCGAGTCGAATTCCCATCCGCGGGCACTCTGCCGGGCCGAGTCGAAGCGCACGCACTCCTCGGCAAAGAAGATAGGGGCACCCACCTCGCTGGCCTTGTCGATGAATACCTGTTTGACCTCGCCCTGTGCCTCACCGATGACTACGGGGATGCCGTGTTTGATGATGCCGGCCTTCTCGCGGGCAATCTGGGGCAGGGTGTGCCCCAGCATCTGCACATGGTCGTAGCTGATGTTGGTAATCACGCACAAGTCGGGAGTGATGATGTTGGTACTGTCGAGACGTCCGCCCAATCCTACCTCGATGACGGCTGCGTCGACCGCCTGGCGGGCAAAATAGTCGAAGGCCATCATCATGGTCAACTCGAAAAACGAGGGGTGAATGTGGAGCGTGGGAGCCAGATGCTTCTCGGCAAAGTCGATGACCTCCTGGCGGGGAATCATTTGGCCGTCGATGCGTATGCGCTCTCTGAAGTCCACCAGGTGGGGCGATGTATACAGCCCCGTTTTATAGCCGTTGAGCTGCAGTATCGAGGCCAGCAGATGCGATACAGAACCTTTTCCGTTGGTGCCGGCGATGTGCAGGGTGTGGAATTTGCGGTGGGGATGCCCGAAGTACTCGTCGAGTGCTTCGCTGTTTTGCAATCCCGGTTTGTAAGCTGCGCTCCCTACTTGCTGAAACACCGGGAGCTGCCGGTATAGATATTCCAAAGTCTCTTCGTAGTTCATGACCGTCTGTTTAATAGAGAGCATATCCCGCCACACCGGCCAGAACAATCACCAGTATGGGGTGTAGCCGGGTGTAGTGCACCAGCACGAACGAGACGACCGCGATGGCGATACTCAGCGTGTAGTCGGGGAAATTCTCCTTGTTCATAAGCAGCAGGGCTGCCGAGGCAATCAACCCCACGACTACGGGACGTAAACCGGCAAATATGCTTTTGATAATAGGATTTTCTTTGTGCTTGAGGATAAAGTGGCTGATCATCAGTACCAGAATGAACGAGGGCAGACACACGGCAAAGGTGGCTACCAGCGAGCCCCACACGCTGTTGCCCGTGGCTACATAGCCTACATAGGTGGCACTGTTGATACCGATGGGGCCGGGGGTCATTTGCGAAATGGCCACGATGTCGGTGAACTCGGTAGGGGTGAGCCACGGTTGGCTTTCGCCATAGTGGATGACCTCGACAGCTTCGTGCTGAATGAGGGAGAGCATGGCGTATCCGCCGCCGAATCCGAACAGGCCAATCTTCAAATAGGCCCAGAACAAGTTAAGATAGACAATCCACATGGCTTATTTCTTTTTCTCGTTATACCGCTTTTTGATGCGACTGATGATGTGATTGTAATAAATGACGCCGCCGATACCACCCAGCAGGACGAACCAGATAGGAGAGATGCCTCCCATCCAGATACCCAGGGCTACGACGATAGGGATGATTACGTTTTTGAGGTTGATGCGGGCTGTCTTGGCGGTCGAGAGTACGGGCGACACGATGAGTGCGACTACGGCCGGTCGTATACCCTTGAAGATGCTTTCGATTACCGGGTTGTCGTAGACCTGTACGAACCAGATGGCGATGGCCAGGATAATCAGGAACGAGGGGAGTATCGTGCCCAGCGTAGCGGTCAGGCTGCCCTTCAGGCCCCGTAACCGGTTGCCCACCAGAATCGAGATGTTTACGGCCAGGATACCCGGCAGCGATTGGGCGATGGCCAGAGCGTCGATGAAGTCTTCGCGCTTGATCCACTGCTGCTTGTCTACAACCTCCCGTTCGATAATGGGTATCATGGCCCAGCCGCCTCCGAAGGTAAAGGCTCCTATCTTCAGGAACGACGTAAATAGTTTCAGATATATACCTGCTTTCATAGGCTTTTGCTCTGTTCGATATGAGTACAAAACAGGGGCAGGCTATGGGTCACAATCGCCTGGCCCCTCTTTTTTAGGCGCTGCAAAGGTACGAAATAATATGGTACACGCGATAAAAAGCTACTCTTCCGTGATGGAAAACTTGGTAACTCTCTCTCGCCGTGGACTCTCTTCTCAGAGATAGGCCGATAGAATTTGCTCCAGCTCGTACAGGGGAAGCGCCCCCGACTGCCGCCAGGCAATCTGCCCGTTTTTCCAAAGGATGAGTGTGGGTACCGATTGAATCTGGTAGGCCATGGCCATCGGCTGGTTTTTGTCGATGTCGATTTTAAGGACAATGAGTCTGTCGCCCATCTTGTGTTTCAACTCTTCGAGTACCGGCTTCATCATTTTGCAGGGGCCGCACCATTCGGCAAAGAAGTCGACCAATACCGGCGTGTTGCCGGCAATAATTTCCTGAAATTTTCCCATTGCAATAAGTATTAAACAATCGATATATAATCGTGCAAGTAACGGCTGTGCGAGTCGTTTGGTTCGTTGTACTAAAAGATGTTGTTGTCGTGACAGTCGACCAACCAACGTCCTTCGCGATAGACCAGAACGAGACTGATGCGCCGTATGATTTTATGCTTGTTCGAAAAGAATAGTTTCCCATCGATAAAGAGGGTGTCTTGTGTCGCATTCATCTCCGAACGCGATACGGTGAAGTGAGTGGGTTCGCTCTTCAATTCGTCGCTTTGGCTTCCCACCAGAGTCTCGAACAGGTGTACGGTCTCGACCGATTCGGGTGTGACCAGTTTGCGGGCTTCGTCGAAATTGGCGTTGGTGAGGTTCTCGACAAACGAGATGGCAATCACCTCGGGTCCCACCGGATGCGGGACAGGCGGCGCCGTGAGAAACAGCAGCGGAAAACCGACGGCCAGTGCGGTGAGGGTAAGGAATATGATGCGAACGCGTGTCTTGGCTTTCATTGCGGGTTTGAATTTGATGGTAAATGAAGCAAAAGGGGGGGAAGTCGTCGGTCGGGTGACCCGTCTGTCGGTACCCTTTTGCCGAAAGTATCCCCCTTCTTTTGTAACGATGTCTGCAGCCGACGGCAAAAGTCTGACGAGCCTGTGATGCTTTGCCTTGGCCGCTTTATCTTTTCTACAAAGATAACTATTTTTTGAAAGGCTTATGAGCTATTTGCCGGGAGTATTGCAATTTTTAGTTTATCTTTGCACATAACGAAGGTTGACAGCCGTTCGGCAAGGTTTGAAGTGAGCCGTTTGGGTATGTAGAAGAGGCCCGGTTGTCGCTCGCCGCGAGTTCCTGATTATATCCGGGTTGTGGGGACAGGCAGTTTTTACCCGGGAGAATTTAATGAAAAGAAGAGTATGAAAGATTCGTTGATAGTCGTTTCGGGCGGCATGGACAGCATCACACTGCTGCACGAGTATGCCGACCGCATAGCGTTGGGGGTATCGTTCGATTACGGGGCCAATCACAACGCCAGAGAGATACCGTTTGCCCGGCTCCATTGCGAGCGGTTGGGCATCAAACACATTGTCATACCGCTCGCCTTTATGAAGGAGTATTTCAAAAGTTCGTTGCTGAGCGGGGGCGAGGCGATACCCGAGGGCCATTATGCCGACGAGAACATGAAGAGCACCGTCGTGCCGTTTCGCAACGGTATCATGCTGTCGATTGCCTGCGGCATAGCCGAGAGCAACGGGCTCAAGCGGGTACTCATCGCCAATCACGGTGGTGACCATGCCATCTATCCCGACTGCCGCTCCTCCTTCATCCGGGTCATGAACGAAGCCATGCGCGAGGGAACCTACGAGCATATCGAGATATTGGCACCCTATACCGAGATTACCAAAACCGACATCGCCCGCCGGGGCAAGCAGTTGCACGTCGACTATGCCGCGACCTGGTCGTGCTACAAGGGCGGCGAGAAGCATTGCGGCAAGTGTGGTACTTGTGTCGAGCGCAAAGAGGCCCTGCGCGATGCCGGAATCGACGACCCTACCGAATACGAAGAATAACAAAAGAACAGAGCATCGATATGTATTACGTTGCAAAGACTATGGAGATTGCGGGAGCGCACGCATTGACGCTCTCATACGAAAGCAAGTGCGAGCAGTTGCACGGCCACAACTGGATTGTTACCGTCTATTGCAAGGCCCGGGAGCTCAATGCCGACGGCATGGTGTGCGACTTCAAGCACATCAAGGACAAGATTCACGGCTATCTCGACCACGGTAACCTCAACGAGTTGTTGCCCTTCAACCCCACGGCCGAGAACATAGCCCGCTGGATAACCGAGCAGATACCCGAATGTTATAAGACCAAGGTACAGGAGAGCGGCGGAAACATTGCCGTCTATCGGGTAGACGACTGTGCCGATGACGATTTTGCCCTATGAGAGTCAACGAAATTTTCTATTCCCTGCAGGGCGAGGGTCGGTTCACCGGCACGGCGGCCATCTTTATCCGGTTGTCGGGGTGTAACCTGCGTTGCAGTTTTTGCGATACCCGCCACGACGATTATACTCTTTATACCGAAAACGATATTGTGGCAGCCATTGCTTCGTATCCGGCCCGGCATGTGGTGATTACCGGCGGTGAGCCTACCTTGCAACTTACTCGCCTGCTGGTCGATAAACTGCATGAGGCGGGGAAATTCGTACAAATCGAGACCAATGGCTCGATAGCTTTGGAGCCCGATGTGGTCGCCGCAATCGACTGGATTACCTGTTCGCCCAAGGCTCTGCCCGTGAAAATCGGGCGGGTCGATGAGCTCAAGGTGGTTTATGAGGGGCAGGATATGGCTCCCTACGAGGCGATGGCCTGCTCGTACGGTGCCTGTCGCAGTTTGCAGCCCTGCGATACCGGCGATGCAGACCGCAATGCCTCTCTGCTCGATGGAGCAGTGGCCTATATCAAGGAGCATCCCGAGTGGCGACTTTCGCTCCAGACACACAAACTCATCCATATTCCGTGAAGAACAATCTCTGCCGAGTCAGGAGGGTGGGAGAGTACCGGGCATGGCCATGGGCCCGGAGAAAAGCTTTTCATATAAGCTGTTTAGATAGAGCCGTTTGACCGAGAAGCTCTATCGGTGTTGTGAGGGAACTAAGTTCCTTCAAGATTTGGTGTATAAAATTTTGTTAAATATTAACAATCGGAATAATTTTAAGTAAAAGCCGCCCAAAATTTTTGCAAGAAAAAAAGATAACATTAACTTTACACAATCAATCAATAATTCAGTTAACCTTAAAAAGAAGAATATGGATATGACTCTTTCAGGCTTGAATCCGACACATTTCCAAGGAGTTGTCGATGGAAAGAAAACAGCCCTCTATGTATTGGTGAACAAGAACGGATGCGAACTGGCCTTGACGAATTACGGGGCTCGTATCGTTTCGCTTATGGTTCCCGACAAAACGGGGAAAATGACAGATGTAGTTACCGGTCACAACAATATACAGGAATACCTCTCTTCGGAAGAACCTTATTTTGGTGCTACGTGCGGCCGATATGCCAATCGTATTGCCAAAGGTAAGTTTACAATCGACGGTGTGCTGTACGACAAGCTGGCCATCAACAACGGCCCCAACACGCTGCACGGCGGTATCAAGGGCTTTAACTTCCAGGTATGGGATGCCCGCCAGATCGATGGCCAGACCATCGAGTTCTCGCGCTTGTCGCCCGACGGCGAAGAGGGATTCCCCGGCAACCTGCGGGTAAAGGTCACCTTCAAACTCACCGACGAAAACGCCGTGGATATTACCTATCTGGCCGAGACCGACAAGGCTACGATTCTCAACTTGACCAACCACTCTTACTTCAACCTTTCGGGAGCGGGCGATCCCTACATCGGCGACCATCTGCTGTGCATCGATGCCGATTACTATCTGCCTACCGACGATACAGCCATTCCCTATGGCGAGAAATCGTCCGTAGAGGGAACCCCGATGGATTTCAGAAAACTCTACGAGGTGGGGAGCCGCATCGACGAGCCTTTCATTCAGCTCATCTACGGCAAGGGCTATGACCACACCTACGTACTGAACAAGAAACACCCGGGCGAGTTTGCCTTCTGTGCCGAGTGCATATCGCCCAAGACGGGCATCGTGCTCGATGTGTATACGACCGAACCCGGCGTGCAGCTCTATACCGGCAACTGGATGACGGGCAATTTCATCGGCAAGAACGGCCAGCGCTATCCCATGCGGGCCGCTCTCTGTCTCGAGACCCAACACTTCCCCGACAGTCCCAACCATGAGAACTATCCGTCGGTCATTTTACGTCCGCACGAGAAATTCGAAAGTCACACCCAGTTCAAGTTTTCGATTCAAAAATAATCAGTTATATAAATTACAATCATTTTAATTTAGTATTATGGATATAGAATTTGTAAGAAGTCGTTTTATCAAACACTTCGATGGCTCTACGGGGTCGGTATATGCTTCTCCCGGACGTATTAACCTGATTGGCGAGCACACCGATTACAACGGTGGATTCGTATTTCCCGGCGCAATCGACAAAGGCATGGTAGCTGAGCTCAAAATAAACGGAACCAACAAAGTGCGGGCTTACTCGATAGATTTGAAAGATTATGTAGAGTTCGGTTTGAACGAGGAGGATGCTCCCCGGGCAAGCTGGGCACGCTATATCTTTGGTGTATGCCGCGAGATTATCAAACGCGGCGGAAAGATTGCCGGCTTCAACACGGCATTTGCCGGCGATGTGCCTCTGGGTGCCGGCATGTCTTCGTCGGCCGCTTTGGAGAGCACCTATGCCTATGCCTTGAACGATATGTTCGACTGTGGTATCGACAAGTTCGAGTTGGCCAAGATTGGGCAGGCTACCGAGCACAACTATTGCGGAGTAAACTGTGGCATCATGGACCAGTTTGCCTCGGTATTCGGTAAAGCCGGCCACCTTATCCGTCTCGACTGCCGTTCGCTCGAGTATCAATATTTCCCCTTCAATCCCGAGGGCTACCGTCTGGTATTGCTCGACTCGGTAGTGAAACACGAGTTGGCTTCGTCGGCCTACAACGACCGTCGTAAATCGTGCGAGAATGTAGTGGCTGCCATCCAGAAGAGACACCCCCATGTAGAGTTCCTGCGCGATGCCAACATGGATATGCTCAACGAGGTGAAGGGTGAGATTACGGCCGAGGATTACATGCGTGCCGAGTATGTAATCGGTGAGGTTCAACGGGTACTCGACGTGTGCGACGCCCTCGAGTGCGGCGACTACGAGACCGTGGGCAAGAAGATGTACGAGACTCACTATGGCATGAGCAAACTCTATGAGGTGAGCTGTGAAGAACTCGACTTCTTGAACGAAATAGCCAAAGAATGTGGCGTGACCGGTTCGCGCGTGATGGGTGGCGGCTTCGGCGGTTGCACCATCAATCTGGTGAAAAACGAACTCTACGATCACTTTATCGAAACGGCCAAAGCCCGCTATAAAGAGACCTATGGCCGTATGCCCAAGGTATACGACGTTGTCATCTCTGACGGAGCCCGCAAGCTCTGCTAAGTGGTAGAAGAGATAACTCGATAGAAAAAATCCCCGGCGTGTCATGCACACCGGGGATTTTCTTTATACTATATTGGTCTCGGCCTGTGTTTAATAGGCTTGTGTGCTCCAGCCTCCGCCCAATACCTTGTAGAGATTGACCATGGCCAGATATTCGTCGCGTATGGCATTGCTCAGCCCGATTTGAGCGTCGAAGAAGTTACGATGAGCATCCAGTACGTCGATGTAGCGGATTACCCCGTTGAGGTATTGCAGTTGAGCCAGGTCGACATATTTTTGGGCCGCTTCGTAGAGGTTGAGTTGCAACTCCGAAGTGCGCCGCTTCTTCTGGTAGGTGATGACGGCATCGTTGACCTCGCGAAAGACCTCGAGCACCTTCTGCTCATAGGCATAGCGCTTTTCGTCGTATGCCGCCAGGGCAGCCTTGTATTGCGCCTTCTTCTTCCCGAAGGTAAAGAGCGGGGCTACCAGATTGCCTGCCACGTAGGAGAAGGGCGATTGGAAGTAGCCTCTCAGTTCGTCGTTCTCGAAACCACCCACCAGATTGATGGTCAGTCTGGGAAAACGGTCGGCATAGGCAATGCCTACCGAAGCCATGGCCGATTTGAGCTGCTGTTCGGCCTGTCGCACGTCGGGGCGTCGTTGCAGCAGAGTAGAGGGGAGACCTATGGGAATCTCTTCGGGAAGCGAGGCGTTGAGGTCAAATTTTTTCCGTTCTATCTTTGAAGGATATTCTCCCGACAGAACGGCTATTTGATTCTCTTTCAAGGCTATTTTCTGTTCCAGATTCGGGATGAGGGCCGATGCGTTGGCCAATTCCACCTGAGCTTGTTGGTAGGCCGTCTCGGAGGTGAGACCACCCTCGAACCGCAGGCGGGCCTGGTTGACGCTCTCCTCGCGGGTCTCGACCGTCTGCAACACAATTTCGAGCTCTTGGTCCAGTGCAACCAGTTCGAAGTAGGCGGTGGCCGTTTCGGCAATCAGAGTCATCTGCATGGCCCGTGCAGCTTCGACCGAATTGAGGTATTCGGCTGCTCCTTTTTTCTTGCTCCAGCGCAGGCTGCCCCACAGGTCTACTTCCCAGCTCAGCGAGGCTTTCAGGCTGAGTTCGGGTTCGATGCTGGTCTTTTCGCCGTAGTAGGCATTGGTCTCGCGGTCGGCAAATACCTGGCCTCCGATCGAGGGCCACAGCGACGCCTTGCTCACGCGGTACAACTCCTCCATTTGTCGGATATGCGCTTCGGCTGCCCGCATGTTGCGGTTGTTGTTCAGCGTTTTGTCGATGAGTTTGCTCAGGGTCGAGTCGGAGTAGAGCTCCCACCAGGCCATATCGGCCAGCGTGAGGGTATCGTTTCCTCCCGCGATGATTTCGTCCGGCAGATTGAGCTCGGGCGCCTGGCAGCGCTTCTGGATGGAGCAACCGTTCAGAAGCAACGCGGCCAGCAGTATGAATAGAACTATTTTTGTCTCTTTCATCGTTTCATCAGTTTAAATTTCAGCTTGTATACCCATACAAAGAGCAGGGGAACAAAGATAATACCTATCGTGATGGCCACAATCATACCGAAGAATACGCCGGTACCGATGCCTTGTCGGCTGGCCGAACCCGGACCGCTGGCAAAGACGAGCGGCAACATACCGAGGATGAAGGCCAACGAGGTCATTACGATGGGGCGGAACCGCAGGTGTGCGGCTTTGATTACCGCATTGACTACGTTGTTGCCTTTCTCCACCTCCTCTTTGGCAAATTCGACGATAAGGATGGCGTTCTTGGCCACCAAACCGATGAGCATGACCAAACCGATTTGGAAGTAGATGTTGTTTTCGAGCCCGCATATCCAGTTGCCCAGATAGGCTCCCACACCGGCAATCGGCAGGGACAGAATCACGGCTACCGGGATAGACCAACTCTCGTACTGGGCTGCCAGGAACAGGAAGACGAAGAGCAGGGCCAGTGCCAGCACATAGCCGGTTTGTCCGCTTACATGCTTCTCCTGATAGGAGAGGCCGCTCCATTCCACACCGATGTTGGAGGGGAGGTGCTTCTTGGCAATATCCTCGAGGATGGTCATCACCTGGCCCGAGCTGTAGCCCGGAGCCGCTTCGCCCGATATGGTAGTCGAGGTGAACATGTTGAACCGTCGTATCGTACCCGGGCCGGTCGTGTACGAAGTAGTGCCGAGGGCCGTGATGGGTATCATGGCGTTGTTGCTGCCCTTGACGAAGAATAGGCCCAGATTCTCCTTGTGAGCCCGGTAGGGGGCTTCGGCCTGGATGTAAACCCGATAGATGCGGTTGAACATGTTGAAGTCGTTGACATAAATCGACCCCGTAAAGGTTTTGAGAGTCGAGAATATATCGGAGATTTTCACGCCCAACATCTGAGCCTTGTCGCGGTCGACATCGAAATAGAGCTGGGGAATATCGTTCTGAATCGATGAGGAGAGGCCGCTGATTTCCTTACGTTGCGAAGCGTAGTAGAGCAGGGTATCGGCCGCCTGTTGCAGGTTTTCGTAGGTAGCGTCGCCACGGGCCTCGAGTACCATCTCGAAACCTCCCGAACTACCCAGACCCGGGATAACGGGCGGTGTGCTCAGGTAGGCTTTGCTTTCGGGATATGTGTTCAGTTCTTCACGAATCTCTTCCATGATTTCGCGCAGGTTCGACGACTTGCGCTCTTCCCAGGGCTTGAGAATGACGGTCAACTGGCTGCGCGACTGGTTGGTACCCACACGAGGGCTCGAGCCGGTCACGTTGAGCACATAGTCTACATCCTTGCGCGACATCAGATAGTTCATGGCCCGGTCGGTCACGGTCCGGGTACGCTCGAGGGTAGCCCCCTCGGGCAGCTCCAGCTCGACAGTGAAGTATCCCTGGTCTTCCTGCGGCATGAAACTTTGCGGTACTACCTTGTTGAGCAGCCAGATGGCAATCAGGGAGAGCCCGAAGGCTACCAGCACCCGGCGCGGATTTTTCAGGCCCTTGCGAATGAGTCGCTCGTAAAGCCGGTTTCCGAGTCCCAGCCACAGATTGATATAGCGGAATACCTTGTTTTTCTTTTTACCTGAGGCCGGACGGAGCAGCAGGGCACACATGGCCGGACTCAGCGTGAGGGCGACCACGGTCGAGATGAGCACCGATACGGCAATGGTGATGGTAAATTGGCGATAGAGCTGACCCGTGATTCCGGCCAGAAAGCTCACAGGCACAAACACGGCGCACAATACCAGCGAGGTGGCAATAATGGCACTGCCCAGTCCCCGCATTGCCTTTTTGGTGGCGGTATAGGGGTCGAGGTGCTCTTCATTCATGATACGCTCGACATTCTCGACTACCACAATGGCGTCGTCGACCACGATACCGATAGCCAGAATGAGACCCAACAGAGTCATCATGTTGAGCGAAAACCCGAATGCCAGCATGATACCGAAGGTACCGATCAGCGAGATAGGTACGGCAATCACGGGGATAAGGGTAGCCCGCCAGTTCTGCAGGGAGAGGAATACCACCAGAATAACCAGAACAAGAGCCTCGAACAAGGTGTGATACACCTCGCTGATCGATTGCGAGATGTAGGAGGTCATATCGAACGGAATCTCGTAGGAAATGCCTTCGGGGAAGTTGCGGCTGATAGCCTCCATCTCTTTCTTCACCGATTTGGCTACCTCCATGGCGTTGGCTCCCGGCAACATGTTGATGTTCAGCACGGCAGCATTACCGCCGTTGATACCGCTCTCGGTGTTGTACGACTGGGCTTCGAGCGAGATGCGGGCCACGTCGCGCAAGCGGGTCAGCGACCCGTCGGGGTTGGCCCGAATCACAATCTCTTCAAACTCGGCTACCGACGACAATCGCCCTTGTGCGATGATAGGGGTGGTCACGTCGATGTTTTCGATGGGTTGTTGACCCAGCACACCGGCAGCTGATTCCCGGTTCTGGTCTTTCAGGGCCTTTTGCAGGTCTTCGACCGTGAGTCCGAGGTTGGCCAGTCGGTCGGGTTGAACCCATATTTGCATGGCGTAGTAGCGACTGCCGACATTCGACACGCTACCTACGCCCTTGACACGTCGCAGCACATCTACTACGTTGAGTGTCGCGTAGTTACTCAGATAAATCTCGTCGAATTTCGGGTCGTTCGACAGCAGCGTAACGGTCATCAGCTTGCTCGATGCCTGCTTCTCTACCGAGATGCCGTTTTGTACCACCTCGGCCGGCAGACGGGCTTCGGCCTGCTTGACCCGGTTTTGTATTTCTACGGCCGCCAGGTCGGGGTCGGTCGATATGTCGAAGGTGATGGTTGCCGAAAAACTACCCGAGTTGCTGTTGGTCGACTCCATGTAGAGCATACCGGGGGTACCGTTCAACTCCTGCTCGATAGGTGTGGCTACGGCTTGGGTAACGGTTTGGGCACTCGCTCCCGGATAGGAGGCCGAGACCTTGACTACCGGGGGAACAATCTGGGGATATTGGTCTATGGGGAGGAGGATAAGGCCCAATACACCCACAATTACGATCACGATTGAAATGACAATCGAGAATATGGGCCTGTCAATAAAGAAGTCCGATTTCATAATGCACTAATTTTTGGGACTTTCTTCTTTTTTGGACTCTTCTCGATAAATGGCCGGTATCACCTTGTCGCCGTGGGTAAGTTTGTGGTATCCCTCTACAACGATGTTTTCGTTGGGGACAAGGCCACGCTCTATGATTACGTTGTTACCCACTTCGGGACCGAGTTCGACCATCCGGCGTTCGGCTACGCTGTCGGTTCTTACGACAAAGATGTAGGCGCCGCCCTTTTCGATAATGATTGCCTTGGTAGGTACTACGACCGCTTTTTCCCGTACATCGAGCAGAAGTCGCACTTTGGTAAACTGTCCCGGCAGCAGGATGTGCTCGGGGTTAGGCATCTCGGCACGAACCGAGAAGGTACCGGTTTGCGGGTCGACCTGCGGGTCGGCAAAGTCGACGATACCCCGTTGCGGGTAGGCCGAGTTGTCGGGCAGGGTGATGGTGATATAGGGTTCCCACGTGCGGGTTGTATCTTTCTGTCCCAGATTCACGTTGCGGGCTTTACTTTTCAGGTAGTCTAGCCCCGTCATGCTGAAGTCTACGCGCACCGTGTCGCTCTTGACCACCGTAGCCAGCAGCGACTGTCCACCCGGGCTCACGAGGGTACCTATGTCGACATTACGTTCCGATATGTAACCCGAGATGGGCGAGCTTACGGTTGTATACCCCAATGCTGTTTCGGCTTGGGTGAGGTCGGCTTCGCTCATCTCCACCTCGGCCTTGGCGCTCTCGTACGAGGCGATGGCGTTGTCGAGGTCGAGTTGACTGGCAGCATTCTGCTGGTAGAGGGGGCGTATACGCTCCAGGTCACGCTCGGCTTTCAGGGCCAGAGCCTTGTTCTTGTTCAACTGAGCTTTGGCTTTGTTGGCTCGGGCCTGGTACAGTTTAGGGTCGATAATGAAAAGTGGCTGACCCTTTTTTACATAGGTGCCTTCGTCGAAAAGCATTTTCTCGAGGAAGCCCTCGACCCGGGCCCGTATTTCGACAAACTGCTGGGCTCTGATGCGACCCACATATTCGCCATAAATCTCTACATCGTCGGTCTTCACGGGCTCTACTTCTACAATCGGCAGGTTGGGAGCCGGAGGTGCCGGTCGCAAGAACCAGTATAAGCCACCGCATATCAGAAGCAGGGCTATACCTATATATATCCACGAGCGTAACGAAATGCGGCGAAGTTGCTCTCGTAGCAGCAAAATGTAACCACCGATTCTTCGGGCCGTGCGCCGAATATTCTCAAAAGAAAGTTTTGTCATAAAATTTAATTCGTTGTTTTTTAGTGTCGAAACACAGTAATCCTAATTTAATGAAGAATGGAATGGTTTGCAAAAATACACTTTTTCCCTTTTATATGCGTTATTCTATTGCAATATTTAGAAAAAGAATCGCGAAAAATGGAGTTTTTTTTGTTTTATTCCAACTTAAATCGGATATTTGCAGCGGCTAAAATTTGATAAAGGCCCTTTTTTTGTAAAAAATCAATTTACAAAAAAGAACATATTTTATTTTACTTAAAAAAAATGCTTCTGTTGAGTGATTAAATTACTGAATATAAATGAATTTAAATTTTAACAAATTGACTCTTCGTACCATGATTACACAAAATAGAAAAAAAATATTTTTTTTTACTAGGGGAAAATCGGGAAATGGAGTTATTTAATATATCGTGAGAAAAAATAGCAAACTATATATAATGTATAATATGCCAGAAGAACGAATCATGAAAAAAACATCCCTTTTTTTGCAATGAAATCAAAAATTTATTTATATATTGCAACCGTTTTATTTTTGAAACGTGTAGAAATCGTATGATAAGGTTTCATTTGAGACAGTTTTTCCGTGGAAAACAGCATAACATTATAAATTATAAAAAGCCTATGGAGATAAAGTAACAGTTTTTTAATGAGAGAGGTAAATTTTTTTTTTAGTATTCGAATACCTATAAATGC
Source organism: Barnesiella sp. An22 (assembly GCF_002159975.1). Classification (GTDB taxonomy): domain Bacteria; phylum Bacteroidota; class Bacteroidia; order Bacteroidales; family Barnesiellaceae; genus Barnesiella; species Barnesiella merdigallinarum. Next base: position 283,803 of record NZ_NFJR01000001.1, on the reverse strand, counting down.
ACGTATGTATAGAAGAAATCTAAAAGCAATTATTGTAGCTTTTGTACTGGTTTCAGGTTTTGGAATCGGTACCGCTGCGCATGCCAGTGCAGCCCCGGCTTTGGCGTCGAGTACGACACAAGCCCAGAGTGTAAATCAGAATGTGGCCGCAGGTACGAAAGTGGTTACGGGTACGGTTACCGACCCCTCGGGCGAGACTCTTATCGGTCTTACCGTAAAGGTTGTGGGTACCAACGTAGTCGTAGCTACCGACATCGACGGTAACTATTCGATTAAAGTTCCCGCAGGGAGCAACGAGTTGGAGTTTTCGTATATCGGCTATGAGACGATAAAGAAAGCTATCAACGGACAGAGCAAGATTGATGTAGTGATGGACAGCAACGACAAGCTGCTCGACGAAGTGGTGGTAACCGCCATGGGTATTACCCGTAAGGAGTCGTCGCTGACCTATGCTACTCAAGAGATCAAAGGCGACGAGCTGATGAAAGTACAGGATGCCAACTTTGTAAACTCGTTGCAAGGTAAAGCTGCCGGTGTGACGATTACCCAGAGTGCCGGTGGTGCCGGTGGTACCTCGAAAATCCTGTTGCGTGGTAACAAATCGGTTATGGGTAACAACAGCCCGCTGATTGTGGTCGACGGTATCCCTATGACCAACCAGATCGGTGGTGCCGCTTCGTCGTGGAGCAGCGACGGTAACTCGCTTACCTATTCGAGCACGGCCGAAGGTGGTGACGCCCTTTCGCTCATCAACCCCGACGACATCGAGAGCATCAACATTCTGAAAGGTGCCAATGCCGCCGCCCTTTACGGTAGTGCTGCTGCCAACGGTGTGTTGATGATTACCACCAAACGCGGTAAAGAGGGTAGTGTCACAGTGAGCGTGAACTCCAATGTAACTTTCGAGACTCCGCTGGTTCTCCCCCAAATCCAAAACACCTACGGTGCCGATGTCAACGTGGCTGCCAATCAGCTCTCTACCACGAGCTGGGGTAAGAAGGTGTCGGATATGACGGCCGACGAGCTCGCCTACTCGGGCGCTCATCTGCGTAATTATACCCAAAACGATATCGCCGATTTCTTCGAGACGGGTGCTACCTACAACAACTCGGTTTCGATAAGCGGTGGTACCGAGAAGGTTCGTTCCTATTTCTCGTATGCCAACTCCTATTCCGATGGTATGGTGCCACACAACTCGTATCAGCGTAATACCTTCTCGTTCCGTCAGAACTACTCGTTGTTCAACAAGAAATTGAATGTAGACCTGTCGTTGAACTATGTACACGCCAATACCAAGAACCGTCCCGGTGGTGGTACGGTCATGAACCCCTTGTACGACTTGTATCGCATGCCGCGTAACATCGACATGGACTACTATCGCAAGAACTATCGGGGCGAAGGTACCTGGACCTCCAATATCTATGGCTACTACAACGACAAGAGAGAGTGGATACCCAACGGTACCACCCAGTTGTCGGGTCCCATGCAACAATGGGCTTATTTCTCGGCCGGCAACAACAACCCCTACTGGATTACCGGCATGAACCGGAGCGAAAACACCGAAGAGCGTGCCTACGGATCTATTTCGGCCAGCTATGAGATTATTCCCGGCTTGAAGGTTCAAGGCCGTTTGAACATGGACCGTGCCAAATACAAAGGCTTCACCAACCGCTACGCCACCACTTGGAATGTGGTCACGATGGAAGACTACGGTATGTATGGCCAAGACCTCTATTGGAGCAACGACGTATATGTAGATGCCATGTTGAGCTACAACAAGGAGTTCAAAGATTTCTCGGTATCGGCGTCGGCCGGTTGGGTAGGGCACACCGTGAAGGGCGAAACCCAAAAGATGTGGACCCGTGCCACCTATTTCTCTTATGCCGATATGAATGCGTTGCCCACCCGCATCAACTTCTTCGAGCCGTTGGCTTCGTGGGGAGGCAACAGCCTGAATACCTACACTCTCTCGTCCAACTGGGACAAGGGCCTCTTCTTCACCGGTCAGGTAGGTTATAAAGACTATGTATATTTGGAGGGTAGCTACCGTCAAGACTGGTACCGCGCTTTCAAGCAATTCGAGTACCGCGGTACCCCCGACAACTACGGCTATTTCTCGGTAGGTGCCAACACCTTGATGCACAAATACATCACCATGCCCGAGTTCATCACTCACCTGAAGCTGCGCGCATCGTATAGTGAGGTAGGTAACTCGATTCCCAACGAGGTATTCAGCATGGGTTCCGAGAACTTGGCTACCGGTGCCATCGCATCGTCGACCTACGGCTATTTCGACAACCCGCTGCCCGAAACTTCCAAATCGTTCGAGGCCGGTTTCGATGTATCGCTCTTCGAGAGTGCCCTCAACTGGGATTTGACCTACTACCACACCCAGCTGTGCAACAGCTATTTCCTGCAAACCACTACGGGCGGTAAGATGAAACCGGTCAACACCGGTCTCATTCGCAACCAAGGTGTCGAGACCACCCTCTCTTACTCGCTCAATTTCTCGAAAGACTGGATGTGGAGAACCTCGGTCAATTTCTCGTACAACGACAACAAGATTGTGAAAACCTTCAAGGACGATCAGGGCAATTCAGCCAGACTCGAGCAGAAGATTGCCGGTGGTAATATCTTGGTTCGTTATGACGAAGGTGGTTCGTATGGCGACATGTACGCCCTCGACTTCCGTCGCAATGCTGACGGCAGCATCTGGCTCAGCTCCGAAGGTGCTCCTCAGGTAAGTACGACCGACTTTGTCTATCTGGGCAACATGAACTCCAAGTTCCAGTTGGGTTGGGGTAACACCTTCAGCTGGAAAGACCTTTCGCTCTACTTCCTGATCAACGGCCGCATCGGTGGTAAAGTCATTTCGCTCACCGAGGCTTACCTCGATTATCAAGGCGTTTCGAAACGGGTAGGCGATGCTCGCGACTACGCGGCTGCTCACAACCTCGTGTGGACGTCGTCCGACGGTTCGGTTACGAAACCGGGTATGATCATGCCCGACGGCAATGTGGCTCCTATCCAAGAGTACTATCAGACCGTAGGTGGTAACTACATGGGGTCGCAATATGTTTACGACGCCACCAATTTCCGTCTGGCCGAACTCTCGCTGGGCTATACCTTCCGCAATCTGTTCGGCGGTGTTATCCGCAACCTGTCGCTCTCGGTTATCGGCCGCAACCTCTTCTTCATCTACAAGGATGCTCCGATCGATCCCAATATCGCTCTTTCGACCAAAAACGGTTTGGGTGCATTCGACATCTTCAATATGCCGGCAACCCGTTCGATCGGTGTGAATTTGAAAATTGATTTTTAAGTAAGTAGCCAATAATTAAGATAGAAATATGAAAAAAACCATTTTAACGGCATTTTGTGCCATGCTTGCGGCTGCAAGCCTGCACTCGTGTTTGGATTTCGATATGCCTACCGATACCTTTACCGGCGGTCAGACCGATTTGGATCCGGTCGTGTACAGAGGTAAAGCCGATAGCATCGACTATCGGAAAGTGATTTCGGAGCAGGGCTTCAACGATGCTATGTCCGATTTGCAGCAATACTTTGCTCAGATGAAGACAGCCCAATACTACCTGCGTGGTGGTAAAGATGGTCAGACCCCGGGTCCGCACCAATACCAGTATGTCTACAACATCACGGTCGATAACTATGCCGGTTATCTGGTAGTACCCCACAATTTTGCAACTGGTCTGGGTGGCTCGCTCAAGTCGACCTATGCCTACAACCAGGACTATTGCGATGGCCCTTATGGTGCATTCCTCAGCATCAAGAACAACATCGCCAACATGATCAACCACCCCACAATCGATTCGATTCCCGAATTGAAAGCTATCGGTCTGTTGATCTTCGACTATTCGGCACAAGAGATGGTCGACCTCTACGGTTCTATTCCTTATGTAGACCATAAGTCCAATAAGGAGAGCAACCCCTTTACCTTCAACAAGATGGCCGATATCTACGCTTCTATCGTAGATAACCTCGATACCATCAACGCCTGCTTGAAGCACTTCGACAGTCGTCCCGACTGGTACAAAGCCGGTGTACAATCTATTTTGGGTCAATACGATGTGATGACTCAAGACAAGAGCGTAGCATCGTGGTGCCGCCTGGCCAACTCGTTGAAACTGCGTATGGCCATGCACACCGTGAAGGTTCAACCCAGTGTAGCTCAGAAATGGGCCGAAGAGGCTGTTCAAGCCGGTGTTGTAGAGACTACTGCCCAAGAGTTGCTGCTCGACCCCATGATGATGGGTTATACCAACCCCTTGTTCGAGATTGCCAACAACTGGGGTGATACCCGTCTGAACGCTTCGTTCGAGAGCCTGCTCGCCAGCCTCAAGCACCCCTATCTGGAGTATGTGTTCGACAAGAACAGCAATATCGTTGTCAACTCGTCCGACCCCAATGACATCATGCAAGCCAATACCCGCATCATGGGTCTGCGTGCCGGTATCCGTATGATTCAGGGTCAGGCCTACAAGGACAACTTCCGCATTGCTTACTCGTCCATTAAAAACAATGGTGAGATGGCTAATGCTCCGCTCTATCTGATGAAGGTTTCGGAGGTTGAGTTCCTGCGTGCCGAAGGTGCTCTGCGTGGTTGGAACATGGGCGGTAGCGCTCAACAGTTCTACGAGCAAGGTATCCGCAACGCTCAGGTAGAACACCGTCTGATGTCTACTTATTATCCCAATGCTGTCGACGAGTACATGAGCCTCGAAGCTCCTGTGGCCTATAAATATGTAGATCAGTACGATCACAGCTACGATGCCGAGAGCGTGACCACCATCGGTGTGAAGTGGAACGAAGGTGACTCGCAAGAGACGAAACTCGAGAAAATCATTACCCAGAAGTACATTGCCGCTTTCCCGTACTCTTATGAGTCTTGGAACGACATGCGCCGCACCGGCTATCCCAAACAGTTCGAGGTGCTGAACGTAGAGGATGGCGACGGTAGCCTGGTACAGGGCGATATTATCCGCAAGATACCTCTGCCCGGTCGTGATACGTCGGTAGGTATGTCCGATATCACCGCCTCGGGTATCGAAGCATTGGGCGGTAGCGATACGCAAGGTACTCGTGTATGGTGGGACGTAGCCGGTTCCAATTTCTAATTTTCAACCAGTATAGTCACAGAGCGGGGGAGAACCCCCTCGGGTCGCTTCCCCGCTCCTCGCTATAACAAAAAACACAATCTTTTTTTTAATTTAATGTTTTTATCATGAAGAAGTTTACCGTATTCGGTGCGGCTCTGCTCTTAGGCACAGCCGTAAACGTGCAGGCACAGGACGTAACCTACCCCGCGTCTGCATCGACTGAGATTTTTGACTTTGCTCCATGGGACGACGATCAGCTGCTCGTGCTCTTTGCCAAGGCAGCCGACGAGGGCCGCAAGTATCCTACCAAGGAGGAGTTTGAGGCTGCCGGTTTCAATCTCGACCTGGAGTTCTCGCGTTCGCACGTGCGTCCTGCCGCCATCATGGAGGATGCCGACAAAAACATCGTTCCCGATGTGTATCCTACCCGTCGGTTGTGGATGAACATTCCTACCGGTCAAGGTGACCTGATTGGCGGTTATCCCAGCGCCGAGTTCCACAACGACGTTTACTCCATGTGGAACTACACCAACCTCTATGGTGCCTGGAACCACAGCATTCTGCAAGCTCCCGGTTCGTGGGCCGATGCCGCTCACAAAAACGGTACCCACATGTTCTCGGGTATCAAGTTCTTCGAGTCTTGGACTCCTGGAGGAACATCGAGTGAGTATGTTAAGTTTATTACGACCAAGAACGAAGACGGCTCGTTCCGTTATGTCGATGCCCTGTTGAATGCCTTGATTTATCTGGGTCTCGATGGTATCAACTACAATTTCGAGGACGAAGGCTATAAAAATGCCGATGTAATGGCTTTCCACAAAGCTCTTTACAAAAGAGCTGAGGAGATTGGTTTCGACAGCTTCCACATCGGTATCTATACGAGCAGCTCGTCGTTGACCAACTACAACTTGGATGCTGTATTTGGTACAAAAGAGACCGGTAAGACGGCCGACCTGATGCTGAACTATGCTGCCAATGACTTCTCGTGGAGTATTGCTTCGTCTGTAACGACTGCCGAGCAGGCCATGGGTTCTGCCGACGGTCTCTACGCCGGTGTATGGATGGTAACCTTGAACCGTCGTTGGACCGCTCTGAACCAAGATGAGCAATCCAAGAAGTGTGGTGTATGTCTGTGGGGCGAGCACAAAGTAAGCCGTATCTTCCAATATACGGTAGGTAACTCGCTGATGGAGTTGCAATCCAACTATCAGACGCTGTTGGAGAAGGTATTCTCGGGTGCTAACCGCACGCCGCTGAATCGTCCGGTTGTCTCGAACTCGGCCGGTAACTTCCAAGTATCTCCCTCTGTTGGTATCGACCAACAGTTGACCTCGTTCTGCGGTCTGGCTTCGTTCATTCCCGAGCGTACGGCTATCCAAGGCGACCTGCCTTTCAACACCAACTTCACGCTGGGTAACGGTGATTTCTATGCCTACAAAGGTAAAAAGACACTGGGTAGCTGGTACAATATGGGTCAGCAAGACTATGTACCTACCTATCGTTGGGTCATCTACAACACGGGTACCGAAACCCTCTCTAACGACATCAAGGCCGAGTTTACTCACGAAGATGCTTACATCGGTGGTTCTTCGTTGCGCCTGAAAGGTACTCCCACTTCGACGGGTGCCGACGTATGGTTGTATCGTGCCAAACTGAATGTTTCGGCTGGTAATCCTAAAGCTAAAATTGCTGTGAAGACGGGTGTTGAGGGTACCAACGCTTCGAACCTCTACCTCATCTTGAGAAAATTCGACGATTCGAACTGGATGGAATTCCCCGTAGGCGACCTGGCTGGTGCAACCTGGGAAGAGAAAGAGATTGCTCTTACAGGTCTTAACGCCGGCGATGTAATCGAATACATCGGTTTCCGTGTAAAAGGTTCGGCTGCCAATGACGACTATAAGATCATGATTGGTCAACTCATGCTGAGCGACGACCGTGCTTCTTCGGCTCCGGCCAGCATCGATGGCGAAAGCATCATCGCCGAAGTAAAAGAAGAGACTACCTCTTCGTTGTCGGTGAAACTGACTTGGAAAGTTGATCCCACCGGTTTCTCGCCTGCACGTAAAGACTACGGCATGATTTACAACGACGAAGTAAACGTAGATCACTTCGAACTCTTCTACAAGAATGGCGAAGACGGCCGTGTATCGGAAGTAGGTCGTACCTCTACCTGGTCGGCTTATATTGGTAACATCCAATTCGCAAACGAAAACGACGATCCTTATGTAGGTATCCGTTCGGTATCGAAAGACATGAAGACCTACTCGCCCATCGAATGGGTTCACATCGCACGTTCTACCGAAACTTTGCCCGAGGCTTCCAACTCGCAATATCCTCCGACGTACATCAACTCGGCTGCCGATGGTTACGAGACCGCTTTGAGAACTCGTTACATTGCCGAAGTGAAGACGACCGGTGCTACTCAAAACCTCGACTACTCGAGAAGCGACTCTGTAGGTGGTGAAAACTACCTCTTCGCCGAGGAGTATGTACTGAAAGTTGAGCAAGGTCAGAAAGTAACCTTGACTCTCAAAGGTGCCAACTTGGACGATAACCTCAAGTACTGCTTCGGTGTTGCTTATATGGACTGGGATATCAACTACGAGTTCGATGCTACGACCGACGAAAAACTCTTCGAGGTTGGTCAGCTGAATGCCGGTACCGACTCGATCGTATCGGGTTCGACCTTCATCATCAATGTTCCCGAGGATGCTGCAGTGGGTACGACTCGTCTGCGTATGGTATTCTCCGATGCATGGTTCCCGCACCCCGGTCCCACGGGCGGCACGCAAAAAGGTTTCTCGATCGACTTCCCGGTTGAAGTTTCTGGCTCGAATGCTGGTCGTGAACCGGCTGCCGGTTATGCCGACTTCCGTGATACCGGTGTTGCCGACGAACCCGAAATGAACGAAGTATCGGGTATCGAGAACGTAGTCAACGAAAACGGTGGTCTCTCTGCTGTTTCGTCGATGTATCCCACGGTTACGAGCGATATGATCTACTTCAACAACGTAGAAAAGGCTTGGATATACACTGCCGACGGTCAATTCGTTAAGTTCTTGAAGAACAACCCCGAATCGGCTAATGTATCTGACCTCTCTGCCGGTGTTTATGTAGTGAAGATGCAAAACGGTCGCGTAATTCGCAACCAAAAGATGATCAAAAAATAATCTAAGATTGTTTTAGATTATAATCAGTCTGAAAAAGACTGCCTCTCTCGAAAGGTTATCCGATGTGAATCGGATAACCTTTCTTTTTTTTCCCGCCAGGGAAGAATACAAATGGAGTGGGGTAGAGTGAGGAGATGGGTGAAACAGAAAAGGCATTGGCAACCGCATGAACAACGATTGCCAATGCCTTTATTGTTTTGTCGGGGTAGCGGGATTCGAACCCACGACCCCCTGCTCCCAAAGCAGGTGCGCTAACCGGACTGCGCTACACCCCGAAACAAGCAATGGCCCTCTCTTTTTGGGCAGGGCAAATTTACTGCTTTTTTTCGTATCGCCAACTATGCGCCCATATTTTTATCAAATTCTTCGGTAAAAGATACCTGTTTACCGATGTTTTATTTTAATTTTGCAAGGACATTCGGGCTGTTCCGAATGCCGTTGAGTAACCGAAATCAATAACAACAAAACATATAAATCCTATAACAATGTATAGAACGAATACATGTGGAGAGCTGCGATTGAGCCATGTGGGCCAACAGGTAACCCTGGCCGGTTGGGTGCAACGCAGCCGTAAGATGGGTGGTATGACTTTTGTCGATCTGCGCGATCGCTACGGTATCACTCAGTTGGTATTTAACCAGGAGACCAACGCCGGTTTGTGCGACCAGGCCAATAAACTGGGGCGCGAATATGTGATACAGGTGACGGGTACCGTGACCGAGCGCTCGAACAAGAACGCCAATCTGCCGACGGGCGACATCGAAATCATAGCCGAGAAACTGGTCATTCTCCATACGGCCGAGACTCCGCCCTTTACCATCGAAGACGAATCGGATGGTGGCGACGACATTCGCATGCAATACCGTTATCTCGATTTGCGCCGTCCCATTGTACGCCGCAATCTCGAGTTGCGTCACAAGATGGCTTTCGAGGTGCGCCGTTATCTCGACGAGTTGAACTTCCTCGAGGTAGAGACGCCTGTGCTGATAAAATCGACTCCCGAGGGAGCCCGCGACTTTGTGGTACCGTCGAGAATGAATCCGGGCGAGTTCTATGCGTTGCCGCAGTCGCCGCAAACCCTCAAGCAGTTGCTGATGGTGTCGGGCTTCGACCGCTATTTCCAGATTGTAAAGTGTTTCCGCGACGAAGACCTGCGGGCCGACCGTCAGCCCGAGTTTACGCAAATCGACTGCGAAATGTCGTTTGTGGAGCAAGAGGATATTCTCAATATCTTCGAGGGCATGATCAAGCATCTGTTCAAGAAAATCCGCGGTATCGAGTTCAACGAGCCGTTCTTGCGCATGACGTGGGCCGATGCCATGAAATACTACGGTAGCGACAAACCCGATATGCGTTTCGGCATGCGCTTTGTCGAACTGAAGGATTTGACCGAGGGCCACAACTTCGGGGTGTTCGACAGTGCCGAGTATGTAGGCGGTATCTGCGCCGAAGGGTGTGCTACCTATTCGCGCAAACAGCTCGACGAGTTGACCGACTTTGTGAAACGTCCGCAAATCGGAGCCAAGGGCTTGATTTATGTACGTTTCGACGAGAACGGAAATCCCAAGTCGTCGGTCGACAAATTCTATTCGCCCGACGACCTGAAGAAGTGGGGCGAACGTTTCGGAGCCAAACCGGGCGACCTGCTGCTGATTCTGGCCGGTCCTGCGATGAAGACCCGCAAGGCACTGTGCGAACTGCGTCTGGAGATGGGTTCGCGTCTGGGCTTGCGCGATAAGAATACCTTTGCTCCGCTGTGGGTTATCGACTTCCCCTTGTTCGAGTGGGACGACGAGACACAACGCTTCTATGCGATGCACCACCCCTTCACCTCGCCCAAGGCCGAAGATATTCCCCTGCTCGATACCGATACGGGAACCGTGCGGGCCAATGCCTACGACATGGTAATCAATGGCGTAGAGCTGGGCGGCGGTTCTATCCGTATTCACGACAGCGAGTTGCAAGACCACATGTTCCGCCTGCTGGGATTCACCGAAGAGCAGGCCGAGGCTCAATTCGGCTTCCTGATGAATGCCTTCAAATACGGAGCTCCTCCTCACGGAGGTCTGGCATTCGGTCTCGACCGCCTGGTATCGATGTTTGCCGGTCTTGATTCGATTCGCGACTGCATCGCATTCCCCAAGAACAACTCGGGTCGCGATGTCATGCTCAATGCACCGTCGCCGCTGGACGACTCGCAATTGAACGAATTGTGTATCAAAGTAGATTTGAAGGATTAACAGCACGTGGTAATTCTAAATGATATTATAGAGACCATCGAGTCGGTAGCACCTGTCGCCTGGCAAGAGTCGTACGACAATGCCGGGTTGCAGGTGGGCAACCGGTTTCAGCCGGTTTCGGGAGCGGTTGTGTGTCTCGATGTGACCGAAGGGGTTGTCGACGAAGCTATCGCCTTGGGCTATAACTTGATTGTGTCGCATCACCCCCTGCTCTTCAAGGGGCTGAAATCGATTACGGGGAGGAGCTATGTCGAGCGTATTGTCATCAAGGCAATCCAACACAACATAGCCATCTATGCCGCCCATACCAATCTCGATAATGCTCCGGGCGGTGTCTCGTTCAGAATGGCCCGCAAGTTGGGCTTGACTGAGGTGCGGGTGCTCGACCCCATGCCCGGGTTGCTGATGAAACTGGTTACCTATGTGCCTGTTTCTCATGTCGAAGCGGTGAGAACCGCTCTGTTCGAGGCCGGGGCTGGACATATCGGCAATTACGACCAGTGCAGTTTCGGTCAGGAGGGCGAGGGTACCTATCGTCCCGGGGTGCAGGCTCATCCCTATTGCGGTACGATAGGCGAGCAGCATCGCGAGTCCGAGACTCGACTCGAAGTAATCGTGCCCGTCTACATGCAGGGTGCCGTCGAGACCGCCTTGAAGCGGAGCCATCCCTACGAAGAACCGGCTTTCGACTGGATACCTCTGGCCAATCGCTGGGAGCAGGTGGGGGCCGGAGTGGTGGGCAATTTGCCTGAACCGGCCGACGAACTGCTGGTGCTGGAGAAGCTGAAAGATACCTTTGCGGTAGGTTGTGTGAAGCATTCGCCTCTGCACGGGCGCAAGATTTCGCGTGTGGCCCTGTGTGGCGGTGCCGGAGCATCGCTCATGTCGAGAGCCGTTGCCGTCGGAGCCGATATGTTTGTGACGGGTGAGATACGGTATCACGATTATTTCGAATATGAGTCGCGTATCCTGCTGGCCGAAATCGGTCACTATGAGAGTGAACAATATACAAAAGAGATTTTTTGTGAGATTATTCAAAAAAATTTCCCTACCTTTGCAATCCGTTCTACACAAGTAGATACAAATCCGATAAATTATTTGTAACGTATGGCTACTGACAAAACAAAAGCTGAAAAAGAATATACAGTGGAAGAGAAGTTGAAAACACTGTACGATTTGCAAACCATTCTCTCGGAGATCGATAGAATAAAGACGCTGAGAGGCGAACTGCCCCTCGAAGTTCAGGACCTCGAAGACGAAATTGCCGGTCTTGAAACGCGTATCAAAAACTATCATACCGAGATAGAAGACCTGAAAGCTGCCGTAGCGGCCAAAAAAGTAGAAATACAAAACGCCCAAACGCTTATCGACAAATATACCAAGCAGCAAGACAATGTGCGCAACAATCGCGAATTTGACTTCCTCTCGAAAGAGATAGAGTATCAGACTCTCGAAATTCAGTTGTGCGAGAAACGTATCAACGAATACATTGCCGCACAAGAGGCCAAGAGCAAAGAGGTGGCTGCTTCGGAAGAGACGCTGCAGGATCGTCAGCATATCCTGGCCGAGAAGAAGAGCGAACTCGACGAAATCGTTTCGGAGACGAAACAGGACGAGGAGAAGTTGAGAGAGAAGGCCAAGAAACTCGAGAACAAGGTAGAGCCCCGTTTGCTCGCTGCCTTCAAGCGCATCCGCAAGAATGCCCGCAACGGTCTGGCTGTGGTTTACATCCAACGCGACTCTTGCGGTGGTTGCTTCAACCGCATTCCGCCTCAAAGACAGCTCGACATCAAGATGCGTAAAAAGATTATCGTTTGCGAATACTGCGGACGTATCATGATTGACCCGGAACTTGCCGGTGTAAAGGAAGAGCATTAAATCGATTGAAACGATATGGAAACAGCCGGTCACCCGAGTGGTGACCGGCTGTTTTGTTTTCTGCAACTTGCAGCTCGCAGGTTATTTGATTCGAATAGTCTGTATGGGTTGTTGCTTGACGGCGTCGAGCGGTTGTACCTGATATTTGACTCGACCGAAGTCGATGCTCTTCAGATCGAAGCAGCGGATGGCGCTGTTGTACATGGTGCGGTAGTAGAGCAGGCGGTTGGCCATGTCGGCAGCCGAAGTCCATTGCGTAGCGCTGGGGATGTCGGTAGGAGTCTGACCGGTCGTAAACTCAGCTCCTATGGGGATGTCGAAGTTGTTGAGAATGTGGAAACTCTCGGTAACGGCTTCGATTGCAGACTGGGACTGTGGAGCGGTGGTCTGGTAAAAGGCCGCACGCACAAAGCGGGAGGGCGGTGTGATGTCGCCGGGAAGACCCAGAAATCCGCTGCCGGCACCGAACGAGGATAGCTTGATGTCGCCGAACGACTTGGGTTCGGTCGTTCCCGGATAGAGGTTGATGTAGTTGTTGAGATTGGTCATTTGCCAATCGAAGCCCGGCGAGTTGGTGAGTACCCCCAGCTTGTTTTCATAAAATTGCATCTTGCCGGCAATAATCTCCAGCACCACTTGGCGGCCTGTTACGTCGGTCATGCGCCAGTGGACCGTCGAGGCCCGCGGGTCTATCGATACGACGTGCACCGTTTTCAGTCCTTCGATGGCTTCGTCGACAGTGGCGAAGTTGCCCAGAATCCAGGCAACCAGTTGCAGGTCGGCCATGCTCGAGGCTTGTTGTGCCGGGTTATAGGCTTCGTATTGTCCGTAATTGGGAAAGTAGAAGAGCCCGGCCGACAATCCGGCCTCGTTCATCCCTTCGGCTACAAACTCTTTTTGCTCTACGGCCAATCCCACATAGCCATATTTGGCTGTAAATTTCATGCCGGTTTGTTGCCCGCCCGGTACATAGGAGCGTTGTTCGTATCCGCGGGGAACAATCACATATTGGCTGTTCAAGTCGCTGCCGCCCCATTCGATGGTACGGGCTACGATTTTGGAACCGTCTTTTACCGTGAGGGTAATTCCCGTGCACGCCCATAGCTGTGGGGTAGCAATAGCGGCAGCCGCAATCAGTAAGGAAAATAATCGTTTCATCGTTGCTGTATATTAAGTTAGAACATGTGCGATAGTCTGGCCGATTCAAAGGTATGAAAATATTTACGAACCCCATGGGGGTGAATGTATTTCTCGTCACTGAGCCTGTTGCCGGCCTTTTTATAAACGCTCGATGGTTGTGAAAAGTTTGGGAACGGAGCTGAAGAAAAGAATGGGTAAAAAAATACCGACCGAAGGGAGACTTCAGTCGGTATGATATGATTTTTTCTCCGATGAATTTAGAACCGGAAACTGATGTAGAAGTAGTTACCCGACGTTTTCCAGGTCTGGTTCTCGTCGTCGATTTTATATGAAGTAGAGCCCCAACGGTATTCATAGCCCAGCGAGATAACTTTGTATGAAGCAGCCAAACCGGTATTGAAGTAAGAGCCGTAGTTGCCTTTGAACTCGTTGCCGTTGGTATTGAACATCATCGAGTAGGTGGGGTCGTAGCGGAAATAGAGATTGACCTTCAGGAAGTCGATAGGGTTGACGGTAATCGAGGGGCCGAACTGCATGGAGATTTCTCCTTTGTAAATATCACTGTCGTCCCGGGTATAGAGTCCGTCTTCCTCTTCGTATTGAGCTACGGCAATGTCGAAGAAGGTCCAGTCCAAACCGAATTTGATCATACCCAGAAGCGGTTTTTTGTGCAGGTAATAGGTTTTGCCACGTCCGATAGAGAATGCAAAATCGCTGTTCAATTTCGGTTGTCCGTTACCTCGGTCGAGCGAGGTCATACCATAGGCGATATAAAAGTATTTGCTGCGTTTCCAAATCTTTTCCTGACGAGCCAGATATTCGAGTTTGGCGTTCATCTCGTTGGTGAGGTTTACCAGCGAAGTGTTAAGGCTGTCTACCTGATTACGCAATGCTTTGTTCTGGTTGCGATAGACAAAGAGCGAATCTTTCAGTTGGTCGTTCTCGACCGACAGCTCCTTGTATTTGCCCAACAAGTTTTTCTGTGCTCCGTCAAGCGAGTCTTTAGTAGCCAGGAGTAGTGCGTGTTTGCTTTTGAGGGTCGAGTTTTCCTGCGACAGTGTCTGATTGGCGGTTGTCTTTTCGTCGATGACTTTTTGCATGACACCGATCGAATCCTTCAACATTTGGTTCTGCTTTTTCAGAGTCTGAGCCGACAGAGGTATTATCGACATTCCGATAAGACATAAGAGTACAATTCGTTTCATAATTTTAGATCTTTGTTTCAGGACAAAAGTATATAAAAAGAATAATATACGTATAATAATCTTTATTCTTTTGTTCGGAATTATTGGAGCCTTGTACCTGTTCTTTAACTTAATATCGACAAGAGCAGTAGCTAGCTGATAAATATCTCGGGCATGCCCGCAGCAGAGTCGGGGGTAGAGTACTGCTCCAGCAGGTGGAAGCACATCCGTTGCGAGCGTATGGGTGGGCCTGGGGTGCGGACATATTGGTTACCCAGATATTCGTCTATGCGGCAGGCTTTTACATTGTCTCGCAACTGCAGGTCTATGACCGACAGGATTTCGTTTTTGATATGCTGGTCGAAAATGGGTACGGCGGTCTCGATGCGGCGGTTCAGGTTGCGGCGCATCCAGTCGGCCGATGACAGATATACCTCTTCGCGTCCCCCGGCATAGAAGTACCAGATGCGGGCATGCTCGAGGTACGAGTCGATGATGCGCGTCATGTGTATGTTGCGGCTGTAAGGCTGGTTGGGTACCAGGCAGTTGATGCCGCGCACCAGCAGGTCGATGTGTACGCCTGCCTCGCTGGCATCGTAGAGGGCATCAATCATGCCCGTGTCGTGCAGGCCGTTCATTTTCAGAATGATGTGTGCCTTCCGTCCCTGACGGGCCTCTTCCATCTCGAAACGTATTTTCCGTTTCAACTCGTCGACCATGTTGAACTGGGCCACGAGCAACGTCTTGAAATCGCGGTCTTTTGAAGAACCGTCGAGTATGGAGAAGAGCTTGTCGAGTTCGCTCGTAATGGCGCGGTTGACGGTAAACAGCCCCATGTCGGAGTAGATGCGGGCTGTGTCTTCGTTGAAGTTGCCGGTACTCATGAAAGCATAGGCTTGGGGGTGAGAGCTGTCGGTAGGGGCACACTTGACCAATAAGGCCTTGGCATGGACCTTCAATCCCGGGGTGCTGTATACGACACGAACACCCGACTCCTGCATCAGTTCCGAGGTGATGATGTTGTTCTCCTCGTCGAACCGGGCTTTGATTTCGACATATACCGTCACCTGTTTCCCCTGTTTGGCGGCGTAGAGCAACTGGTCTATCACTTCGGAGTTTTCGGCTACCCGATATTGTGTGAGTTTTATTTCAGTCACGGCCGGGTTCTCGGCAGCCTCGGTCAGGAACCGGGTGAGGTAGTCGAACGACTGATAGGGGAAATGTATCAGAAAGTCGCGATGGCGAATCACCTCGAACATCGACGGGGCGTTGTCGAAGATGGGCAGCCGCATGGGCGAGGGGAGAGTTTCGCTCAACACCTTGCCGGTGAGGTTGGGCAGTTTGGTCAGGTCCTCCAGATTCAGATACCGGCTCGAGCGGATGCACTGTCCGTGCGGAATGTCGTAGGCTTCGCAGATATACTCCAGCATGTCGCGAGGCATGCAGCCGTCGTAGACCAACCGGTTGGCGTTGCCGATCTTGCGTTTCTTGACCCGCTTGCGCACGGCATCGACAATGTTGGCCCCCTCTTTGGGCTCGATGGAAAAGTCGGCATCGCGCGAGACCCGTATCGCATAGTGCGAGTCGATGTCGAATCCCGGGAAGACGATGTCGAGGTTCAAGGCAATCATGTCGTCGATAAACATCACGTAGTTCTTTCCGTTGTGCGGAGTGAGCTTGATAAACCGCGGCACTTTGCTGAACGGAATCTTTATCTGGGCATAGAACGGTTGTCGGTCGGGGTTGTTGCGTTCGCTCTTCCGATACATTTTGATGGCCAGGTAGAGCCGGTTGTCGCGCAGGAAAGAGACGATGTCGTCTTTCAATATCAACACCGGCTGCAAGAAAGGGAATACCTCTTCTTTAAAGAAGTTTCGCACCTCGTCCCGGTGGCACTCCTCGATTTTCTCCTGATGGTACAGCACCATACCCTCGCGCTCGAGTTCGGGGATGATGTCGTTGAAAAAGAATTTGTTGAAGTCGTCGACCTGCTGGTTGACTTCCCGGTTAATCGACTCCAAGGTACGCTCGGCCTGCTCCTTCTCCTCGTCGCTTTTCGCAGAGTCCGACAGAATCTGGTGATACTCCGAAACCCTCACGCGATAAAATTCCTCTTGATTCGACTGGTATATCGACAGAAACCTGATGCGGTCGAACAACGGCACCGTCTTGTCCATGGCCTCCATCAATACCCGGTAATTGAAAGATAACCAACTGATATCACGTTTGAAATACTTCCGAACATTTTCCATAGTTGTCACCGTAAGGATTAAGTAACGGTAAATATACGAATAATGTTCGGGCGCACAAATTTTTTCTCGCAAATCTGCATCTCCCGTTTCTCCATATCTTGTCGTACTAATCTGTTGTTTTGTGCAATTATTCCACAGAATTTTTTTAATTTTGCAGATAGCGAATTATGGCCCTGGCAGGGGCTTGAAAAACAATGGTCATGGATCACAAAACTTTTTTGACGCAGTTGCAGACCCGTTTGGGCAAAGATAAAGGGGAGGTCGAGGAGTATATGTCGGCCTTTCTCCAAATCATGAAAGAGCGTTGTGCACAGATGGACTCGGTAGCTATTCAGGGGTTCGGCACGTTCGAACCGAAGAAGAAGCTGGAACGGGTTGTCGTGAATCCTGCTACGGGCAAACGCATGCTCGTGCCCCCCAAAATGATTCTGTCGTTTAAGCCGGGCAGCGCTATTAAAATGAAACTTAAAATGCTCTCGTCGAAATGAATGAAAAAATATCTTTCCCCGATTTGGTTACCTTGCTCGCCACAAAACTGAATGTGACGAAAAAGGAGGCCGAGGCTTTTCTCAAGGAGTTCTTCACGATTTCGACAGAGGTTATCTCGTCGGGCGAGGAGCTGAGAATCAACGAGCTGGGTGTATTCAAGCCCATTTGGGTAGAACCTCGTGCCAGCGTGAACGTGCAGACGGGCGAGCCGGTGGAGATACCGGGCCATTACAAGGTGTCGTTTGTTCCCGACAAGGTGCTGCGCGAGGCGGTGAATGCTCCCTTTTCGAGCTTTTCAGTCGAGATTCTCAATGACCACGTGTCGACCGAGGCCATGATGGCCGTAGGCGATGAAGGAATGGCCGAAAGTCGTGAGGGCGATGGATCCGAAGAGGAGCCGGTGGCGGCCGACGAACCGGCAGCCCCGGAGGCGATGCCCCTTCAAGAAGAGGTTGAAGACGCCATTATGCCCGAAACAGATAAGCCTGAAGCGCCGGAGATCGAAGACCTGCCGGGCGAAAAGGAGGAGCAACCGGTTGTTCCCGAATCGGGCGTGATACCTGAACCGGCCTCTGACCCGGATGCCGAAACAGAGCCGGAGCCCGATGTGGTTTCATTGGAGCAAGATGAGCCAGCCGAAACCTCGGAAGAGCAACCGCTCGAGACCGAGATCCAACCCGCCGTAGAGCCTGTGGCTGAAACCCATGCGGAGCCTGTTGCGGACGAACCGAAAGCCGACGTTCCGGCACTTGTCCCCGTAGAAACCGACACTGACTATACCGACTATTTACAGAAGTCGGCCTCGCGCCGGGCCTTCTGGTGGGGAGCTCTCTCGGCACTGGGTGTAATCGTGGTTATCGGGGTGGCCGTGTGGTTCTTCTTGCGAGGCGATGAAGGTATACGAATAGGCGAATATACACTTTCACTAACCAATGAAGAGGTATTCGCGCCTCAGCTGCAAGCGAACCAAGTGGCCGATACGGTTGTTGTATCGGAGCCGGTCGATACGACGGCTATGGTCGATGTGGCCGAACGGGATTCCGTAGCTGAAAAGCCGGTTGCCCAGTCAGAGAAAACCGAGCGTGTGGAGAAAACAGAAAAAACGAGCCAGTCGGCAACAACACCCACAACGGCTGTAGAGGCCGAGCCGGTGGTCGAGACCATCCGATCGGGGGTATTTCTCACGACGTTGGCCCGTAAATACTTCGGACACAAGACCTTCTGGGTATATATCTACGAAGAGAATAAAAAGGTGATTAAGAATCCCAATCAGGTACCCATCGGAACACGGGTGGTTATTCCCGAAGCTTCGAAGTATCATATCGATGCCAAAGACAGACGTTCGGTCGAAGCTGCCAAGGCTCTGGCCGTGAAGATTCTGAGCCAGTATGAGTGACCGATAGCTGAGTCGTTGACCGAAGGGGTTGGCGACTTAGTCTTTTTTAAGTGAATGGTTAGCCATTTTTAACGCGATAGGGGAGATATAGAGCCTCTCTATCGCTAATTTTGCGAGAGATAAAGTGAAAAAACGTATAAATTGAAAATATAAAAAGAGAAAACGTATGAGTGAAACAGTTGATATTCGGGAGTTGAACGACCTGATTGCCAGCAAGAGTTCGTTCGTGAATATGATTACACAGGGCATGGACCAGGTGATTGTAGGCCAGAAGCATCTGATCGATTCGTTGATGATTGGTTTGCTTTCCAACGGTCACATCTTGCTCGAAGGTGTTCCGGGTTTGGCCAAGACGTTGGCCATCAAGACGCTGGCTTCGCTGATCGACTCGAAATACAGCCGTATCCAGTTTACCCCCGACCTGTTGCCTGCCGACGTGGTAGGTACCATGGTATACAGCCAGGCCAAGGAGCAGTTCCAAATCAAGAAGGGCCCCATCTTCGCCAACTTCGTGCTGGCCGATGAAATCAACCGTGCCCCGGCCAAGGTACAGAGTGCCTTGCTCGAGGCCATGCAGGAGCGCCAGGTGACCATCGGCGAGCAGACGTTCCGTCTCGACGATCCTTTCCTGGTAATGGCTACACAGAACCCCATCGAGCAGGAGGGTACCTATCCGCTGCCCGAGGCGCAAGTCGACCGTTTCATGCTCAAGGTGATTATAAGCTATCCCAAGAAAGAGGAGGAGAAGCAGATTATCCGCCAGAACATCAGCGGACGTAAGGTCGAAATTAAACCGGTGCTGAAACCCTCTGAAATTATCGAGGCTCGCGATATTGTACAAAAGGTATACATCGACGAGAAGATCGAGCGCTATATCGTCGACATCGTGTTTGCTACCCGTTTCCCGCAAGATCACGGTCTGGCCGACTTGAAAGAGATGATTTCGTTCGGTGCTTCGCCTCGTGCCTCTATCAGTCTGGCCATGGCAGCTCGCGCCTATGCCTTCTTGAAACAACGCGGCTATGTGATTCCCGAGGATGTGCGTGCCGTATGCCACGACGTGCTGCGTCACCGTATCGGGCTCAGCTACGAAGCCGAGGCCAACAACATGACGGCCGAGGAGATTATCAGCGAGATACTCAACAAGGTAGAAGTACCCTAAATAACCGGTTAGGGAGAGCTGCTGTTTATGGAAACCAGTGAACTGTTAAAGAAAGTCCGTCATATCGAGATAAAGACGAGGGGCCTCTCCCGCAACATCTTTGCGGGTCAGTACCACTCGGCCTTCAAGGGGAGGGGTATGGCCTTCTCCGAAGTGAGGGAGTATCAGTATGGCGACGATGTGAGAGATATAGACTGGAATGTGACAGCCCGCTACAACAAGCCCTTTGTGAAGGTTTTCGAAGAGGAACGTGAACTGACGGTGATGTTGTTGGTCGATGTCTCTGCCAGCCGTAACTTCGGTGCCGTGGGAGAGGCCAAGCGTGAAATGATGGCCGAGGTCGCTGCCACGATAGCCTTTTCGGCCATACAGAACAACGACAAGATCGGCATGATTTTCTTCTCGGACAAAATCGAGAAGTTTATCCCGCCGAAGAAGGGGCGCAAGCATATCCTCTATATCATACGCGAACTGATCGATTTCACCCCCGACAATACGGGAACCAACATAGGTCTGGCCTTGGAGTACATGACCAACGCCATCAAGAAACGGTGTACGACGTTTTTAATCTCCGACTTCATCGATAACGGCGATTACAAAAACGCCCTCTCCATTGCCAACCGCCGGCACGACCTGGTAGCCATACAGGTCTACGACCGTCGGGAGTCGCAGCTGCCCAACGTGGGGCTCATCAAGTTGCAAGACTCCGAGCGGGGTGTCGAGCAGTGGGTCGACTCGTCGTCGGCCGCCGTGCGGGCCCGGTATGCCGAGTGGTGGAATGCCCGGCAAGACAAGATGCTGACCACCTTGCGCAAGAGCCGTGTCGACCTGGCGACCATCGCCACCGACGACGACTTTGTGGTGGCCCTGATGAATCTCTTCCAGCGAAGAGGGTAATAAAAATTTGAGATTCTATGAAAATACGATCTATCTTATTGCGAGTGTTTGGCGGATGTCTGCTCGTGTCGATGAGTGCCGCAACGGTGTCGGCCCAGAATCAGATAGTGGTGCGGGCCCAGATGGACTCGGCCGCCATCATGATGGGCGACCAGACGACGGTGCGCCTCGAGGTGTCGCAAGACAAAGGCAAGTTTGTGCGGCTGCCTATCATACAAGACACGCTGGTAGCCGGCGTAGAGGTGCTGAAGATTTCGAAACCCGATACGGTCGATTTGAAAAACAACCGTATACAGGTCAACAACGAGGTACTTATCACCTCGTTTGACTCGGGCCTCTACTATCTGCCTCCTTTCAAATATGTTATCGACAACGATACTTTCGAGACCCAGTCGTTGAGCCTCAAGGTGGTTCCGGTGCCGGTCGATACGACGCATGCCGAGTTTGACATCAAGGGGGTCGATGCTCCTCCCTTCGTCCTCTGGGACTATGTGCCGGCATGGGTCATCTATCTGCTCATCGCTCTCGTTGTCATAGCCGCCGGTATCTATGCCTACTGGCGCTGGGGTCGCAAGGCCAAGGGTGGCGAGGCTGCTGCCGAAGAGAAGGCCATACCGCCCTACGAACGAGCCATACAGGCTTTGCACGAGTTGAAAGACTCGAAGCTCTGGCAGCAAGGTCAGGAGAAGGCCTACTATACCAACCTGACCGAAATCCTGCGGGTATACATCGACCAGCGATTCCACATCAACGCCATGGAGATGACCTCGACCCAGATTATCGACACGCTGCGGCGTAACGAGGAGACCAAAGCGGTGAACCAGCAGTTGCGCGATATTCTCGAGATGGCCGACTTCGTGAAGTTTGCCAAGATGCGGCCGCTCCCCGACGACAACGAGCAGGTGATGCGGTATGCCGAGAACTTTGTCGAAGAGACCAAGCCCGAAGAGAAGGCACCCGAACAACCTGCTGCCGACGGTACGGCTCCCGAGAAACCGGAATAAACCCATTGTTGAACAAAGGCTCATGTGGCTTTTTAAATAGATTTTTTGAAAAATGGTATTTGCGAATCCTTTATATCTGCTGCTGTTGTTGCTGATTATACCGGCCGTCGTGTGGTATATCCTCAAACAGAAGCACATGCAGGCCCCTTTGCAGGTCTCGACTACGCAGCCGTTCGACAAGATGCCGCGCACCTACAAGATATACTTGCGCCACTTCAACTTTGCCTTGCGGATACTGGCCGTTGCCTTCCTGATTATTGCTCTGGCCCGGCCGCAGTCGACCGACAACTGGCAAAACTCATCGACCGAAGGGGTCGACATCGTACTGGCGCTCGATATTTCGGGCAGTATGTTGGCCCGCGACTTTACCCCCGACCGGGTCGAAGCTGCCAAAGACGTAGCTGCCCAGTTCGTTTCGGGGCGTGAGCACGACAATATCGGTCTGGTCATCTTTGCCGGCGAGAGCTTCACCATGTGCCCGATGACAACCGACCACGCCGTGCTGCTCAACCTGATGAAAGATGTACATTGCGGTATGGTCGACGACGGTACGGCAATCGGCGACGGTCTGGCTACGGCCATCAACCGCATCAAGGACGGTCCCGCCAAGTCGAAGACCATCATCCTGCTGACCGACGGTACCAACAATGCGGGCGATATAGCCCCGGCCACGGCGGCACAAATAGCCAAGTCGTTCGGCATACACGTCTACACGATTGGAGTAGGTACCAAAGGGTTGGCCCCCACGCCGGTACAGACCCCCTACGGCATTACCTACCAGAACATGCCGGTCGAGATGGACGAGGCAGCCCTGCAGCAAATTGCGGCTACGGCCGACGGCAAATACTTCAGAGCTACCAACAAGAACGTATTGAAAGGTATCTTCGAAGAGATTGACAAGTTGGAGAAGACCAAGCTCACCGTCAAGGAATTCAGTGTAAAAGAAGAGGAATATACCCGATGGGCTCTCTTGGCACTCTTGTGCCTGGGGCTGGAGATACTCCTGCGTCAGACGTTGTTGAAAAATATTCCTTAAAAAGAAGTTGATTATGTTTCGATTTGCACAACCCGAATATTTATATCTGCTGATTCTCGTCCCTGTGCTGTGGGGGCTCTTTATCTACGGGCGATACCGCTCGCGCCGCAATCTGGCCAAGTATGGCAATCCGTCGGTGCTGGCACCGCTGATGACCGATGTGTCGAAGTACAAGCCCTGGATCAAGTTTATCTTTCAGCAACTGGCATTTATTGTTATCATATTCATGTTGGCACGGCCTCAGTTCGGTTCGAAACTCGAGACGGTCAAGAAGCAGGGGGTAGAAATCATGATTGCCCTCGACGTCTCCAACTCGATGATGGCCAAGGATATAGCGCCCAACCGTCTCGAGAAGGCCAAGATGATGCTCTCGAAACTGGTCGACGAACTCGACAACGACAAGATAGGTCTTATCGTCTTTGCCGGCGATGCCTATACGCAGTTGCCCATCACCTCCGACTTCGTGTCGGCCAAGATGTTCCTGAACACCATCAACCCCTCGATGGTACCTACACAAGGTACGGCTATCGGGCGGGCCATCTCTACCGCCATGAACTCCTTCTCGCCCAACGAGAGTGTAGATAAGGCCATTATCGTCATTACCGATGCCGAGAACCACGAGGACGATGCCGCCCAGATGGCTCAGGCTGCAGCCGAGAAAAACATCAAGGTCGATGTCATCGGTATCGGTTCGCTCGAGGGTGTACCCATCCCCATCGGTGATAGCGAGACCAACTTTATCAAGGACAGCAATGGCAATGTGGTCATCTCGAAACTCAACGAGGCCCTCGGGCAGGAGATTGCCAAAGCCGGTGCCGGTATCTACGTGAGAGCCGATAATACCAATGCGGCTCTGCGGGCCCTGACGGCCGAGGTAAAGAAGATGAAGAAGGCCGATATAGAGAGCAAGGTCTATTCGCAATACGACGAGCAGTTCCAGGGTCTGGCCTGGATTGCCCTGGTGCTGTTGCTGATCGACCTCTTTATTATCGACCGCAAGAACAGTTGGCTGAAGAAGATAACTTTCTTCTCCGAAAATTCAGAAAAGTAATTTGCACTATGAAAGCAATCAACTATATACTATGTTTGATATTGGCCAGTGGGGCATGGACTGCCTCGGCTCAGGGACAGGCAGTTCCTGCGGCTCCTGCTGCCAACGAGGCCCCGGCCAAGGTCGTACCACCCAAAGAGAAAAAAATCGACGAGAAGAGCGAGCGCAACTCGATACGGAAAGGAAACGACCTGTTTAACGACAAGAAATATACCGAGGCCGAAATCGAATACCGCAAGGCGCTGGAGGCCAACCCTTCGTCCGAGATAGCTACCTACAACCTGGGTGCCGCCCTGTACAAGCAGCAGAAGTGGAACGATTCGCGCAACGAGTATAAGAAGATAGTGCAGGCCTCGTCCGACACGCTGCGCACGGCTCACGCCTGGCACAACCTGGGAAATATCTCGTTCCAGGAGAAAAACTACGCCCAGAGTATCGAAGAGTATAAAAATGCGCTGCGTCGTAATCCCAAAGATGACGAGACCCGCTACAACCTGCGGTTGGCTCAACTGTTGCTGAAGAAACAACAGCAAGATCAGAATCAAGACCAGAACAAAGATCAGCAGGACCAGAACAAGGACCAGCAGAAGGATCAGAAGCAACAGAATCAGGACCAGAACAAGAACAACCAGAATAAACAGAATCAAGACCAGAAAGATAACCAACAACAGAATAATCCCCAGCAACAGCAACCCCAGCAGTCTCAGATGTCGCGGGAGAATGCCCAACAGATTCTCGATGCCATCCAGCAAGACGAGCGCGACACCCAGGAGAAAGTGCAACGGGCTTTGATGCAGCAGCAAAAACGCAAGAAGACCGACAAGGAGTGGTAATCGGGGTGTCTAACTTATATACAACAGAGCGATGAAAAGATATTTGATTTTGTTCTTTACGCTGGTCTGTGTTACTGGACTGTGGGCCAACAATGTGCGTTTTGCGGTCGATGGGCCCCGGCAGGTGATACAGGGACAGCAGTTTCAACTGGAATACACGTTGTACAACGCTTCGGGTAAGGATTTGAAATTGCCCGAATTCAAAGGTTGCAAGGTGTTGTATCAGGGTACGAGCTCGGGTACGAGCGTGTCGGTGGTCAACGGCAAAGTCGATCGCCAGACTACCGAGACCCACGTCATCACCCTGCGGGCCGAGAAAGAGGGTAGCTACACCTTTGCACCGGCCACCATCTCGGCCGACGGGCGCACCCTGTCGACCAATACCTGGAAACTGACCGTATTACCGCCCGACAAGGCCAGCGCTTCGTCGGGTCGCTCGGGTGGGCAGAGCAGCGACAACACGACGCTGTTTGCCCGTTTGATACTCTCCAAGAGCCGGATATATGAGCAGGAGGCCGTGTTGGCCACCATCAAGCTGTATACGCAGGCTTCGGGCGTACAAGCCGAGAATTACAGTTTCCCCTCGTTCGAAGGCTTTGTAGTACAAGATATTGACCTGCCGCAAAATACCTCGTTCAGTCTGGAGAACTACAACGGCGTAAACTACAAGGTAGCCGTGCTGAAACAGTGCCTGCTCTTCCCGCAACGTACGGGCAAGATTACCATCACGCCCGGCAAGTTCGACTTTCAGGTAGAAACCTATCAACTGGTCAACGGTCCCTTTGGTCCCATGCGGGTGCCTCAGGGAGTAAGCCGGTCGGTAAGCACCAATACCACTTCGGTCGAGGTGATGCCTTTGCCCAGCGGTAAACCGGCCTCGTTCATGGGTGGGGTAGGCGACTTCTCGCTGAGCAGTTCCATCAGCTCGACCCACGTCAAGGCCAACGAGGCCATTACCTTGAAACTGACCATCAAGGGATCGGGCAACTTGAAATACCTGAAGAACCCCGAGTTGCAGTTGCCCAACGATTTCGACACCTACGACCCCAAGGTCGATGTGAATGTGAAGGCTTCGGCCGGTGGGGTGAGCGGAACCCGCACGGTAGAGTACACCACCATTCCCCGCTTTGCCGGTACGTTCAAAATCCCGGCCGTAGAGTTCTCGTACTTCGACATCAAGAGCAAGAGTTACAAAACCCTGCGTACCGAAGCGTATGAGATTACGGTCGACAAGGGTGCTCCCGGCAGCGGAGGAAAGACCGTCACCAACTTCTCCAACAAAGAGGATTTGAAGCTGCTCAACCAGGATATTCACTATATCAAGCTGGACAAGATGAATCTGGTACAGACCCCGACCCTCTATATCGACAACTGGGTTTACTGGTTGTGGTACATCGTCCCGGCTCTGGCATTCATTGTCTTTGTCATCATCAACCGCAAGCAGGCCAAGGCTAACGCCAATGTGGCTCTGATGAAGAATCGGAAAGCCAACAAGGTAGCCTCGAAACGGTTGAAGGTAGCCGGCAAATACCTGAAGAACCACGACCGGGAGCACTTCTACGACGAGGTACTCAAGGCCGTATGGGGATACCTGAGCGATAAACTCGGGTTGCCCAATTCGGAGCTGACCAAAGACAACGTGGCTGCCGAGCTGGAGAAATACGGTGCCAGTGCCGAACTGATAGCCGAGTTCAACGACATACTGGGCCGTTGCGAGTTTGCCCAATATGCACCCTCGCAGACCGACGAGGCTATGGACGAGCTCTATACTCAGACGGTCGAGGCCATCGGTAAAATGGAAAATACGGTGAAAAAGTAAAACACAACGAAGATGAAAAAGATAATCATATACATGCTCTTTGTCGTCGCCGGCGTGACGACGATGTTTGGCCAGGAGACCCTGCAACAGGCCAACGAAGCCTATGCTCAGGAGGACTACATCAAGGCTATCGAACTCTATGAGCAGACGGCCCGGGAGCAGGGCGTGTCGTCCGACCTCTACTACAACCTGGGCAATGCTTACTACAAGCACAACGAGTTTGCCAAGGCCATCCTGAACTACGAGCGGGCGCTGTTGCTGAACCCCGGTAACGAGGATGCCCGTTTCAACCTCGATATGGCCAACACGCACATTGTCGACAAGATAGACCCCGTGGGGCGTTTCTTCCTCGCGGTGTGGATCGACTCGATGCGCAGCTTCCTGTCGTCCAACACGTGGGCTGTCATCGGTATCGTCGCCTTCTTCCTCTTCCTGGGCGGTTGCTATCTCTACCTCTTCACGCGGTCGGTGCGGTTGAAGAAGATAGGTTTCTTCGGCGGCATCGTCATACTGCTTGTCGCCATCATGGCCAACTGGTTTGCCTGGGGCTTGAGCGACAAGATGGAACGCCGCAGCGAAGCTATCGTGTTTGCTGCTACGGTACCGGCCAAGAGTTCGCCATCGGAGAGCGGTACCGACCTCTTTGTCCTGCACGAAGGAACCAAGGTGGTGATTTTGGACAAGGTGAGCGACTGGTACGAGGTGAAGATAAGCGATGGCAACCGCGGGTGGCTGCCGTCGTCGTCCATAGAAATCATTTAAACGAAAGACAGAAGTGCTGGAACAGTTAATCGAGTGGGATAAAACGGTCTTCCTGTTTTTGAACCATACCCACACACCCTTTTGGGATCATTTCATGTGGATATACACGGGGCGTCTCACATGGGCACCCCTCATAGTCGCCCTGCTCTTTGTGCTGTTCCGGAAGAACTGGAAAG
Source organism: Barnesiella sp. An22 (assembly GCF_002159975.1). Classification (GTDB taxonomy): domain Bacteria; phylum Bacteroidota; class Bacteroidia; order Bacteroidales; family Barnesiellaceae; genus Barnesiella; species Barnesiella merdigallinarum. The sequence goes on along the minus strand of NZ_NFJR01000001.1, from coordinate 256,194 downwards.
AGGCTACCCTCGTCGTGGTTGCCCTGGCGCTCACCATCACCCTCTGCGACCAGTTTGCCTCGACCCTGTGCAAGCCCTATTTCGCCCGGTTCAGGCCGGCACAAGACCCCGACTTCTCACCTCTTGTACAGATTGTAAACGGGTACAGAGGAGGGCGCTACGGCTTCATCTCGAGCCATGCCGCCAACAGTTTCGGAGCCGTGGTGTTGCTGGCGCTGATATTCCGCAACCGGCTTTTTACCATAACCGGCCTTGCGTGGGCAGCCGTCAACTGCTACTCGCGCATCTATCTGGGGGTACACTATCCAGGCGACATTCTGGCCGGTACGATAGCCGGTGTCGTCATTGCCTTACTCATATATATAATGTGGAAGAGAGTCCGCTACATGCTGTGGCAGCGGCACCGCTTGCCACAACGGCAGTCGCCTTACTGTAAAGACCCCGGTATTGCGATTGCGACTACGGTCATCTATTTGAGCGTGGTAGCTATCTCGGTCTATGCACTCGTCGCAATCTATTTTTGAAAGCCCGCAAAATTTTGGCTGCAAAATTTGGAAATAAAGAAAATAGAACTTAAATTTATTGCGTATTCAAAAGAGTACAATTAACCGAATAATTAACCATAAAAAACCATTACCCTTATGACTAAGACAATCACATTTAACGAACTTCGTCGCATCAAAGACAGTTTGCCCGATGGTTCCATGCATAGAATAGCCGACGAGTTGAATGTTACCACCCAAACCGTGCGTAACTATTTTGGAGGAACCAATTATTCATTTGGGAAAAATTGTGGTCTTCATATCGAACCGGGACCCGACGGCGGTATCGTTGTGCTCGACAATACACAAATCTACGATATGGCTATTCGTATTTTGGAAGAAGAAAACAATAAGAAATAAATCATAGTTAAAACAGATCGACCATGAAGAAAGACCGCTTAATCACACTGGCCATTCACACCTATCCGAAGGCTCTCATCTTAAAGGGCATTTTGGAGAGCCAGGGTATAGCCGTCGCCATTCAGAATGTCAATCTGTTGAAACCAGTCATTTCTCCGGGGGTGCGAGTGCGAATCCACGAAAAAGATTTGCCTCACGCCCTCGAGATTTTAGAGACCGATCCGGTTTTCGGTAAATCGGAAGTCTCGGAAAAACCGCAGAAAAACCGAATCCTTATCCCGATTGATTTCTCCGACTATTCGTTGTTGGCCTGTCGGCTGGGGTTTGATTTTGCGGAGGCCCATCAGGCCGAAGTCGTATTGCTTCATACCTTCTTGTCTCCTTTCTCCATGGGGTCTCTCTCGTTGGCCGAGACGATCAGTCATGAATTGAAAGAAAGTGAAGAACATAAACTATTATTTGCAAAGGCCAATCGTGAGATGACATCCTTTTGTGAAAAGTTGCACCAGTTGATGGTCGAGGGCGCCATCCCTCAGGTCCCCTTTATATATAGGGTATGTGAAGGGGTGCCTGAAGATACGATCATCCTGATGGCAAAAGAGTTGAACCCGTCGCTCATTGTTATGGGGTCAAGGGGAAAGACCCGAAAGGAGATAGACCTGATAGGAAGCGTTACGGCCGAAGTGGTAGACAATGGCAATTTCCCGGTGTTTGCCATACCCGAGGGATTCACGCATACCCATGTGAGCGATATTAAGAATGTGGCCTTCTTTACCAACTTCGACCAGCAGGATTTAATCTCGCTCGACACCTTCATGCGCCTGTTCCAGAACTATTCGTTCGGGATACGGTTCTTCCATTTGACCGAGAAAAGCGATGCCTGGACCGAGATAAAGCTGGCCGGCATACGCGACTACTGTCAGTCGCATTATCCCGGTCGGGAAATCGACTACAAGATACTCGGCGAGGAGAATTTCCTCGACAACGTAGAGCGCCTGTTCCAGGAGGCATCGATCGATGTCATGGTGGTGCCCAACCGCAAGCGCAACATCTTTGCCCGCCTCTTCAACCCCAGTATCGCCCATAAGATGCTGTTCCACACCGATACTCCGCTTATCGCCATACCCTCTTGATTCGGGTTGTAGCCTCGAGGTAATCCGGGCCGACAGGAATCTTTGTCAGTTTTCATTCACTTCGAGTTATACGCAAAGGTGACGTTTTGTCATATTTCGAGCCAATATATCGTTTGGCATGAAATTGGCTGTATCACCAGTGTCTGCACTTCTTGTACAGATAAAAATACAAAAATAAAAGTATAACTAAAATAAATAACCATGACAATTAAACCGTTAGCAGACAGAGTATTGGTGCTTCCAGCTCCTGCAGAAGAGAAAACAATCGGCGGTATTATTATCCCTGATTCGGCCAAAGAAAAACCCCTCAAAGGTGAAGTAATAGCCATCGGCAATGGTACCAAAGACGAGGAAATGGTAGTTAAACCCGGTGATACCGTTTTGTACGGCAAATATGCGGGCACCGAAATCGAACTGGACGGCGAGAAATATCTGATTATGAGACAGTCGGATATTTTGGCTATCCTTTAATGCGTTTCATGTTTAATTTTTAGAAGGAAAAAGAACTATGGCTAAAGAAATTAAATTCAATATTCAGGCTCGCGAAGAGCTGAAAAAAGGTGTAGACGAGTTGGCTAATGCCGTTAAAGTCACCCTGGGTCCTAAAGGCCGCAACGTCATCATCGAGAAAAAATTCGGTGCTCCCCACATCACGAAAGATGGTGTGACGGTTGCCAAAGAGGTTGAACTGGAAGACCCGTTCCAGAACATGGGTGCCCAGTTGGTTAAAGAGGTTGCCTCGAAGACGGGCGACGATGCCGGCGACGGTACGACTACGGCTACCGTATTGGCTCAGGCTATCGTAAACGTAGGTCTTAAGAACGTGGCTGCCGGTGCCAACCCCATGGATTTGAAACGTGGTATCGACAAAGCCGTGGCCAAAGTGGTAGAAGGCATCAGAGAGCAGGCTCAAGAGGTTGGCGACGACTTCGAGAAAATCGAATCGGTTGCCCGCATCTCGGCCAACAACGATAGCGAAATAGGCCAACTCATCGCCGAGGCCATGAAGAAGGTTAAGAAAGAGGGTGTCATCACCGTCGAAGAGGCCAAAGGTACCGACACGACTGTCGATATTGTAGAAGGCATGCAGTTCGACCGCGGTTACATTTCGCCCTATTTCGTAACCAACACCGAGAAGATGGAGTGCGAAATGGATACGCCTTACATCTTGATTTACGACAAGAAGATTTCGGTTCTGAAAGATATGCTTCCCGTACTCGAAGCTACCGCACAGACGGGTCGTCCTCTGCTCATCATTGCCGAGGATGTAGACAGCGAGGCTCTGGCTACGCTGGTTGTAAACCGCTTGCGTGGTTCGCTCAAGGTATGTGCCGTGAAGGCTCCTGGCTTTGGCGACCGTCGTAAAGAGATGCTCGAAGATATTGCCGTATTGACCGGTGGTGTCGTTATCTCCGAAGAGAAAGGTTTGAAACTCGAATCGACCACTATCGAAATGTTGGGTCGTGCCGAGAAGGTTACCGTAAACAAAGAGAACACGACTATCGTCAATGGTATGGGCAGCAAAGAGTCTATCGCCGCTCGTGTAGCTCAAATCAAGGCTCAAATCGAAACGACTACCTCCGACTACGATCGTGAGAAACTGCAAGAGCGTCTGGCCAAATTGGCTGGTGGTGTTGCCGTTCTCTATATCGGTGCCGCTTCTGAAGTAGAAATGAAAGAGAAGAAAGACCGTGTAGACGATGCCTTGAGCGCAACGAGAGCCGCTATCGCCGAAGGTATCGTACCGGGTGGTGGTGTTGCCTACATCCGTTGTATTCCCGCCTTGGATGGCTTGAAAGGTGCCAACGAAGACGAGACTACTGGTATCGAAATCGTAAAACGCGCCATCGAAGAGCCGTTGCGTCAAATCACCGCTAATGCCGGTGTAGAAGGTGCCGTAGTAGTACAACGCGTAAAAGACGGTAAAGGCGACTTCGGTTACAACGCCCGCACCGATTCTTACGAAAACTTCTTCGCAGCCGGTGTAATCGACCCTGCCAAAGTAACTCGTGTAGCTCTTGAGAACGCCGCTTCTATCGCCGGTATGTTCTTGACTACCGAATGTGTAATCGCCGATAAGAAGGAAGAGAATCCTGCTCCTGCCATGCCGGCTGCCGGTATGGGTGGAATGGGTGGCATGATGTAATCCTGCGATTCTTCCTACATCCTATAACAGGGAGTGCTCTAAGTGAGTGCTCCCTTTTTTTGTGTCTCTTATTCGAGTATAAAGCTGAATCTTGTTATAAAAAGGAGGAGAGCCTGAGACAGTGAAGTCAACAGATTCTCCTTCGCTTTTGTTTTTAAAGCTGTGGAGCAGGGGAGGAGTATCCTGTTTTGAGGGATGCTGCACTCCAAGCAATCGGTTATCGGCTCGCGCAGGTTTTCTCCCGGCTATTCTTTCCGGCTTCGGGTTTTGTTGTATTTTTGCACCGTGAAAGCTATCTATATCTTTTTAGGCGGACTCTCTCTCGGCTTGGGTGTAGCCGGTATCTTCCTGCCACTGTTGCCTACCACGCCCTTTCTGTTGCTGTCGGCCGCGCTGTGGCTGCGCAGTTCGCCACGGCTTTACCGGTGGCTTTTGAATCATAAGCGGCTGGGACCCTATATCAGCGACTTCCTCGAGCACAAGGCCATACCGCTGCGGGTGAAGGTCATCTCGGTATCGCTGGTGTGGATTACGCTGCTCTACTGTGCCCTGTTTGTGGCCCGGGTGTGGTGGCTCGCTTTGCTCTTCGTGCTGTTGGCCGTGGCCCTGTCGTGGCATATCCTCTCGTACAAGACCCGCAAATAACCGTTATCAGTATCTGAATCCGATGGAAAGGAAGACATTTCCGCAATTGTCGAGTCCCGAGGTGTGCGAATCGATAAACCGGTAACCCAACTCGACGACAGGCGAGAACCTGTACGACTTGAGATACCAGGCCAACGATACATCGTAGCTCGAGCGTTTCCACGAGGGGCAGCCCACACTGCTCAATGCCTTGGCCCGTATATCGAGGGCATGGATGCTTTTCACGCTGTCAAGCAGTTTTACACCCAGGCCACCGCCTATGCCGACTCCATTATAATAGGTTTTTACCCCTCCATGTTTATACAGGGAAATGTTGTCTTCTGCGGTAACGAAGAGATAGGCGATAGAGACAAACTCTACCTGAGATTTGAAGGAAAAGTCAACAGGCCTTATCCCTTTATTCTCCATTCCTGTTCCGGTAGAGAATTCGAAGTGCACCCGGTCCATGAAATCTTGTGCATTCACCTTGACTGTTACGAAGGCGAGCAACAGTGTCGCGGCATAAATAAACTTTCTCATTTTGTTACCGTGTTGTATTTGATTAAGGTATTGACTCTTCAAGGAATCGTGTGAAACGATTCCTCTGAATCATGAGCATAAAGATAAGAATTTATTCGTTTTATACAAAAAAAGGGATAATAAAAAAGCGTGGCCTTCCCGATCGAAGGCCACGCTTTTATGCGGTTCAGAGTTTTCTTATATTACTTGTATTCGTCCCAGCTCTTGATTTGAATATCGTCGATATTCAGGCTGCAGAAGGCTTCGATAAAGGCCGAAGCCAACCGGGCATTGGTGATGAGCGGGATGTTGAAGTCGATGGCGGCACGGCGTATCTTGTAGCCGTTGTCGAGCTCTTTCTGCGTCAGGTTCTTGGGAATGTTCACTACCAGGTCTATCTGCTTGTTGTGCAGCATCTCCAGGGCCTGCGGCTCGTGGTCGCTCTCGCTGGGCCAGTATACCTTCACGGCCGGAATACCGTTGTCGGTGAGGAACTGATGGGTTCCGCCCGTGGCAAAGAGGCTGTATCCCTTCTCGTGCAAGAGTTGGGCCGCCTCGAGCATGTCGGCTTTCTGTTTGGCGCTACCGGTCGAGAGCAGGATGTTCTTCTTCGGAATCTGGTAACCGACCGAGAGCATGGCTTTCAAGATGGCTTCGCTGGTATCGAGTCCCAGACAGCCTACCTCGCCGGTCGATGCCATGTCGACACCCAGTACGGGGTCGGCTTTCTGCAGACGGGAGAAGGAGAACTGCGAGGCCTTGATGCCTACGTAGTCGAGGTCGAACTCGTTTTTGCCCGGTTTCTCTACCGGCAATCCCATCATCACCTTCGTGGCCAGCTCGATGAAGTTGATTTTCAAAACCTTCGATACGAACGGGAAGCTACGCGAGGCACGCAGGTTGCACTCGATTACCTTGATGTCGTTGTTTTTGGCCAGGAACTGGATGTTGAAGGGACCCGATATATTGAGCGCCTGGGCTATCTGCCCGGCCACCTTCTTGATGCGTCGCACGGTCTCGACATAGAGCTTTTGCGGCGGGAACTGTATGGTGGCGTCGCCCGAGTGTACACCGGCAAACTCGATGTGCTCCGAGATGGCGTAGATGATGATTTCGCCATTGCGGGCCACGGCATCCATCTCGATCTCTTTGGCGTGCTGGATAAACTCGCTCACTACGACCGGGTGTTTCTTCGATACGTTGGCGGCCAGTTGCAGAAACTGTTCCAGCTCGGCGTTGTTCGAGCAGACGTTCATCGCAGCACCCGAGAGCACATACGAGGGCCGAACCAGCACGGGGTAACCCACCTCTTTCACGAAGTCGTAGATGTCGGCCAGCGAGGTCAGCTCGCGCCAGCGCGGCTGGTCGATACCCAGCGAGTCGAGCATCGACGAGAATTTGTGTCGGTCTTCGGCGTGGTCTATGCTGTCGGCCGTCGTGCCCAATATGCTCACGTGCTGCTCGTCGAGGCGCGTGGCCAGGTTGTTGGGAATCTGTCCGCCGGTCGAGAGAATTACGCCGTGAGGATTCTCGAGTTCGAGAATATCCATCACCCTCTCGAAGGTCAGCTCGTCGAAGTAGAGGCGGTCGCACATGTCGTAGTCGGTCGATACCGTTTCGGGGTTGTAGTTGATCATTACACTGCGGTAGCCCTCTTTGCGAATGGTATTCAGGGCCTGTACGCCGCACCAGTCGAACTCAACCGAAGAGCCTATGCGGTAAGCACCCGAACCCAGTACCACAATCGACTTGTGGTCGCCCAGATATTTCACATCGTTGGCGATGCCACTGTAGGTCAGGTACAGATAGTTGGTCTGTGCCGGATACTCGGCGGCCAGCGTGTCGATCTGTTTCACCACGGGGACGATGCCGAGCGATTTACGGAACTGGCGCACCCACTGCATGTGGCAGTCTTCCATCTTTTCCTTCCAGATGGCGCGGGCAATCTGGAAATCGGAGAAGCCCTGTATCTTGGCCCGACGCATGAGGTCGTAGTATTCCTGGGGATTCTCGGCGCGGGTAATCGACTCGTCGAGCTCTTCCAAGTCGTGAGCCGTGCGTACGATATTCATCAGTTTTTGCAGGAACCAGCAGTCTATTTTGGTTAGTTCGTGTATCTGGTCTACCGTATAACCGGCGCGCATAGCCTTGCTGATGACAAAGATACGTTTGTCGGTAGGTTCGTGCAGCGACTTGTCGATATTGGGAATAACCAGTTCCTTGTTCTCCACGAAGCCGTGCATGCCCTGACCAATCATGCGCAGACCTTTCTGGATAGCCTCCTCGAAGGTGCGGCCGATGGCCATTACCTCGCCGACCGATTTCATGCTGGAGCCCAGCTCGCGGTCTACGCCCTGGAATTTGCCCAGGTCCCAACGGGGTATTTTGCAGACAATGTAGTCGAGAGCCGGCTCGAAGAAGGCGCTGGTCTCTTTGGTGACCGAGTTTTTCAGGTCGAACAGGCCATAGCCCAAACCCAGTTTGGCAGCCACGAAGGCCAACGGATAACCCGTAGCTTTCGAGGCGAGGGCCGACGAGCGGCTCAGACGGGCATTCACCTCGATTACCCGGTAGTCTTCCGACTTGGGGTCGAAGGCATACTGCACGTTACACTCGCCCACGATGCCGATGTGGCGGATAATGCGGATAGCCAGTTCGCGCAATTTGTGATATTCGCTGTTGGTGAGTGTTTGCGACGGAGCCACCACGATACTTTCGCCCGTGTGGATACCCAGCGGGTCGAAGTTCTCCATGTTACATACCGTGATGCAGTTGTCGTAGCGGTCGCGCACCACCTCGTATTCAATCTCTTTCCAGCCTTTAAGTGATTTCTCTACCAGAATCTGGGGCGAGAACGACAGCGCCTTTTCGGCTTTCAACCGCAGCTCCTCTTCGTTGTCGCAGAAACCGCTGCCCAATCCACCCAGCGCATAGGCAGCCCGGATGATGATGGGATAGCCCAGCTCGGCGGCAGCCTGAACTGCATCTTCTATCGAGTTGACGGCCTCGCTCTTGATGGTCTTGACATCGATTTCGTCGAGTTTTTTGACGAAGAGTTCGCGGTCTTCGGTATCCATGATGGCCTGTACCGGCGTACCCAATACCTTCACGTTATATTTCTCGAGCGTGCCGGCCTGATAGAGCTGTACACCGCAGTTGAGAGCCGTTTGCCCGCCGAAGGCCAGCAGGATGCCGTCGGGTTGCTCCTTTTGGATAACCCGCTCGACGAAGTAGGGGGTAACCGGCAGGAAGTAAATCTTGTCGGCCACACCCTCCGAGGTTTGTACCGTGGCGATGTTGGGGTTGATCAAAACCGTCGTGATGCCTTCCTCTTTGAGGGCTTTCAAGGCCTGCGACCCGGAATAGTCAAATTCACCGGCTTCACCTATTTTCAAGGCTCCGGAGCCTAACAGCAATACTTTCTTTATTTTTTTAATCTCTTCTTGGTTCATAGGTATGGTATTTCCGGGTTTACAACAGTTTTACAAATTCGTCGAACAAGAACTCGGTGTCGGTAGGACCGCTGGCAGCCTCGGGGTGGAACTGGGCCGAGAAGTAGGGTTTCGATTTGTGACGTATCCCTTCGTTGGTACCGTCGTTCATGTTGATGAAGAGCGGTTCCCAGTCGGCTCCCAGAGTCGAGTTGTCTACGGCAAAGCCATGGTTCTGCGAGGTAATGAAGCAGCGGTTTGTGCCCACCTGGCGCACCGGTTGGTTGTGGCTGCGGTGTCCATATTTGAGTTTGTAGGTGCGGGCCCCTCCGGCTTTCGACAGCAGTTGGTTGCCCATGCAGATGCCGAAAATGGGTTTCGTGCCGTTCATGGCCTGGCGTATGTGGTCTACGGTAATGCCGCACATGTCGGGGTCGCCCGGGCCGTTCGAGATGAACAGGCCGTCGTACTCGAGCGTGTTGAAGTCGTAGTCCCAGGGCACGCGAATGACGGTCACGTTGCGCTTGAGCAGGCAGCGGATGATGTTGTGCTTCACGCCGCAGTCGACCAGCACCACTTTCTTATCGCCGTTTCCATAGCGAATCACCTCTTTGCAGCTCACCTTGGCTACCAGATTGGTAAGGTTGGGGTCTACGAACTCGATGTCGTCGCCGCCTTCGATTACGATTTTGCCTTTCATGGAGCCGTGCTCTCTCAATCGCTTGGTCAACTCGCGGGTGTCGATGTCGTAGATACCCACAATCTCTTCTTCCTTCAGCCAGTCGGCCAAACTCTTGGCGGCATTCCAGTGGCTGTATTCAAACGAGTAGTCCGATACGACCAGTGCTTCGACGTGGATTTTTTCCGATTCGTAGAATCGTGACAATCCATTTACCTCTTCACGTCGAGGCACTCCGTAATTTCCGATAAGCGGGTAGGTGGTCACTAAGATTTGTCCGGAGTAGGAGGGGTCGGTCAGGCTTTCGGGATAGCCCATCATTGCGGTGTTGAAGACGACCTCGCCGGCAACAGGTTTTTCGTAGCCAAATGATTTCCCGACGAATACGGTACCATCATCCAGGATTAGAGAAGCCTTTTTTGTTGTTTGCATTACGATAGAATTATATATGTATTAGTAATTAGCTTAAGTAAGTAGGGTGGATTTCTATCGTGAAAACCATGCAAAGATAGGAAAAAAATCCCTATTCCGCAGGTTTTACCGCCAGATTGTAAAAATAAATTTTCGAACTGTGCATCGGCTGTACGGGAGGGTAGTTAAATGTGTTGCTGTTTTTATAATATATAAATGTATTTATACAATATTTATACTTTCAATCTGTAAGTATGTTTGTCAAAAAGGGTAATTTTGCAACGAAATAATTGCATTTAGTTTTCGAAAACCGAAATGTTGTATCAAAAAGAGTGTTCTTATGAGATTCACGAAAATGCAAGGTGCAGGCAATGACTATATTTACCTGAATGGATTTGAACCGTTGCCTGCCGACTTGGGCGAGTTGGCCCGACAGATGAGCGACCGGCATTTTGGGGTGGGCTCCGACGGATTGGTGATTATCATGCCCTCGGAGAGTTGTGACTTCAGAATGCGGATGTTTAACTCGGACGGCAGTGAAGCCGAGATGTGCGGAAATGCTTCGCGCTGCGTAGGCAAATATGTATATGACAAGGGGATGACCACCAAAAAGGAGTTGACTCTCGAGACGCTTGCCGGCGTCAAACACCTCACACTGCATATTCAAGACAATAAGGTCGAACAGGTTACGGTCGATATGGGTGAGCCCATATTGTCGGCTCCCGATATACCGGTAAATCTTTCGGAGAGTCCTGTCGTATCGCAACCTCTCGAGATTGAGGGGAATCGTTTTGCCATCACCTGCGTGTCGATGGGTAACCCGCATGCGGTTATCTTTCTCGACGACATGGACCGCTACGACCTGCATCACATCGGGTCGCTGATCGAGCATCACGAACTCTTCCCGCGGCGCACCAATGTCGAGTTTGTCGAGGTGCAGTCGCCACAACACCTGAGAATGCGCGTGTGGGAACGCGGGGCCGGCGAGACTCTGGCGTGCGGAACCGGCGCTTGTGCTACGCTGGTGGCTGCCGTACTGAATGGCAAGTCTGACCGCCGGGCCAAGTTGCATCTGCTGGGTGGAGATTTGTCGATCGAGTGGAACGAACAAAACAATCGAATTTACATGACTGGCGGTGCCGTCACCGTATTTGAGGGTGAATGGCCCGACGATAATAATAGAAGTATATGGTATTGATTAATGAAAATTATTTGAAGCTCGCAGAGAGCTATCTGTTTTCAGATATAAAGAAGAAAGTAAACGCCTATAAGGAGCAGAACCCCGAAGCCCGCATCATCAGCCTGGGCATAGGCGATGTGACGCGGCCCATCGTCCCGGCCATCATCGAGGCGCTGCACAAGGCAGTCGACGAGATGGGTCGTGCCGAGACCTTCAGGGGGTATGGTCCCGAGCAGGGATACCGTTTCCTGCAGGAGCGCATTATCGAACACGACTTCAGAACGCGAGGCGTTGAACTCGATCCCGACGAAATTTTTGTCGGCGACGGTGCCAAGAGCGACCTGGGTAACATCGGCGATATTCTGAGTGTGAAGAATCGGGTGGCCGTGACCGACCCGGTTTATCCCGTCTATGTCGATACCAACGTGATGGCCGGTCGAGCCGGCGAGTTGGCCGGCGATGGGGAGCACTGGAGCCAAATCGTGTATATTCCCTGTACGGCCGAGAACAATTTCGTACCCGCTTTGCCTGCCGAACGCCCCGACATTATCTACCTGTGCTACCCCAATAATCCCACGGGAACCGCTCTGTCGAAAGCCGAGTTGCAAAAGTGGGTCGACTATGCCCGTGAAAACGAGTCGCTCATTCTCTTCGATGCGGCTTACGAGGCTTTCATTCACGACGAAGATATTCCGCACAGCATCTACGAGATGGAGGGTGCCAAAGAGGTAGCCATCGAGTTCCGCAGCTTTTCCAAGACAGCCGGTTTCACCGGTCTGCGTTGCGGCTATACCGTAGTGCCCAAGGCATTGAAACTCTACGACGCAGCCGGCAAAAAGGTGATGGTGAACCCGCTGTGGAACCGCCGGCAGACAACCAAATTCAATGGCACTTCCTATATTGTGCAACGAGCTGCCGAAGCTGCATATAGTCCGCTGGGTAACAAGCAGATAAAAGAGTCTATCGAGTACTATATGCGCAATGCCCGGCTCTTGAAAGAGTCGCTTCAGAATGTCGGGTTGAAAATATTTGGAGGAGATAATGCTCCATATATTTGGGTAAAGACTCCCGATGGATTATCTTCGTGGAAGTTTTTCGATCGTCTGTTGCACGAGTGTCATATCGTAGGTACTCCCGGAGTCGGGTTCGGCCCCTCGGGCGAAGGATATTTCCGCTTGACGGCCTTCGGACGATACGAGGATACGGTAGAGGCTATTTCGCGTATTCAAAACTGGAAGCTGTAAACAAGAAATAACACAAACTAAACCTAATACATTCAACTATGTCAATGCTAAGATTCAAAGTGACGAAAGAAGCTTTTAGTCGGAAAGCAGTCCCCGTCAATTATCCGAAGGAGAGACCGTCTGAGTATTACGGACGATATGTCTTCAACCGGGAGAAGATGTTCAAGTATCTGCCCAAAAAGACCTACGAAGCCGTAATCGAGGCGATCGACAACAGCACTCCGCTGAGCCGCGAGGTAGCCGATAGCGTCGCTGCCGGCATGCGCAAATGGGCCCTCGAAATGGGTGCTACGCACTATACCCACTGGTTTCACCCGCTCACCGACGGTACGGCCGAAAAGCACGATGCCTTTATCGAGCACGACGGCAAAGGCGGTGTAGTCGAGGAGTTCTCGGGCAAACTGCTCATCCAGCAGGAGCCCGATGCGTCGAGTTTCCCCAATGGCGGTATCCGCAATACCTTCGAGGCTCGGGGATACTCGGCCTGGGATATCTCTTCGCCTGCATTTATACTTGACAAAACGCTGTGTATTCCCACGATATTCATATCGTATACCGGCGAATCGCTCGACTATAAAGCTCCGTTGCTGAAAGCATTGAACAGTGTAAACAAAGCGGCGACTGCCGTTTGCAAATATTTCGACGAGCATGTCAACCACGTTTACTCCTATCTGGGATGGGAGCAGGAGTATTTTCTGGTCGACGAGAGCCTCTATGCCGCTCGTCCCGACCTGGTGCTTACGGGTCGCACCCTTATGGGACACGAGAGTGCCAAGAACCAGCAGCTCGAAGATCACTATTTCGGAGCCATTCCCTCTCGCGTCGAAGCCTTCATGCAAGACCTCGAAATCGAGTGCCACATGTTGGGTATCCCGGTAAAGACCTGTCACAACGAAGTTGCTCCCAACCAGTTCGAGGTTGCTCCTATCTTCGAAGAGACCAACCTGGCCAACGACCACAACCTGCTGCTCATGTCGGTTATGCGCGAAGTGGCCCGTCGGCACAACTTCAGAGTGTTGCTGCATGAGAAGCCTTTCAAGGGCGTAAACGGTTCGGGCAAGCACAACAACTGGTCGCTGGGCACCGATACCGGCGTGTTGCTCTTTGCCCCCGGTAAGACACACAAAGAGAATCTGCAGTTCATTACGTTTATTGTCAATGTAATGGCTGCCGTCTATAAATACAATGGTTTGTTGAAAGCCAGCATCTCGTCGGCTACCAACGGTCACCGTCTGGGTGCCAATGAGGCTCCCCCGGCCATCATCTCCATCTTCATGGGCAAACAGATTAGCGAAATCCTCGCCAAACTGGCCAAGAGCACTTCGGAAGATGTGTTGAACATGAGCGGCAAGTCGGGCTTGAAACTGGATATTGCCCAGATTCCCGAAATCTTGATGGACAATACCGACCGCAACCGTACATCGCCCTTCGCCTTTACCGGCAACCGATTCGAGTTCCGGGCCGTAGGTTCGTCGGCCAACTGTGCCAGCGCCATGATTGCCTTGAATGCTGCCGTGGCCTCTCAGTTGCAGGAGTTCAAACAACGGGTCGATGCCCTCATTGCCGAAGGCAAGGAGAAAGAACAGGCCATCCTCACGGTTCTCAAGGAGCTTATCAACGAGAGCAAAGACATTTGCTTCGACGGCAACGGATACAGCGACGAGTGGAAGGCCGAGGCCGAGCGTCGCGGACTCGATTGCGAAACGAGTGTGCCGCTTATCTTTGACAACTACCTGAAAGACGATGTGGTGAAGATGTTCGAGCGTACCCACGTATTTACCCGCGTCGAACTGCAGGCCCGCAATGAAGTGAAGTGGGAAATCTACACCAAGAAGATACAGATCGAGGCCCGTGTGCTGGGCGACCTGGCCATCAATCACATCGTGCCGGTAGCCACACGGTATCAGTCGCTCCTGCTCGACAACGTGTTCAAAATCAAGAGTCTGTTCCCGGCCGAGAAGAGCGAGCAGATAGCTACGCAAGACATGGAGGTAATCGAGAAGATAGCCTACCACTTGCTCACCATCAAGGAGAAGGTTCACACCATGGTCGAGGCCCGCAAGGTGGCCAACAAGATTGAGAACGAGCGCGAAAAAGCCATTGCCTATCACGACACCGTGGCTCCGCACCTCGACGAGATTCGCTACCACATCGACAAGCTCGAACTGATGATCGACAACGAGATGTGGCCGCTTCCCAAGTACAGAGAACTGTTGTTTATCCGTTAATGAATATTGAGTGAATAACCTATCGGATAGATGACCCCATGATACAGAAACGAGCTATAACAGACCTGAAAAATCTTGTTGTGGCTCGTTTTGCGTTATGACACTTGCATATCGTTTTTATAAGGATTCGATTTTATGACAGAAGTTATCAAACACGAGTGTGGCATCGCCATGGTGCGGTTGTTGAAACCACTCGCTTATTATCAGCAAAAGTATGGCTCGTACATGTATGGGTTGAACAAGCTCTACCTGCTCATGGAGAAGCAACACAATCGGGGGCAGGAGGGGGCCGGGTTGGCTTGCGTGAAGTTGCACGCACGTCCGGCCGAGGAGTTTATCTACCGGGAACGCGCTTTGGGGACCGGTGCCATACAAGAGATTTTTGCCAATGTAAAGGCCCAAATTCAGAATACGCCCCACGATACGACCGATGCCGAGTGGGCGGCCCTGCACCTGCCTTTTGCCGGCGAAGTCTATATGGGCCACCTGCGCTACAGCACCACCGGCCGCTCGGGACTGTCGTATGTACACCCGTTTTTGCGCCGGGGCAACTGGCGTTCGCGCAACCTGTTGTTGTGTGGCAACTTCAACATGACCAACGTCGACGAGATATTTGAGAGCATTGTGGCCAAGGGGCAACACCCCCGCAGCTATGCCGATACCTTTGTCTTGCTGGAACAACTGGGGCATGCCCTTGATATGGAGAACCAGCGGTTGTACGACCTCTACAAGAAGGAGGGGCTCGACGACATCGAAATTACCGAGTCGATTGAAAACAACCTGAATCTGGCCGAGATACTCAAGAAACCTTCGCGCATCTGGGACGGTGGTTACGTCATCTGCGGCATGACCGGCAGCGGCGATATGTTCTCCTTCCGCGACCCGCGGGGCATACGCCCGGCTTTCTATTATGCCGACGACGAAATTGTGGTCGTGGCATCGGAGCGTCCGGTCATACAAACCACCATGAACCTCTCGGTCGAGCAGGTGAAAGAGCTGCAGCCTGGTGAATGTCTGGTGGTGAACCGTCGGGGCAACATGCACATCGAGCAGATTCTCCCGCCGGCCAATTACAGTGCCTGTTCGTTCGAACGCATCTATTTCTCGCGGGGTAGCGACGTCGACATCTATCGCGAGCGCAAGGAGTTGGGGCGCCACCTGGCCCCCCAGATTCTCAAGAGTGTCGACTACGACCTGGCGCACAGTGTCTTTTCGTTTATACCCAACACGGCCGAGGTGGCCTTTTACGGTATGCTCGAGGGGTTGGACAGCTATCTGAGCGAACAGAAGCTGGCCCGCATCCGGCAGGCCGGCGACAGCCTTACCGACGACGAACTGAGGCAGATACTTTCGCTCAAGGTCCGCTCGGAGAAGGTGGCCATCAAGGACATTAAACTGCGTACCTTCATCGCCGAGGGCGATACCCGCGACGATCTGGCCGCCCACGTCTACGACATCACCTACGGCACGGTAGAACCGGGGGTAGATAATCTGGTGGTTATCGACGACAGTATTGTGCGTGGTACCACGTTGCGGCAAAGTATCATCAAGATACTGGACCGGCTTCACCCGAAAAAAATCATCATCGTTTCGTCGTCGCCGCAAGTGCGTTTTCCCGACTGTTATGGTATAGACATGTCGCGCATGGGCGAGTTTATTGCCTTCAAGGCTGCCATGGAACTGCTGAAAGAGCGGGGCATGCAGTCGGTAATCGACGAGGTATACCGCAAATCCAAAGCACAGCAAAACAGACCCAAAGAGGAGATTGTCAACTATGTAAAGGAGATTTACGCCCCCTTTACCCAGGAGGAGGTGTCGGAGAAGATAGCCCAAATGCTTACCTCCGACGATATTTCGGCCCAAGTCGAGATTATCTATCAGACTCTGGAGGGATTGCATGAGGCTATTCCCAGCCATCCGGGCGACTGGTATTTCTCGGGCGATTATCCTACGCCTGGCGGTAACCGATTGGTAAACAATGCCTTTATAAATTTTGTAGAGGGCGCTGTCAGCAAACGACAACTGTAAGCATACGCTACGAATAGGAACAGAGCGGACCGGTGAGAATAATCGCCGGTCCGCTTTTGTTTTGTAAAATAGTGAAAATATGTTATTATTTATACGGATTATAAATAATATAGGGGTGATATATAGCAATAAATCGGAACAAATTGCGAACTTTGCATTTGGAAACAAAGTTAAACAGATAGAATATGCGGTTGTCCGATTTGAAAACAGGCGATAAAGCCGTTGTTGTTAAAGTGTTAGGTCACGGGGCATTCCGAAAACGGATTATCGAAATGGGGTTTGTCAGAGGACAAACAGTCCTTGTCGAGTTGAATGCTCCGTTGAAAGACCCTATCAAATATAAGATCATGGATTATGAAATCTCGCTGCGGCGCAGCGAGGCTTCGCTGGTCGAAGTGATTACTCCCGAAGAGGCCGAGGCCGTATTTGGTGATGCCAACAAAGCCAGCGGAGAGTCGAAGTTGACTCCTTCGGAGGAGGACGAATGTATAAAACGGGCTCTCTCGAAAAGTACCAAGACCATCAATATCGCCCTGGTGGGAAATCCCAACTGCGGCAAGACCTCGTTGTTCAATATCGCTTCGGGTGCTCACGAGCATGTGGGCAATTACAGTGGTGTGACAGTCGATGCCAAGAAGGGTTTCTTCGAGTATAAAGGCTACCACTTCAATATCTATGACCTGCCGGGTACCTATTCGCTGTCGGCCTATTCGCCCGAAGAGCTGTATGTGCGCCGCTATCTGAAAGACGAGACACCCGATGTGCTGGTGAACGTAGTGGTGGCTTCGAATCTGGAGCGGAATCTCTACCTCACTACCGAGTTAATCGATATGGACTATCGCATGGTCATCGCCCTGAATATGTTCGACGAGCTGGAGCAGAGCGGTGGCAAAATCGACTACAAGTACTTGGGCAACATGATAGGTGTGCCCATTGTTCCCACGGTATCCCGGTCGGGCAAGGGGGTAAACCAGCTGTTCGACACGGTTATCGACGTGTATGAGGGGCGTAACGAATCGGTGCGTCACGTTCACGTCAATCTGGGGAATGTGATTGAAAACGGTATCACTCCGCTGAAAAACCTGCTGAAACAGGACCCCACCTGCACGCGGGAGTTCTCGCCCCGTTATCTGGCCATCAAGACTCTCGAAGGCGATGCCGAGGTGAAAAAAATTCTGGAGGGGGCAGACTCCTATCCCGAACTGATGAAGTTGCGTGACCAGGAGGTGAAAGAGATAGAAGCTACCCTGAACGAAGACATAGAGTCGGCTATTGCCAATGAAAAATATGGCTTCATTTCAGGAGCTTTGGCCGAGACCTATACGCCGGGCGATAAGGAAGAGGCCCGCTCGACACGCATTATCGACTCGTTTGTCACCAACAAGCTGTTCGGATTCCCTATCTTTATTCTCCTCATGTGGCTCATGTTCGAAGCCACTTTCTCGTTGGGAGCCTATCCGATGGAGTGGATTGAGAGCTTTGTGGCGTGGCTGTCGGGGCTGGTAGGTACTTATATGCCGGCCGGGCCGCTGAAAGATTTACTCATCGACGGTGTTCTTGGCGGAGTAGGAGGTGTCATTGTGTTTCTGCCCAACATCTTGATACTCTATCTTTTCATTTCGTTTATGGAAGACTCGGGATATATGGCCCGAGCGGCCTTCATCATGGATAAGATCATGCACAAGATAGGGCTGCACGGAAAATCGTTCATTCCTCTGGTCATGGGCTTCGGTTGCAACGTACCGGCCATTATGGCTACCCGCACCATCGAGAGCCGGAGCAGTAGACTGATAACCATACTTATCGACCCGTTTATCTCATGCAGCGCACGCATTCCTATTTATATCCTGCTGGTGGGTACATTTTTCCCACGCTATGCCAGTTTGGTTTTTGTCGGTCTTTATGTGTTGGGCATCGTTGTAGCAGTCGTTACGGCCAAGTTGATGCGCCGCTTTCTCTTTAAGGTCGACGAGACTCCCTTTGTTATGGAACTGCCACCCTATCGTATGCCTACGGCCAAAGCCACTATCCGCCACATGTGGAGTAAAGCCGAGCAATATTTGCGCAAAATGGGAGGGGTGATATTGGTAGCCTCGGTCATTATCTGGTTCCTGAGCTATTTCCCTCGTCCCGAAGCTTCGTATGAGCGGGAGCTTACCCCGCACGAACAGATGGAGCAGCAAAGCAATTCTTACCTCGGCCGGATAGGGCAGGCGATGACACCGCTTGTCGAGCCATTGGGCTTTAACTGGAAAGTAACCACTTCATTACTTTCGGGAACAGCAGCCAAAGAGTTGGTGGTGAGTACTCTCGGGGTGTTGTACTCCGAGAACGATTCGGACGAAACTCTCACGTTGTCACAACGCATCTCGCAACCCAACCCGGCAACGGGTACTCCCGATTTTACGCCGCTGGTTGCTCTCACGTTCATGGTATTCGTGCTGCTCTATTTCCCTTGTATCGCTTCGGTCGTGGCTGTCATCAAAGAGTCGGGCAGCTGGAAATGGGGAGCCTTTACTGTTATATATAATACTTGTGTGGCGTGGATTGTTGCATTTATCGTTTATCAGATTGGATCATTATTTATATAGTAAACTATGGATAAAGAAACCTTTTTGTCCTTTTATGAAAAGGCTGGCTATCGGGTAATCGACTCGTTTACGTATAGCGACATTAAACTATTCTTGATGCGCAACCTCCCCAAAACGACATTCCGCGCCATCTATATTGGAGTTCTGCTGCTGGTGCTTTTCGGTGTCGGGTTTATGATAGCTCTGTGGCAAGAATCCCAATCGGCGAGCCAATTCTTTCTCGAAATAGGGGCGAGTCTTGTGTGGGTAGTGGTGGGCTATGCCCTTATGATACCTCTGCATGAATTTATACACTGGCTCGTATATCGTTCCGAAGGGGCAGCCGATGTGCGTTTCGGGGCTATCTGGCGCTCGTTTGTCTTCTTTGCTGCGGCACACAATTTCCTGGCCGACTACAAAACGTTCAAACGCATAGCTTTGGCTCCTTTCCGTTTTTTATCGGGTTTGCTCATTGTGCTGTTGCTTTTCCCGATGCCGTTGTGGGGCAAGATTGCAGTCGCTGTTCTTTTGCTGCTGCACCTGCTCTCGTGCTCGGGCGACTTGATGATGCTCGCCTATATGAGCCGGTACAAGGGGCGCGAGGTCTATACCGTCGACGATATTGACAACCGTTACACCTATTTTCTGGAGAAAAAGTGATGAGTGCCTCGATTCAATCCTGGATAGTCACAGGCATCGTAGCGATGGCCTTTGCATACGCTATTTACAAGATAGTCAAGATGGTGCAGAATCGTAACGAACCGCCATCGTCTTGCTGCGGCTGTGATGTGGATTGCAAGTTGCGAGAAATAAAATCGAAGAGAGTAAAAAAATAGGGCAAGAGTGTTGCATAATCGGAAAATATACTCTATCTTTGCACTCGCAATCGCTCGAAAGACATATGGTTCCTTGGCCGAGTGGTTAGGCGCCGGTCTGCAAAACCGTTTACAGCAGTTCGATTCTGCTAGGAACCTCACAAAAAAAAGACTCGCTTACGTAGCGGGTCTTTTTTTGTATAGGGTTATATATAGCTTGTCGAGCCGGGCGAGGCGGAGCTGCTACAAGTCGGTATAGGTCGGGATGTCGGGCAGGAAGGCGTAGCTGCCGGAGGCATAGTCGATGCGGCAGCAGTAGTGCGTGAGCCCGTTGGAGACCAGCAGGTAGTTTACCTGAAGCACCTGGTTGTAGCGTACAATCTGGTCAAAGGTCTTTTGGGTAATCTCGATGTGCGGGGCCTTGTATTCGACGATGCAGAGGGGGCGACCATTGCGGTCGTAGACCACCGTATCGCACCGTCGGCTGCATTTGTTGAGCGTGAGCGAAATTTCGTTACCCATCAGTCCGCGAGGAAATCCTTTTTCGTTGGCCAGGAAGGCCACGAAATGTTGCCGCACCCACTCCTCGGGAGTAAGCGTTACATATCGCCGGCGCAACTCGTCGAAGATAAGGATTTTATCCTTTTCCTGTTTCAGCTTGCAGGGATAGGGGGGCAGGTTCAGTTCAATCATCTCGCAGTAGAAAATTTGTGCTTTCTAATTATTTCTGTAAATTTACTCCAAAAATATCGATTTATGAAAACAAAGCAAGAGATTGTCGAAAATTGGTTACCCCGATATACGCAACGTCCGGTCGAGGAGTTTACGAAGCATATCCTGCTGACCAACTTCTCGAAGTATGTCGAGATATTTGCCTCCCATTTCAACGTGCCAATCTTGGGCGAAGACAGCAATATGCCCAGTGCATCGGCCGAGGGGATAACGATTATCAACTTTGGCATGGGTAGCGCAAACGCCGCTACCATCATGGACCTGTTGAGTGCCGTGGCTCCCGAGGCAGTTCTGTTTTTGGGGAAATGCGGCGGTATCAAGAAGGTGAACAAGTTGGGCGACTACATCTTGCCGATTGCCGCCATACGGGGCGAGGGTACCTCGAACGACTATTTCCCGCCCGAGGTGCCAGCTCTGCCGGCCTTCATGTTGCAGCGGGCCGTATCGACAGCCGTGCGGAACCATCACCGCGATTACTGGACGGGGACCGTGTATACGA
This sequence comes from Barnesiella sp. An22, assembly GCF_002159975.1. Classification (GTDB taxonomy): domain Bacteria; phylum Bacteroidota; class Bacteroidia; order Bacteroidales; family Barnesiellaceae; genus Barnesiella; species Barnesiella merdigallinarum. Next base: position 235,053 of record NZ_NFJR01000001.1, on the reverse strand, counting down.
CCAACCGACGGGTATGGGAGTTTGACGACAACTTCAAGGAGTATTTGCGCCGCATTCGCTGTATGGCAGTCGATATGGAGACGGCCACCCTCTTTTCGGTGGGTTTTGCCAATCGCATTCCGGTGGGGGCTCTGTTGCTTATTTCGGACCAACCCATGATTTCAAGCGGTGTGAAGACAGCCGAGAGCGACAAGAAAATCACTCAAGACTTCGTAGAGGAGCATGTCTTGATCGGGGTCGAGGCGCTGAAATTGATTATCGACAAACGGACAACCGTGAAGCATCTGCGATTTGACGAGGATTAACCGCTATGGCCAAGAAAGATTCCAACCAGCATATTGCCATCTTGCAGGATATTCGCAAGAAGTTGTTCAAGCCTGTCTACCTGCTCATGGGCGATGAGTCGTATTACATCGACCTGATTTGTGATGCCATCATTGCCAATGCCTTGAGGGAGGAGGAGCGGGATTTCAACCAGACCATTCTGTATGGAGCCGATGTCGACGACTTTGCTCTGGTGGTGAATGCGGCCAAACGATTCCCGATGATGGCCGAACATCAGCTGATTGTTGTCAAGGAGGCTCAGAATATCAAGGGGATAGACAATCTATCGTACTATCTGCAGAAGCCTCAGATGCGCACGATTCTGGTTATCTGCTACAAAAACGGCTCGCTCAAGAATAAAAAGATTATAGCCGGTATCGAGAAAATAGGACTGGTATACGAGTCGAAAAAATTGTACGACAGCCAGCTGCCGGCGTTTATCAATACCTATGTGACTGCGAAAAAACTGTCGATCGACCCCAAAGCGGTGTCGATGCTGGCCGATTTCGTGGGGAATGACCTGAGCCGGTTGAGCGGCGAGCTCGACAAGCTGGCCATTTCGCTGCCCGAGGGGAGCATGCGCATCACTCCCGAGGCGGTAGAGCAGAATGTGGGTATCAGTAAAGATTACAACAACTACGAACTGCTCAATGCCATCGTCGCGCACAATGTGCCGAAGGCGGCCCGAATTGTAAACCATTTCGAGCAGAATCCCAAGAACAACCCGCTGGTGGTGACCATAAGTGTGCTGTTCAACTTCTTTGCCAATCTGTTACTTTGTTTCTTTTCGGCCGATCGGTCGGACAATGGCATAGCCAAGGAACTCAACTTACGTTACCCCTCTCAGGCACGCGACTATCTGACGGCCATGCGGATCTACAACGCGTTCAAGTGTATCGACATCATTGCCCTTATCCGGCAGTACGATGCCCGGTCGAAAGGTATCGGGTCGGGAGCTTCGAGCAACGATGGAGACCTGTTGCGCGAACTGGTTTTCAAAATTCTGTACAGCCCGTATCAGAAGTGATAGAGATACCCCAGCGAGATAGTGATAATCTGGTTATGTGAAGCCGAGAAAACATCTTTCTTTCGGTTTCTGAAGATGTCGCCCAATCCGTAGTAGTAGCGACCCTCGAGTACGATACCGTGCGAGCGGGCTATGCGGAACTCGATACCGGCACCGGCCATGATACCGTAGTCTATCTTGTGGGCGATGTCCATGGTATATATCTCTTTCACCTTGCTTTTCTGGCTGAATTCGGGCAGATTGTGGATGTCGAAATTGCTCTTGTAGCTGTCGCCCAGAAGAAATCCAATCTGTGGCCCGGCATTGATAAAACCGCGCACCACCCGGTTCCCGAAAAAGAAGTGGGTGAGGAAGGGTACCGTCACATAATTGAGGGTATGCGAGTAGGTATAGGGGTCGGTATCGAAGGTCTCGTTCCAACCGCATTGGGTGAAGTTGACCTCGGCAATGAGTCCGAAAAATTTCTCTTCGATATAGCGCACCGAGACTCCACCCGTGTATCCCAACAGCAGCGACTGGGTGACGGTAGGGGTGAACGATACACTCGACAAGGTGGTCCCCCCCTTTATGCCCACGGTAAATTCGGGCTCGTAATCGCTACGCTGTGCCCAACCCGTCTGCAGGGTGACGAGGGCGGCAAGCAAACAGATATATCGCAACAGTCTCATGAATTATTCTCTAATTTTTTTGATCGTGAAATCGGGAGCAAAGTTGACAAAATAGAACGACTTGTTGATGAATCCGCTCCAGTTGTTGATGCGCTGGAACGAGAAATCGGTCTGGATACGGTCGCTCGAAGAGGTCAACTGCTGGGTGGCGAAATTCTTGCCGTTGGCCCGTATGGCCGTGAGGAAGTAGATGCCGGTATCGAAACCGAGCAGTGCATATTGCGGGCTGGCATTGATCATGTCTTTGTTGTACCAATAGAGGAACCGCTTGTGGAACGCCTTGGTATTTTCGTCGAAGGGGTTGGCATAGAAGCGGGAGTAGAGATAGGTGTTCAACTTATAGAACTCGTTCAGATATTCGGGTACCTGCGTGAGCCACTCGGGATAACCGAAGAGGGCGATGTCGAGGTCGGTCCGGTTCTCTTTGAGGGTCTCGATAGGGGCAACAATCAACGACAGCTCTTTTTTCTTGGCCGATGTAGGAACGAATACGATTCCGCTTGCTCCGGTTAGAATGGAATCCTGATTCAACAGGTTCAGTTCGTTGTCGAATCGAATCTCGCTGTATGCGATATGGGCACGTGAAAGCTCCTCTTTCAGTCCGGCAATAAAGTCGCGCTTGTCGTTCTCTTCGCCCGTGTGGGTGAGGAATATCACCTTGCGGTTGCCCAGATAACGGATGAACCGGTCGGCGGCTTCGGCGTAGAGGTACGAGTGAGGAATATTGGTCTGGAAGATTTTGGCATTGTGCGAAACCTCTTCGTTCTTGAGGGAGAAGGTGTTGACCACATTGATGTCGTTGGCCAGGCCGAAGTCTGCAATCAGTTTGATGTGATTGTCGCTTTCGGGAGCGATAATCAAGTCCATCTCCTTCATCTCGGGATTGGTCAGGATGCGGCGTACCGTAGCGTCCGACTCTTCGGAATCGTAGGCGTACACGTTGATCGAGGCTCCTTGGCGTTTCAGGCTGTCTACGGCCATCAGGAAACCTTGGTAGTATTCGGTATACAGGCTGGCTTTGGTGTCGGGGTGTGTTTGTTGCAACATGAACGGCAGTATCACGGCTACGTTGATTACTCCCCGTTTGTCGCTCTTGTACAGCTTGTTGTATATGTTGTTGATTTCGGCGCTGGTGATGGGGTTTTCGGCCGTCACGGTATTGTATTCGATACCGGCCGGGATATTGATGATGTCGTCCTGACGAATTTGCTTGAGGTCGGGATTGCACTTTTTAATCTCCTCGACTGTGGTCCCGAATTTTTTGGAGATGCTGTACAAGGTCTCTTTCTTGCGCACCTTGTACTGTGTGTAGAGTTGTTTTTGCTCGATAGTCACGTTTATCTCTTTGGTATCGGGGGTAAGTCGAATGACCGACCCCTTCTTGAGGTGGTTGGGAGAGATGCCGGGGTTAAGTTTGAGAATGGTTTCTATGTCGATATCGTACTTTTTCGATATGGAGAAGAGCGTTTCGCCTTCGCCGATAGTATGATATACATACTCTCCGTTTCCGTTGTCGGTCGTAGCGGTTGTATTTTCGGGAGTAGGGGTGGATGTTGCCGTTACGGCTGTACCTTGCGATTTGGCTGTTGCCGTAGTGACAGTCTTGTTTTGGGCTTTCGAGGTCGTTTTTTTATAGCGTTGTGGAATTTTCAGTGTGGCTCCCGCCTTGATACCCCGCTCGGAACCGGGGTTCAGGTCGATGATGCTCTGAATAGTCACTTTGTACATCTTCGAGATGGAGTAGAGCGATTCGCCTCGCACGATGGTATGCTCGAAGGTGCTTTCTATTTCAGAGCCTTCGGGCTCGCCCTGAGCTGTTCTGTGAGTCGGGATCATCAGTAGTTGTCCCCGTTTCAGCCCGTTTTTGGCAGCTGGATTGTAGCGGATAATCTCCTCTTGAGAAATGCCGAATTTCTGGCTGAGCACATAGAACCCTTCCGAGGGTTTTACCTTGTAGATATAAAATTCTTTTCCGTCGATAACCTTGGTTTGTAAATTTTCGGTTTGAGCCGAAAGCATAAAGAGTGCAGTAAAACAGAATAGCAAAACTATCGTTATTCGTGTATATCTCATATTGTTAATGGTTTGCGTTTTGTGTCTGATGGTAATATACAAGAAACAAAAGTATATAAAAATATTGTCAGATGCAAGTCAAAAACGTATGGGTAGGGCCTTTGTCTCAATTATTCTTATCGAAGCGGCTTTATTGGGAAATTTTAAATTGCGGATAGAAATGCGATTGGTCGAAAAGTTGTAACTTTGTCATTCACATTTATGATTCGGATTGATATGTACAGATTCCTCTTGTTTTTGACAGCTCTCTTTACATTTGGCGGCTTGTGTGCCCAACAGATAACCGTGACGGGTGGGGGGAAACCGGCATACAGCTATACTCCCGAGGCCAGTACCGGTCTGAATGGGGGAGTCTTTGTCGTCTACTCGCTCGACCAGGCGACAGTCGAATTTTCGGGTGCCGACGATTCGCTCATCTCGTGGAGCAAGTTTGGCCCGTCGGGGGCAGCTACATCCACACCGGTCACCGGTGCGGTGCAGAACGGGTACCTCTCGACACTCACCCTGACCGAAGCCGATTGCGGATATATAATCGAACAGAACGGACGCAGCTACTACCTGTGGATAATCGACTATTCGCAGGCTCCTCTCGTGCTGAACGGGGCATCGGTCTCGAACGACTCGGGGCAGTGCGAACTCACCACGCTGCTGCTCGACGGGAGCGGCTCGCGGCTCAACTACTACTCGATAAACGGTGCACCCAAGGTGCTGAATCGTGAACTTTCTGTCAGTTACATGAGTCTGGTGTGGAATGCCGAAGCGCTCACCTATGTGCAGACCGCCCAGTCGGAGACGATTGACAATTTCACGTCGACCGTCCAAGTGACGGCACCGCTATGCAATACCGACTTTGTCATCTCGGGCGACCAATTGCTCAACTATTGGGGTATGGAGCAGACTGTATCGACAGGAGAGTATGTAACTACGGCGATAGGGGTGACGGCTGTCGCCGAGCAGAGCTATCGGGAGGATGCGCTCAACGAAGACGACCGGCATCCGACCGAATACCTGGGCGGTTCGGCTCCGGCCGAAATCGAGTTTCAGGCCTATACGACCGATGCCGTGACTCACATCGAATGGGAGTTTTCGGACAAGGAGGATTTCTCGACCACGATTGCCCGTTACAACGACCAGACCCTGCGCTACACTTTCCGCGACGAAGGGGTCACGTATGTGCGCCTGGTAGGTAGCAACAGTACGGCCGAGTGTCAGGCTTACAGCGAGACCTTTACCGTCAACATCGGCGAGCCCCGCCTCGAGGCTCCCAATGCCTTCTCGCCGGGTACAAGTCCGGGCGTGAACGACGAATGGAAGGTGGCCTACAAGTCGATTGTGAGCTTCAAATGCTGGATATTCAACAAATGGGGGGTACAGATGTGCTATCTCGACAACCCCGAAAATGGTTGGGACGGGAAGTATCATGGCAAGTATGTCGACCCCGGAGTCTATTATTATGTGATCGAGGCAAAAGGCTCCAACGGCCAAAAGATTAAACTGAAGGGACACATCAACATCATGCGTTCCAAAGATTGAAAAAACGCTGTAACCGATGAGATTGAACAAATATTTTATGGTTGCGCTGTCGGTTGTTTCGCCCCTTTTTGTACAACAGGTACAGGGCGAGGAGATGGCGCAAAAGGAGTTTTCGGATGTAGTGATTCCCGAATTTCCGTTGCAAGTGAAATTCGCCGGAGAGGTGGTAGACCTGGACCGGCTCGACATGTACGAACGCTTCGACCGCGAGTTGACCACGCTGTGCTACATGCACTCCTCGACCTCGCTGGCCATCAAGCGGGCCAACCGCTATTTCCCCATCATGGCACCTATCCTGAAAGAGGAGGGCATCCCGAGCGATTTCCTCTATCTGGCCGTTATCGAGAGCACCCTCAACCCGCGGGCTGTCTCTCCGGCCAAGGCCATGGGCATCTGGCAGATTATGCCACGCACGGGGCGTGAATACGGCCTGGAGGTCAACGACGACATCGACGAGCGGTGCCATGTGGAGAAGTCGACCCGGGCCGCATGCCGTTACCTGAAAGAGGCTTATGCCAAGTATGGAAGTTGGACCACCGTAGCGGCATCGTACAATGCCGGCATGGGGCGCATCTCTTCGGAGCTCAAAAAGCAGTTGGCCGACCATTCGTTCGACTTGTGGCTGAACGAAGAGACCTCGCGCTATGTGTTCCGCATCCTGGCCATGAAAGAGATTTTCTCTTCACCGGCCAAATACGGGTACAAGCTGAAGACCCGTCAGCTGTACCAACCTATTCGCTATACCGAGATACGGGTCGACACGACCATCGAAAACCTGGCACTTTTTGCTCAGGAGCATGGCGTATCCTATGCCCAGCTCAAAGAGGCCAACCCTTGGTTACGTGCTCGCACCATGCCCGACAAGTCGAGAAGAGTCTATTACATCAAGATACCACAAAAAGAGGATTTGTATTACACGAAACGTAAGTTTACAGCTTACAGAAAAGAGTGGGTAATCGATAAGAAATGAAAGCAGAAGATCAAATCGAGGTATATGGCGCTCGTGTGCATAACCTCAAAAACATAGATGTCACCATCCCGCGCAACAGCCTGACGGTGATTACCGGATTGAGCGGCAGCGGCAAATCGTCGTTGGCGTTCGATACCATCTTTGCCGAGGGGCAGCGACGCTATATCGAGACATTTTCGGCCTATGCCCGCAACATGCTCGGCAATATGGAGCGTCCCGATGTGGACAAGATTACCGGGTTGAGCCCCGTGATCTCTATCGAGCAGAAGACAACCAACAAGAATCCGCGTTCGACGGTAGGAACGACGACCGAGATTTTCGATTTTCTGCGGTTGCTCTTTGCCCGGGCCGGCGAGGCTTACTCTTACTTGTCGGGCGAGAAAATGGTGCGATATACCGAGGAGAAGATTATCGAACTTATTCTGGAGAAGTACCAGGGCCGCCGTACCTACATACTGGCACCGCTGGTGCGTAACCGGAAGGGGCACTACAAGGAGCTGTTCGAACAGGTGCGCCGCAAGGGATACCTGACCGTACGTATCGACGGTGAATTGCGCGAGATTACACACGGCATGAAGCTCGACCGATACAAGAATCACAGCATCGAGCTGGTGGTCGACAAGCTGGTGGTCGACAAGGACGACGAACGCCGGCTGCAAGAGAGTGTAAAGACAGCCATGAAACAGGGCGACGGCCAGTTGATGATTCTTGATGCCGACACGCAGGAATTGCGCCATTACAGCCGCACGCTTATGGACCCCCAAACGGGTTTGTCGTATAGCGAACCGGCCCCGCACAACTTCTCGTTCAACTCGCCGCAAGGTGCCTGCCCCCGATGCAAGGGGTTGGGCTATGTCAATATCATAGACCGTGAAAAGATTATCCCCAACGACGAGAAGTCGATTTACGAAGGAGGCATCGTCCCATTGGGTAAATATAAAAATACCTTGATATTTTGGCAGATTGCCGCTATCTGCGAGAAGTATGGCAACACGCTGAAGACTCCCATCAAAGACCTAGCCGAGGAGGCGCTCGACGATATTCTGAACGGGACGGACGAACGATTGCAAATCAAAAACGAGTCGTTGGGTACATCGAACTACTTTCTCTCGTTCGATGGCTTGATCAAATATATCGAGGTACAACAGCAGAGCGATGCCTCGTCGCAGGCCCAGAAGTGGGCGGGACAGTTTGTCACGACGACCGTATGCCCCAGTTGCGAAGGCCGACGGCTGAACCGCGAGGCCCTGCATTACCGGATAGCCGGGAAGAACATTGCCGAATTGGCTGAGATGGATATTTCGGAACTGTACGAGTGGGTCAATCAGGTCGAATACGAACTCTCACCGCAGCAACGCAAAATTGCCGTGGAGATATTGAAAGAGATACGCAGCCGGTTGCACTTCCTGGTCGATGTGGGGCTGGACTATCTGTGTCTCAACCGGGCCTCGGCCACCTTGTCGGGCGGCGAGAGCCAACGCATACGGCTGGCTACGCAGATAGGCTCGCAACTGGTCAATGTGCTCTATATTCTCGACGAGCCCAGTATCGGGTTGCACCAGCGCGACAATACCCGGCTCATCAATTCGCTGAAGGAGCTGCGCGATATGGGCAACTCGGTTATCGTCGTGGAGCACGACAAAGAGATGATGCTGGCCGCCGACTATGTGGTAGATCTGGGCCCTCGGGCCGGGCGCCTCGGTGGCAACATCGTCTTTGCCGGTACCCCCGAAGAGATGCTCAAGACCAACACGCTCACAGCGCAATATCTGAACGGCGAGAAGAAAATCGAGTATTCGCACCAGCGTCGGCCAGGCAATGGTAAGAAGATTGTGCTGTCGGGGGCTACGGGCAATAACCTCAAAAACGTAACGGTCGAGTTTCCTCTGGGTAAATTTATCTGTGTGACCGGCGTATCGGGCAGCGGCAAGTCGAGCCTGATTAACGGAACACTGCAGCCGATTCTCAGCCAGAAGTTCTATCGCTCGTTGCAAGCTCCGTTGCCCTACGAAAAAATCGAGGGGCTGGAGAATATCGACAAGGTGGTGACCGTAGACCAGTCGCCGCTGGGGCGCACGCCGCGCTCCAATCCGGCTACCTATACCGGGGTGTTTGCCGACATCCGAAATGTGTTTGTCGAGTTGCCCGAGGCAAAGATCCGCGGCTACAAGCCGGGACGCTTCTCGTTCAACATAGCCGGCGGGCGCTGCGAGGTGTGTGGTGGCAACGGCTACAAGACTATCGAGATGAATTTCCTGCCCGATGTACTGGTGCCGTGCGAAGCATGCCATGGCAAACGCTACAACCGTGAGACTCTAGAGGTGCGCTTCAAAGGAAAATCGATTGCCGATGTGCTGGACATGACCATCAACCAGGCTGTCGAGTTTTTCGAAAATATTCCGGCCATCATCTCCAAAATCAAAGTGCTGCAAGAGGTGGGGCTGGGCTACATCAAACTGGGGCAACCCTCAACCACGCTGTCGGGTGGAGAGAGCCAGCGGGTGAAGCTGGCTGCCGAACTTTCCAAACGCGATACCGGCAAAACGCTCTACATACTCGATGAACCAACCACCGGTTTGCACTTCGAGGATATACGTGTATTGCTGTCGGTGCTGAACCGACTGGTCGAGAAAGGAAATACCGTGATTGTTATTGAGCATAACCTCGACATCATCAAGTGTGCCGACCACATTATCGACATGGGGCCGGAGGGTGGACGCAACGGCGGTTACGTGTTAGCTACGGGAACCCCCGAGAAGGTTAGTCAATGCGATACATTTACGGCTCGTTACCTGCGTGAAGAGTTGAAAGATTAAGTAACATCGATAAACGCCGATAAAACGGTTATAGAGGCTCAAGGCTTAGGCTTTGGGCCTCTTTTTTTCTATTTCGTATTGGTTTGTATAGCTGTTTGTATTTGTATAATTGATTGTATATAAAAACAGTAGATTCGAAATTGTGCCGTTTTGATGCAAAATCCTTGAGCTATTTACGAAACGATTTACATCGGTACATCAAAAATAAATCGTAGGCGAGATAAGCCTCCAAAAAAGTAGGAGCGATGCAATTATTATTAAAATTACATTTGCAAATCAATAATTTACAAATACAACTCAGTGAAAATTTACTGTTGTATTTATTCTTTTAATTTAAATGTAAATAGAGTAGGGGGTAGGAGATAATTTTGTAAATACAGCATACACAAGCCAATAAATATTAGTTATCTGTAATATTTTATGCTATATATACTTATATATCAATATATTGTATGTCTATATGTGTAGTTTTTATTTATAATAAAATATCATCATCGATCAAAATCCTTATCAAATCGGCATATATGCTATTTTTATATACTTATTATCAATAACTTAAGATATATTTTATAAAGTATAAATTTAATATATGTGATACCCGAATTACAAATGTGACATCTACCTCGCATATTCAATTTGCAAATTTGCGGGTACTGCTGTTTACATCTGTTATTTACGAAAACTACTCATAGGATTTTGATTTTTAAATTGTATTGATTACATTTGTAACGTTTTTCAGGCTTAAAAATCTGCTTTATGGGAAATGATAAAACTGTGGCACTTGCCGTGGCCGATCGTATCAAACAATTTATCGACTACCTGGGAATTACCATTACACAATTTGCCGACAACACCGGGATACAACGTCCGTCGATGTCGCAGATGCTAAGTGGTCGCAACCAGAAAATCAGTATCACGACTATCGGTAAGATACATGAGAGGTACCCCGACCTCTCTATTTATTGGCTGCTGTATGGTAATGGCCCGATGCTCCTGTCAGAGTCGAATGGCGCCTTTTCCGCAGCAATCGAATCGTCGACTATCATCCCGACCGAAGATGATTCGGGTTTACCTGCTGGTGGCTCTCCGTTCATGTCGCTATTCGATGACGAGAGTGGTAAAAATACGGCCGAGGATACGAGCAAACCCGAATATGCGAAGGAAAATAGCTCAAATAGGGCTATAAATTTTGCAAATCCTGCTGAAAATGAGAGTGAAAGATCGAAAAATATCCCGTATATTCCAACTCGTGAAGCCGATGCTAAAAATAGACGAATCGTCAAAATCATGATTTTCTACTCCGACAACACTTTCGAGAGCTTCTCTCCCGAGTCTTAGATTCAAGAGTTTCAATTACGCTCGATTTTTTTGCTTTCAGGTTCTCCCTAACATCTGTTGGACCCCGTAAATCCAGTCTGGGCAAATTTTAAGCTAAACCGAACCCTCGAGTTCGAGTGTAGTATGCCTATACACATGATATGCTGATGTAGAGTGTGACCAAGGCACCTTCCTCTACCTGAGCGGATACTACGACTACTACGCCACCCAATGGCTCAATGCCTGGATAAGGTTCCTGGGGTACCGCTCTCTTTATTGCGGCGCTCGCCATTATCCTGCTGGTAACCTCAGCTACAAGACCATCGACTACATACGTCGGCCTCCATCGGTCAACCTTTCCGGTCAATCTATCCTGTCGATTCGGAAGATGCCGACCAGTGGGGACTATTTTATGAATAGGACGGTCGCAGTGTGAGGCTTAAAGAATGAGTCCTCGGCACGAGCTGGGATAATTTTCAGTGGGTGCATATCTCTTATAAACGAGAGTAGAATTGTAAAAAATAAAATGTTCTATAATTTATATTATGATAAATAGACAATCGAGAGAAATATACGAAGATGAATATTTGTTGGAAACCGAGAGATGAATAGATGATACCTGACCAACAATGGATATCTCTGTTATAGCAGAAACGGCTTAATGGTGATTGCAGGTCTTCAAACCTAATCTACATTTGTGGCATTTGAGCCTCCTTTAAGCCGTTTTTATCGTAGTTATTTATTGCTGGTGATACCTTTCCCAAGCATGGAATAACGAGCGGTTATACGCGTATTTTCAATGGTTGCATATAATCTTTATACGTGAAGTGCAGAATTGTAAAAACGAAATGTTTTATGTTTTGTGGGTTTCAAGTGCTGCTTTGCGAGCTTTTATATGTTGCATGCGAGCCCTAAAATATTGCGGATTAGGTTTGTTTTTATCCTCTCCTTTCATATCTTTGGATGGATGTAATTTATTCTCGCTTTCTCGATTTATGGTATACTAAAAAGGAGGATTAAATGGAAAATATCGATTTGAAGAAACTGAGTGCTGAGCAGCTTTGCGACCTATTCAACGATGAAACTGCCTAGGTTAAGCATTGGGACATTATTCAGGAGTTTATCGATCGGAAAATATCCACAGTCAATATTCAACGAGCTTCGGGTAGTATGAATGGTCGCCCTATGCGCATCTGGTATAATGAAGGCCGGAATTGTATAGAGGTTCGTGGGCGTGTATTTTTCGAGGGCACAGATCTTTTACAATGGTAGCAAGTCGCTCCATCGGTATAAAAAAACAGCCACTCTCCGAAAGAATGGCTGTTTTTTTTATGGTTTTTACCGATTGACTATTATTGGCCTTCGATAGCTTTCAGTTTCTCGGCATCGTTCAAGTTGTAATAGATGTTGCGCAACGCATACTTATAGTCCGGTTCATCGGGTTTCAGTTCGTATGCTTTTTCGTAGTACGGACGCGATTTTTCGAACAGAGGAATTACCTCTTTTTCACGAGCTTCGGTATATTTTACGTTGTCGGTAATCGAGCTGATTTCGTTGTTTTTCTGTACGGCGAGGTTGAAGTAGATACGACCCATGTTGCCCAGAGCATCGGCATAGGTAGGATTGATTTCGATAGCCTTCTCGAAGCACTCGATCGATTGGTCGTATTTCTTTTGCGACTCGTACAGATTACCTTTTACATTCCAATACTCGGCTTTGTCGGGTTCTTCGGCCAAGATGGCATCGAGCGTGGCGATAGCCTCGTCGTACTTACCGCTGTAGATATAGAGGTTAATCAGTTTCAGCGTGTAGGTATTTTCTTTTTGCATTTTGGGCTGGCCGTTCTCGTCCATCACCGTGTTGCCCATTTCGTCTTTAACCTCTACCATTTCGTTTTTGAACAGCTTCTCGCCTTCCTGGAGGGTTTGAATCAGGTTGACCGTGTCTTGAGTTTGCTCATATTCGTAAACGAGGTATTTGTAGATGTCGTTCTGGTTGTAGCCGTTGCCTTTAGCGTCGTTCAGTGCGCTGATAGCCAGAGCGTGATCTTGTGTCTGCAAGGCAGCCAAAGCCCGGTTGAACTCCAGAATGGCGATAGTCGAGTCGGCAGGAAGACCGCTTTTCTCACCCTTCATAATCGAGAGTTTGGGAATGTCCAGGTAGATACCCCACACATCGTAGGCTTTCTTGTAGTCTTTCTGTGTGAAATAGTATACGCCGGCATTGGCAAATCCATCGATGTTTTGTTTCAGTGTTTTACGAATGTCTTTTACATATTTGGGCTTTACTTTGCCTTTTTCGTTAGGCAGCGTATCGAGCGCGATAGATTTCAGGAAATACTCGTAGCTTTTTACCAGAGCGTCGTACATGGGACCGTCGCCGTCTTTCAACGTCATACCCAATGTTTTTTGAACATTGTCTTTTTCGAAATAGGTGTTTTCGATGAAACCGGCTACATACCAAGTCTTGGCATCGTCTTTCGATTCGGGATCGGTCAGTGCACCCTGAATGGTGGTACGGGCCTCCTGGAAGTTAGGATTCTCCATCTTGGCTTCGCTGAAAGCTCGGTTCACCGCTTTCTTTTGGCCAAATGCGCAAATGACTGAAAGCAGTAATACTGCGGTTAATGTTGTTTTTTTCATTGCGTGTTTATTTTAGGATTAACAATTATTCTGTGATTTCGGTGACGTTGTCGTCCTGCATGTTCTCATCGACACTGTCCGACAAGACTTTGCAGACCGAAGCAATTTCGTCGTTCCGTTTTTCGAGGTTGATTAACCGAACACCTTGCGTAGCTCGGCCCATGACACGCACGTCGGCTACCTTCATGCGCAACGTGATACCCGACTTGTTGATGATGACCAGGTCGTTCTCGTCGGTTACACACTTGATGGCAACCAGATAACCGGTCTTGTCGGTGATGTTCAAGGTCTTCACACCCTTACCACCGCGGTTGGTTATGCGGTAGTCTTCGATGAGCGAGCGTTTGCCGTATCCCTGCTCCGAAACCACCATGATGGTCTCTTTCTCGGGGTCGTTTACGCAAATCATTCCTACTACGGCATCGTCGTCGTTGTCGAGGGTCATACCCTTTACACCGGTAGCATTACGTCCCATTTCACGTACGGCGCTCTCGTGGAAGCGGATGGCCCGGCCGTGACGGTTGGCAATGACAATCTGGCTGTCGCCCGTGGTGAGCCGCACTTGTATCACCTGGTCGTCTTCGCGAATGGTGATGGCATTCACACCGTTCTGGCGAGGACGCGAATAGGCTTCGAGTTTGGTCTTCTTGATGATACCCTTGCGCGTACAGAAGAGCAGGTTGTGCGACATGTTGTATTCGGGGTCTTGCAACCGTTTCACGCGGATAAAGGCATTTACCTTGTCGTCCGAGTCGATATTGAGCATATTCTGTATGGCCCTACCCTTCGAGCTCTTGGAGCCTTCGGGTATCTCGTATACCTTGAGCCAGTAGCATTTACCTTTCTGCGTGAAGAAGAGCATGTAGTTGTGCATCGAAGCGGGATAGATATATTCGATGAAGTCTTCTTCGCGGGTGTTGCTGCCCTTGGCCCCTACTCCACCCCGGTTTTGTGCACGGAATTCGGAGAGCGGCGTACGTTTGATATAGCCCATGTGCGAGATGGTGATAATCATCTCGTCGTCGGCATAGAAGTCTTCGGCATTGAACTCTTCGGACGAGTAGACGATTTCGGTCTTGCGCTCGTCGCCATATTTCTCTTTGATTTCGATAAGCTCGTCTTTTATCACCTTCATGCAGACCGCTTCGTCGGCCAAAATCTGGTGATAATAGGCAATCATCTTTTCGATTTCGGCATACTCGTTTCTCAGTTTGTCCTGGTCGAGACCGGTCAACTGACCGATACGCATATCGACAATGGCCTGAGCCTGCTTGTCGCTGAGCGAGAAGCGCTCCATCAGGCGCGTGCGGGCCTCTTCGCGAGTCTGCGAAGCTCTTACAATCTTGATAACCTCGTCGATGTGGTCCGATGCAATAATCAGACCTTCGAGTATATGGGCCCGCTCCTCGGCTTTGGCCAGGTCGAATCGAGTCCGGCGCAAAACCACTTCGTGACGGTGGTCAACGAAAGATTCGAGCAGTTGTTTCAGGTTCAAGGTTTGAGGACGACCATGTACCAGTGCAATGTTGTTGACGCTGAACGACGACTGCAGGTCGGTCATTTTGAACAGCTTGTTCAGCACCACGCTGGCGTTGGCATCTTTTTTGACTTCGATAACGATGCGCATGCCGGCACGGTCGGACTCGTCGTTGATGTTCGAGATTCCGTCCAGACGTTTCTCTTCGACCAGGTCGGCGATTTTCTTAATCAATTCCGACTTGTTGACGGCATAGGGAATTTCCGATACGATAATCGATTCGCGACCCGTCGAGCTGTCTACCTCGATTTCGGCTTTGGCACGGATGACGATACGACCGCGGCCTGTTTCGAAAGCATCCTTTACACCGGCATAGCCGTAGATGATGCCCCCTGTGGGGAAGTCGGGAGCCTTGATATATTGCATCAACTCCTCGATGGTGATGTCGCGGTTGTCGATCAGAGCAACCGAAGCATCGATACACTCCGACAGGTTGTGAGGCGGCATGTTGGTCGCCATACCTACGGCAATACCCGAGGCCCCGTTTACCAGCAGTTGCGGTATGCGGGTGGGCAATACGGTAGGCTCTTCGAGCGTGTTATCGAAGTTGGGGGTAAAATCGACCGTATCCTTTTCAATATCGCGAAGCGTCTCTTCGGCAATGCGCGAGAGTCGCGCCTCGGTATAACGCATGGCGGCAGGGCTGTCGCCGTCGACCGAACCAAAGTTACCCTGGCCGTCGACCAGCGGGTAACGCAAGGACCACGGTTGGGCCATACGTACCAGTGCATAGTATACCGACGAATCGCCGTGCGGGTGATACTTACCTAATACGTCACCGACGATTCTCGCAGATTTCTTGTAAGGTTTATCCGATGTGTTTCCCAGTTTGTCCATACCGAACAACACCCGGCGGTGTACCGGCTTGAAACCGTCGCGCACATCGGGCAAGGCTCGAGCTACAATCACCGACATGGAGTAATCGATGTAGGCCGATTGCATCTCTTGATTGATGTCTATCTTTAGAATTCTATCCTGGTCAATCATTTATTAGTGAAAATTGGTTATACATTGATTCTTTAGCGTACAAAGATACCAATTTTTTGAAAAAACCGAGGTATCTCCCTCAATAAATAATCTTCGGCAAATGGGAAAATTCGGCATGTTATTTGTTATACACAAGAAATAATATTTACCTGCCAATATTTGGCGTAAAGGTGGTATATTTGCTAAATCAATATAAGGAGACAGATTTGTTTATGGAAAGAAACTTTTCACAACATGTAAAGGAAATTCTCGGTTACAGCCGGGAGGAAGCCGAACGCCTTCAAAATTCCAACATCGTTCCCGAGCATTTGTTGCTGGGAATTATACGCGATGGGGCCAATCGGGCTGTCGATGCCTTAGTGGGGCTGGGTGCTTCTCTTCGCACGATAAAGAGTTCGCTGGAAAATGAACTATCCGCTTCCAACAATCACATGGAACAGCAGTCGAGCGAGCTGACTATCAGTAAAAGCACAGACAGAGTGTTGAAAATGAGTATGCTCGAGGCTCGATTTATGAAGAGCCAAGAGACCGACTCGGAGCACTTGTTGCTGGCCATTTTGAAAGAATCGGATTCTCCGGCTGCGAAAATACTCCATACGAACGACATCACCTACGACGAAGTGTCGGCCTTTTTAAAAGGTGAAGCGACTGGCGAAGCAGAGGCCGAACAACACCCCTCCCCTCGCGGCATGGGAGCCGGTTTTACCGACGACGATGACGACGAACTGGAGGATGAGCGCAACTATCGCCGCGAACAACAGCAAGGCGGCAGTGGCAGCAGCGCTTCGACACAGCGCAGCAATAACGATACACCCGTGCTCGACAACTTCGGTACCGATATGACCAAGGCGGCCGAAGAGGGTCGTCTCGACCCCGTCGTAGGCCGTGACAACGAGATAGAGCGGCTGGCCCAGGTATTGAGCCGCCGGAAGAAGAACAACCCGGTACTCATCGGTGAGCCGGGTGTGGGCAAATCGGCTATTGTCGAGGGGCTTGCTCTGCGCATCGTGCAGCGTAAGGTATCGCGTGTGTTGTTCGACAAACGGCTCATTTCGCTCGACATGGCTTCGATTGTAGCCGGCACCAAGTATCGCGGACAGTTCGAAGAGCGCATCAAGGCTATCTTGAACGAACTCTCGAAAAACCCCAATATCATCTTGTTTATCGACGAGATTCACACCATCGTGGGGGCCGGTGGCGCTACCGGTTCGCTCGATGCGGCCAACATGCTGAAGCCGGCACTTTCGCGGGGCGAGATACAGTGTATCGGTGCCACCACGCTCGACGAGTATCGCAAGAATATCGAGAAAGACGGAGCCTTGGAGCGTCGGTTCCAGAAGATTATGGTCGAGCCTACGACACCCGAAGAGACCCTGCAGATTCTCAACAACATCAAGGGCCGTTACGAAGACCATCACAACGTAACCTATACCGACGCTGCGCTGGAGGCTTGTGTCAAATTGACAGACCGCTATATCAGCGACCGGAATTTCCCCGACAAGGCCATCGATGCCTTGGACGAAGCGGGAGCCCGGGTACATGTGTCGAACATTACGGTACCTAAGGAGATCGAGAGTCTGGAGGCTCAAATCGAGACTTGCCGCGAGGACAAGATAAACGCCGTGAAATCGCAGAATTACGAATTGGCAGCCAGCTTCCGCGACAAGGAGAAGGAGTTGCAGCTCTCTCTGGAGACGGCCAAAGACAACTGGGAGAAACAGATGCAGCAACACCGCGAGATTGTCGACGAAGAGAAAGTGGCCGAGGTGGTAGCCATGATGACCGGCGTGCCCGTGCAGCGTATTGCTCAGGCCGAAGGCAACAAACTGCTGGCCATGGCTGGAGAACTGAAGCGCGAAATTATCGGTCAGGACGAGGCTGTAGACAAAGTGGTGAAGGCCATACAGCGCAATCGGGTGGGATTGAAAGACCCCGACAAGCCTATCGGTACCTTTATGTTCCTGGGTCCGACGGGCGTAGGTAAAACGCATCTGGCCAAGAAGTTGGCCGAGTATCTGTTCGACTCGAAAGATGCCCTTATCCGCATCGACATGAGTGAATATATGGAGAAGTTCACCGTGTCGCGGCTCGTTGGTGCCCCTCCGGGATACGTGGGTTACGAAGAGGGTGGCCAGCTCACCGAGAAGGTACGCCGCAAACCCTATTCGGTCGTACTGCTCGACGAGATAGAGAAGGCTCACCCCGATGTATTCAATCTGCTGTTGCAGGTCTTGGACGAAGGCCGGTTGACCGACAGTCTGGGCCGTCGTATCGACTTCAAGAATACCATCCTGATTATGACTTCGAACATCGGTACCCGCCAGTTGAAGGATTTCGGCCAGGGCGTAGGTTTCTCGACCAATACCGTTTCGGAGAAAGACTACTCGCGGGGTGTCATCCAAAAGGCTCTGAACCGTGCCTTTTCGCCCGAGTTCCTGAACCGTATCGACGACATCGTCATGTTCGACCAGCTCGACAAGAAAGCCATCTTCCAGATTATAGACTTGGAATTGAGCGGCTTCTACAAACGGGTAGAGACGTTGGGGTATCACCTCGAAATCACCGATGCTGCCAAAAACTTCATTGCCGAGAAGGGGTACGATGTGCAGTTCGGTGCCCGACCCTTGAAACGGGCCATCCAGAAATATCTCGAGGATGAGTTGGCCGAGATGATTATCCGGGCTACCGTTCAGGAGGGTGATACGATACGGGTCGACTTCGACCAGGAAAATCACAAAATCGTTTCGTCGATTATCGACTCGAAGAAAGAGGCGTGACACGACAGAAAGAGAATAAGCCAAAATGTCAGACTTTTTGAGTCTGGCATTTTTTTTGAAAAAATTTCGAGTAGAAAATTGTAACAATAAAAACATATAACCATGCAAAAAGGTACTATCGGGGTTACAACCGACAACATCTTCCCCGTTATCAAAAAGTTTTTGTACAGCGATCACGAAATATTCTTGAGAGAGCTGGTATCCAATGCCGTCGATGCTACGCAGAAACTGAAGACTCTGGCATCTTTTGGCGACTTCAAAGGCGAGCTGGGTGCGATGAACGTATCGGTTTCGATCGACAAGAAGGCCGGCACGCTTACCATCTCCGACCACGGTATAGGCATGACGGCCGAAGAGATAGACAAATATATCAACCAGATTGCCTTTTCGGGTGCTGAAGAGTTTCTGGAGAAATATAAAAACGATGCCAACGCCATCATCGGCCACTTCGGCTTGGGCTTCTACTCCTCCTTCATGGTTTCGAAGAAGGTCGAGATTCGCACCTTGTCCTATAAAGAGGGGGCAAAAGGTGTCATGTGGAGCTGCGACGGTTCGCCTGCCTACGAGATGACCGACATCGACAAGAGCGAACGCGGTACCGATATTGTGTTGTATATCGACGATGAGAACAAGGAGTTCCTCGAAGAGCAACGCATCGAGACGCTGCTGAAGAAGTATTGCCGCTTCTTGCCCGTACCCGTTGTATTCGGTAAAGAGCAAGAGTGGAAAGACGGCAAATATGTCGATACCGACAAAGACAAAGTCATCAACGACTTGGAGCCGGCCTGGACTCGCAAACCGACCGACCTGACCGACGAGGATTACAGGAAATTCTATTCCGACCTCTATCCCGGCATCGACGAACCGCTCTTCTGGATTCACCTGAATATCGACTACCCCTTCAAGTTGACGGGTATTCTTTACTTCCCGAAAATCAAGAACAACATCGACATCAACCGGTATAAGATACAGCTGTACTGCAACCAGGTATTTGTAACCGATTCGGTCGAAGGTATCGTCCCCGACTTCCTGATGTTGCTGCAAGGTGTCATCGACTCGCCCGACATCCCGCTGAACGTATCGCGTTCGTACCTGCAAAGCGACTCGAATGTGAAGAAGATTTCGGGTTACATCACCAAGAAGGTGGCCGAACGTTTGCAAGAGATTTTCAACAGCGACCGCAAACAGTTCGAAGAGAAATGGGACGACCTGAAGATCTTCATCGAGTACGGTATGCTCTCGGACGAGAAGTTCTACGAACGGGCTCAGAAATTCGTTCTGCTGAAAGATACCGAAGAGAAATACTACACCCTCGACGAGTACAAGACGCTGATTGAAGGCAACCAGACCGACAAGGACGGACAACTCATCTACCTGTATGCCACCGACAAGGAGGCCCAATACAGCTACATCGAGACCGCTACCGCGAAGGGTTACGATGTGTTGCTGATGAACGGTCAGTTAGACCCCCACTTCATCGGTATGTTGGAGCAGAAGTTGGGTAAATGTCGTTTCGTACGGGTCGACAGCGACTTGATAGACCGATTGATTCAGAAGAGCGACAACAAGTCGTCGGTTGCCCTCAATGAGCAACAGCGCGAAGTGATGACTACGGTATTCAAATCGCAGATTCCTGTCATCGAGAAGAGCGACTTCCTGGTTATGTTCGAGCCCGTAGGTGCTACGGCACAACCTATTGTGATTACGCAGAACGAGTTCATGCGTCGTATGAAGGATATGGCTGCCATACAACCGGGTATGGCCATCTATGGCGAACTGCCCGACAGCTACAACCTCATTGTCAACACCGAGCACCCCTTGACGCAACGGATTATCGCCGACACCGAGTCGTCGTGCAAAGAGCAGTTGACCCCGATACTCGACGAGTTGAACACGATCAATGCCGAAATCACCCGTCTGCAAGAGGCCAAGAAAGACAAGAAGGACGAAGAGGTACCCGTAGCCGACAAAGAGGCTTTGAAAAGTGCCGAAGAGAAGGCCAAGGAATTGCGTGCCAAAGAGTCGGACGTACTGAAGAGCTATGCCGACAAGAACCCGCTGGTTCGTCAGTTGGTCGACCTGGCTCTCCTTTCCAACAACATGCTGAAGGGCGAGGCTTTGAGCAACTTCATCAAACGCTCTGTCGAGATTCTTTAATGACTTGTTGATGCCGGTGAGGGGAACAGATATGAAGTAATACTTTATATCACCCTCTCACCCAGCATATAAAGCAATACTCAAATAGCGAATATAGATTTGCTGCATTACTGCAATCTATATTCGCTATTTTTTATTTATCTGTTAATAAACAGCTTATAGAATAAGTCCGCCTATCAACTCTTTTACCGACGAGATATGATTTTTTTCGAGATATTCGTCGATTCCGTCGACGATTTTCTCCGAAATCTGAGGGTCTATGAAGTTGGCGGTACCTACCTCGATGGCCGAAGCTCCGGCCAACAGGAATTCAATGGCATCGGTGGCATTCATAATACCCCCCAGCCCCACAATAGGAATCTTCACGGCATGATAGGTCTGCCAAACCATACGCAGGGCAATGGGTTTGACACAGGCTCCAGACAGTCCGCCAGTGACGGTCGAGAGTACCGGGCGACGCCGCTGCGCATCGATAGCCATACCCAGCAAGGTGTTGATTAACGACACGGCATCGGCCCCTTCGGCCTCGACGGCTCGGGCTATTTCGGTAATGTCGGTCACGTTGGGCGACAGTTTCACGATCAGTGTCTTCGGGTAGGCAGCCCGCACGGCCCGCACAACGGCAGCCGCACTCTGGCACGAGGTACCGAAAGCCATTCCGCCCTCCTTTACATTGGGGCACGAGATATTCAACTCGATGGCCGGGATACGGTCCAAGGCTGCAATCTTCTCGGCGGTAGCCACATAGTCCTCGACCGAGGCTCCCGACACATTCACCAGAAAGTGGGTATCGATCTCCTGGATACGGGGATAGATGTGCTCGATGAAATAGTCTACGCCCTTGTTCTGGAGACCTACGGCGTTGAGCATACCCGCAGGCGTCTCGGCCATACGGGGATACGGATTGCCCTCGCGATGATGCAGCGTGGTACCTTTGACTATGATACCGCCCAGACGAGACAGGTCGATGAAATCGGCAAACTCTTCGCCATAACCAAACGTCCCCGAAGCGGTCATCACCGGATTTTTCAGGGACAGTGCACCTATATTAACTTTTAAATCTGCCATTTGAGTTTTTCTATATTAAAGATAGGACCTTCTTTACATACACACACATGGCCTTCGACCGTGTCTTCTACACAGCAGAGGCAGGCACCCACGCCGCATGCCATCGTATTCTCGAGCGATACCTCGCAAAAGATATTCCGCTCACGGGCATACCGGGCCACGGCTACCATCATGGGCTTGGGGCCACACACATAGAGCCGGTCGAACGGTTGCTCAAGCACCGAGTGCTGGGTTACGAAACCTTTTTCACCCAGTGAACCGTCTTCGGTCGATAGATAAACTTCGCCCCACTGCTTGAACTGCTCGTATTGCAGCAGGTCTTTGTCGCTGCGGAAACCCAGCAGGAACCGGGGCGTATAACCCTTTTCCTTCAGGTATTTACCCCAGTAGAGCATAGGAGCTATACCCACACCGCCACCTACGAGCAGAATCTTCTCGTTCGGGTTCTCGGGGGGTGTAAAGGTATTACCCAGCGGCAGAACCAGGTTCAAGGTTTCGCCGGCCGGCAGAGCACACAGGGTACGGGTTCCCTCACCGGCTTTACGGATGAGCAACCACAACTCGTTGCGGTCATAATCGACAAAATTGATGGAGATAGGACGCCTCAAAAAGGTGGCGGGAGAGCGATCGACCCGCACCTCGACAAACTGCCCCGGCAGCATGGGGGGCAACGGTTGCCCGTTGGCAGGTGTCAATTTCAAGAGTGCATAGTTGTCATGCAACTGTACATTTTCGGCTATTCGAAAATCGAGAATGTATTTTTTCATAAATCTGTTTTACTGGCAAAATCCGGTGGTGAGACTCTTGCCTGACACCATGCCGGCAAGCATCCGCAACCTTGTTTTGCATTTCTTTGCAAAGATAGTGAAAGGCGAGAGCAGAGACAAATGGAAAGCACAGTTTTCGACATTTGACTCTGCCGAGCCGCCTCCTTTCTTCTGGAAAGATAGTGAAAGGCGAGAGCAGAGACAAATGGAAAGCACAGTTTTCGACATTTGACTTTGCCGAGCGTCTATATGGATATGGAAAGGTGGAAACAAAAAAGCCAAACTTGCAGGAGTTTTTTCTATCTTTGCTCCATGAAATACCAGCGAACCATCCAAGATTTCATCTCCGAATATGCCGATGCCGATACCAATCGGTTGCGGCTGATGAATATACAGGCCGACTTCGATGTGGCGTGGGCCATTCTGCAAATCGAGGCCCGCAAAAAAATTCGCCACAAATTGCCGGACTGGGCAGCTAACCCGAATCTGGTATTTCCCTCACTCCTCTCGACCGAGCAATGCTCTTCCGAACAGACGGCCCGGTATAAGCAACGACTCATCCAATCGGGCGATTTGGCCGACCTGACCGGAGGCTTGGGCATAGATACCTGTTACCTGGCGCAAAAGGCCACGCAGGTCGTTTACGTGGAGCGCATGGCCGAATATTGCCAGGCTGCCCGCTCCAACTTCAAATGGCTGGGGGCCGACAACATCACGGTGGTCGAGGATGACAGTACCCACTTCATACAGTATTGTAACCGCTGTTTCGATACGCTCTATATCGATCCAGCCCGGAGGGGAAGCGGCAACAAACGGATTTTTGCCCTCGACGAATGCGAGCCTAATGTGGTGGCACTGATGCCCCAACTGTTGCGCCATGGCCGACGTATTGTCGTGAAGGTTTCGCCTATGGCTGATATTTCGGCTATTCTGACGCTTTTGCCCGAGGTCGGCGAGGTACATGTCGTATCGGTACGAAACGAGTGCAAGGAGCTGCTTCTGGTCATAAACTCAGATACTTCAACCCAAGAGATGGCCACGACGATTCACTGTGTCGATATGGATGCTGCGGGTCGGGAATCTACGTTCACTTTCCGTCTCGATGAAGAGAGGCAACTTCCCCACTCTGCCCCTTGCGATACAGTGGCCCGATACCTGTACGAGCCCAACTCGTCTATTCTCAAAGCGGGGGCCTATAAATCGGTAGCGGCTGCGTATGGAGTCGACAAGGTGCAAATAAACAGCCATCTATATACATCGGATTGTTACCTGCCCGATTTTCCGGGACGGAAATTCGAGGTGGTCGAAGTCATCGATTTCAACGCCAAGAGTTTGAAGACGGTTGGGAAACAATATCCCCGCATCAACCTCTCGACGCGAAACTTTCCGCTCACGGCAAACGAGTTGCAAAAACGACTCAAGTGCAAAGACGGCAGCGAATTTTATCTCTTTGCCACCACACTTGCCGACAATCGAAAGGTGTTGATTATTACCCGTAAAGCTATCAATGCTTGAACATGCGGTCCATCTGCCGCTTGTCTTCCCGCTCTTTAATCGAGTCACGCTTGTCGTACTCTTTCTTCCCTTTGGCTATGGCTATGGTCACCTTGGCCAGCCCCTTGTCGTTGATGAAGACCCGGGTGGGAATGATGGAGAAACCCGACTCGCGCGAGGCCCGTTCGATTTTCGCAATCTCCTTGCGGTTGAGCAGCAACTTGCGGTCGCGGCGCGACGAATGGTTGTTGTACGAGCCGTAGAAATATTCGGCGATATACATGTTCTTAATCCATACCTCGCCGTTGTTGACGTAGCAGAAAGAGTCGTTCAACCCCGCTTTGCCCAGCCTGATCGATTTGATTTCGGTCCCCGACAATACGATGCCGGCATTGAACGTATCGAGCAACTCGTAGTCGAAAGAGGCCCGTTTGTTGCGAATATTTATTTGTGGTAGTTTCATCGTTTAATCTTCATCTTTTAATGGTTACATGACACCGGGCATGAAAAAGTAGAGCAGTTTCTGTATGGCCATCGGGATAGCCAGAAACAACACTGTGGTAGTCACCACATACAAGATGCTTTTTTGCTCGGGTATTTCCATATATTTTTGACTGTTCCAAATGACATACGCCAGCAGCAGCGGCAGAAAATCGACTATGGCCGGTACTTCGCAGAAGTAGCGCACCACCAGAATGCAGATGTCGAACAACATGTACAACCCCAGGTTGTACCCTACGAATCGTTTGATTCGCGACTCGGGCTGTACCACCTCCAACAGGTGCGTCGATAAAACTTTCATCACATACACCAGCGCATAGAATCCCCCGAAAAATTTTACAAATTCGATGATGGCCAGTTGCAGAGCCCGCGACAGCGAAATGTCGTGGAAGAAATATCCCAGAAAACAGACCACAGCCGTAACCCCCATCAGCGGGTAAAGAAACTGATTCAGAAATAGCTGTGTAGCACAAGGTGCCTTGTCTGTCTTTTGCCAGGTCTTTTCGGGAAAAACCAGGAGCAAAAAGAGATGTTTCAATTCATCCATAGAACTCGCTTTATTCAGATTCGTGTAACAAAGATAGTGAAAGATGAGAGTAGAGGCAAAGGAAAACGCAGTTTTCAACTTTGACTCTGCCGAACCGACTCCTATCTTATTCAAAGATAGCGAAAGGTGAGCGGAGAATAAAATATCGAAACTTGTTTCGGTATTTTTTATTCCGAATCACCCCCTATCTTCTACAAAGATAGTGAAAGATGAGCGTAGAGACAAACGAAAGGGGCGCTTTCTTATCCTGATGATACGGGACAGCCCCTCTATAACTTTCTGTAAATGGTCATATTTGTTCTATTTAACCCCTTGTCATGCACATTCTCTCTTTTTTATGGACGGATAGAAAAGTAAAATTTTTATCTTTGCATTTCAAAAAATTTCAGTTTAGTCTATTTATACATTAAAGAAGAAGATATGCCAACTATTTCCCATCGAGGTGAAATTATGCCGGCCTCACCCATACGTAAACTGGTCCCTCTGGCCAATAAGGCGAAAGAAAGAGGTATAAAAGTTTACCACCTGAACATTGGTCAACCCGACCTCCCTACCCCTCAAATCGGTCTGGATGCGCTCAAGCACATCGACCGCCGCACGCTGGAGTATAGCCCCAGCGAAGGGATAAAGAGCTTGCGGGAGAAACTGGTTCAATACTATGCCAAGTTCAACATACACGTAACCCCCGACGATATTATCATCACCACCGGCGGGTCCGAGGCGGTATTGTTCTCGTTCATGGCCTGCCTCGACCCGGGCGACGAAATCATCGTACCCGAACCGGCCTATGCCAACTATATGGCCTTTGCCATCTCGGCCGGAGCGGTTATCAAGACTCTGCCCTCCTCGATCGACGAAGGGTTTGCGCTGCCTTCGGTCGAAAAGTTCGAAGCCCTCATTACCCCGAAAACCAAGGCGATACTGATTTGTAACCCCAACAATCCCACGGGCTATCTCTATACGCAAAAAGAGATGAACCAGATACGCGACCTGGTGAAGAAATACGACTTGTTCCTCTTCTCCGACGAGGTCTATCGTGAGTTCTGTTACACCGGAGCTCCCTACATTTCGGCATTCCACCTCGAAGGTATCGAAGAGCAAGTGGTGCTTATCGACTCGGTATCGAAGCGGTACAGCGAGTGCGGTATCCGCATCGGTGCCTTGATTACCCGTCACAAGGAGTTGAAGAAGAATGTGATGAAGTTCTGTCAGGCACGACTCAGCCCACCGCTTATCGGTCAACTCATTGCCGAGGCGTCGATCGATGCCCCCGAGAGCTATATGCTTGCCACGTACAACGAGTATGTAGAGCGTCGCAAGTTCCTGATCGACGGTCTGAACCGCATCCCAGGCTGCTACTCTCCCATCCCCATGGGCGCCTTCTACACGGTGGCCAAGTTGCCGGTCGACGATGCCGACAAGTTCTGTGAGTGGTGCCTCTCCGAATTCGAGTATGAAGGCCAGACGGTATTCATGGCTCCGGCCTCGGGCTTCTACACTACCCCCGGGTTGGGAAAGAACGAGGTGCGTATGGCCTATGTACTGGAAAAAGAAGAGTTGGCCAAAGCCCTGATTGTATTGAAAAAGGCATTGGAGGCCTATCCCGGTCGTGTAGCCGTACATGAATAACTGGAAACTATATATTGCCAATCGCATTCATTTCGACAAAAGCTATCGGAAGAAGGCAACACCTCCGGCCATACGGGTAGCCGTGGCCGGGGTTGCATTGGGTTTGGCCGTTATGATACTCTCGGTAGCGATTGTCATTGGCTTCAAACAGGAGATTCGCGACAAGGTGGTAGGCTTCGGCTCTCACATACAGATAACCTCGTTCGACAGCAATACGACCTACGAAAAGCAGCCGGTACAATATACCGACAGCCTGCGTCAGGTTTTGATGGCTCACGAAGGGGTAGCCAAAGTCGAGCCCGTAGGTACGAAACTGGGAATGATCAAGACCGACAGCGACTTTATGGGTGTGGTCCTGAAAGGGGTGATGCCCGACTACGACTGGTCGTTTTTCAAGAAATATCTGGTTGAGGGTAATCTACCCCTCATAACCGATTCGGCAACCTCCAACGAGGTGATTGTCTCCAAGACTATCGCCGACAAAATGAACCTGCATGTGGGCGATAAAATCTACTGTTATTTTGTGCAAGATCAGGTACGGGCCCGCCGGTTTCTGGTGTCGGGTATCTATCAAACCGACTTCTCGGACTATGATAAACTGCTGATGATTGGCGATGTGCGCCAGGTGCAACGGCTCAACGGCTGGCCCCCCGACCAGTATAGCGAAATCGAGTTACTGGTCAACGACTTCGACCAGGCTGACAATATCGCTTACGACCTATATACGCAGTTAATCGACCGCCCCGACGATTACGGCACCCACTACTACCCGCAATCTATCCGCACGCTGAACCCTATCTTTTTCGGGTGGCTCGACCTGCTGGACATGAACGTGTGGATTATTCTCATTCTCATGGCTGCCGTATCGGGCTTTACCATGATTTCAGGCCTGCTGATTATCATTCTGGAGCGGGCCAACATGATTGGTATTCTCAAGGCGCTGGGCGCAAACAATACCTCGATACGCGAGATATTCCTCTATGTTTCGACCTTCCTCGTGGGGAAAGGTATGATTTGGGGCAATGTCATCGGTCTGGCCTTGTGTTTCCTGCAACAGCAGTTCCACATTATCAAACTCAACCCCGAGGCCTACTACGTGCCTTATGTGCCCATCGAACTCAATTTCTGGTACATCCTCTGGCTGAACATCGGCTGTATGGCCATCTCGGTGCTGATGCTGATTGCCCCCTCGTATTTAGTTTCGCTTATTCGTCCGGCCAAGTCCATCAAGTTTGAGTAAACCCGGCTTCCCGGTCGGGTCAATCCTCCTCTTCTACCTGTCGGGGCAATGTCATATTCAAGAAAATATATCCCAGTATTCCTGCCGCCAACGAACCGGCTACAATACCCAGTTTGGCCCGCTCGAGCAGTGCAGCTCCTTCGGGCCCCATGTCGCCAAACGAGAGGTTGGCGATGAAGAGCGACACGGTGAATCCGATACCACCCAATACCGATACGGCTGCCAGTGACTTCCAGGTGGTGCGGGTGGGCATCGGCACGATTTTCAGTTTGATGACCAGCCACGACGAGAGGAAGATACCCAGGAATTTTCCTACCAACAGACCCACGAAAACAGCCAGACTGATACCCGAGAAGAGCGAGGAGAACTCGAGACCCGAGAGCACAATGCCGGCATTGGCAAAGGCAAAGAGCGGAATGATAAGATAGTTGATGACGGGGTGCAGCGTATCTTCCAAATCCTGCAGCGGACTGATGACCTTATCCGAGGCCGACTCGATGCTCTTCAGGCAGTTGATTTGCTCTTTCGAGAGCATAATCGAGCGGTCGCTGTCTTCGAATTGTTCTTGCGGGAAATTGGCAATCTCCTGGCGTATCGTGCAGATAAAGTGCGAGGTTGCCAACACCGGCTTGGCCGGAATACAGAAGGCGACCAATACCCCCGCAATGGTGGGGTGAATGCCCGAATTGAGGAACAGGAACCACACGACACCGCCCAATGCAAAGTAGAAGAGTTTGCTGTTTACGCCGGCCCGTCCGCCTATCCATAGCACCAGGAATACCCCCACGGCATAGAGCAGACAGGTTACCTCGATGTGTGTCGAGTAGAAGAAGGCAATCACCAGAATGCCGCCTATGTCGTCGACAACCGCCAGCGTAGTGAGGAATATCTTCAGGGCTATGGGTACCCGCTTGCCCAGCATCGCCAGTACTCCCAGCGAAAAGGCTATATCGGTAGCCATCGGTATGGCACTGCCCCGCAGGAAATCACTCCCCCGCCCTACATACATGAAGAGCAGCACCGGTACCACCATACCGCCGATAGCTGCGACAATGGGCAGCAGGGCCTGCTTCAGAGAGGTCAACTCGCCCACCAGCACCTCGCGTTTGATTTCGAGGCCGATAGAGAAAAAGAAGATGGCCATGAGTGCATCGTTAATGAATGTCATGACCGTCATCGGTTCGCCACCGTGACTGAAGAGGTTGAACCCGCCCACCTGAAGGGATATGGGTTGTGCCCACCACGAAAAATAGAGATTGGCGAGCGGAGAATTGGCTATGATAAAAGCCAAAAGCGTAGCTACGATCAACACGTTACCGCCGCTGGCGTAGTTCTTGATCGATTTCTTTATGGCATACAAGCTGTCCATATGGGTTGTTTTTGTAGTTTAAACAAAAAAAAGCTCGTTACAGTTTTTCTGCCTCGGAATCAAAAAAGGGATAACCCCGCTTAGTCGAGTTTCAGCACCGCCAGGAAAGCCTTTTGAGGCACCTCGACCGAACCGATTTGCTTCATCCGTTTCTTTCCTTTTTTCTGTTTCTCCAACAGTTTGCGCTTACGGCTTATATCGCCGCCGTAACATTTGGCCGTTACATCCTTGCGTACCGGCTTGATGGTCTCGCGGGCGATAATCTTGGCACCGATGGCGGCCTGGATGGCAATCTCGAACTGCTGACGCGGAATGAGCTCCTTCAACTTCTCGCACATGCGCCGGCCAAAGGTGACGGCATTGTCTACGTGGGTCAAGGTCGACAGGGCATCGACCGACTCTCCGTTGAGCAGAATATCGAGTTTCACCAGCTTCGACTCTCTGAAGTCGTGAATGTGGTAATCAAACGAGGCATACCCCTTCGATATACTTTTCAGCTTGTCGTAGAAGTCGATAACGATTTCGCCCAGCGGCATGTCGTAGATGATTTCTACCCGGTTGCCCGAGATGTACTCCTGCTTTACCAGTTCGCCCCGTTTGCCCAGGCAGAGGGTCATAATGGGGCCTATGTAGTCGGTAGCCGTGATGACCGAAGCCCGGATGTAGGGCTCCTCGATGTGGTCGATCAAGGTTGGGTCGGGCAATCCCGACGGGTTGTGAACCTCGATCATTCCGCCCTTCTTGTCATAGACTTTGTACGATACGTTGGGCACGGTCGTAATCACGTCCATATTGAACTCACGGTCGAGACGCTCCTGCACAATCTCCATGTGGAGCAGCCCCAGAAATCCGCAACGGAATCCGAAGCCCAGCGCAGCCGACGACTCGGGCTGGAACGTAAGCGAAGCATCGTTCAACTGCAGTTTCTCCAGTGACGAGCGCAGGTTCTCGAAGTCCTCGGTCTCGATGGGATAAACACCGGCAAAGACCATGGGCTTCACCTCTTCGAACCCGTCGATTGCTGCCGCACACGGGCGGTCTATGTGGGTAATGGTGTCGCCCACCTTCACCTCACGCGAGGTTTTGATACCCGAAATGATATAGCCTACATCGCCGGCCAGCAATTCGTTGCGCGGCACCATGTCCAGTTTGAGCACCCCGATTTCGTCGGCCTCATACTCTTTGCCCGTAGCTACGAATTTCACCTTGTCGCCGGTCCGTATACGGCCGTTGCATATCTTGAAGTAAGCGATAATTCCGCGGAACGAGTTAAACACCGAGTCGAAGATAAGACACTGCAGCGGGGCATCTACGTCACCCTTGGGCGGCTCTACCCGCTCGATAATGGCGGCGAGAATCTCCTCGACACCCTGCCCCGTCTTACCGCTGGCCCGGATAATCTCTTCGCGTTTGCAACCCAGCAACTCGACAATCTGGTCTTCCACCTCGTCGGGACGGGCGCTCTCCAGGTCGATTTTATTGATTACCGGAATAATCTCCAAATCGTGCTCGATAGCCATATAGAGGTTCGAAATCGTTTGTGCCTGAATGCCTTGCGAAGCATCTACAATGAGTAGAGCTCCTTCGCAGGCGGCGATGGAGCGAGAAACCTCGTACGAGAAATCGACGTGCCCTGGAGTATCTATCAGGTTCAAAATGTATTTTTCACCTTGGTAGAGATACTCCATCTGTATGGCATGGCTCTTGATGGTGATGCCGCGTTCGCGCTCCAAATCCATATTGTCGAGTACCTGGTCTTGCAGGTCTTTCTCGGCAATGGTTTTGGTGTACTCCAACAAGCGGTCGGCCAAGGTACTTTTACCATGGTCTATATGGGCTATGATACAAAAGTTGCGTATATTCTTCATTGAGATTAGTCTGATAATTGCGACAAATATACAAAAAGATGAGTGGAGAATAAAATATCGAAACATCGTTTCAGATATTTTTCATTCCGGTCGGTCTGTATTTTATTGCGACACAGCAGACAAAAAAGAGAGGGCAACTCTTTCGGGCCGCCCTCTCTCTGTAAACTAATGGCAATTTTTTATTTCTTGAAATAGCGGTTGTACAGACCTTCGAAGCCTTTGCCGTGACGAGCTTCGTCTTTGGCCATTTCGTGTACCGTGTCGTGGATTGCATCGTAACCCAGTTCTTTGGCACGTTTGGCGATACGCATCTTGTCGGCGCAAGCACCGCTTTCAGCCTCCATACGGGCTTTTACGTTCTTCTCGGTGTTCCAAACTACTTCACCCAGCAATTCGGCAAATTTCGAAGCGTGTTCAGCCTCTTCGAAAGCGTAGCGTTTGAAAGCCTCGGCAATTTCGGGATAGCCTTCACGATCGGCCTGACGGCTCATAGCCAAGTACATACCTACTTCGGTGCATTCGCCAGCGAAGTGAGCTTTAAGACCTTCCATAACCTCGGCGTCTTCTACAACACCGTCGCCAATATGGTGTTCGGTTACGAAATCGAGTTTGTCCGACTCAACCAGTTCTTTGAACTTCGAACGGGGTTGGTGGCATTGGGGGCAAAATTCAGGAGCTTCTTCACCTTCGTATACGTAACCGCATACAGTACAAATAAACTTTTTCATGATTGGTTATTTTTAGTTGTTAATGCTGTGTTATTGATTAGTTGATGTTCTCTTTCTTTTTCTGGCACGACGGACATACGCCCTTGCAATACATCTGAATGTCGGTAACTTCGAACTCCTTGAGTGCATCCATCGCAAAAGGAGGCAAATCGAAATCGAATATTTCGCCGCATTCATTGCACCTGAAATGCAAGTGAGGTGTTTCACGGGCATCGAAACGGGCATTCTTTTCGTCGATTGTAATCATTTGAATGACGCCTTGTTCGGTCAGCAAATTCAACGTGTTGTAAACGGTTGCCTTCGACAGTGTGGGAATAGACGGATACAAAGCATTGAATATTGTATCGGCCGTCGGATGTGTATGATGAGTCATCAGATAATCCAACACGGCCATGCGCTGTACCGAGGGCTTTATGTTGTAACGACGTAGTTTGTTTTGAGCCGATTCTTTCATCTTTCTTTATTTGTAATGATTACAATTTTGTAATCGCAAAAATACTATATTTCTAAATACGAATACATAAATTATTGTTAATAATTATTTTATTCTATCAAATGTCCGGGCAATGGGCGGCAGTTGTATTGCGAAGCCATGATTTCGCCGTAGGCTCCGGCCGACCGAATAGCAATCAAATCGCCTCGCTCGGTTGCATTCAGCATGACATTCTTTCCGAAGCAATCTGACGATTCGCAGATAGGGCCTACTACATCGTAGGGCTGCATGGCCATATCGGAGGTAATGTTCTCGATATGATGATGGGCCTGATACAGAGCCGGACGAATAAGGTCGGTCATACCGGCATCGACGATGACAAATTGCTTTTTGAGCGATTTCTTCACATAGAGCACCCGAGTGATGAGCGAACCGCACTGGCATACGATAGCACGTCCCAGCTCGAAGTGCAACTGTTGGCCGCTGCGCAGGTCGAGCGTGTCGCGGAATACATTGAAGTAGGTTTCAAAATCGGGGATGGGGTTTTTATCCGGATTGTCGTAATCGACACCCAGGCCGCCTCCTACATTGATGTGCTTTACCTGGATATTCCGTTTCACCAGGTCGTCTTGCAGGCGGTTGATGCGTTCGCAGAGTACCCGGAAAGCCTCCATGTTCAAGATTTGAGATCCGATATGAAAGTGGAAGCCGATAAGCTGTACATGCGTATAGCCTTGCAATTGGGCAAGTACGCCATCGAGCATCTCGATGGGAATACCGAATTTGTTTTCACTCAGGCCCGTCGTGATGTACTCGTGGGTATGTGCGTCGATATTGGGGTTCAGCCGCAAGGCAATCGAGGCTACCGTCTCTTTTTTGCGGGCCAGCTCTTCGATGACGGCCAACTCTTCGGCCGACTCTACATTGAAGCAGAATATTTTGTTATCGAGCGCGTACTCGATTTCCCAGTCGGCCTTTCCTACGCCGGCGAATACAATCTTTCGGGCCGGGAATCCAGCCTCCAGAGCGGCCTTTATCTCGCCGCCGCTTACGCAGTCGGCCCCTACTCCCGAAGCGGCAATCAGTCGCAATACCTCGGGATTGGCATTGGCTTTGATGGCATAGTGTACCTGAAAATTCCGTTCTTCGGCCAGGCGGGTAAGTGTAGAGAGTGTATTGTTCAACAGCGTCTTATCGTAATAATAAAACGGAGTTTTTTCTTGATTGAAATGAGTAATAGGAAACATGTGTCACAAAAAGTAAAGTGTCATGCAGAACACATTCTGCATGACACTGTGTTATAATTTATTTATTTGTTTTCAAAAAGGTACTGGCTGAGCGATCGTAGCGCTTTCACCTTGTCTTGCCGGCGAACCAGGAAAGATATATTGTAGTTGCTGCCTCCGTAAGAGATCATGCGCACGGGTATATCTTTCATGGCCTGGACGGCTGCCGATTCAAACCCTACATTGTTCCACTCCAAATCGCCTACAACACAGATAATCACCATGTCTTCGTCGACCGTAACCGTACCGAACTTACGCAAGTCGTCGAGAATCTCCTGCAAATGTTTCGTGTTGTCGATAGTCAGCGACACCCCTACCTCCGAGGTGGTAACCATATCGATCGAGGTCTGGTAGCTCTCGAATATCTCGAATACCTTGCGCAGGAAACCGTAGGCCAGCAGCATGCGGCCCGATTTTATCTTGATGGCCGTGATGTTCTCTTTGGCGGCGATAGCCTTGATCTGGCCGTTGGTATTTTCGTGAGTATCGCAAATCAGGGTACCAGGAGCATCGGGCTGCATCGTGTTGAGCAACCGTACCGGTATATTGTTCAACTTGGCCGGGAGCACACAGGTAGGATGCAGAATCTTGGCACCGAAGTAGGCCAGCTCGGCAGCCTCTTCGAATTGCAGGTGACGAACCGGTTTCGTATTCTCCACGAATCGGGGGTCATTGTTGTGCATGCCGTCTATGTCGGTCCAGATTTGTATCTCCTCGGCATTGATAGCAGCACCTATCAGCGAAGCCGAATAATCACTGCCACCGCGTTGCAGGTTGTCAATCTCGCCGTAGGCATTGCGGCAGATATAGCCTTGAGTGATATAGATTTCGGCATCGGAGTTCTCTTGCAACAATGCCGTAAGTTTGGTTTTGATAAACTGGTTGTCGGGTTCCGAATTCTTGTCGGTACGCATATAGTCGAGAGCCGGGATAAGGACCGACTTCACCCCTTGTTCCAACAGGTAGTTGTGCATCATGGCCGTCGACATCAATTCGCCCTGTGCCAAAATAACCTTCTCTTCAAACAGCGTGAAGAGGTCTTTGGTAAACGAGCGTATATGGTCGAAGCAACCCTTCACTACATCGAGGGCCTTTTGCTTATATTCGTCGGTGCTGTACAGTTCATCGATGACTTTGATGTACTTTCGTTCAAGACTTCCAATCGTTTCCCGGGCTCCATCGGTATTCTTCTTATACAGATAGTCCGATATTTCCACCAAGGTGTTCGTTGTCCCGGCCATGGCCGACAACACTACGATTTTTTGATTCCCGTCACAAATTAATTTGGCAACATCTTTCATACATTGGGCGCTACCAACAGAAGTTCCACCAAATTTGAGTACTTTCATTTCTATTCTACTTGTTTTAAAATGTAAATTTATACTTATCGCTGGGCAAAAATAATTTTTTTTCGCCGGATTATCAACTATTCGGGCCAAATTAAACTTCGACAAGACTCTTGTCTTCGCATTTCAAGATGCGCCCGGGGAACTCCTCGACCAGATTCAGGTTGTGCGTTGTCATGATTACAGCCGTTCCCGTTTCGCAGATGCGGTGAAGCAGCGAGACAATCTGCTGCCCGGTCTGGGGGTCGAGGTTTCCGGTAGGCTCGTCGGCCAGGATAATCTTGGGCGAGTTCAACAGAGCCCGTGCGATGACGATACGCTGCTGTTCGCCGCCCGACAGCTCGTGCGGCATCTTGTACGACTTCTTGCGCATGCCCACCTGGTCGAGCACCTCGGCTACCCGGGTATCAATCTCCTCTTTATCCTTCCAGCCGGTGGCCTTCAGTACAAAAGCCAGATTCTCATAGACCGAGCGGTCGGTAAGCAGTTGGAAATCCTGGAAGACTATACCCAGTTTCCGACGCAACAGGGGTATCTCCTTGTTGCGGATATGGCGCACGTCGAAGTCGAGCACCGAAGCCTCTCCTTCGCTGATGGGCAAATCGGCATACATGGTCTTTAACAGCGAACTCTTACCGCTGCCCACGCGCCCGATGAAATAGACAAACTCGCCGCTGTACAACTCGAAGTTTACATGATCGAGTATGGTCAACTCCTCCCGGCAAATCTGCACATCGGTATATTTGACAAGCAATTTCTTTTCCATAGTGTCTTATTTATGCCTCTTTTTTAATTCACGAGCTAAATCTTCTATACGATACCCCTTCGAGGTAAGCAGCACAATCAGGTGATACAGCAGGTCCGAAGCCTCGTAGATGAGCCGTTCGTCGCTCCCGTTGGTGGCCTCGATGACCGTCTCGACCGCTTCCTCGCCTACCTTTTGAGCCATGCGGTTGACTCCCGAATTGAAGAGCGAGGTGGTGTACGACCCCTCGGGCATCTCGGCCTTGCGCTGTTCGATGAAGTCTTGCAGATAGGTGATAAAGGCCATATCGTCGCGGTTGGTCTCGCCGAAACAGGTATCGGCCCCCGTATGGCACACCGGTCCACAAGGGTGGGCCTTGATCAGCAACGTGTCGTTGTCGCAATCCTTCTGTATCGATTTCACCAGCAGGAAGTGGCCGCTCTCCTCGCCCTTGGTCCACAATCGGCCCTTGGTCCGGCTGAAAAAGGTTACCCGTCCCGTATCGATGGTTTTACGCACCGCCTCGGGATTCATAAAGCCGAGCATGAGCACCTTTTGTGTCACGTCGTCTTGAACGATGGCCGGCACCAGGCCGCCCATCTTGTCGAAATCCAGTTGCATCGTCTCTTCGTTCATATCGTCATAATCTTATGGGAATGCCACATCCCGATAAATATTTTTTCAGTTCCGGGATGGCAATCTCCCCGAAATGGAATACGCCGGCAGCCAGTGCGGCATCGGCTTCGCCCTCCACAAAAGCCTCCTTGAAGTGGGCCATCGTCCCTGCTCCACCCGAGGCAATTACCGGTACAGACAACTGCCGGTGCAACTCACGCAAGGCGTCGCAGGCATAGCCGCCGTGTGTGCCGTCGTGAGCGATACTGGTAAACAATATTTCGCCTGCCCCCCGGTCGGTCGCCTCGGCGGCCCACTCGAAAAGCGTGCGACGGGTCGGCACACGACCGCCGTTCAGGTAGCATATCCAATTTCCGTCCTCAAAGTTAGCATCTATTGCGATAACACATACTTGCGAACCGAAATTTTTTGCAACCTCTTCGATAATTTGGGGATTTTTCAGGGCCGCAGAGTTGAGCGACACCTTGTCGGCCCCCGCATTCAGCAGCCGGTCCACATCGGCCAGCGAGTGGATGCCGCCCCCCACCGTAAACGGAATGTTGATGCGAGCCGCGATGCGCTTCACCAGATCGGTAAAGGTGGTACGCCCCTCGTACGAAGCCGTAATGTCGAGGTAGACCAACTCGTCGGCCCCCTGTCGGCTGTAATATTCGCCCAACTCGACCGGGTCGCCGGCCTCTCTGAAGTTCACGAAACGGGTTCCCTTCACAGTCATACCCTCTTTTACATCGAGGCAAGGTATAATTCGTTTTGCCAACATGATACGTCAGTTGTTATGTATGATGAATCGGGCTATTTCGTCGAGCGAAATGCGCCCTTCGTAAATGGCTTTTCCCAAAATGACGGCCGGGACACCCAGCGACTGCAGTGCCTCGATGTCGGCCCACGAGCCCACGCCACCGCTGGCAATCAGGTAAATACCCGGCAATTCGGCCAGCATCTTGCGATACAACTCTACGGAGCACCCCTGCAACATGCCGTCGCGGGCAATGTCGGTCGTAATTACCTGCTCGATGCCCGCCTGCATGTAGTCGCGCACAAAGGGTATCAACTCCACATCCGAGTCGTCGAGCCAGCCGCCGGTCGAGATTTTCTCGTCCCGTACGTCGGCACCCAGGATGATGCGCTCTTTGCCATACCGCTCGATCCACCCGACAAACCGGTCGCGGTCGCGCACGGCAATGCTGCCGCCCGTCACCAGATGGGCCCCGCTTTCAAAGGCGATATGCAGGTCTTCGTCGCTTTTCACACCGCCCCCGAAGTCGATTGTCAGACTCGTGTGGCCGGCAATCTGCTCGAGTGTCTTGTAATTGACCACGTGGCTGGCCTTGGCCCCGTCCAGGTCGACCAGGTGCAGGCGGGTCACCCCGCTGTCTTCAAACGCCTTGGCCACCTCGAGCGGATTCTCGTTGTAGACCTGCTGCCGGGCATAATCGCCCTGCGACAACCGCACGCAGCGTCCTCCAATAATATCGATAGCCGGAATCAGTTGAATCATAGGGCCAGGAAGTTTTCAAGGATGCGCACCCCCACTGCCCCACTTTTCTCGACGTGGAACTGAGTGGCATAGAAATTGTTCTTGTTCATAGCCGCACAAAACGGGTTTATATAGTCACATGCTGCTATGCAATCGGCCGAAACCGGGGCGTAGTAGCTGTGCACGAAATAGACATGGCTACCCTCGTCGATGCCGTGAAAGAGAGGGCCACGCAGACCGCGCAAGGTATTCCATCCCATGTGGGGCACCTTTTGCTCGCTGGTCTGCGAAACAAAGCGTCGCACTTCGGTATCGAAGAGGCCGAGACAATCGACATCACCCTCCTCGGAGTGCGAGCAGAGCAGTTGCATGCCTATGCAGATGGCCAACACCGGCTGGGTGAGACCCACAATCACCCGGTCGAGCCCATGCTCACGCAAATACGCCATGGCCGATGATGCCTCTCCCACCCCGGGGAACAGCACCTTATCGGCACGCGAGAGCACCTCGGGCGAATCGCTCACCACCGGTTCGATACCCAGGTGGCGCAAAGCGCACAAAACCGAATAAATATTCCCTGCATTGTATTTTACAATGGCAACCTCCATAAAACTGTTATTTTGTCATATTTTAAAGTGCAAATATAGACATTTATCCAACTCTTCAAAACAACAAGTTGACAAAATAATAAATTTATGCAATTTTATTTGCTTTTTGTTATATGTGATTTGTTCACGGTTTACCGTTTGCCTATTGTATATTCTTTTATTTATACATTCCAATAAATCAACCGGACAGACACTTTGCGCTTTTTAGATTAAAGGCTTATACAAAGAAGCACAAAAATAATCTTATGCACCAACTAAAACGACGTTTTTCTCTGGGCCGCCTTTTATTTTTGTACTATCTTTACCCACGAAAAAAATGAGCACTATGAAGATTACCGAATACATTCGCCATTCGTCGGTGGGCGTAAAGCTCATCGTGTTGCTGCTTTTGATTTTGTGCGGCGTGTTTGTCATTGCCATACCCATGCTTTTCGTGCGGGGTGAATATGCCCTGTTGATTGGCATGTATCTGCAAAACATAGGCATGTTCATCTTGCCGGCCTTGTTTGCCGCCATGCTCTTTTGGGGCGATGCCAGCCAGGGTCTGCACTTGAACAAGGCGCCCCGACTGGTCGAGTTGCTGTGTATCGTGGTGCTCTATTTCGTGGCCACCCCCATGTTCAACCGGCTGGTGGAGTGGAACGAGTCTATCAGCCTGCCCGCAGCATTCAGCGGCATCGAGGCGTGGATGCGACAACAGGAGGAGGCGGCCGCCGCAGTGACCGAACAGATGCTGCAAATCAAATCGTTTGCCCATTTCCTGGCCGTGGTATTGGGTATAGGATTACTCACCGGCATGGGCGAAGAGATGGTTTTCAGAGGGGTACTCCAGCAAGTGGTACAGGGAGAAAGTCGCCGGGCACACTGGGCCATCTGGACCTGCGCTTTCTTGTTCAGTGCCATACACCTGCAATTCTACGGATTCTTCCCCCGGTTGCTGCTGGGTGCGTTTTTCGGCTATCTGCTTGTGTGGAGCCGCAACCTGTGGCTGCCCATCTTCGGACATTTCCTTAACAACAGCATGGTGGTCTGCATCGCCTACGTCACCGGCAACGCATCGGACAATACGCTGGAAGCACTGGGCACGACACAGTCGTCCACGGGGTGGCTGGCCTGGGTAAGTCTCGTAGCCACCGCCCTCCTGCTCTATCTCTTTTATAAGAAAGTGTTCGTAGCCGATCGCGAGGTTAAAGGAATTTCTTCCGATGGAAGATAAAGTTACGGCCTAAGTATTTTTCGCGCACGATAGGATTCTCGGCCAACTCCTCCGAGGTACCCTGGAAGAGGATTTTCCCCTCGAACAACAGGTAGGCACGGTCGGTGATACTCAAGGTTTCGGGCGCGTTGTGGTCGGTAATGAGGATACCGATATTCTTCTCTTTCAGTTTGTAGACAATCGACTGAATATCTTCTACGGCAATGGGGTCGACACCGGCAAAGGGTTCGTCGAGCATGATGAACTTGGGGCTGATGGCCAGACAGCGGGCTATCTCGGTACGCCGCCGCTCGCCACCCGACAGTTGGTCGCCCAGGTTCTTGCGCACTTTTTGCAGACGGAATTCGGCAATGAGGCTCTCCAGCTTCTCGCGCTGGTACTCCTTGGTGGTAGGGGTCATCTCGAGTACACAGCGTATGTTGTCCTCGACCGACAGCTTGCGGAATACCGAAGCCTCCTGGGCCAGGTAGCCGATACCGATTTGAGCCCGCTTGTAGACGGGATAGTCGGTAATATCGAGATCGTTGAGATAAATATGTCCCTGATTGGGTGTAATCAGACCCGTAGTCATGTAGAAAGTGGTCGTTTTACCGGCGCCGTTCGGGCCCAGCAGACCTACGATTTCGCCCTGTGTCACATCGATTGACACATGGTTGACCACCGTGCGCTGGCGATACTTCTTCACCAAATCCTCGGTACGCAGCACCATGTTGTTGCCCGTGGGTTCCGAGGCCGGCTGTTGTACTTCGGCCGTCGCCTTGGGTGCGGCATCGGCAGCTTCGGCCCGATGTTTGAATAGTTTGGAGAACATATTTTATCTATTAGCGTTTTACTCAACAAGAGAGGTGTATGCCTTCGGTCGACCGCATACGGTCCTGCTCTATCTCGTGCAAAGATACGGAAATAGAGATATTCATGCGCCACTTTTACAAAATAAAATAATGTCAAGTTCATTTCAAGGGGCAAAGCATTGCCGTACATCAATCTTTTTCACTACTTTTGTTCCTTGATATTCCAAAACGACGGATATGATTATAGACGATTCACTACGAAAATTCGGAGATTACGTCCTGCTGATGAGGCGGGTCTTCACCCGACCCGACCGCTGGCGGGAGTTTTTCAAACGATACATTGCCGAAATCTACAAACTGGGCATCGACTCCATTCCCATCGTCATCACCATCTCGGTCTTCATCGGTGCGGTTATCGCCATTCAGATGCAGAAGAATGTGGTGTCGCCCCTCATACCGGCATACGCCGTGGGGTTGGCTACCCGCGACGTGATTCTGCTGGAGTTCTCCTCGTCGATACTCTGCTTGATTCTGGCCGGCAAGGTGGGTTCGAACATTGCTTCGGAGATAGGTACCATGCGGGTAACCGAGCAGATCGATGCCCTCGAAATCATGGGTGTCAACTCGGCCAACCTGCTCATCCTGCCCAAGATTGCCGCCATGGTTTCGTTCATCCCGGTGCTGGTTGTCTTCAGTATGGCCAGCGGTATCGTGGGCGGCTACCTCATAGCCCAGTTTACCGACATCATTTCGGTCTCGAAATATATCTACGGTCTGCAAAGTTTTTTTGTCGAATACTACATTTGGCAAGCCATATTCAAAGCCCTCTTCTTTGCTTTTGTCATCAGTAGCGTAGCCTCGTATTACGGCTATCGGGTCAAAGGTGGCGCCTTGCAGGTGGGTCAG
Organism: Barnesiella sp. An22; assembly: GCF_002159975.1. Classification (GTDB taxonomy): domain Bacteria; phylum Bacteroidota; class Bacteroidia; order Bacteroidales; family Barnesiellaceae; genus Barnesiella; species Barnesiella merdigallinarum. Next base: position 193,570 of record NZ_NFJR01000001.1, on the reverse strand, counting down.
GCCAGTACCGATTCGGTTGTGGTCAGCAGTGTAATCGTGTTGCTCCTCGATGTAGTGCTCACTCAAATCTTGTTCTGATGATAACGGTAACCAACATATACAAGCAATTCGACGGAAAAGAGATTCTGCACGACGTTTCCGCCAAGTTCTATTCCGGAAAAACCAATCTGATTATCGGGCAGAGCGGCTCGGGTAAAACCGTATTGATGAAATGTCTCGTAGGTCTGTTGCGACCCGACCAGGGGAAGATTCTCTACGACGGCCGCGACGTGATGGCCATGACACCGGCCCAGACCAAAGTGCTGCGTACCGAGATAGGCATGCTGTTCCAGGGGTCGGCCCTGTTCGACTCGGAGACGGTGCTGGGAAATGTGATGTTTCCCTTGCGCATGTTCACCCGCGACAACTATGCCACCTGCAAGAAGAGGGCCGAGTTCTGTCTCGAGCGTGTAAACCTGAAAGGGGTGAATGACCTCTACCCCTCGGAGATAAGCGGCGGTATGCAGAAACGGGTGGCCATTGCACGAGCCATTGCCCTGAACCCCAAATACCTGTTTTGCGACGAGCCCAACTCGGGCCTCGACCCCAAGACCTCGATTCTTATCGACGAACTGTTGAGCGACATCACCCACGAATACAACATGACGACCATCATCAACACCCACGACATGAACTCGGTTATCGGTATCGGTGAAAATATCGTTTTCATCAACAAGGGCCATCGGGAGTGGGTCGGCAACAAAAACAAGATATTCACCTCGTCGAACGAAGCCCTGAACGACTTCGTATTTGCCACCCGACTCTTCAAGGAGGTCAAGGGGTATATGATCGAGGAGTATCGCAAGCAAGAGGCTGCCGAAGAGCAATCGGCCCAATCGCCGGTCCACGACAGCAAACACCAGTAAAAGCCCCAACACCCCTATACGACAAGAGCGATTGCACGGCCCGGCATGCGGGCAAGCAATCGCTCTTTCGGTCAAGATAAGGGGATATGGTTGGTTAGTAGTTCCACTGGCAGGCAATCATGCGCAGGTTGCTGTCGCCCATGGTGCGCAGGTCGATAATCTGGTTGTACCGGCAGTTGATATAGACCAGATTGGGACAAAACGAAACGTCGAGCGTATTCAGCTGGTTGTTGTTGCAGATGAGCCGTTGCAGCATGGTGCGGTTGCTCAAGTCGAGATTGGTCAGGTCGTTGTACGAGCAATCGACAAAATAGAGGTTGTTGCTCCCGTCGAGACTCAACGTCGTGAGGTCGTTGTACGAGCAGACTAGGTCGGACAAGGCGGTACAGTCGAGCAGACCCAGTGTCTTCATGTTGTTGTCGCTGCAAACAAACGAAGTGAGCGAAGGCAGTTTCGAGATAACCATATTGGCAATTTCGTTGTCGTCGATATTCAAGTTCGAGAGGCTCACCGTACCGAAGAGGTTGAGGCTGGTCAGTTTGTTGTATCCGCAATAGAGGTTTTTCAAGTTCTCGCAACTGTCGACCATCAGCGATTCGAGGTGGCACCCCTGTACGTTCAGACTTTGCAGTTGCTGGGCTCCGTTCACATTAAGTTCGACAAACAGATTGTTCGAGCAGTTCAGATTTTTCAATCCCGGCAGCTCCGCGAGCGACAGGTCGGTAAGCCGATTCTTATAGCAATCGAGCTTGATCAGGGCCGGACAGTTGTCGATATTCAACGTCGAGAGTTTGTTGCGGCTTACGTTCAAGGTATTGAGTGCCGTACAGCCCGACACCTCGATACCGGTAAGCTGGTTGCGCGAGCAATCGACCTTTTGCAGGGCGGTAAAGCCGGCCAGGTCGAGCTCTCCGGCCAGATTCTTGTCCGACCACTCAATCGAGATTACCCGACCTCCGCTCCAGGTCACCCCCTTCCAAGAGGTCGGATTATTGATATTGGTGATTTCCAAGCGCACATAATTGGCATCGCCTTTGGCCGAGGTCTGCTGCAAGAAACTCTGCAGTTGTTTTACCTCCTTTTGGTTGCTTTTTTGAGCGAATAGCAGTCCCGCGCTTCCCAGCACGACGACCAACATAACGAAAACTCTTTTCATAACTGTTTTTGTTGTTTAGTACCTATTAAAAGTTGTTTGATTTCCTCAAGGGGAAACTTTACAACTCTTAAACAACAGTTGTAGAAAAAAGTTCTTTTAACTTGTCGAAAGATAATGGAACCGATACGAATCAGGCCTTGCGTATCTCCCGCTCGTCGATAACGATGCGGCGAGCCTTGTAGAGAGCCCCTATCGCCTTCTTGAAACTCTTCTTGCTGCACTGGAAGTAGCGGGCTATCTCCTCGGCCGGCGATTTGTCGGAGAGGGGCAGACAGCCACCGGCTTCGTCCAACCGTTTCAAAATGGTTTCGCTCAACGGGTCGATGCGCTGCTCATAACCGATCGGTTGCAGCGACACGTCTATTCGCTCGTCGTCGCGCACCTGCTTGATGTAGGCTTGCAGATGTTCGCCGATGGCAACGGGGCGGAAAATCTCGTTGTGATAGATTACACCCCAATGCAGGTTGTTGATGATGACCTTGTAGCCGAGTTGGGTCTCTTGCACCACCAGAATCTCGACCGGCTGGTTGGGGGTATACTCGGGCGGGACATTATCGAGAAACTTGTCGAGCTTGGCCGATGCGACAATACGGCCGGTAGCAAAGTCGAGATAGACATACACGATATAATATCGGTCGGGCTGCATTTCGCCATGCTGTTCGCGAAACGGCACCAACAGGTCTTTGGCCTCTACGCCCCAATCGAGAAAGGCTCCCACCTTCGTGACCGACTTTACCTGCAAGCGGGCAAACTGCCCCACCTGCACGTACGGCTTGCGGGTAGTTGCAATCAGTCGGTCCTCCGAATCGTAATAGACAAAGACCGACAGCTCGTCGCCCTCGGCACACGGCTTCTCGGGGAGGAATTTGCGGGGTAACAAGATTTCGCCTTTCTCGCCACCGTCGAGATAGAGCCCAAAATCGACCGTCTTAACGACCTTGAGTGTATTGAATTTTCCGATTTGTAACATACCGATTCTATTTGCAATACCCGTTTCATTATGGGATTCGTGGGCAAAGGTACACAATTCTTTCGACTCTGCTCGCAGCTGTTTGCAGAAAAACATCGTGCCTGTTCTGGGTACAGTTTGCTTTCATATCGGCGACCCCATCACCCACATCAATTTGCTTTTTTTGCACTTTTCCCTTGCCGAGCCCGGTAAAAGGCGTATTTTTGTAAAAAACTTGTAGCTATGAAAAAGGTATCGTTACTGAGTATAATCGCCTTGGTAGGCTGTTTATATTCCTGCAATTTCAAGAGCAACAACTCGACCGACGACGCAACGGCCGATACGGTCGCCGTGAAAGAGGTCGTCATCAAAGAGAGCTATCATCTCGCTGGCGATACGGCCATGCCGGCCTGTAAAGTTTCGGTAACTATCGACGTTCCTACGAAATATCGGCAGGAGGGCGACGGCATTCGGTTGCAAAAGATGCTGGCCCCTCTGGTATTCGGCGACGATTATGCCAGCGACTCCCTCTTCGAAAGTTCGGCTCAGAAAGCCGTGGCGTCGCACATAGCCGCCTACAAGGAGCTCGAACCCGAGTTTGAAAAAGAGATGAAAGAGAACGGTCCCTCCTACTCGTGCGAGTGGGAGTTCGATTACAACCTCTCCACGGTCTATAACCGCAACGACTTTTTCTGCTACAGCCTCTCCACCTCGGAGTACACGGGTGGAGCCCACGGCATGTATTCCGACCTGTTCTACACAATAGACCTCTCGAACTGGCATCGTATCGTTCTCGAAGATATTTTCCTGCCCGAATTGACCGACCAGGTAAATCGCGTATTGCTGGACCAGTTGCTTAAGAGTCTGAACCTGGCTTCGCCCGATTCCTTGCTGGAGTTGGGATTTTTCGATACCGAAAACATTGCGGCCAACGAGAACTTCTACCTCACCGACGACAGCATCTGCTGGGTATTCAACCCCTACGAGATTGCCTGCTATGCTACCGGTCAGGTGCAGATAGCGGTCCCGTTCAAGGAAATCGAGATGTACATGCTCCCCGAGAGCCCTGTTAGACGACTGATTAAATAAAATCTCATGCAATATATCAAAACCTATTTCCCCAATCTGACCCCGACCCAGGAGAGCCAATTCGAGGCTCTGGGCCCCTTGTATACCGACTGGAATGCGAAGATTAACGTAATCTCGCGCAAAGATATAGACAACCTCTATCTGCACCACATACTCCACTCGCTGGGTATCGCCAAGGCCATCGACTTTACTGACGGCACCACGATACTCGACGTGGGTACCGGCGGCGGATTCCCGGGTATTCCTCTGGCCATTCTCTTTCCCCAGTGTCATTTCCACCTGATCGACCGGGTGGGCAAGAAAATTAAGGTAGCCCAGAGTGTGGCCGAAGCCATCGGGTTGCAAAACGTCACCTTCCAGCACGGCAGTGTAGAGGAGCTCAAGACCGAGTATGATTTCGTGGTGAGCCGGGCCGTCATGACCCTGCCCGACCTGCTGAAACTGATTCGAAAGAACATCCGGCGCGAGCAGCAGAACGCGTTGCCCAACGGATTGCTCTGCCTCAAGGGTGGTGGCTTGCAGAGCGAACTCGCCCCGGTGAAGAAGACGTCGATTCTCTTCAACCTGAGCGACTACTTCAAAGAGGAGTATTTCGAGACGAAGAAGGTCATCTATGTACAGATTGTAAAAAAATAGAAACCATGAAGATAAACCGTTTCTACTTCAACATGCTCCCCGTGAACAGCTACGTGCTGTGGGACGACGAGAGCCGGGAGTGTGCCATTGTCGATGCCGGGTGCTACTATCCCAAGGAAGAGGAGACTCTGGCCCGATTTATCGCCGACAACCGGTTGACGGTAAAATATCTGCTGGCTACCCACCTGCATTTCGACCACTGCTTCGGCAACGCCTTTGTGGCCCAGCGGTACGGAGTCGCCCTCAGTGCCTCGCAAGCCGACGAGTTTCTGTTGCAGCACATGCCCCAGCAGTGCCAGGCATTCGGTATCCCGTTCAAAGGAGAAATCGAGCCCATCGGCCACTACATCGACCACGGCGACATCTTCACGCTCGGGACGGAAGAGATTCGAGCCATTGCCGTGCCGGGACATTCGCCGGGCAGTCTGGCCTTCTATGCCCCCGAATCGGGTTTTGTCCTTTCGGGCGACGCCCTCTTTCAGTTGAGTATCGGACGCACCGATTTCCCCGGCGGAAATCACCGCCAGCTAATCGAGTCGATTCATAAAAATCTATTGACATTACCCCCCGAAACGGTGGTCTATCCCGGGCACGGACCCGAGACCGAAATAGGCATCGAACGCAACGAGAACCCCTTTCTATGAGAGGGGTTCTTTGTTTTCATCGGGTTTGATATTCCCCAGCAAAAACTCTTTGAGCGACTGGATGGCCGTCTGTACGTTTTTCCATTGCTGCTGCTCCTCGGCCGGCAATTCGCTGAAGTCGAAGGTGTGGGCCATCTTGTCAATCAGTTCGACCTGATGCTCGGCAGCGGCCTCGTTGTGGTTGCGGGCATAGGCCAACACCAGATTGAAACGGGTCTGCAAGTCGTACATGTCGCCCTGAAGCACCTCTTCGAAAGCCTCGATGGCCTCTTTGTAATTTTCCAGATGCAGACAGGCCACCCCCTTCAGCCGCAAGGTCTCCCGATCGTTGGCATTCAGCGCCAGCGAACGGGACAAATGGCGATAAGCCTTTTCGTAATCGCCCACCTGCAAAAATATTTCGCCCAGAAACGAATGGGCCTCGTCGTCCCGTTCGTCGAGACTAATTGTGTCCTGCAGATAGATGATGGCTTCCCGAATCTTCCCCAGGTCGTAATAGCACGTAGCCAGCTGGTAACAGATATTCGAGTTTGCGGGATCGGCTTCGAGAGCCTTGTGAAAATAGGTCAAGGCGTTGTTGTAATCCTCCCGCTTGATGTAACACTCCCCTATCAGTTCATAGGCTACCGACTTGTCTTTGGTCACCTCGGCATACTCCTTGAACTGCTCGATGGCCTTGTCGTATTGGCCCGAGTCGTAGTAACAATACCCTTTGAACGAAAGCACCGCCTCGTCGTCCTCCTTCACAGCCAGGGCAAAATCGCAAGCCTCGATAGCCTTGTCGTAGTGCTTGAGCAGAGCCTCGACCTTGGCCAAAGAAAACCAGTCGGTCACCGAATAGGGATCTTTGTCAATCAGCTTGTTGTAAATCACGATGGCCCGGTCGTACTCCGACCGGTCTTCGCAAAGGGCAGCCATCTCGCGCAACAGCTCACGACTGTCGGGCAACACCTTCTCGGCCTTGTGTACGAACTCGACCAACCCGTCGAAGCAATTATAGTCGGCATAGATGTCGATGGCTTCGAAACAAATATCCTCCTGCAACTCATCACTGTCGAGCAACGTGAGCATCAACCGGTGAGCCTGTTTCACCTGCCCGTCAAGGAAGAGGAGCTCGGCCCGTATGAGGGTGGCATCGGGACTGTAATCGGCCAACTCCGACATAATCTTTCTGGCTTCGGTAGTCCGGTCGAGATAGAGCAGATAGCGGGCCTGTTTGAGGCGCAGGTCCACATCGTCGGGGTGCAGCTTCAACCCGAACTCGATGGCATGCAGAGCCTTGGGCATCTGCCCTTTGGACTCGTAATGGTCGGCAATCTCGTCGATTTCGTCGGAATCGAAATAGCAACTGCCCGCCCCCGACACCATCTGTTCGTACCGTTCTATGAGTTCATTGGATTTTTTAGACGACATTCTTGCTTGGCTTTCAGATAAAAACTGCCGGACTCCTTGCCTGGCAAGGAATCCGACAGTATAGTGATGGAATGGTATCTTATTTCGATTTCAGTTTTTCCCAGCTATCTTTCAACGACACGGTGCGGTTGAAGACCAGATGACCTTCGGTCGAATCGGGGTCGACACAGAAGTATCCCGTGCGTTGGAACTGGAAGCGGTCGCCCGGTTTGGCATTTTCGGCCAGATAAGGCTCGATGCGGCAGTTGTCAATTACCTTCAGCGAATCGGGGTTCAACAGCTCTCTGAAGTCGACATCCTTCTCTTCCGAGGGGTTCTCCACGTTGAAGAGCCGGTCGTAAAGTCGTACCTCGGCCGTAGAGCTGTATTGGGCCGATACCCAGTGCAACGTGCCTTTCACCTTGCGCATGCTGCCCGGCATGCCGCTGCGGGTCTCGGGGTCGTATTCGCAATAAATCTCCTCGATGTTCCCGTCGGCATCTTTCTTCACACCGGTACATTTGATGATGTAGGCGGCTTTCAGGCGCACCTCCTGGTCGGGAGCCAGACGGAAGAACTTCTTCGGCGGGTTCTCCATGAAGTCGTCGCGCTCGATGTACAACTCGCGCGTAAAGGGAATCTTGTGAGTTCCGGCTTCGGGGTCCTCGGGGTTATTCTCGATGTCGAGGTATTCGACTTGACCTTCGGGATAGTTGGTAATAATCAGTTTCACCGGATTGAGCACGGCCGATACGCGGGTAGCGGTCTTGTTCAGGTCTTCGCGAATGCTGTGTTCGAGCAGCGATACGCTGATGATGCCGTCGTATTTGGTGTAACCGATTTTCTGGATAAAGTTCTTGATGGATTCGGGCGTATATCCGCGACGACGCAAACCGCAGAGAGTCGGCATACGCGGGTCGTCCCAACCGGCTACCAACCCCTCCTTGACCAGTTGCAGCAGTTTGCGCTTGCTCATCACCGTGTAGGTGAGGTTCAACCGGTTGAACTCGATTTGTCGCGGACAGTAGCTGTCGTCGGCCAGCTCCTTCACGAAATACTCGTACAAGGGGCGGTGCACCTCAAACTCCAGCGTACAGATCGAGTGCGTCACACCCTCGAAGTAGTCGGACTGTCCGTGGGCAAAATCGTACATGGGATATACGTTCCACTTCGTGCCCGTACGGTGGTGCGGGTGCTTGATGATACGGTACATGATGGGGTCTCTGAAGTGCATGTTGGGCGACGCCATATCGATTTTTGCCCGCAACACGAAGCGGCCCTCCTCGAATTCGCCTTTGTTCATGCGCTCAAACAGGTCGAGGTTCTCTTCGACGCTGCGGTTGCGGTAAGGGCTCTCGATACCCGGTTGCGTGGGGGTACCCTTCTGGCGGGCAATCTCCTCCGACGACTGTTCGTCGACATAGGCTTTGCCCTCCTTAATCATGCGGATGGCCAAATCCCACAGTTTGGGGAAGTAGTCCGACGCATAGTACAACCGGTCGCCCCAGTCGAAACCCAGCCAGTGAATGTCTTCCTTGATCGAGTCGACATATTCGACATCCTCCTTGACAGGGTTGGTATCGTCGAAACGCAAGTTGCAGGTACCGCCGAACTTCTCGGCAATACCGAAGTCGATGCAAATGGCTTTGGCATGACCTATATGCAGGTAGCCGTTCGGTTCGGGCGGAAAACGGGTGCTCAAACGACCTCCATTCTTACCCGCCTTCAAGTCGGCCTCTACAATCTGTTCTATGAAATTGAGACTTTTCTTGTCTTCTCCTTCGTTATTGGTTTCAATCTGTGTCATAAATGCGCTTATTTATAGGGCGCAAATATAACAATAAATATCCAAAAACAGTTTTATTAAGCAAAAAATAGCAGATAGTCGGTAATAGTTTGCAAAAGTACAGCCCCCGATTATATCCAGTTCATCTCGCTGTAATAGCGCATCAGGTTGGCAATGGCCTCTTGCAAATCGGCATGCAACTGGTGAGTCATGCGATGAATGGAGATTCGACCGTGACCATTCATCTTGGTCAGCAACAGGGCCGAAAAGAGACGTTTTCGAGCCTCCTCGCCCAACTTGTTGTTGAAGCCTACGGTCACACTGTCGTCGTGTTTGGCTACATATCCCAGCAACTCCTCCGAGCTTTGCGATTGACCAGCCTGTTGTTTGATAGCCCACACTTCGTAGTGGTAGTCGTCGTTGATTGTAGCTACATAAGGCGGAACTGCCGACTGGAACATCCGCCGAATATCTTTGTAAATCGAGCTTATTGAATCCATCTCTTTTTTCAATTAACGGTTATACGCGCTTTATTACACCTAACCGCTGTGTTTTGTTCAGAGACAAATATCGATTATCCCCACGCTTTTTATTACTTTTGCATACGTTTTTCTAAATTATAAAGTGTGATATATCCGCAGAATTTCGAGCAGAAGATAGGTTTCGACCAGATACGGTCGCTCATTAAAGAGAAGTGTCTCAGCAACCTGGGAACGGACTATACCGATAGAATGCAATTCTCTACCGACTACGACGCCATACGCAAGCAGCTGAACTGCACATGGGAGTTTGTACACATTATCGAACAGGCCGACGATTTCCCGGCCGATTTCTTTTTCGACGTACGAGCTTCGCTGAAACGGGTTCGCATCGAAGGAACCTTTCTGGAAGAGAGCGAACTGTTCGACCTGCGGCGTTCGCTCGACACGATTCAGGCCATCGTGCGCTTTCTTCGTCCCGGCGAAGAGGAGGAGATTCGCTATCCCTACCTGCACGAACTGACCCAAGAGGTAGAGGCATTCCCCCAGCTGGTCAAACAGATCGATGCGATTCTCGACAAATTCGGCCATATCAAGGATAACGCTTCGCCCGCCCTGGCCCAGATTCGCAGCAGCATCGCCTCGACCCTCTCGAGCATATCGCGCAACCTGAACTCCATCCTGCGGGCGGCACAGAGCGAGGGGTTCGTCGACAAAGAGGTGAGCCCCACCATGCGCGACGGCCGGCTGGTGATACCGGTGGCCCCTTCGTACAAACGGAAAATCAAGGGTATCGTGCACGATGAGTCGGCCAGCGGCAAGACCATATTCATCGAACCGGCCGAGGTAGTCGAGGCTAACAACCGGGTACGTGAACTCGAGAACGAGGAGCGACGCGAAATCGTGCGCATACTCACCGCCTTTACCGACACCCTGCGTCCCTATATCGACGAAATCATCTACTCCTATGAATTTCTGGCCGAGATAGATTTCATCCGGGCCAAGGCCCTCCTGGCACTGGAGACCGGCGGGACATTGCCTCGCTTTGAGAACAAACGGCAAATCGAATGGTACCACGCCGTGCATCCCCTGCTCTACCTCTCGCTCAAGCGACAGGGCAAGACTGTTGTTCCCCTCGACCTGACTCTCGACGAGAAAAACCGCATCCTGCTCATCTCGGGTCCCAACGCCGGCGGTAAATCGGTCTGCCTCAAAACGGCCGGACTGCTGCAATACATGTTGCAGTGTGGTCTGCTGGTGCCCATGTACGACAACTCCCGCACCGGCATCTTCAAGGACATATTCATCGACATCGGCGACGAGCAGTCTATCGAGGACGACCTGAGTACATACAGTTCGCACCTCACGCACATGAAATTTTTCGTGCGGAATGCCAACGAGAACAGTCTCCTGCTCATCGATGAGTTCGGTGGCGGCACCGAGCCTCAAATCGGTGGGGCCATTGCCGAAGCCCTGCTCGACCGTTTCAACCAGAAGCGGGCCTACGGAGTCATCACGACCCACTACCAGAACCTGAAACATTTTGCCGAAGATACCGACGGCATCGTCAACGGCGCCATGCTCTACGACCGTCACCTCATGCAGCCGCTCTTCAAGCTATCCATCGGTAACCCCGGCAGCTCGTTTGCCATCGAGATAGCCCGCAAGATAGGTTTGCCCGAAGATGTCATCGCCTCGGCCTCCGAGAAGGTGGGTTCGGCCTACATCGATATGGACAAGTATCTGCAAGACATCGTGCGCGACAAACGCTACTGGGAGAGCAAACGCCAGAACATACGCCAGCGCGAGAAGAAGCTCGAGGAGCTCACCGCCCGCTACGAGGCCGACCTCACCGCTCTGGAAAAGCAACGCAAGGAGTTGCTGAAACAGGCCAAAGGCGATGCCGCCCAGATTCTGGCCGAGGCCAATGCCCGCATCGAGAACACGATACGCGAAATCAAGGAGGCGCAGGCCGAGAAGGAGAAGACCCGTGCCGCCCGCCAAAAGTTCGAGCAGTTCAAAGCCGGGCTGAGCGAAGAGTCCGAACCCGCAGCCGACGACCTGGTGAGCCGCAAGCTCAAACAGATAGCCGAGCGGAAGAAACGCAAGCAACAGCGCAAGAAGAGTGAAGAGCCCCAACCGCAGGCCGCAACCGCCTCACCCCTCGCCGCAGGCGATGCCGTGCGGCTGAAGGGCCAAACCTCGGTGGGCGAAGTGCTCGAAGTGAATGGCAACAACGTAACCGTGGCTTTCGGCATGCTCAAGTCGACCGTCAAGGCCGACCGGCTGGAGCGGGTAAGCAAAAGCCAGATCAAAAAGGAGAATGCCAAGGCTACCTTCCTGGGGGTACAGACTACCGAAGATATGAGGGAGAAGCAGCTCAACTTCAAACAAGAGATTGATGTGCGGGGCATGCGGGCTGACGAGGCGTTGCAGGCAGTCACCTACTTCATCGACGATGCCATACAAGTGGGCTGTACCCGCGTGCGCATTCTGCACGGTACGGGCACTGGTGTGCTGCGGCAGGTCATCCGGCAATACCTCAAGACCGTGCCGGGCGTAGCCCACTTTCAGGACGAGCACGTGCAGTTGGGCGGCGCCGGCATTACGGTAGTTGAGCTGAACTAAATACCTCGGACGGTTACAGGTTATATACCTCGTCGACCGTATAGTTGAAGAAATCGTTTACCGGTTTCATTATCTCGAAAGCGTGAGCCGTCTGTTCCACCCAGTCGGGGGCATCGAAAAAGTTGTCGGGGGCGAAATGGACCATCACATAATCTTTCCGTTTGAGCCACTCGGCCTGCTCGCAATCGCGGGGGAACGGCCGGGGTACTACCTTGAGGGTCTCACCCTCCCAATCGGGATAAAGCGTCTTGAACTGCGGGCGGCCGATGAGTTCCTGAAACTCGTCGTAGTTGTCGTAAATCGCCTGTCGCAAAGCCTTCAGCAGTTTCGGCTCGGGGCACCATACCCCGCCGCTAATCATACAGTTGCCCGGCTCGAGATGGAAATAGTAACCGGCCCGCAGGCTCTTGCGGCCGCCCTTGGCCATGTAGGCCGACATATAGGTTTTATAAGGTGTCTTGTCGGGCGAGAAACGAATATCGCGATAGATGCGGTACATGCACGATTTCGCCTCCAGCCCCGCAATCTCGTCGTCGAACTGTGCGATGCGGTCGATCAGTTGCTGCACCTTGTCGATAAAGATCGGGCGCAACCGGTCATACTCCTCTTTGTGGGTTTGGAACCACTCCCGATTATTGTTTTCTCTCAGTCGAGTCAAATAAGTCAATATATCTTTCATATTCTTTAGCATTATATCGGTTCTATATCGAGTAATTACACTTCTTATTTGTGAAGCAAATATAGATTTTTTTGTTCGTTCTGTCACGTAAAAACGCATTTTATGCTCCCCCGTGGCAAAAAACAAGCGCAAGAATACCCGCTATGTTTCCATTTTTTACTAACTTGCCACGATTTTGTAAAAAGCAATACACAAAAACAGAATAAAAATAAGATGGAAACAAACGAAAAACAACCTGTCGACTTGCCCGAAAACGCGTTTCGGGAGTTGAAACCGGGTGAAGAATACCGTCCTATTCTCTCGCCCGACAAAGTCTATCCCGAGGCGAATGCCTGGTCGGTGACCTGGGGTATCGTCATGGCGATTATCTTCTCGGCCGCCGCTGCTTACCTGGGATTGCGGGTAGGACAAGTGTTCGAGGCCGCCATACCTATCGCCATCATTGCCGTAGGTCTGTCGGGAGCCGCCAAGCGCAAGAATGCCCTGGGCGAAAATGTGATTATCCAATCGATCGGAGCCTGCTCGGGCGTCATCGTGGCCGGTGCTATCTTCACCCTGCCTGCCCTCTATATCCTGCAGGCCAAGTATCCCGAACTGACCGTCAACTTCATGGAGGTATTCCTCAGCTCGCTGCTGGGCGGTATTCTGGGTATCCTGTTCCTGATACCTTTCCGTAAATATTTTGTATCCGACATGCACGGCAAATACCCCTTCCCCGAAGCTACGGCTACGGCTCAGGTACTCGTGTCGGGCGAGAAGGGCGGCAGTCAGGCCAAACCCCTGATTCTGGCCGGTCTCGTGGGCGGTATCTACGACTTCTGCCTCTCGACCTTCGGCTGGTGGAGCGATGTGCTCACGACCCGTGTAATACCCTGGGGCACCGAGTTGGCCAACAACGTGAAGATGGTGTTCAAGGTCAATACCGGCGCCGCCGTGTTGGGCCTCGGCTACATCGTGGGTTTGAAATACAGTCTCATTATCTGCTCGGGCTCTCTCTTCGTGTGGTTCATCATTATCCCGCTGCTGGGCAGTGTGCCCGGCAGTGAACTGGCTGCCGCTGCTCCCGAAGAGATTTTCACCAACTACGGCCGCTACATCGGTATCGGCGGTATCGCCATGGCCGGTGTCATCGGCATTATCCGCTCGTGGGGCATCATCAAAGGTGCGCTGGGACTGGCCACGAAAGAGTTTTCGAGCAAGAAGGATAACGACGACAACAAGGCACCGCGCACCCAGCGCGACCTCTCGATGAAATTCATCGTCGGGGCCATCGTCATAGCGCTGATTGTGACCTTCCTCTTCTTCTACCTGGGTGTCATCAACAACCTGCTGCAAGCCGTCGTTGCCTTTGTCGTGGTAGCCGGCATCGCCTTCCTCTTCACCACGGTAGCCGCCAATGCCATCGCTATCGTAGGTACCAACCCGGTTTCGGGCATGACGCTGATGACCCTGATTCTGGCCTCGGTTATTCTCGTGGCCGTAGGCCTGAAAGGTACCAGCGGAATGGTAGCCGCCCTCGTGATTGGCGGTGTGGTTTGTACGGCTCTCTCGATGGCCGGTGGCTTCGTGACCGACTTGAAAATCGGTTACTGGATAGGTTCTACGCCCCGCAAGCAGGAGTCTTGGAAATTCCTCGGTACCTTGGTTTCGGCTGCTACCGTAGGCGGTGTGATTCTGCTGCTGAACAAGGCTTACGGATTCTCGGGCGAAGATGCTCTCGTAGCTCCTCAGGCCAATGCCATGGCTGCCGTTATCGAACCCCTGATGATGGGACAAGGTGCCCCCTGGCTGCTCTACGGGATCGGTGCCATTCTGGCCGTGATACTTACCTGGCTGGGCGTTCCTGCCTTGGCTTTTGCCCTGGGTATGTTCATCCCCATCGAGTTGAATACCCCGCTGGTAGTCGGCGGTCTTATCAGCTGGTATGTGGGTAGCCGCTCGAAAGATGCTGCTCTCAACAAAGCTCGTGTAGACCGCGGTACCTTGCTTGCCTCGGGATTCATTGCCGGTGGTGCCCTGATGGGTGTAGTCAGCACCGGATTGAGCCTGACCAGCTTCAAATATCAACACACGTTGAGCGAAAGCACGATGCAGATTGCCGGATTGGTGATGTATCTGTTGCTGATTGCCTTCCTCACGGCGATGAGTATGAGAGCTAAAAAGACGAACTAAAACAGGTTCGAACCCATAAACGAAGAGCGGGGTTGAAATGTACAAGTTTCAACCCCGCTCTCGTTTTATTACTTATTATACTATCGACATAACTTACCTGCTCTCGACCACCAGCCCGTCGTAGGCAAAGTGAACATGAGGCGGCAACTCCTTTTCGACATCGGCCGTGAGCCCCATGTGGTGACTCATGTGCACCAGATAGGCTTCGCGCGGCTGTACCCGCTCGATTACCCGCAACGCCTCGGCCAAGGTCTGGTGCGAGAGGTGCGGCTGTTTGCGCAGCGCGTTGATGACCAGTACATCTACCTGCTTCATCTTTTCGTATTCCGTCTCGGGAATCGTGAGGGCATCGGTAATGTAGACCAGGTCGTCTATGCGGTAGCCCAGAATAGGCAACTTGTAATGCATCACCCGTATGGGAGTAATCTCGATTCCCTTGATCGAGAAGGGCTCGACGCCTATCTCCTGCAACATGATGTTGGGCACCCCGGGATAAAGGTGGTCGCCAAAGCAGTACGGTAACCGCGTGCGAATGCCCTCGGCCACCGGGTGCTCCAGATAGATGGGCAACGTGTGCGAACCGCCGAAGGGGCGCAGATCGTCGATACCGCCCGTGTGGTCGTAGTGAATGTGTGTAATGAGTACCGCATCGATTCGCCCCAGATGTGCACGGAGCATCTGCTGCCTGAAGTCGGGACCGCAGTCGATGAGTATGTTTTTACCGCCTACCGTAACGACGGCCGAAGTTCTCAGCCGGTTATCGTGTGGGTCTTTCGACGTACAAACCGGACAGGTACAACCGATTTGCGGTATTCCGGTCGAAGTGCCTGTCCCCAAAAATGTGATCTGCATCATATCTATTTATCCAATATAATTCACTTCGGGATTGATGGTAATGCCATAGGTCTCCTGTACCGACCGTCTTATTTTCTCGGCCAGTCTCACCACGTCGTCCGGGCGGGCATTGTGTTTGTTGATGAGCACCAGGCACTGCTTTTCATACACGGCAGCACCGCCCTCCTCCTTGCCCTTCCAGCCGCAACGGTCAATGAGCCAGCCGGCAGGCACCTTCACATGCGCCTCGTCTACGGCATAGTGCGGCATATCGGGGAATCGTACTTTCAGCTGTTCGTACTGCTCGACCGGGATGACCGGGTTCATAAAGAAACTGCCGGCACTGCCGTATTCGTCGGGCTCGGGTAACTTGGAGCGACGGATGTCGATTACCGCCCGGCGTACATCGGCGATGGTGATGTGGTCGCCGGATAGCGAACTGCGCAGATTGCCGTAATCGAGATGCAGTTGCGGATGCTTCTGCAACCGATAGGTCACCGCCGTAACGATATATTTCCCCTTCAAGGCGTGTTTGAAGATACTGCTGCGGTAGCCATACTCGCACTCGGCATTCTGGAATACCCGAGGCTGCCCGGTAGCGATTTCGATGGTCTCGACCTCGGCGATAATATCCTTTACCTCCACGCCATAGGCCCCGATGTTCTGCACGGCACTGGCCCCTACCTCGCCCGGGATATACGACAGATTCTCGGCTCCGCCCCACCCTTGGGCTACACAATGGGCCACGAAGTCGTCCCACACGACACCTGCACCCACCTTGATGAAGACCTCCGAGTCGGTCTCGCTCAGCAGTTCGACCGTGCGGATGGCCGAGTGCAACAGTACCCCGTTGTAGTGTTCGTGAACAAACAGCAGATTGCTCCCCCCGCCCATCGGCAGGAAGGGGTGATGCTGCAACAAATCGGAGTGCAGCAACGAGACCAGGTCGTCTACCCGGTCGTATTCGACAAACCAACGGGCATACACCGGCATACGGAAGGTATGCAAGGCCTGTATAAAATAGTTTTCTTCGATTCGTATCATACTATAATCTATATTCGGTCAGCAAGCCATCGACAAAAAAGAGATAGGCCCCCGAGTTATATATCCATTGTTCTCTCAATCCGCTGTAAGTGGGTATCTTCTTCACCTCGTCGGGGTTGCCCAGCGACAGCTTGCACTCGGCCTTGGTCATGCCGGCCTTTACCCGGCTCAAGGTGATTTGCTCCCAAGCCTCGTCCTGTATCTCCTTGTATTGCAACCGGGGATTCTCGAAGGAGAAGAGCCGGTCGAACGTAATGTATTGCGAGCGTGCCGAAGTCAACAGCGACATGAATACCCCGGCCTCGTTGCCTTTGTCGTCCTTGAACCACACCTCGACCGGCAGCACGTTGTTGCCCGGGCGGATGTCGAGCACCTCGACCGGTATCAGCTTGCGGCCGTCTATCGCATCGCCGTTGCGGTCGTACCACATGGGGGTCTTGATATAGAGGGTGCGCCCTTTCAACAACGAGCGGGCCATGTTCAGGTCGTCGAGGTCGATAAAGGGCGGTATCAGCGGCGTGTATTTCATTCGTGCGATTTCGGCCCGAGTCTTGTCGGTATCGTAGCGGAATTTGTACCCTTCGCACTCAAACAGGAGCACCACCTTCTTCTCCCCACCGAAAGGGCTCTCTTCGACACTCCCCGTGTAAGTGAAGATTTTACCTTTCAGCGATACGCTGTCGGGGAAGGTAGGTCGCTCGGCCTGAAAGACAAACGAAAGTTTTTCGTCGGTATAGTAAAACGCCTTCCCCACGCGCCACGAGTCGCACCCCTGCGGTACGAAATACGATTCGATAAAGGCATCTTCGGGGCTCTGTTTCTCGGCCCGATTCTCTTCGGGCAAGGTGATTTTACCGGTACTCTCGACCCCCGTAAAGCACGAAGTCATCGACAGCAGGCTTAATATCGTTATATAAATCAGATTTATCCTCATATTTCATTTCTCTTATTCCGCCTTGCTCCATCGCAAGGCGAGATACATCAGATTTCATAGCTGTGCATGAGCAAAGATACGAAGAAACTGCCAATGTAAAGAAGAAAGATTTATGAAATTCTCTCTTCACAACCAATAAACGAAGATTATTTTTTGTACTTTTGCCCACGTATGAAAACCGTCACTCCCATTTTGATTCGCCGTGTGCGATTCCGCCGATGGAACCGCCACAGCTATTCGACCTTTTGCAGCATAGGCCGCTGCATCAACATCGGGAGTGTGCGCAAGGAGATAGCCGACCAGTCGCTCAAGAAGGGACTAGTCTCACTCGATGCTTGCAACCGGAAAGATACCGTATGGACCGAACACGATGAGGGTCTGCCCGACGACTCCTCGCCCGAGTTGTCCGAACTGCAACCCCAGGCCATGGAGGCCCTGGCTCTTCGTTCGGTGTCGCCCCTTGCGGTCGATGCCCCTGCCCGGTCTGTATCTGCTTCTATGGTATATACTCGATTCCGACATAACGGTCCGACGACCGCCTTATGCCGGATTTTCTATTTTTGTCACCCCTTAAAATCGTATGCTTATGGACAATTTTGATGCCGAACATTTGTGGCACCCCTATACCTCGACCATCAATCCGCTGCCTTGTTATCCGGTAAAACGGGTCGAGGGGGTTTATATCGAACTCGAAACCGGCGAGCGGCTCATCGACGGTATGTCGTCGTGGTGGGCTGCCGTCCACGGATACAACAACCCGGTATTGAATCGGGCGGCCGAAGAGCAACTCAAGGCCATGTCGCACGTGATGTTCGGCGGGCTTACCCACCGCCCGGCCATCGAGTTGGGCAAACTGCTCCTGCAGATCGTACCCTCGACCATGCAACACATCTTCTACTGCGACTCGGGGTCGGTATCGGTCGAAGTGGCTCTGAAAATGGCGGTACAATACTGGTACTCGCGCGGCGAATCGAAAAAGTGCAATTTCATCACCATACGGTCAGGATACCACGGCGACACGTGGAATGCCATGTCGGTATGCGACCCGGTGACGGGCATGCACTCCATCTTCGGCAGCGCACTGCCGGTGCGCTATTTCGTGCCCTCCCCCTCCTGCCGATACGACGGTGAGTGGGACCCCGCCTGCATCGAACCCCTCAAAGAGGCTATCGAAGCCCATCACGACGAACTGGCCGCCCTTATCCTCGAACCCATCGTGCAAGGGGCCGGCGGCATGTGGTTCTATCACCCCCAATACCTGCGCGAGGCCCGTGCCTTGTGCGACCGCTACGGCCTGCTGCTTATCTTCGACGAGATTGCCACCGGATTCGGCCGCACCGGCAAACTCTTTGCCTGGGAACACGCCGGCGTTACCCCCGACATCATGTGTATAGGCAAGGCACTCACCGGCGGCTACCTGACCATGGCGGCTACCCTCACCACACACGAGGTGGCCGACACCATATCGCGCGGCACACCGGGCGTATTCATGCACGGTCCTACCTTCATGGGCAACCCGCTGGCTTGTGCCATTGCCCGGGCTTCGGTCTCGCTGCTGCTCTCGTCGGGCTGGCAGGAGAAAGTGGCTGCCATCGAGGCCCAGTTGATACGCGAACTGGCCCCTGCCGCCACCCTGCCCCAGGTGGCCGATGTGCGCGTATTGGGAGCCATCGGTGTCATCGAGACGAAGAAGCCGGTCGACATGGCCTCCATTCAACGGCAGTTTGTCGAGCATCGGGTGTGGGTACGACCTTTCGGCAAGCTGGTCTACATCATGCCTCCGTTTATCATCACGAGCGAACAGCTCACCTTCCTCACATCGGCTCTGGTCGATGTGGTTAAAAATCTGGAATCATGATGGATAGCTACGCTTCTCAACTCGATGCGCTGTCCCGGAAAGGGAACTTGCGCAAACTGCCCGAGATGGAGCCGCAAGGGCTCTATCTGGTGCGCGACGGGCAGGAAATGCTGAACCTCTCGTCGAACGACTATCTGGGATTGGCCGACAACGTGGCGCTGAAGAGCGAATTTCTGCAAACGCTCGACCCACGGAAGTGTCGCTTCTCCTCCACCTCGTCGCGTCTGCTCACGGGCAACTATCCCGTATACACCCGGCTCGAGGAACGGTTGGCCCAACTCTACGGGGCCGAGAGCTCCCTCGTATTCAACAGCGGCTACCACGCCAACAGCGGCATCCTGCCGGCCGTGACCGACAGCCGGTCGCTCATTCTGGCCGACAAGCTGGTCCATGCGAGTATCGTCGACGGCATCGGTCTCTCCAAGGCCCGCTGCATACGCTACCGTCACAACAACTACGAACAGCTGGAGCGGCTGGTGGCCGAGAATGCCGGGGAGTACGACCGCCTGTTTGTCGTTACTGAAAGTATCTTCAGCATGGATGGCGACGAGAGTGACCTGCCCCGGCTCGTGGCGTTGAAACACCGCTACCCCAACCTCTATCTCTACCTCGACGAGGCGCATGCCTTCGGGGTGCGCGGCCCGCACGGACTGGGTTGTGCCGAAGAGCATGGGGTTATCGGCGACATCGACTTTCTGGTAGGTACATTCGGCAAGGCCGCCGCCTCGGTAGGAGCCTTTGTCATCTGCTCCGAAGAGATGAAGCAGTACCTGGTCAACACCATGCGTACTCTCATTTTCACCACAGCACTCCCCCCGATCAACCTCGAGTGGACCCTCTTTATTGTCAACAAGATATGCGACATGACGGAACGTCGGGAGCACTTGGCCCGGATAGGCCGCCGCGTGCGCGAAGTACTCAACCCGTTGAACGGCGGCATCCTCAGCAGCAGCCACATCATACCCTATGTACTGGGCGAATCGGAACGGGCCGTCGACGTGGCCCTGCGGCTGCAACGCGAAGGGTTTTACCTGCTGCCGGTGCGTCCGCCCACGGTTCCCGCGGGCACGTCGCGCCTGCGCATTTCACTCACCGCCGAGTGTAGCGAAGCCGACATCGAGCGGCTTGTCTCGACCATACAACAGATACAATCGAGCCTATGATACAGCATTTCATTTCACGCCGAGGCAGCGACGACCTGATTCTCTTCTTTGCCGGCTGGGGCATGGATACCCGCCCTTTTGCCGAACTCGAGCACATCGGGTGCGACTGCTGCATCTGCTACGACTATACGACGCTCGACTTCGACACGAGCCTGCTTGCCGGATACAAAAATATCGAGCTCTATGCCTGGTCGTTCGGGGTATGGGCCGCCTCGGTGGTCTTGCCCGATACGGACCTGCCCATCCGGCATGCGACGGCCATCAACGGCACCCCCTGCGGCATCGACCCGGAGCGGGGCATATCGCCCGAGATATTCCAGGCTACCCTCGACCACCTCGATGCCGCAAGCCTGAACAAGTTTTACCGCCGCATGTGCAACGACCGCGACTCCCTGAGCCGCTTCCTCGAGGTGCTCCCCGACCGCAGCATCGACAGTCTGCGCAGCGAACTGATGGCTATCAGTAGCGGTATAGCCCGGCATCCGGCCCCCCGATTCCACTGGGACCGGGCCATCGTCGGGACCAAAGACCGTATATTCCCGCCCGAGAACCAGTTGAAGTCCTGGAAGGAAAACACCCCGGTCACAACTGTCGAAGCGGCTCACTACCTGCCATTCCGCCCTATCGTGCTCGAACACCGATTCGACAAGGCGGTTATCCGGAGCCGGTTCGAAAGCGCCGCCTCTACCTACGAGCAAGAGGGACTTATCCAAGACCGGATAGCCCGCCGCTTGAACGAGATGATACCCGACCGCCCGGCCGACGAATGCCGTCGCATTCTGGAAATCGGGTGCGGTACCGGCAAACTGACCCGTCTGCTGGTCGAGCGTTTCCCGCAGGCCCGGTTCACCTTGAACGACCTCTCGCCCGAGATGAAACGCCATGTCGAAGGGCTCCCCTTCGAACAGCTCGATTTCGTAGCCGGCGATGCCGAGCGAATCGACTTCGCAGGACCATACGACCTGATAGTATCGGCCTCGACCATCCAATGGTTTACCGATTTGGAGAGCTTCCTGAAACGCATTTCGGCCCGTCTCTCCGACTCGGGAACGATTGCTTTCAGCTCGTTTGTCGCCGGCAACTTGCCCGAGATTCGCACCCTGGCCTCCGTCGAGATGCCCTATTGGGAATACGACGACCTGCAACGGCTCTTCGGTCGCTACTTCCAACTCGACACCTTCGAACGCGAGAGCTACACGCTGCGTTTCGATACTCCGGTCGACCTGCTGCGCCACCTGCGCAATACCGGTGTAACGGGGACTCCGGGCAACCGACACAAAGGATTCAACTTTATCAAACGCTACCGCGAGACATTCGGCGAAGCTCACTCGTGCACGCTCACCTATTGTCCCGTCTATATCATTGCACACAAAAAGAGATAACTATGAAAGAAACTTTTTTCATTACCGGCATCGATACCAACATCGGTAAAAGTTATGCCACCGGCTGGCTGGCCCGCGAATGGAACCGCCAGGGCATCAAGACCATAACCCAAAAGATGATTCAGACCGGCAACGTGGGCCACTCCGAAGACATAGACCTGCACCGCGAAATCATGGGCATACCCATGACCGAGGAGGATAGGCAGCACATCACCTTCCCCATCGTCTACTCCTACCCGGCCTCACCGCATCTGGCTGCCGAGATAGACCACCAGACAATCCCCATCGACCGGATCGGCGAGTCGACTCGCATCCTGCGCGACCGCTACGACGTGGTTCTGCTCGAGGGTGCCGGCGGTCTCATGGTCCCCATTACCCGCGACTACCTCACCATCGACTATGTGGCCGACCAACATCTGCCGGTTATTCTGGTCACGTCGGGCCGGCTGGGCAGCATCAACCACACGTTGCTCTCTATCGAGGCACTGGAGAAGCGGGCGATTTCCCTCTACGGACTCGTATACAATACCTACCCCAAAGCCGACGAACTGATCGATGCCGACACCGAGGCGTACCTCCGGGACTATCTGGAGAAACACCACCCCGAGAGCCGGTTCTGGGTATTACCGCAGATTGATCTGACCCGCTAAATTCGACAAAAAGGTAACGGGCTATACATTTTGCAGGACAAAAAGACAGGATTTTTAAGATTTCTTGTTACCTTTGGAGGAGATAAGATGCGGTTTGGTATAAAAATCAAATGAACTTGTTTTTTTACTTTCGACGTTTGCATCTTTATCATACAATTTGTATCGTGCTAATTACCTTGAAATTCGACTTTATGCTCAGAACTCTATTCAAAACAATCTGCTGTGTGCTGCTCATTCTTCCCGCTATGGCGCAAGCTCAAACCGATTTTGTAAAAACAGCTATCGACGAGACGAAACGGCAATATGCCCCCGACTCACGTACCGCAATCTTTGCCGTAGAGGGCGAACTGCTGAACAACTCGCTGTGTGTACTGAAAGGCCGTTGCAACAACCGGCTGGCTGTCGAAGCCCTGCTGCACCGGCTCGATTCGGCAGGCATCGCCTGTGTCGACGGTATCAAGATGCTGCCCGATAAGAATCTGGGCTCGCTCACCCGCGGACTTGTCACCGTGTGCTGTGCCAGCCTGAGAGGTGGCCCCCGGCATGCGGCCGAGATGATGACCCAGGCCATCATGGGCACTCCGCTTCTCGTCCTGGAACGCGACAAGGCCTGGCTTCTGGTACAGACCCCCGACCACTACATTAGTTGGGTACCGGCCAACTCGGTAACCCTGCAGGACGAAGCCGGCTGGAAGGCCTGGCGAGAGTCTGCCCGGTATGTCTACACCGGCTACCAGGGCTTTGTGTATGATGCGCCCGACCGCAACGCCGGCATCGTGTCGGACATCGTGGCCGGTGCCATTCTGCAAGCCGACGGGAAAGCCCGCAAGGGGTTCGTTCCCGTTCGCTTCCCCGACGGCCGCAAAGGTTTCCTGAAGAGCGACGAGTGCTGCGACCTGGCCCAATGGGCTGCACGTCCCCTCGACATGAAGGTGGTGGTGCGGACGGCCCGGCAGATGATGGGCTCGACCTATCTCTGGGGCGGGACTTCGGTCAAAGGGGCCGACTGCTCGGGCTTCGTCAAGACCGCCTACTTCTGCAGTGGTGTGATTCTCTCGCGCGACGCTTCGCAGCAGGCACTTACCGGCGACATCATCCCGGCCGACCAATGGCAATCGTGCCAGACAGGCGACCTGCTCTTCTTCGGCGATGAGCGGGGCCGTGTAGACCATGTGGCTCTCTATCTGAACGACGGCGAGTACATCCACTGCTCGGGACAGGTAAAGCTCAACAACCTCGACCCGGCGGCGCCCGATTACCGGGAATCGAATTTCGTGAGCATCAGTCGTATGAAAACCAAAATAGGAACACCCGGAATCACGGCCGTAAAGGCTCACCCGTGGTATTTCGACCAAAAATAATCGTGACGATGGACCGACGGAATTTTTTACTGAAAAGTGCCATGGGCACTCTGGGGTTGAGCCTGGCGCCTACCCTTTTCAGCGGTTGCGGCAGCTCCGCACCCCAAGCGACCGGACGCGACCGGCTGGAACTTTCGTTCAAGCCCTATGACTTGAAGTTGAAACACGCCTTCAACCTGGCCAAGAACTCGCGCACGCATACCCCCGACGTGCAGGTGCAACTGCGCTATGGCAACTACATCGGTTACGGCGAGGCCTCCATGCCGCCCTATCTGGGCGAGACGCAAGAGTCGGTATGCCGGTTTCTCGGACAGCTCGATCTGTCGCAATTTACCGACCCCTTCCGTATCGAAGAGATTCTCGACTATGTCGACTCGGTAGCCCCCGACAACCGGGCGGCCAAAGCCTCGGTCGATATTGCCCTGCACGACCTGCTGGGAAAAATCATGGGGCAACCCTGGTATAAAATCTGGGGGCTCTCGCCCGAGAAGGCCCCGGCCACCTCGTTTACTATCGGCATCGATACCGAAGAGGTGGTGCGGCAGAAGTTGAAAGAGGCCGCCCCCTACCGCATCCTGAAGATAAAGATGGGGCTCGACAACGACAAGGAGTTGGTGCGCATCATTCGCTCCGAGACCGACCGGCCCATCTGCGTCGATGCCAACCAGGGGTGGAGCTCCAAGGAGTATGCCCTCGAGATGGTCGAGTGGCTCAAGGAGCAGAACTGCCTGTTTGTGGAGCAACCCATGCCCAAAGAGATGATCGACGAGCAGGCCTGGCTGCACGAGCGTGCCTCGCTGCCCCTCATTGCCGACGAGTTCCTGCAACGGCTGCCCGATGTGCGCCGGGCCTACGGCCTCTACGACGGCATCAACATCAAGCTGATGAAGAGCACGGGCATGCGCGAAGCCTACCAGATGGCCATATTGGCCCGAGCCCTCGACATGAAGGTAATGGTGGGCTGCATGACCGAAACCTCGTGTGCCGTGTCGGCCGCCGCGCAGCTGTCGCCGATGGTCGACTGGGCCGACCTCGACGGGAACCTGCTCATATCGAACGACCTCTTCGACGGCATGAAGATTGTCGACGGCATGATTTCGCTTCCCGACCGTCCCGGTATCGGCGTCGTTCCCCTCTAAGGGGCTATGAACCTATCGAGCTGCACCCTTCACGATGCAGTTTTTTTTAGGCTTTGTACATTCTGTAAAACGTATAATTCAAATTTTTCCATGTCATTCTCCACACCCTCCGAAATCGTTGCCCAAGTCGAACGGGCATCACTCAGTAAAGTAACCCTCTCTACCCCGCGCACTCTCGTCGCCGCCATGCTGGCCGGCATCTACATTGCCATGGGCGGCCTGCTGTCGCTGCTCATTGGCTACGGCTTTCCCGAGTGGACCGCCGGCAATCCGGGACTGCAACGCCTCCTCTCGGGCTGCATGTTCCCCCTGGGCCTCATTCTGGTGGTATTGGCCGGGGCCGAACTCTTCACCGGCAACAATGCCGTGTTAATTCCGGGACTGATGAACCGGAAATACGGCATCGCCCCCGTGTTGCGCAACTGGGCGCTGGTCTATGTCGGCAATTTTGTCGGAGCCCTTTTCTTCGTCTACATAATGATTTGGTGTGCCGGCATCGTCGATGCCGACCCGTGGAAGAGCGCCATCGTGCAGATAGCCCAGACCAAGACGAGCCTGCCGTGGGGCGTGGTATTCGTGAAGGGCATCGGAGCCAACTGGCTGGTATGTCTGGCTGTCTGGCTGGGATTCAGCGCCCACTCTACCGCCGGAAAGATGATGGGTCTCTGGTTCCCCGTGATGTGTTTCGTGGCCATCGGTTACGAGCACAGCATCGCCAACATGTTTTTCATTCCGCTGGGCATGTTGCAGGGGGCCTCGGTCACCTGGGGGCAATTCCTGCTCGACAATCTCGTACCGGCCACACTCGGCAATATCGTGGGTGGCGCCCTCTTCGTCGGGTGCGTCTATACCTACCTCTATCTCTCCCACAAATAACCCGTTCACAAACCCACCATACCAATCGAGGGGCACCCCTGTTGCAGGAGTGCCCCTCGGCTATATCGGTGAGTTGCGGTCTCTCGACCCGCAGCTTATTTTTTGGTCATCTCGGCAATTACGGCCATCACGCCGGCAGCAGCCTCTTCGGCCAATTCGGGTGTGCGGGCCTCGGAATAAACCCGGATAATCGGCTCGGTATTCGACTTGCGCAGGTGTACCCAGCTGTCGGGAAAGTCTATCTTCACACCGTCGATGTCGGTGATGTCGTACTGGGCATACTTGCTCTTCACGGCAGCCAGCAGGGCGTCCACGTCGATGTCGGGGGTAAGCTGTATCTTCTGTTTAGCAATGCTGTAAGCCGGATAGGTAGCTTTCAACTGGCTGACGGTTTTGCCCGATTTGGCCAGGTGCGAAAGGAACAGGGCAATACCTACCAACGCATCGCGACCGTAGTGGCTGGCGGGATAGATGACTCCACCGTTGCCCTCGCCGCCGATAACGGCTCCGGTCTGTTTCATCAGGGTAACTACATTCACCTCGCCCACGGCCGAGGCGTTGTATTGCTGTCCGTACGAACGGGTCACGTCGCGGAGAGCTCTCGACGAGCTGAGGTTCGACACCGTATTGCCGGGCGTGTGTTTCAGTACATAGTCGGCCACGGCAACCAGCGTATACTCCTCGACAAACATGTCGCCATTCTCGCAAACGATAGCCAGACGGTCTACATCGGGGTCAACCACGAAACCGACATCGGCACGACCCTCTTTCATCACCCCGGCTATCTGGGTGAGGTTCTCGGGCAGCGGCTCGGGATTGTGGGGGAATTTGCCATCGGGCGTGCAGTTCAGTTCGATGATATTCTTCACGCCCAGAGCCTTCAGCAAAGCGGGGATAACGATACCGCCCACCGAGTTGACGCAGTCGATGCCCACGGTAAAGTTGGCCTTGCGGATAGCATCGACATCGACCAGGTCGAGAGCCAGTACGCTCTCGATATGTTTCTGGGTGTAGGTATTGTTCACATACAGTTGGCCCAACTCGTCGACTTCGGCAAACTCGAAGTCCTCGGCCTCGGCGATGCGCAGCACCTCCTGTCCCTCGGCAGCATTCAGAAACTCGCCCTTCTCGTTAAGCAGCTTCAAGGCATTCCACTGCTTGGGGTTATGGCTGGCCGTCAGGATAATACCGCCGCAAGCCTTCTCCATGGTAACCGCAATTTCGGTGGTAGGCGTGGTGGCCAACCCGATGTTTACCACATCGAAGCCCATACCCATGAGGGTACCGATTACGGTGTGTTTTACCATTTCGCCGGAAATACGGGCATCGCGTCCTACTACAATCTTATTGGTCTTTACCGGTGAATTTTTACGAATAAAGGTAGCATAAGCTGCCGTAAACTTGACGATATCGAGCGGATTGAGCCCTTCGCCGGCTTTCCCTCCGATCGTACCGCGTATTCCTGAAATAGATTTAATAAGAGACATATAGCTTTATTATTTTGATTTATTGTATTGTACATAGTATAGATAAGGCATCACGGTCGAGGTCTCGGCAGTAAATCCGGCTTTGGCCCGGATGAGCAGATTGACCCGGCATTCATTCCCCAGGAAGTACATGGGGTACTGTATGCCCGTACCGTATTGAGTGGTCGACGACAGGGTAGTTTCGCCGAAGCGAATCGTAATGTAGTCGGAGGGGTTGGTATTCCCTACCGGCGAAGGATTGCTGCCGGCCACCAGCGCTTTCAGGTCGTAACGCAGGAAGCGCAGATTCACGTCGTTGCCCTTCTCGAAACGGTCGTTCATATCGCCCGGCTCGAGCACCTGCATGTAGACATTGCCGTCGGTATCGAGTTTGTAGTATGGTACCGCCAACGTGTCGTTGTTGGGGACATCCTGCAAGGAGATGAATACCGAGTCGGCCGGTATCTCGTTGATGACTATCTTGTCGGCCAGAAACGTTTTCACGGCCTTGTCTTCTTCTTTCAACAAGTCGGCATACGACTTGCCATCGTTACACGACGACAAAAGGGTTACGCCTGCGAACAAAACAATTAAAACTTGTGCTAACTTATTCATAATTTATCAATCGATTATTCTTTGTCTTTTGCCATATATTTGTCATAGAGGGGCAAGATGCTGCGCAGCAGAGCCTGAGCCTCTTCCATCGTTCCGTGAAATTCGCCGCCGGCCGCATTCAGGTGACCGCCGCCGTTGAAGTGTTCGGCTGCTACCTTGTTGACCGGGTAGAATCCCTTGGAGCGCATCGATACCTTGATATACTCCTTGTCTTCCCGCAGAAAGGTCGAGAAGCGGATACCCTCGATGCCCAGCGGCACATTGACCAGCCCCTCGCTGTCGCCCTTGTGGTAGTCGTATTTTTTCAACTCCTCACGAGTGAGCGAAATCAGAGCCGCCTTGTATTCGGGAAATATCTCCATCTTCTCACTCACGGCATAGCCGTTCAACCGTATCTTGTCGACCGTATTGGTATTGTAGACCAAGGCATAGATGCGGTCTTTGTTGATACCCAGTTTCACCAGTTCGGCAATGATGTAGTAAATTTCGGGAGTATTGGAGTTGTAGGTAAAGTTGCCGGTATCGGTCATCATGCCCGTATAGATGGCTTCGGCCGAGTAGAGGCTCATGCGGTCGAACATGCCCATGCGACAGATAAGGCGGAATATCAGCTCGCTGGTCGATGCCACCTCGGGATGCGAGATGGTGATGTCGCAAAACTCCTCGGGATTGAGGTGATGGTCGATGAGCACCTTCTTGGCTTCGGAGAGCGATACCGACTTTTGCAGGCGGTCGATGCGGTTGAGCGCATTGAAGTCGAGACAGAAAATGAGCTCGGCCTCGGTTATCAGTTTTTCGGCAAACTCGGGATAGCGCGTATAGACGACAATCTCTTTCGAACCCTTCAGAAAAAGCAGGTTCCTCGGCAACAGATCGGGAACGACCACGTTCACCTCCTTGCCCAGCCCATCGAGAAAATGATACAACCCCAACGAAGCTCCTATGGCATCGCCATCGGGAGAAACGTGGCAAGTAATGACGATCTTTTCTTTCTTCTCTATCAGTTTGCGTACTTGCTGTATTTTTTCTTCCGCAATTATTTTGTTAATCATCTATCGTTTTTAACGGGTTCTTACTCTTTTTATTTTGCACAAAGATAGCGCAAACGCCGACAATACCCAATAAAAAAACAGGCTATTCTGCCGGGTTCAGCTACATCTTTTCATTCAAGGCAAAGGTAAAAATTATTATCCACATATCGAATACTATTTTTGTTCATCTACATATTTTATCTATTATTACCCAAATCATATCGGTCAATCGGTTTTTCATTTGGCAGATAAAAGTTATCTTTGCCCCACTAAAACAGAGTTGTTATGAGAAAAAATTTGCTCCTATCGATTGTGAGCCTATTCCTCTGCATAGGCGTTCAGGCACAGATACTGGAACCGGTCAAATGGAAAGTCTCCCTGCAAGGCGAAGGCCAAGAGAAAGAAATCGTTTTTCACGCCTTTATCGAGGACGGATGGCATCTCTATGCCACCGACATTCCCCAGGGCGGACCTATCCCCACGTCGTTTTCGTTCGACGAACTGTCGCAGGTATCGCTGAAGGGTGAGGTGACACCGGCTCAACGTCCGCACGAAGAGTACAGTTCGCTGTTCGACATGAAGCTGGGATGGTACAACTCCAAAATCGATTTCAAACAGGCCCTTACCATCGACGACCCCGACAACTTCAAGATTACCGGCTATATCACCTACCAGGCCTGTAACGACGTGACCTGTCTGCCACCGACCAAATATGAATTTTCGTTTGGCGAAAGCCAGGCCGAGGCCGCTCCGGCCCCGGTCATGACGCCGGTCGCCTTCAACACCAAATCATCGTCGAGTCTGACCGACCAGCCGGGCTGGCAACCGGTTATCGAGCAGATTCAATCCATGGACAGCGACGGCGTACATCACTCCGACTCCCTCTGGTTCATCTTCCTGTCGGGTTTCGTAGGCGGTCTGCTGGCGCTGCTCACGCCCTGCGTATGGCCCATGATTCCGCTCACGGTGAGCTTCTTCCTCAAGAAACAGCAAAGCCGTCGTAAAGCCATCGGCGAGGCCATTCTCTACGGGCTCTCCATCATTGTCATCTACGTGGGTGTAGGGTTGCTCATCACCTTGTTGTTCGGAGCCAGCGCCTTGAACGACCTGGCCACCAACGCCCTCTTCAACATACTCTTCTTTGCCCTGCTGGTACTCTTTGCCGTCTCCTTCTTCGGAGCCTTCGAGATTACTCTGCCGGCATCGTGGAGCAACAAGCTCGACCGTAAGGCCGACACCGCTACCGGCATCATCGCCATCTTCTTCATGGCCTTTACGCTGGTTCTGGTCTCCTTCTCCTGCACGGGTCCCATCATCGGCACCCTGTTGGTCGAGGCTGCCTCGTGGGGTGGCAAGCTGGCCCCGGCTGTGGGTATGGGTGGTTTTGCCATCGCCCTGGCCATACCGTTTGCTCTCTTCGCCATGTTCCCCTCACTGATGAAACAGATGCCCAAATCGGGCGGCTGGTTGAATATGGTCAAAGTGGTGCTGGGTTTTCTGGAACTGGCCCTGTCGCTCAAATTCCTCTCGGTGGCCGACCTGGCCTATGGCTGGCACATCCTCGACCGTGAGACCTTCCTGGTACTCTGGATTGTCATCTTCGCCCTGCTGGGATTCTATCTGCTGGGCAAAATCAGTTTCTCGCACGACTCACCGGTAAAATATGTGTCGGTACCCCGGTTGTTCCTGGCTATCGTATCGCTGTCGTTCTCCATCTACATGATTCCCGGCCTGTGGGGTGCTCCGCTGAAAGCCATCAGCGCATTCGCTCCTCCCTTGTATACTCAGGACTTCAACCTCTACGATCAGGAGGTGCACGCCGCCTTCAACGATTACAACGAGGGTTTGGCTTATGCCCGCAAAGAGAAGAAACCGATTCTGATCGACTTCTCGGGCTATGGTTGCGTCAACTGCCGCAAGATGGAGGCTTCGGTCTGGACCGACCCGAAAGTAAAAGGGATTCTCGAAAAGCAGTATGTACTCATCACCCTCATGGTCGACGATAAGGAGAAACTGAGCAAACCTATCACCGTGACCGAAAACGGCAAGCAGGTGAAGCTGACCACCGTGGGCGAAAAATGGAGCTTCCTGCAACGCTACAAGTTCGGGGCTAATGCCCAACCCTACTACGTGATTATCGACGACAAGGGCGAACCGTTGGCAGCTCCTTACGGATATGACGAAAGCGTGCCTCGCTTCGTCAAATTCCTGCAAAGCGGATTGAAAGCATTCAATAAATAAAAAACGATTATGTCACACACCAGAGAAGAAAAGACAGAAGCATTCGGTCGCCTTATCGACATACTCGACATTTTACGCGAGAAATGCCCCTGGGACCACAAGCAGACCAACGAGAGTCTGCGACCCAACACCATAGAAGAGACCTACGAGTTGTGCGATGCCCTCATTCGTCACGACAACGAGGCTACCAAAAAAGAGCTGGGCGACGTGTTGCTGCACATTGCATTCTATGCCAAGATTGGCGAAGAGAACGGCACATTCGACATTGCCGACGTGTGCAATGCTCTTTGCGACAAACTCATCTACCGCCACCCGCATGTGTTCGGGACTACCCACGTCGAAGGTTCGAACGAGGTGGAGCAGAACTGGGAACAGTTGAAGCTGAAAGAGAAAGGCGGCAACAAAACGGTGCTCGAAGGGGTACCTTCGGCTCTGCCGGCCCTGATCAAGGCCTACCGCATACAAGACAAGGCCCGCAACGTGGGGTTCGACTGGGAAGAGCGGTCGCAGGTCTGGAACAAGGTCCACGAGGAGTTCGACGAGTTGAAAGAGGAAATCGACCACATGAATCCCGAGAATATGGAGAGTGAGTTCGGCGACCTCTTCTTCAGCCTGATTAACGCGGCCCGACTCTACGGCATCAACCCCGAGAATGCTCTGGAGCACACCAACCAGAAATTTATCCGCCGGTTCAACTACCTCGAGCACGAAACACTGCAAAAGGGACGAAACCTCAAGGATATGACACTTGCCGAGATGGATGCCATCTGGGACGAAGCCAAACAAAAAGGGCTCTAATCGGCCCCACGGGTGAACCTGTAAAGGCTCTCGTTTGTTTACTCGATACACACTTGTACGAATAAACGATGAGAGCTTTTTTATTACTCCTCCTCTCGCTGGGCTCGGCCTGGCTCCAGGCCGCCGAACATACCTGGATAGCCCCGGCGTGGACAGCCCGCAATACGCCGGTAGTTACCGTCGACAGTATCTTGCTGCGCGACACGTTGAGCCGACTCTACATCACCCTGAAACAACCCCCTCACACCACGCTTACCCTGCACGACGACTGGGAGATACAAGACAGTCTGGGCAACTTCACGGTCCGGATAAAAGATGTGGACGGGGTCGACTTCAACCGCATATTCCAGTTCGACGACGACAGTACCGTCGCTGTCGAGATGGATTTTCCACCCCTGCCGGCTTCGTGTAGCGAATTCGACCTGATAGGCAACAAACCATCGGGCGAGATACGAGTCATCGGCCTCTCACTCAATCGGCAGCAATCGCCCGTCGCCCTGTCGCCGCAACCGGCCACACGCCCCAGCCCACCACTGCCGGTCATCACCTTCGAACCCGACACCGCCTGGCTGCAAGGTCGCTTCATCGGGTACCACCGGCGGCTGAATTTGCCCGCCGGAAAGATTGTACTGACCAACCTGCTCACCCGGCAGCAAACTACCATCGAGGTTCCTGTTGCCGACGATGGCACTTTCGCCGTCCAGCTGCCCCTCTGCCATCCTGTGCAGCAAAAGTTGATTTTGGGCGACCGATACATCCCCTTCTATATCGAGCCAGACGACACGCTTTCTCTGCAAATCCCGCTTGATGAGCTGTTAGCCCCTTATCGAAATATCCGTGAAATAGAACAGAACTGTACCCACTTGATTTATCAGGGACGAAATGCACAAGCCAACTACGAGTTGCGGCAGATACGCCTGCAAGAGGCCGAGACAGACGACAATTGGATGCAGGCACTACGTACGCTATCGCCCTCGCTCTACTACCGGTCTGAAGAGAATAAACTTAAAGTAAAACTTGAACGATTGAATCGTGACTGGCAGGCACAAAAACTCTCGAGTAAGGCCTACCTCCTCTCCATTCTCAACAATTACTATCTATTTATTTCGCATTTGATTGTATATAATACAATTAAAAATATAAATACAGATAGCGAATACTCAAAATACAGAAAAATAGACATCCCATTCGCTACTATTTATCCCCTGAAAGAGCCTCTCTCTGTGGTTTCGGAATGCTATCTTCCTTTCATCACCCTGTTGGAAAGCCAAGCCAACAGCGCCACACCCCTCGACTGGACGAGCGTCGAATTTATCGAAGCCCTCAAGACCCGGAACGTCGACCTCTTGCCCGAGGAAAAAGAGGCGTTACGGCTTGCTTTAGATGGAAATACCGCTATCACCCCACAGACCCAAGCGGTAATTCAGCAACTGAACAACAGGTGTGAAAAGGAACAAATATCGATGCGGGAAGAGAAACTGAGGCAATGGAGCGAAGAGAGTTATCGGAACCGTTTCGGCTCGCCGGACGACTTCACCCGGCAACTGCTCGATGCTCGCCGAGTCGTCAGGCTCTGGCAATCGCTGCATCGGGCATTGACCATCCGGGAACAGTCGGAGTTTACGATTACAATCATCGACCCGCCGTTGAGGTTTGCCGTCAAACGCATCACCTCTCGACCCGACCGATAAAGGGAGGCGTGGAAAAGTCGAGGCCGAATGAAAATAAAAACGTACCTTTGCACTCGTTAAACTTCAAAAAGAAACGAGACCCATTATGAAAGTGTGCGTTGCCGAAAAGCCCAGTGTTGCCAAAGAGATTGCCGATATTGTAGGCGCCAAAAGCCGACACGACGGCTACTTCGAAGGCAATGGCTACCAGGTGACCTGGACCTACGGACACCTCTGCACCTTGAAAGAACCCCACGAATATACCGACCAGTGGAAGCAGTGGACCCTGCGGTCGCTCCCCATGATACCGGCCCGTTTCGGCATCAAGCTGATACCCGACCGGGGCATCGAAAAACAGTTCGGCATCATCGAGTCGCTCATGTCGAAAGCCGATGCCGTGATAAACTGCGGCGATGCCGGCCAGGAGGGAGAGCTCATTCAACGGTGGGTCATGCAGAAAGCGGCCTGCAAATGCCCCGTATACCGGCTCTGGATTTCGTCGTTGACCGAAGAGTCCATCCGGGAGGGATTCCAGAATCTCAAACCGCAGGCCGAGTTCGACTCTCTCTACTATGCCGGCTTGTCACGGGCCATCGGCGACTGGCTGCTGGGCATGAATGCCACCCGGCTTTATACCCTC
This sequence comes from Barnesiella sp. An22, assembly GCF_002159975.1. Taxonomy (GTDB): domain Bacteria; phylum Bacteroidota; class Bacteroidia; order Bacteroidales; family Barnesiellaceae; genus Barnesiella; species Barnesiella merdigallinarum. The sequence goes on along the minus strand of NZ_NFJR01000001.1, from coordinate 159,353 downwards.
AAATACGGGCAGAACCGGCAGGTACTCTCCATCGGTCGGGTACAGACCCCTACGCTGGCCCTGATTGTCAACCGGCAACTCGAGATAGAGCACTTTGTTCCCCAGCCTTACTGGGAGTTGAAAACCGTCTACCGCGACACCACCTTCTCGGTGACCAAAGGTCGGTTCCAAAGCGAGGAGGAGGGAAAAGATTTCCTGCAGAAAATCGAGGGCTTCCCCTTTACCGTGACCGATGTCACCACCAAACAGGGGAAAGAGGCCCCACCGAGACTCTTCGACCTGACCAGCCTGCAGGTCGAGTGCAACAAGAAATTCTCCTATTCGGCCGAGAATACCCTGAAGATTATCCAGTCGCTCTACGAGAAGAAGGTAACCACCTATCCGCGTGTCGACACCACCTTCCTGAGCGACGACATCTACCCCAAAGTACCGGGCATACTGGCAGCCCTGGTCGACTACCAACCGTTGACAGCTCCTTTCCAGACCGGGAAGATCCCCAAGAGCAAGAAGGTGTTCGACAACTCCAAGGTGACCGACCACCACGCCATCATTCCCACCAACGTAAAGGCCGTGAACCTCACCACCGAAGAGCGTAAGGTCTACGATCTGGTGGCCCGCCGTTTTATTGCGGCATTCTACCCCGATTGCCTCATTGCCAATACCACCGTGCTGGGCGAAGTCAATCAGATTGAATTTAAGGCGACCGGCAAACAGATTCTTTCACCGGGTTGGCGCATCGTATTCGGGAAAGAGGAGGAGAACAGCGACGAGAACGAAAGCACCCTGCCCGCCTTCACCAAGGGCGAGACGGGGCCGCACACCCCTTCGCTGGCCGAGAAGTGGACACAACCGCCCAAGCTCTACACCGAGGCTACGCTGTTGCGGGCCATGGAGACTGCCGGAAAGCTGGTCGAGGACGAGGAGCTGCGCGATGCCCTCAAGGAGAACGGTATCGGACGTCCCTCGACCCGAGCCGCCATTATCGAGACGCTCTTCAAACGGCACTATATCCGCAAGGAGCGGAAGAACCTCATTGCCACACAAACGGGGATAGAGCTTATCGGGACCATCCGCGACGAACTGCTCAAGTCGGCCGAACTGACAGGGATCTGGGAAAACAAGTTGCGGAAAATCGAGCGCAACGAGTACCGGGCCGCCGACTTTCTGGAAGAGCTGAAAAAGATGGTCGGCGAAATCGTGCTGCATGTGCTCAGCGACAATTCGGGGCGCATCACGGCAGCCACTCCTCCGGTAGAGCCCCCCAAGAAAGAGGCCAAGAAAAAAGCGGCCGCACCCGCCAAACCTCGCAAAAAGAAAGCAACAAAAGGCGACGAGGCTCAAGCCCCGGCCCCGACCGACAAACAGCCCCTGATATGCCCGCTATGCCACAAGGGCGAAGTGATACAGGGCAAGGCGGCTTACGGTTGTAGCCGATGGCGCGAGGGTTGCGGCTTTAGACTGCCTTTCGGCGAAAATGGTCAACCGCTCGACGAAGCGACCTTGCAGCAACGGATTCAAGAGTACAAACCCAACCCCAATACAGAGAATCATGAGTAACGAAGAGTGGTTTCCCCTGATCGACGAACAGGGGAAGGTCATCGGGAAGGCTACCCGACGGGAGTGTCACAACGGCTCCAAACTGCTGCACCCGGTCGTGCATCTGCACATACTCAACCCCGACGGAGAGCTGTACCTGCAAAAGCGCTCGATGAGCAAGGACATACAACCGGGCAAATGGGATACGGCCGTGGGCGGACACGTAGACTACGGCGAATCGATTGAGGAGGCGTTGACCCGCGAAGTGCGCGAAGAGCTGGGCATCACCCGCTTCACACCCCACCCGCTCATTACCTATATCTTCGAATCGGCTCGTGAGCGCGAGATGGTGAATGCCTTCTGCACCTGCTACGACGGCCCCATCACCATCGACCCCGTCGAGATAGACGACGGTCGCTACTGGCCGCTCGACGAGATACACCGCACCCTGGGCCAAGGCATCTTCACCCCCAACTTCGAACAGGAGTTCCGGCGCATCGAGCCGCAACTACTCCAGTTTCTCGGCGAAATCCAGAAGCGATAGTTCGGCGCTTAATCAATCATATCGCCCACCTGAGCCGAAACAAAGCCAATCAGGTCGGCAGGAGCGATTTTAATTTGCAAGCCTCGCTGCCCGGCACTGATGTAGATATAGTCGTGTGAGAGGCAGCTCTCCTGGATATAGACGGGGAAATTCTTCTTCATGCCGATAGGCGAACAGCCGCCCCGAATATAGCCCGTAGTAGGCAACAACTCTTTCATGGCTATCATCTCGGCACTCTTGTTGCCCGACATCTTGGCCGCCTTTTTCAAATCGACCTCCTTGTCGCCCGGAATCACACAGACGAATATGCCATGTTTGTCGCCCCGCAATACCAGCGTCTTGAATACCTGGGCAATATCCTCGCCCAACTGCTCGGCTACATGCGTAGCCGCCAGATTATTCTCGTCAACCTCATACGGTACCAGTTCGTAAGCAATCTTTCCCCGGTCGAGCAGCCGGGCCGCATTGGTCTTGTTTATCTTCATAAGTCATTTCCTCCTAACGGGTGGCAAAGGTAACTATTTTATTCCTCGGGTTGAACCGCGCAAACCTTTAATAAAAATAAACCCCGGGAGTTTTTTTCGACTCCCGGGGTCTTGTATCGGTTTTCTGAGGAGCATCTCCTCCCCTCTTTCAAATTCAGATTTAGTCGTTCATCGACAGCAGCAGCTCTTCGTTCGACGAGGTACGCTCCATGCGGTCGCGCATGAACTCCATGGCCTCGATCGAATTCATATCGGAGAGGTAACGGCGCAGAATCCACATGCGGTTGAGGGTATCTTTAGGCAACAGCAGGTCGTCGCGACGCGTACTCGATGCCGTAATATCGACAGCCGGGAAGATGCGTTTGTTCGAGAGTTTCCGGTCGAGTTGCAACTCCATGTTGCCGGTACCTTTGAACTCCTCGAAAATCACCTCGTCCATCTTCGAGCCCGTCTCGGTCAGAGCCGTGGCGATGATGGTGAGACTACCGCCGTTCTCGATGTTACGGGCGGCACCGAAGAAGCGTTTGGGTTTGTGCAGGGCGTTGGCATCGACACCACCCGAGAGCACCTTGCCCGACGCCGGCGATACGGTGTTGTAGGCGCGAGCCAGGCGGGTGATGGAGTCGAGCAGTATCACTACGTCGTGACCGCACTCGACCATGCGTTTGGCCTTCTCCAGTACAATGCTGGCCACCTTCACGTGACGCTCGGCCGGCTCGTCGAAGGTCGACGAAATAACCTCGGCCTTTACACTGCGGGCCATGTCGGTCACCTCCTCGGGACGTTCGTCGATCAGGAGGATAATCATGTACACCTCGGGGTGATTCTCCGAGATGGCATTGGCTATATCTTTCAGCAATACGGTTTTACCGGTTTTCGGGGGAGCCACAATCAAACCGCGCTGTCCTTTGCCGATGGGCGAGAACATATCGACTACACGGGTCGACAGGTTGCAATATTTGCCGCTGGTCAAGTCGAATTTCTCGTCGGGGAAGAGCGGCGTCAAGTGGTCGAACGGAACCCGGTCACGCACATATTCGGGGGTGCGGCCGTTGATTTTCTCGACCTTTACCAGCGGGAAATATTTTTCTCCATCCTTGGGCGGCCGGATGGGACCCTCGACCACGTCGCCTGTTTTCAGACCGAAGAGCTTGATTTGCGACTGCGATACATACACGTCGTCGGGCGACGTGAGGTAGTTGTAGTCCGACGAGCGCAGGAACCCATAGCCGTCGGGCATCATCTCGAGTACACCTACACCAGTGAGGATACCGTCGAAATCGTAGGCCTTCTCTACCGGTTTCGGTTCGGGAACCGGTTGCTGAGACTGGTTCTGTCCGTTGTTATTTTGATTGTTGGCGTTGTTTCGGTTTTGCGGTACAAAGGTACGCTGTCCGCGGGGAACGAAGCGTTGTTTTTCGCTATGCGGGAAGAAGGTTTGCAAGGTCGAAGGCTGCAACGGAGGTAATTGTTGTTGCTGGTGAGGTTGTGCCGACTGTTGAGCCGGTTGCGGTTGGAATTGCTGCAGCTGGGCAGGCTGTTGCGGTTGAGTCTCGGCGGGTTTGCTTTCGGCTGTGGTCTGCGGAGCCGGCTGTTGTGTCAAAGGAAGCGCAGGCTGCTGAGGCTGAGATTCGTTGGCCGATTCCAATACGGGGATAGCCTTTTTCTGAATCCGCTTGCGTTGCTTGGGCTGTCCGCCCATCGGCTGATTGGGTTGAGCCTGCGGCTCGGTTGATTCCGCATCCGGTTTCTGTTCCGAGGGAGTAGCGGTACTCTCCTTCAAATTCTCGAACAACTCGGCAACCGGTTCTTTCAAGGCCGGGTGCGAAGCCAGGCCCGTCTCTTCGATAATGGCCGATATCTCTTTCACCTCTGGCATCTCTGCCGGTTCGGCTACCTTATCATCCGCATTGTTTCCTTTGGTGTCGTTTTTCTTCTTCCGACCCCTCTTTTTCGGTTCATTTGCATCGTCCGAGTCGGCCGGAGCGGCAGCTTTCGGCTCTGCATTGGATTTATTTTCTGCCTCCTTCGAGTTTTCGGAGGCCGATTTCTCTTTGTTCTTTTTAGGTTTAGGCCCTCTTTTCTTAGGAGCAGACGGACTGGCTGCAGCTTTGCTGGCCATATCGATAGCCTGCTGGTCCAAGATTTTATAGACAAGATCTTCCTTCTCGGTGCTGTCGATCTTCTCGATGCCCATCTCGGTGGCTATCGCTTTTAACTGGTCAAGAGTTTTAGCGCTTAATTCTAAAATATTATACATGTAGATATAAATATGATTTACACTTTTCAAGGCTCCTGTATGCCTGATACATACCGGCCGAAAAAACAAATATAACTATTGGATTTGGTTGAAATACGCTGCGTACAGAATTTCATTACGCAATTCAGTGAACAAATATACGGCCGATTTACCAAACAAAACAAAGATTGTAAAATTAAGTTTGGATTTTAACTATTTTTTATAATTAAATTCGATGACTCTTCTTGTTTCAGAGGTTACCCGATAGCCATCGGCTGCACGCTCGCCCAGAATCCATAGAATCGTATCGCCCGAGCACAGCAGCAACGCATGGGATTTGTCGACCAACGAATACTTTCGATCACGGAAGTAGTCGCTCAACTTGCGACTCCCCTTCATTCCGAAAGGCCGAAAGCGATCGCCTATGCGCCACCGGCGAATAGTCAGCGGAAACTCGAGTTTATCCAAATCGAAACAAGCATGTGTCTTGTCGCGCGGCAATTCATATCCCTCTCCCTCGACACATCTGTACGACAAACAACCGTCGAGCAGCACCTCGCCCTCGCAAGGCGATGCAATCGTTGCCACAACATCCGACTGCGATTCGTCGACCTCCTGCCGTACCCATATCAATGTATCTCTATCCTTGACTACGCGGTGCCCGGGTGCCAGAAATACCCGACCCGATTCCCCACTGCATGCAGCCAGTATCTCGTCAATCTGGTCGGGTACAAAGCCACAGGGCGAAAGCAATTCGAAGAGGAAAGCCCGCGGCGAAGGGAGCGCCATCAGCCGCTCGATAGAGATACGAGTCTCGCCCGCCTCACTCGTCAACACCTCGCTCCGTTGGCGCTCGATGGCATCGCGATAGACCCGTTCCACCTCGCGCAAATTCTGCATGGTGGTGTAGATGGAACGGTCGGCCGACGGGTTGATGGTGCGCAGCAACGGCAGCACCTCGAGCCGGATTTTATTTCGAACAAAAACAGTTTCGAGGTTGGTGTGGTCGACCACATGCGACAAATGCTGATCCTCGAGATAAGCCTCTATCTCCTGCCTCGAGACCGGCAGGAAGGGACGCACCACAAAACCGTTGCGGGGACGCATCGAGGTAAGGCCGGCAATGCCCGTGCCCCGCACCAGATTCAACAACAGGGTCTCCACACTGTCGTCGCGGTGATGCGCCACGGCTATCGCCTGGGCTCCGTATTCCCTGCGCTTCGTTTCGAACCAGTCGTAGCGCAGTTGGCGACAAGCCATCTCGATAGAGAGGCTTTGTTTGCGGGCATAGCGTTGCGTATCGAACGATATTTCATCGAACGGTACCCCGAATGCCCGAGCCGTCTCACAGGTAAAATTGCGGTCTCGCAGAGATTCGTCGCCCCGCAAATTGAAATTGCAATGACAGGCGATACACGAATAGCCCAACCGCGTAAGCACATGCAGCAACGCCACCGAATCGGCACCGCCACTTATCCCCACTACGACGGGGGCCGACTTGTCCAACAGGCGGTTATCGGCGATAAAGGCCTCTACTTGCTGTAAAAATGTGAATGCAGACATGGGGAACTCTTCTTGAAATCTTGAAACAAAAGTAATAATAAAGCGAGATTTTCCCCCGCCGCTCCCCTCTTTTTTTACGGGCCGACAAAAATATTTCGTTCAAATCCACACGGCGAGCCACCTTTTATTATTAAATTTGCATTTTGAATCTAAGAAGTTACAGGTATGATTGAAAAAATCCAACGTATCAGAGAAGAAATCGAAGCATTAAAGGTCTCCAAATCAGAAGATTTAGAGGCTATTCGTATAAAATACCTCAGTAAAAAAGGTGAAATTTCCCAACTTTTCAACGACTTCAGAAGCGTGGCTGCCGACCAGAAGCGCGAGGTGGGCAAACAGCTGAACGAGTTGAAAGAGCGGGCTGTCGAAAAGCTCAACGAACTGAAAAGCGAGTTCGAAGAGACTCACAGCGACGAGCAGAATATCGACCTCACCCGTACGGCCTACCCCATCCCGATGGGAACGAGACACCCGCTTTCGCTGGTGAAGAACGAAATTTGCGACATCTTCGCCCGGTTGGGTTTCTCGATTGCCGAAGGTCCCGAAATCGAGGACGACTGGCACGTGTTCTCGGCCCTGAACTTTGCCGAAGACCACCCCGCCCGCGACATGCAGGACACCTTCTTCATCCAACGCTCGCCCGACATCCTGCTGCGTACCCACACCTCGTCGGTACAGACCCGCACGATGGAGCATGCGCAGCCCCCTATCCGCATCATCTGCCCGGGACGTGTGTATCGTAACGAGGCTATCTCGTATCGGGCCCACTGCTTCTTCCACCAGGTAGAGGCTCTCTACATCGACAAGAACGTATCGTTTGCCGACCTGAAACAGGCTCTGCTCTACTTTGCCAAAGAGATGTTCGGCAGCGAGACTCAGATACGGTTGCGTCCCTCCTACTTCCCCTTCACCGAGCCTTCGGCCGAGATGGACATCTCGTGCAACATCTGTGGCGGCAAAGGGTGTGCCTTCTGCAAGCACACCGGTTGGGTAGAGATTTTGGGCTGTGGTATGGTCGACCCCAACGTACTCGACGCCTGCGGCATCGACAGCAAGGTATACAGCGGTTATGCCTTGGGTATGGGTATCGAGCGAATCACCAACCTCAAATACAAAGTGAAAGACCTGCGCATGTTCTCGGAGAACGACGTACGGTTCCTCGAAGAGTTCAAGTCGGCTCACTAAACACGGACTGCCGGTAACGCCATGACAACCAAGGAACGATACGCAGGGGTAATCCGGTGGTTTCAGGAAAACCGCCCGGTAGCCGAGACCGAGTTGCACTACCACGACCCGTTCCAGTTGCTCGTGGCCGTAATCCTTTCGGCCCAATGCACCGACAAGCGGGTGAACATGGTCACCCCGGCCCTTTTCGAGGCTTACCCCACCCCACAGGCCATGGCCCTGGCTACCCCCGACGAGGTTTTCGCCTACATCAAGAGCGTGTCGTACCCCAACAACAAGTCGAAGCATCTGGTGGGCATGGCCCGCACGCTTGTCGAGGAGTTCAACGGCGTAGTCCCCTCGGAGGTCGACGAGCTGCAAAAGCTGCCCGGCGTAGGTCGCAAGACAGCCAACGTCGTAGCTTCGGTGGTTTTCCACAAAGAGGCCATGGCCGTCGACACCCACGTCTTCCGCGTATCGAACCGCATCGGGCTCACCAACAACTCCAAGACTCCGCTCGAGACCGAGAAGACCCTGGTCAAAAACATACCGGGCCACCTGCTGCCCATTGCCCACCACTGGCTCATCCTGCACGGCCGCTACGTCTGCACGGCCCGCAAGCCCAACTGCCTGGAGTGCGGCATACGCGAGTATTGCAAGTTCTACACCCGCGCCGGAAAGAAGAAAAGCGAAGAATAAAAGAGCTACAACAAAAGAGAACTGCTACACATAGATTCAATAAGATATAAAACGAACAATTCTTGTTGTCTGCTTCATTTGTGTAAAACAATTCATTATTTTTGTATTTGATAATAGCCTATAACAAAACACAAATGGCAATGAAATATGATGTCTTTATCAGCTATTCTTCACTCGACCAAAAGGTAGCAGAGGGTGTATGTGCCTATCTGGAACAACATCGCATAAGATGTTTTATCGCCTATCGCGATATTCCCAAAGGGGTAGTATGGGCTAAATACATTGTCGAAGCATTGGATGAAAGCCGCATGATGGTTGTCGTCTTCTCAGGGAATTTAAACTGTTCCGAGCAAGTAGATCGGGAAATCGAATTAGCTTCGGAAAGTCGTAAACCGATTCTTACATTCCGCATTTCAAATGAAAATTTCAAAGGAGCAAAAAAATATTATCTAAAAAACTTAAACTGGATCGATGCCTTTCCCCAACCAGAAAAATGTTTTGGAACTTTATGCGAAAATGTTAAACGATTGTTGGATAATAGACAAGAAACTATCGAAAAGAACAACGAAGTAATTATACACGATTACGCAAAAGAGTTTGATAAAAATCCAACCGAAGCCAAGGCTCAAGCTGATTTGGCTTGGCACTACTATGAAGGGAATGGGGTAAAAAAAGATTTTTCAATGGCTTTTTATTGGTGCCACAAAGCAGCCGAACAAGGATACCTACATGCACAGTGCAATTTGGGAACTTTCTATATGTCCGGAATCGGCGTAGAAAAAGACTTGTCAAAAGCTGTTTATTGGCTTCGCAAAGCAGCCGAACAAGGGTATGCTCTTTCTCAATACAATCTGGCCACTTTCTATCAATCGGGGAACGGCATAGGACAAGATTTAACACAGGCTATTTATTGGTACAAAAAAGCAGCTAAACAAGGATATGCCGATGCGCAAAAGGAATTGAGAAATTTAGGAGAGACTTGGTAGAATCCAATTAGTTCCACACAACGAAAAGGGTGTGACCATTTGTGCTATATCAAATGGTCACACCCTTTTCTGTTATACTCAAGTTCCACAGCTTATTTCTGAACCGGGATATAGCATTCAAGCAATTTGGCAGGCGACTCGGCCTCGATGGTCACACTCTCGAGCGAGGCGGGAACCAATGAGGTTTGGCCCTGATGCAGCGTGATGGTGTAACCGTTGTTGTCGGTCAGGCGCACTTTGCCGCCCATGCACATGTAGATGACGAACGAGTCGTGTGCGGCTACGGGACGTTTCACGCTCTGGTCTACCTCGATGAGATTGGTCTCGAAGAAGGGGCACTCGACCAGCGTAACGGCGTCGTTGTCGCGGGCCTCATACCGGGTGCGCAGGTTATCGTACATCTTGAAGTCGACAGCTGCAATCGACTGCTCTACGTGCAGCTCGCGCGGATTGCCCTGGGCATCGCGACGGTCGTAATCGTAGATGCGATAGGTGATGTCGGAGCTCTGTTGAATCTCGGCAATCAGGATACCCTTGCAGATGGCGTGGATACGGCCGGCCGGCAAGAAGAAGACATCGCCGCTCTTTACCTGGTGGAATTGCAACACGTCGGTGATGGTATTGTTTTTGATACGCTCTACATACTCCTCGGGAGTAATCTGCTGCGAAAAGCCCGAATAGAGACCGGCTCCCGGTTTGGCATCGATGACATACCACATCTCGGTTTTACCGAACGAATTGTGACGGGCCATGGCCACCTCGTCGTTGGGGTGTACCTGAATCGAAAGGTTGTCGTGGGCATCGATAAACTTGATGAGCAACGGGAATTTCTCGCCGTAGCGTTCGGCCACATGCTTGCCCAGCAGAGCGGCACCGTCGCGTTTAATAAGTTCGGTCAGGTTCTTGCCCTTGTCGGCACCTTCGCTTACAACCGATACGCGGTCGCCTACCTGGGATATCTCCCAGCTCTCACCCACCCCGGGATGAATCTCGGGCAACTGTTTGAATCGGCTAATCTCTTCTCCTCCCCAAATGATCGGACGGAGGATGTCTTCAAATTTCAAAGGATACATAGCTTCTTTATTTTTTATGTGAATACAGTTTTATCTCATACTTTCCCGGCTCGACCGTCGGGCAACGCCACACGGCCGGAGCGCTCTCGTTGCCATAGCGGTCGCGAGCCACTACGGCATAGCAACGATACGAGCCCGGCAACATCCACTCACTCGCCGTGCGGGGTAACACAACGGCTATCTGCTCGCCCGCCTCGACCTGCAACGAGTCGTCGGTGACGTAGACTACATAGGTGAATGCCCCATCGACCGGCTGCCACGACAACCGGGTACTCCCAGCCATCGTCTCGACCCGAAGGCCTTCGGGCACCGCAACCGTCTGCGCGGGAGCCCCTACCGGGCGAGGGGTCAAAGCCGGATAGCGGTAGAACCACGCCGTGAGCCACTGCTCCAACGCGGTGTGCCTGTGCAGATTGCCGTAACGGAAATAGGCTTGCCCTACCCCCACCTGCCGGGTCGTTTCAATCTGACGTTTTATCTCGTCGAGACTCCAGTTTCCATTCTCCCGGTCGAGCCGGTAGACGCCGATACCACTGGCCACGCTCCCGGCCGGACAGCTCTCGGCCCAATCGTGCAGAAACGGGAAATAGTTCTCTTCCTTGAAATACATCATCGGGGCGATAAAATCGTGCTTCCCCTCCTGCAACCACCGTTTAGGGTCTTGATGCACCGCCTCCCGACAGCTCCACCAGGCCGGGAATCCCGGTAACGAGGCGTAACGGCCCAGCGGCGAACTGCTCACCTTGACCCACGGCTTCAACTGCTTCACCTTGTCGTAGATGACCGAAACGGTAGCCGTGATATTGTCCTCGCGCCAGTTCATCAGCGAGGAGGCCCCCCGCCCCCATTTCCGATACGAATCGGCATCGGGAAACCGACGGGCATCGTCGGGGTAGCGCACATAGTCGAGGTGAATGCCATCGACATCGTATTTCGTCACAATCTCGTCGACCACCCCGACCAGATAGTCTCGCACCTCGGGATTTCCCGGGTCGAGATACCATTCGCCCGCAAGCTGCTTGCACCACGACCGGTGACGGGCTACAACCGACCGGCTGCCCTGCCGCTTCACCTGCCGGTTGGAACCGACCGGAAAGGTGACCAGCCACGCGTGGCACTCCATGGCCCGCTTGTGACACTCGTCGACAATCAGAGCCAACGGGTCGTAGCCGGGATTGCGACCGCCGCTCAACACGGCAGCCCACGGCTCGTACTGCGAGGGATAAAAAACCTCGCCACGGATACGTGCCTGGAAAAAGACAGTATTGATACCCAATGCCTGCAGACGGTCGAGTATCTCGACAAGCTCCTGTTGCTGCCGACGGGCATTGACCGGCGTGTGCATCGGGCGTGACGGCCAGTCCAGCCCCCAGTTTGTCGTGAGCCACACGGCTCGCATCTCGTATTTGGGAGACGAAGCCAGAAGTGTGAGACCAGCAAAGCAAACGGAGAAGAACAGTAGCAGCCGCTTTTTCATTCCAAACGATTTATGGAGACAAAGGTACACTTTTATTCTTATAAAAATTCTTCACAATACTTATTTCATGCGACAAAAACATAGAGCCGACAAAAAGCATTGAATCTCACAAAAAATAGTAACTTTGCATTCTTATAGGGAAAATGTTATGAATACGACCTTTGCCACCATACTGGAGATTGTAGGAACACTGGCCTTTGCCATCAGCGGCATCCGTCTGGCCGCTGCCAAGCGTTTCGACTGGTTCGGCGCCTATGCCGTAGGATTGGTTACCGCCATCGGCGGCGGTACCACCCGCGATGTACTGCTCAATGCCACCCCCTTCTGGATGATCAACGGCAGCTACCTCACTGTCACCGCCATAGCCCTCATATTCGTGATTATTTTCAAACAGTATCTGGTGAAACTCGAGAATACTTTCTTTATTTTCGATACCATCGGATTGGCCCTGTTTGTGGTGGTGGGCGTAGAGAAGACCCTCATGTTCGGCTTCCCCTTCTGGGTCGCCATCGTCATGGGTACGATTACCGGCTCGGTGGGCAGCATCATACGCGACATACTCATCAACGAAGAGCCGCTCCTGTTCCGCAAGGATATTTATGCCCTGGCCTGTGTGGCGGGTGGCATTATGTTCTATCTGGGGCAGAAGATGGGTTTCAACAGTATTACCAATCAGTCGATTTGCGGTATTTCGGTCGTAGCGGTCAGACTGCTGGCGGTAAAATTCCACTGGTCTCTGCCCGCCTTGAAAGACGAAAACGACAACCCGACTAAAAAAGAATAACCTTGCTCCCATGTTGGATTCTCTGAAGAAATACGATAAAAATACCCTGTGGCAGCTCATCCGGTTCGGCATCGTCGGGGTCATCAACACGCTCATTACCCTGATTGTCATCTATGTATTGCAAGAGTTGCTGCACATCAAATATACGATTGCCAATCTGGCTGGCTATATAGCCGGCGTCATCAACAGTTTCTTTTGGAGCAAACTGTGGGTATTTAAGAAATTAAATAGTAACTTTATGCGCGAAGCCGTGCTGTTTCTCGTCAGCTTTGGGATCTGTTACGGCATACAGTTCGTAGCGCTGCTTGTTCTGGTAGAGGTGTTGCACCTGGCCGACACCTGGGCCCAACTGGTGAGCATGGTGGTATACACGCTGTGCAACTTTACTCTGAACAAGTGTATTACGTTTAAAAAATAAGAGAGATAGGCCATGAAAGTATCTGTCATCATTCCCTGCTATAACGAAGAGGAGGTACTCCCTTTGTCGCACAGGCGCTTCTCCCAGGTCATGGGCAGTATACCCTACGACTATGAGCTTATTTTCATCAACGACGGCAGCAAGGACCGCACCGAGGAGCTGTTGATGGGCTTTGCCCAGAACGACCCGCACACCAAGGTGCTGTCGTTCTCGCGCAACTTCGGCCACCAGAATGCCGTAAGTGCCGGTCTGCACAACTGCACGGGCGATGTGGCCGTCATCATCGACGTCGACCTGCAAGACCCGCCCGAGGTAATACCCCAAATGATCGAGACCCACCTGCGGGAGGGCAGCAACGTAGTCTATGCCGTGCGCAACAAGCGCGAAGGCGAAACCTTTATGAAAAAGTTTACGGCCAAGCTCTACTACCGCATGCTCAATTCGCTGTCGGACTATACCTTTCCCGTCGATACAGGCGACTTCAGGCTCGTCGACCGCAAGGTGCTCGAGGCCTTCAAGCAATTCCCCGAGAAACACAAGTACCTGCGGGGGCTCTTCAGTTGGATGGGATTCAAACAGACCCCCTTCTATTACGACCGCAACGAACGAGCTGCCGGAAAGACCAAATACTCGGTGCGCAAGATGTTTGCCCTCGCCTCGGCCGGTATCTTCGGCTTCTCCAAGAAGCCCCTCAAACTGGCCATTTCGCTGGGTACGCTATCGATTTTCATCGCCCTGGCCTTTGCCATCTGGGTCTTCGTCATGTACCTGTCGGGCAAAGAGTCTATCGTGCCCGGGTGGTCTTCGACCATCATCACCATCGTATTTCTGGGCGGTGTACAGCTGTTTACGATAGGTATTCTCGGCGAATATATAGGCAATATCTTCGACGAGACCAAGAACCGCCCCGAATATATCATCGACAAAAAAATCAATTTCGACTCCTCCAACTCACAAACGCTTTAAGACTGCTCGATTATGAACATGCCTAAGATGAGTTCACGATTCTCATTGTTCTTGTTATTGCTGATTATCAGCTCGCTCACCATCGTGCCCTACCTGGGGTTGACCAACTTCCACACCAAGGGCGAACCCCGCGAAGCCATCGTGGCCGTGAGCATGCTGCAAAACGACAACTGGATATTGCCCGTCAACAACGGGAGCGACATAGCCTACAAGCCCCCCTTTTTCCACTGGTGCATTGCCGCACTCTCCCTGCCCACAGGCGAGGTGACCGAGTTTACCTCGCGGCTGCCGTCGGCTCTGGCCTTAATCGTCATGTCGGCCATGTGCTTCCTCTTCTTTGCCAAGCGCAGTCGCAACGACCTGGCCTTTCTGGCCTCGCTGCTACTGCTCTCGGGCTTCGAAGTACACCGGGCGGCCATGGCCTCGCGGGTAGACATGGTGCTCACCTGCTTTATCGTGCTGGCCCTGCTGCAACTCTACCGGTGGTGGGAACACCACTTGCGGGGTATCCCCGTTTGGGCCGTTCTCTTTATGAGCATCGCCACCCTCACCAAAGGCCCGGTGGGCATCATTCTGCCGTGCGCCGTCATCGGGGTATTCCTGTTGCTCCAAAAGGTATCGCTCTGGCGTACCATCTATAAAGTCCTGCCGCTGGCTCTGCTGGCCTGCATTCTGCCCCTGCTGTGGTACTTTGCCGCCTATCAGCAGGGAGGCGACACCTTCTTGCAACTGGTATTGGAAGAGAACTTCGGCCGATTCCTGGGCAAGATGTCGTACGAGTCGCACGAACAGCCCGTCATCTACTACTTCTACATCACCCTGGCCGGCTGGCTGCCGTGGTCGTTGCTGGTCATCATGTCGCTGTTTGTGCTGAAATACAAACGACCGCACGGTACGGTGAAAACATACTGGGAACGGTTCAAAGCGTACATCGCCCACATGGACCGCATGCGGCTCTTCAGCCTCCTGGCTATCGTCATCATCTTTGTATTCTACTGCATACCCAAGAGCAAACGGTCGGTATACATCCTGCCCATCTACCCCTTCATCGCCTACTTCCTGGCCGAGTACATGCTCTATCTGCTCAAACAGAAGCCCAAGGTGTGGCGGGTATTTTCGATATTCATCGCTTCGGTAGGAACCTTGCTGCTGATTATTCTGCTCCTTGTCAAGAGCGGAGTCGGCGACCACTATCGGGCAATATTGCCCGACGACCTTGGTTACTATATGACCGCCCTGGCCGAGTCGTGGAACATCGTGTCGATTATCTCGGGCATATTCATCGTCTTCCTCATTTACGACATCTACAAGAGTAAGCGCTACCTGACCTACAACAACCGGTATGTCTACTCGGTCGTGGCGCTCTTCTTCGGTATACAACTCATGCTCGACGCCTCTACGCTGCCGGTCATACTCAATGCCAAGTCGATGAAACCCTTTGCCGATAAAGTCATAGCCGAAGTACCCGAGGGGAAGATATACTCTTACGTATCGGTACCCATGCTTCACTTCTTCATCATCAACTTCTACACGCAAGACCGGGTAGTCGAGTTTGAAAAAGAGAACCCCGAAGCAGGCTACCTGCTCGTGGGCGAACGCGATTTCCAGTACATACAGGAGAAATATGGCCGGCAATACGACTTCTCTCCTGTCATGCGAAGCGATCGCAAAGGCAACGATGTGAAGGATTTTGTCCTGTTGCTCGATTTCCAGAAGCGCGATTCGGATGCAGATTGAAAATAGGGCTCGATTGTCACACCGTTGAAATATCTATTTCTCAATTTTGCAGCATCAAAAAAAACCGAGAACTATGACCAATTACAAGATTTTAGTTGTAGACGACGAAGAGGATTTGTGCGAAATTCTGAAATTCAACCTCGAAGTAGAAGGGTATGAAGTCGACACGGCCAACTCGGCCGAAGAGGCTCTGCAAATGAACCTGAGCGATTACAACCTGCTGCTGCTCGATGTGATGATGGGCGAAATGAACGGCTTCAAAATGGCCTCGCTGCTGCGTAAGAACGAAAAGCTCAAACACATTCCCATCATCTTCCTCACAGCCAAGGATACCGAAGACGACAAACTGATGGGCTTCAATATCGGAGCCGATGACTACATATCCAAACCCTTCTCCATCCGTGAGGTCATTGCCCGTGTCAAGGCCGTGCTTCGCCGCAGCTCCGAAAAGGAGACCCCCGAAATCCTGCAATTCGAAAATCTATATATCGACCCGACCAAAAAGCGGGCCTTCATCGACCAGAACGAGTTGCCGCTCACCAAAAAAGAGTTTGAGATCCTTTCGCTCCTGCTCTCCCACCCGGGTCAGGTCTTTTCGCGTGAAGAGATTCTTTCGAAAATCTGGACCGACGAGGTATATGTGCTCGATCGCACAATCGACGTAAACATCACCCGCCTGCGGAAAAAAATCGGAGAGTACGGGAAACACATCGTCACCCGGCTTGGATACGGATATTGTTTCGAAACTGCCTGATTTTGACCTATGACTATCGAAAAGCGTGCTCAGTTTATGACCTTCGACCGAAAACTGTTCTTTTCCATCGGGTCGCTGTTTGTCGTCTTTATTGCCATCATCCTGCTCTTCGAATACCAGCTCGAAAAGGAGAACCGGCAACAGTCGTTGAATGCCCTTTTGCAAGACTATAACGGACTCTTGTATGCCCAAATCAAAAACCAGGACATCGACCACATCTCTATCGACTCGATTATCCGCAACATGACCAGCCGCGACTTGAGGGTAACCGTCATCTCGGCCCAAAACGGCGATGTGATACTCGAGAGCCAGTCGGGAAAAGAGAGCGACACGGTTGCCGACAATCACCTGACCCGGCCCGAAATACAACAGGCCCTGAAGGGAAAAGAGGGCTATGCCATTCGATACTCGCAAACGCATAAGAAAAACTACTTCTATTCGGCCCGACGGTACGGCGACTGGGTGGTACGCTCGTCGATTCCCTTCGAGCGGGAGAGCCTCTCCATACTCAATCCCAACAAAGAGTTTATCTACTTCATGGTGGGCATATCGATTTTCGCAATCCTGTTGCTATACTATTTCTGCCGTAGCCTGGGCAAATCGATTGCCGCCCTTAGCCAACTGGCCCAACAAGCCGAACAAGAGAAGCCCATACACATCACCATCAAATCGGGCGTCGACGACATCGGCAATATTACCCAGAGTCTTACCCATATCTACGACAACCTGTTGCGTACCAAAGAGAAATTGTCGATCGAACAGGAAAAGCTGTTCAAACACCTGCAATTCTCCAAAGAGGGCCTGGCCTTCTTCTCCAAAGACAAACGGATAATCATGGCCAACAACCTCTTTATCCAGTATCTCAGCCTCATTACCGACAATACGGTGTCTCCGGCCGACTATCTGTTCAAAGAGGAAAATCTGAAAAAAATCAACGATTTCATATCGCAGAAACTCTACGAGCCCAATGTGCGCGAAGAGTTCATCTCCGAGTCGATGACCCTCGACAAAGGGAGCCGCACCTTCCTTGTCGAGTGCATCATCTTCCAGGACCACACCTTCGAAATCGCCATCAACGACATCACCCAACAGGAGCAGGAGAGCCGGTTGAAACGGCAATTGACCCAGAATATCGCCCACGAGCTGAAGACCCCGGTGAGCAGCATCAGGGGATATATGGAGACCATCCTCTCTACCCAGATGGACGAAGCGCGCAAAAAGATGTTCATGGAGCGTTGCTATGCCCAATCGAAACGGCTCACCGACCTGTTGCGCGACATCTCTATGCTCAACCGCCTCGACGAGTCGAAAGACCTCTACGACACCGACAACACCGACTTGCAGAAGATTATCACCGAGGTCATCAACGAATCGCAAGCCGCACTTACCGAGCGTAATATGACCGTAGAGATGCGAAACCTCCACGACAAGATGACGTTGAACGGCAACTACTCGCTGCTCTACTCGATATTCCGAAATCTCACCGACAACGCCATCGCGTACGCCGGACAAGGTACCCGAATCACCATCGACTGCTATCTCGAAGACGACAAGTATTACTACTTCTCCTTCTCCGACAACGGCGTGGGGGTACCCGAAGAGCATCTGAACCGCCTCTTCGAGCGTTTCTATCGGGTAGACAAAGGACGCTCCCGCAAACTCGGCGGCACCGGTCTGGGACTGGCCATCGTCAAAAACGCTGTTCTCTTCCACAAAGGTGAAATATGGGTTAAAAACGAACCCTCGGGTGGCCTGAATATCCTTTTTTCTCTGAGAAAAAACTAAATAAACTTTCAACTGCCCCCGAAATGGGGTGGCGAAATTAGGATTTCTCGCGGAATCTTGTAACTTTGTAAAATCATGACCCGTAAAATTTTGATTTTATGAATTACGAGAGCTTTAATAAATACATCGAACGAGCCATTAAAGAGAACTGGGAACGTATCGCTTTGAGCGACTTCGACGGTGTCTCTTACCACTACAAAGACATTGCCCGCAAAATTGCCAAAATACACCTGCTGCTCGAGAGCGCGGGCATCGAACACGGCGACAAGGTGGCCATCTGCGGCAAGAATTCGGCACACTGGGCCGTGGCCTTCTTTGCCACCATCACCTACGGGGCCGTGCCCGTCCCTATCCTGCACGAGTTCAAGGCCGACAACATCCACCACATCGTCAACCACTCCGAAGCCAAACTGCTCTTTGTGGGCGACGGGGTATGGGAAAACCTGAACGAGAACCTGATGAAGGATTTGCGGGGCATTCTCCTGCTCAACGACTTCTCTCTGCTCAAGTCGAACAGCGAGCGGCTCATCGATACCCGCAACCGGCTGAACGAATACTTCGGCCGTAAATACCCCTCGCGCTTTACCCCCGAAGCGGTGAGTTACTACGAGGATTCGCCCGAAGAGATGGCCGTCATCAACTACACCTCAGGCTCTACCGGATTCTCCAAAGGAGTCATGCTCCCCTACCGCAGCCTGTGGTCCAATGTCGAGTTCTGCCTCGAGCACCTGCCCTTCCTCACGGCCGGCGACGGCATCGTGTGCATGCTGCCCATGGCCCACATGTATGGCATGGTCATCGAGATGATACACCCCTTTACCAAGGGGTGCCATCTGCACTTCCTCACCCGGGTGCCCTCGCCCAAGATCATTATGGATGCCTTTGCCACCGTAAAGCCCAAACTGATTATTGCCGTCCCGCTCATTATCGAGAAGATTATCAAAACCAAGGTATTCCCCTTGCTCGAAAAGCCCTTGATGAAGGTGATGCTGAAGGTGCCCTTCCTCGACAGCCAGCTGCTGGCCAAAATCAACGACCGTCTCTACGAAACCTTTGGCGGCAATCTGGTGCAGATGATTATCGGCGGGGCCGCCCTCAACCGAGAGGTCGAGCTCTTTTTGCGTCGTATCGGCTTCCCCTTCACCGTAGGCTATGGCATGACCGAGTGCGGCCCGCTCATCTCGTATGCGCCCTGGGACGAGACCCGCATAGGCTCCTGCGGACGAATTGTCGACCGCATGGAGGGTCGCGTCGACTCACCCGACCCCGAGCACACCGTGGGCGAACTGCAGGTAAAGGGAGCCAACACCATGCTCGGCTATTACAAAAACGAAGAGGCCACCCAAGCCATATTCACTCCCGATGGTTGGATGAAAACCGGCGACCTATGCACCATCGATGCCGATGGATTCGTCTACTTGAGAGGACGCAACAAGAATATGATTCTGGGCCCCTCGGGACAAAACATCTACCCCGAAGAGATTGAAGACCGCCTGAACAACATGCCCTATGTGTGCGAGTCGCTCATCGTCGAGCAGGAGGGAAAACTGGTGGCTCTCGTCTACCCCGACATCGAGAATGCCCAACGCTCCAACCTGACGGGACATGCCCTCGAAGCACAGATGGAGGAGGACATCGCCTCACTCAACAAGGAGCTGCCCGCTTACAGCCAGATAAGCCGGTTGAAAATCTATTACGAGGAGTTTGAGAAGACTCCCAAACGCAGCATCAAGCGCTACCTCTACCAGAGCAACTAACAGACCGATATAGATAAACTATCTCTGAAAGCCGGCAGGCCGAACGTAAGCAAACGACCGCTTGGAACTGTCGGTTTTCAGAGTTTTGCAAGAGAGCATCGTCCCGTATCGACGACGACTTCAATTTGGAATGCTTGATATTTATCCACTTTCATCAAGAGAAATTACGGGCAGACTCGGCGCTATTTAAAAACTCTGTTTTTCATTTGCCTTTGCGCTCTCCTTTTCCTAACTTTGCAACCCCATGAGAAAGGTCGGCCTATTCATATTACTCGTGTTTTTCTGCGTACTCGCATCGGAGGGCAAGAAAAAACAGAACATACCTGCACCTTATGCCTGGAGCATCACCCAACCGTTAGGGTTGCGTTACGATGTTCCCATGGATACGCTCATGCACAATTTTTACAGCACCGACATCCCCTCGAGCTACTCGACCGCCTACGGTACGACGGGCAATCTGGGAGGTGCCGCCTTCTCCAAGATATTTTTCGACCGAGGCATTCCCTCGGAGTTTTTCTTCAAGGACCCCTTCAGCCACTGGATACAAACGGCATCGACCTGGAAATTCTACAACACGCATATCCCCTTCACCCAGCTCTCCTACCTCACCGGCGGTTCGAAGCAGACAGCTCAAGACGACTTGAAGGCCGTATTTTCGGGAAACATAAACCCTCGGTTGGCTCTGGGCGGTAGCGTGAACTACATCCTGTCGCGAGGTAATTACCAGCATCAGGCTACCAAAGATTTGGCATACAGCATCTTCGGCAGTTATCTGGGCGACCGGTACGACATCCAGTTCTTCCTCAATACCTACAACTTTGTCAATCAAGAGAATGGCGGTATTACCGACGATACCTACATACTCAATCCCGAAGAGGTGCAGGGCGGACAAGCGAGCGTCGATACCCGTACCATCCCTACCAACCTGAGCGATGCCTACAACCGCATACGAGGCAAAGAATACTATGCCACCCAACGCTACAAATTCGGATTTTACCAGGAAGAGCAGCAAGACACCACAGTCATACGCACCTTTGTCCCGGTAACCAGCATTATCCATACTATCGAATATAACGAAAACAAGCACCGGTTTGTCAACCAGTCGGCCACCGAAGATACCACGTTCTTTGCCAATACCTACATGGGACTGGGGGGTACCAACGAAGAGACCACCTACCAGTCGCTGCGAAACACGGTGGGCATATCGTTGCTCGAGGGCTTCAACAAATACGCCAAGATGGGGCTGGCCGCTTACCTTACCTATGAATACCGTCACTACTCCATGCCGCGCGATACCCTCTCGGCAGGAACCGTCATCGAAGGCCTCACGCCGCGACCCGACTTCTCCATACCACGCAACCACAGCGAGAACCTGTTGTGGGTAGGCGGAGAACTGTCGAAACAAAAGGGCGAACTGCTCACCTACAACGTAAACGGCAAATTCGGTCTGGCGGGGTCTGTCATCGGTGACATCGATGTGACGGCCGACGTACGCAGCCGATTCCGCCTGTGGAAAGACACCGTGCAGCTCCAAGCCTACGGATTCTTCAAGAACATAGAACCCTCCTATTTTTATAAACGATATGCTTCGAACCACTTCATGTGGAACAACAGTTTCGGGAAGACCCGGCGCATGCGCGTGGGCGGCGAACTCAGCGTGAAGCGATGGGGTACCAAGCTGAACGTAGGGGTCGAGAACATACAGAACTACATCTACTTCGACAACAATTGCCTGCCCCAACAAGAGGGCTCCATCATACAGGTGTTTCAGGCCCGTCTCGACCAGAACTTCCGGCTCGGTATTCTCAACTGGGAAAACGAGGTAGTCTATCAAAAGACCAGCAAACCCTCGATTATCCCCTTGCCCGAGTTGAGTGTATACAGCAACCTCTATCTGCTCTTCCGCATTGCCAAGGTATTGCACGTGCAACTGGGCGTCGACTGCCGCTACTACACCAAGTACAAAAGCGAGACCTTCCAGCCGGCCACACTCACCTTCCACACCCAAGACCAAATCGAGGTGGGGAACTATCCCTTTATGAATGCCTACATCAACATGAAGCTGAAGCAGACCCGCTTCTTCGTGATGATGTCGCACGTAAACCAAGGTCTGTTTGGCGGGAACAACTACTTCTCGCTGCCACATTATCCGTTAAACCCGAGAATGTTCCAAATGGGACTCTCCATCGATTTTTCCAATTAGCCTATGAAACTCAAGCATCACCTGTATATATACATTGCCCTGCTGGTGATTGTGGTAGGAGTCATGGCATGGCTGCGGACAAAAAGTTCGGAAGTTCATCCCCGCAGTTTCGAGGAGATTCGCACCGACGGTGTGCTGCGCATCGTAACCGACTATACCCCCCTCTCCTATTATCTGCAAGGCGACAGCCTCTCGGGCTTCGACTATGAACTGGCCCGTATGATAGGCGAGCGGAGTGGACTCTCGATAGAGATTACTCCCGAAGTAAACCTGAGCAAAAGTATCGAAGGACTGGAGTCGGGGCAATACGACATCATCGCCCGGCAGCTGCCCGTCACCTCGGAGATTAAGGAAGAACTCGCCTTCACCGTTCCCCTCCAGCTCAACAAGCAGGTACTTGTACAGCGGAAGCCTGCCGAGGAGGGCAAGAAGCTTATTCGCAACCAGCTCGACCTGGCCGGCAAAACCCTCTACATCGTGAGCGATGCCCCCACCCGACTGCGCATCAACAACCTGGCCCGCGAGATAGGCGACACCATCTACATCCAGGAAGAGAAGACCTACGGAGCCGAACAGCTCATCATGATGGTGGCTACCGGCGAAATCGAATTTGCCGTGTGCGACAAGGCAATCGCCCAGCAAATGAGCAAAGACTATCCCCAACTCGACTGTAATACCGACATCAGTTTCACCCAGTTTCAATCGTGGGCACTCCGGAAAAACGACTCGACATTACTCGACAGTCTGAATAAATGGATTACCGATATTCAGCAAGAGGATAGATATAAAAAACTGTACGACTCCTATTTCTGACGAAATACCGTAGCCGCAAGAAAAAGAGGCCGCTGCCCTGCCCGCTTGACCGCCGGACAGAGACCCCGTGAAAAACAAAGAAAGAGGATTGGATAGCGAACATGAAAGAGCCTGACATAGAACACGAAGGTATTGTGACGGGAGTGACCGATTCGCACATACTGGTGCGCATCCTGCAACAGTCGGCCTGTGCCGGTTGCCATGCCGCCGGCGTGTGCTCGACAGCCGACCAGAAAGAGAAAATCATCGAGGTAAAACGCGACCGTACCCCGGTACAGATTGGCGACAAGGTGGTGGTAACCCTCGCCGCCAAGGCTGGACACAAGGCCCTGTGGCTCACGGCCGTACTGCCGCTTCTGCTCATCATCCTCTCATTGGTAGCTACGACTCTGGCTCACGCGAGCGAACTCGTCACCGGGCTCTGTGCGCTGGCTGTACCGGCAGTCTACTACACAATACTCTATGGCTATCGCGACCGGCTGAAAAAACAGTTTACATTCTTTTTGAAAAAAACATTTGTCTCATAACTTATGGTAACATCGATCATCATATTAAGTATTATCGGATTGGTCAGTGCGACCCTGCTTTATGTCATCTCCCGCAAATTCCACGTCGAGGAAGACCCGCGTATCGACGAAATCGAGGCGGTGCTCCCGGGAGCCAACTGCGGCGGCTGCGGCTTTGCCGGCTGTCGCAACTTTGCGGAACAATGTGCCAAAGCAACCTCGCTCGACAATCTGCTGTGTCCCGTGGGAGGCAATGCAGTCATGCAAAAGATTGCCCCCATCGTGGGAATGGAAGCCGTGGAACAGGCACCTCGCATTGCGGTAGTGCGCTGCAACGGCTCGTGTGAAAACCGGCCCCGAACCAGCCACTACGAGGGAGCCCACAGCTGTGCGGTAGAAGCCGCCCTCTACTCGGGCGAAAGCAACTGCAACTACGGCTGTCTGGGCGAAGGCGACTGTGCCGCCGCTTGCGACTTCGGGGGCATCACCATGGACCCCGTCACCCGGCTGCCCATCGTCGACCCCAATATCTGTATTGCCTGCGGGTCGTGCGTGAAAGCCTGCCCCCGCAACATCATCGAGTTGCGCAAGCGGCAGGAGCCTCGCGTCTACGTAGCCTGCAACAACCGCGACAAGGGCATCATCGCCCGCAAAGTCTGCTCGGTAGCCTGCATCGGCTGCGGCAAATGCGCCAAGAGCTGCCCCAACGGAGCCATCGCCATTACCGACAACCTGGCCTACATCGACGACACGCTTTGCCTCTCGTGCCAGGCCTGCGTCGAAGGGTGCCCCACCCACGCCATACATGTGGTTTGTGAAACTGAAAAAGAGAAAGTATCAACCAACGAAAAGGAATCTGCTATATGTTAAAGACATTTCGCATAGGAGGCATACATCCGAATGAACACAAACTGACGGCCCACTGCCCCGTGACACCGGTAGCCGTACCCCGGCAAGTTGCCATCATGCTCAACCAGCACATAGGCGCACCGGCCAACTGCATCGTGAAGAAGGGCGACACCGTAAAGGTGGGTACACTCATTGCCGAAGCCGGCGGATTCGTTTCGGCCAATATTCACTCGCCCGTATCGGGCACGGTCTCCAAGGTAGACAAGGCGGCCAATGCCTTTGGCCAATATGGCACCACCATCATCATCGACACCGAGGGCGACGAGTGGGAGGAGAGCATCGACCGCTCGCCCGAACTGAAGGAGGAGATTACCCTCACCTCGCAAGAGATTATCAAAAAGATAGCCGAGGCCGGCATCGTGGGTCTGGGAGGTGCCACCTTCCCCACCCACGTCAAGCTGATGCCGCCCAAGGAGTTCAAGCCCACAGTGCTTATCGTCAACGCCACCGAGTGCGAACCCTACCTGACCGACGACCACGCCCTCATGCTCGAGTCGCCCGACCAGATTCTCGTCGGCTGCCGCATTCTGATGAAGGCCATCAACGTGGAGCAGGCCTATATTGGCATCGAAAACAACAAGCCCGATGCCATTGCCCTGCTGCAGCAACACGCCACCCGCTATCCCGGCATCACCATCGTACCGCTGCGTACCCGCTATCCGCAAGGGGGCGAAAAACAGCTCATCGACGCTATCCTGCACAAGCAGGTGGCCAACGGTGCCCTGCCCGTGTCGACCGGTGCCATCGTGCAGAACGTGGGTACGGCCTTCGCCGTCTACGAGGCGGTGCAGAAGAACAAACCGCTCGTCGACCGCGTGGTCACCGTCACGGGCGACCACATAGCCAAGCCGGGCAATTACCGGATAAGGCTGGGCATGTCGATGCACGAACTGATTGACATGGCCGGCGGCCTGCCCGACGACTGTGCCAAAGTGATACTGGGCGGCCCCATGATGGGCAAAGCGGTGTCGAACATCGACTCGCCCATATCCAAAGGCTGTTCGGGCATTGTGATACTGGACGAGAAGCATGCACACCGCGGAACCATAGAGCCCTGCATACGGTGTGGCAAATGCGTATCGGCCTGCCCCATGGGACTCGAACCCTTCCTGCTGGCCAAGCTGTCGCAGAACCATCTGTTCGACCGGGCCGAGCGGGAGCTCATCACCTCGTGCCTCGAGTGTGGTTGCTGCTCATACAGCTGCCCGTCGAACCGCCCGATTCTCGACTATATACGAGTCGGCAAAAATGCCGTAAACCGAATTATACGATCCAGAAAACAATCCTAATCTACGCTTTTCGAAATGGAACTAACCGTATCACCTGCTCCTCACATACACGGTCGCCTGTCGGCCTCGCAGTGTATGTACAGCGTCATCATTGCCCTGTTGCCGGCATTCGCTGTATCGCTCTATTTCTTTGGAGTCGGAGCCTTAATCGTCACCCTCACGTCGATACTTTCGTGTGTCGTCGTCGAATACCTCATACAAAAATTTCTGCTGAAAGTGAAACCCACCATCGGCGACGGCTCGGCCATTCTCACCGGGTTGCTGCTGGGTTTCAACCTGCCCTCCAACCTGCCGGTCTGGATTGTCATCATCGGCTCGATTGCGGCGATAGGCATCACCAAGATGGCTTTCGGCGGACTGGGCAACAACCTCTTCAACCCCGCGCTGGTCGGTCGGGTATTCCTGCTTATCTCCTTCCCCACCTACATGACACAATGGCCTGTGCCGAGTGCTTCGCGCTGGAGCTATACCGACGCCGAGACCGGTGCCACGCTGCTCTCTAAACTGAAAGAGGAAGGGAGCCAATGGGTAAGCCAGGTCAATATCTCGGACCTGTGGATAGGCAACCAGGGCGGAAGCCTGGGCGAAGTGGGCGCCATCGCCCTGCTCATCGGGTTTGCCTTTTTGCTCTACCGCCGCATCATCAGCTGGCACATCCCCGTGTCGATACTGGCCACGGTATTCGTGTTCAGCTTTGCCTTGGGTCTGGGCGAAGAGTTGAGCGCACAAGCCTCGGGTGCCTGGCAACATGCCTTCGACTTTGCCCTCATCCAACTGCTTTCGGGCGGACTTCTGCTGGGTGCCATCTACATGGCTACCGACTATGTGACCTCGCCCATGACCTCGCGGGGCATGATCATCTACGGCATCGGCATCGGCATCCTCACCGTCGTTATCCGCCAGTGGGGCGGCTACCCCGAGGGGGTGTCGTTCGCTATCCTCATTATGAACGCGTTTACTCCGCTCATCAACAACTATGTGAAACCTAAACGATTCGGGAGGGCATAACCATGAAGAAGAAAGAATCTACATTGTGGAACATGCTTTGGTCGCTCACTCTCATTACGGCCATTGCCGGTGGTCTGCTGGGCTACACCTACCAACTCACCGAAGAACCGATAGCCCGGGCCTCCAAAGCCAGTCGGGAGAAAGCCATACAACAGGTGATACCGACCTATGACAACTCGCCGCTGGACGAGCAGATGACCTACACCGTACATAACGAATACGGCGAAACCACCGCCACCATATATCCCGCCAAACTGGGCGGCAAGCTCGCAGGGGCTGCCGTCGAGTGCAGCAACAACACCGGCTACGGCGGCGAGATTCGCATTATCGTAGGGTTCGAAGCCGACGGTACCATCAAAGACTATCAGGTGTTGAAACATCAGGAGACCCCCGGCCTGGGAGCCAAGATGGGCGACTGGTTCCGCACCGACAAAAACAACCAGAGCATCATCGGGAAATCGCCCGAAGAGTGCAATTTTCACGTAACGAAAGACTCGGGCGACATCGACGCCATCACCGCCGCCACCATCACCTCGCGGGCGTTCCTGGCTGCCGTGCGTACGGCATACGCTGCCTACACCGAATCGCTGAAAGGAGGCAACCATGAATAAGACGAAAATCCTTTTGAACGGGCTCATCAAAGAGAACCCCACCTTTGTACTGCTGCTGGGCATGTGCCCCACGCTGGGAACCACCACCTCGGCCATGGGCGGCCTGGGCATGGGACTCTCTACCCTGTTTGTGCTCATCTGCTCCAACGTCGTCATCTCGATGGTCAAGAGCATTATTCCCGACAAGGTGCGCATCCCCGCCTTCATCGTCATCATCGCCACATTCGTGACCATTCTGCAACTCTGCATGCAGGCCTACCTGCCCGAGCTCTATGCCACGCTGGGACTCTTCATCCCGCTCATCGTGGTCAACTGCATCCTGCTGGGTCGTGCCGAGGCATTTGCCGCCAAGCATACACCGGGCGAATCGTTCTTCGACGGACTGGGCATCGGGCTGGGATTTACCGTAGCCCTTACCCTGCTGGGTTGTGTGCGCGAATTTTTGGGCACGGGTCACATCTTCGGGCGGCCCATCTATCCCGAGGAGTATGGCTCGCTCATCTTCATTTTGGCCCCCGGTGCCTTCATTGTTCTGGGATTCTTAATTGCCATTATCCACTCCATTAAAACCCGATAATCATGCTCACCTATATATCTATATTTATTACTGCGATATTCGTCAACAATATCGTGCTCTCGCAGTTCCTGGGTATCTGCCCCTTCCTGGGCGTATCCAAACGCATCGACTCGGCGCTGGGTATGGGTGCGGCCGTCACCTTCGTCATGACGCTGTCGACCATCGTCACCTACCTGCTGCAAACCTATCTGCTCATGCCGCTGGGGCTCGACTACATGCAGACCATCGTCTTCATCCTGGTCATTGCCGCTCTGGTGCAACTGCTCGAAATCATCATCAAGAAAATTGCCCCTGCACTCTACCAGGCACTGGGCGTATTCCTGCCGCTTATCACAACCAACTGTACCATATTGGGTGTGGCCCTGATTGTGATTCAAAAAAACATGACCCTGCTCGAGTCTACCGTCTATGCCATATCGACGGCGCTGGGCTTCACGCTGGCCCTCGTGCTCTTTGCCGGCATGCGCGAACAGATGAGTCTTTCGAGCATCCCCAAGGCCATGCAGGGTACTCCCATCGCACTCGTAGCCGCCGGACTGTTGGCCATGGCTTTCATGGGATTTTCGGGCATAAAAATAGGCTAACTTTCAAATCGTAAGTCATATAACAATCTATTCTATGTTATAAAACATATTTCAAAGAAATTATAACGATTTATTATATTTTAGTTGATTTTCGTATCAATCCATTAGTTTGAAAGTCAACCTTTTATACAGATAGGTAGTTTTGAGAAAAAACTACCTATTTTGCTATCAATTTAAAAATATATTTTTTATATTTGTGAAACTAAAAACAATAACATATGGCTAAAATCAAAGGCGCTGTCGTCGTTAACAAAGAACGTTGCAAAGGCTGCGAACTATGCGTGGTCGCCTGTCCCAGTCAGGTTCTCGCATTACAGCCTACCGAAGTTAATGATCGAGGTTATCATTATGCTTTCATGCAAAATCCCGACGCATGTATCGGGTGTGCAAGTTGCGGACTCGTATGTCCCGACGGGTGTATCACCGTATATAAAGTAAAATTGTAACCGGTTCATTCCGATAAATCCGTTAATTATGAAAGAAGAGATAAAACTGATGAAGGGTAACGAAGCCATAGCCCATGCAGCTATACGCTATGGAGCCGATGGTTATTTCGGATACCCCATTACTCCCCAGTCGGAGGTGATGGAAACGCTCATGGAAGAGCAACCGTGGGAAACGACCGGTATGGTTGTATTGCAAGCCGAGAGCGAAGTGGCTGCCATCAACATGGTGTATGGCGGTGCCAGTTGCGGCAAGGCCGTGATGACGACCTCGTCGAGCCCCGGTGTAAGTTTGATGCAGGAGGGTGTCTCCTACCTGGCAGGTGCCGAGTTGCCCTGCTTGATTGTCAACGTCATGCGAGGAGGCCCGGGTCTGGGTACCATCCAGCCAAGTCAGGCCGACTACTTCCAGGCTACCAAAGGCGGCGGTCACGGCGACTACCACCTCATTACGCTGGCTCCCGCATCGGTACAGGAGATGGCCGATTTCGTGGCACTGGGTTTCGACCTGGCCTTCAAATACCGTAACCCTGCTATTCTGCTGGCCGACGGTGTTATCGGGCAGATGATGGAAAAGGTGGTTTTGCCTCCCTTCCGCAAACGCCGCACCGAAGAAGAGATACGCCAGCAAAATCCGTGGGCTACACTGGGAAAACCCAAAGACCGCAAACGGAACGTAGTTACCTCGCTCGAACTCGACCCCGCCATCATGGAGCAGAACAACATCCGCTTCCAGGCCACCTACAAACGCATTGCCGAAAACGAGGTCCGCTACGAAGAGATCAACTGTGAAAACGCCGACTACCTGATAGTTGCCTTCGGTTCCATGTCGCGTATCTGCCAGAAGACCATCGAACTGGCTGCCGAAGAGGGTATCAAGATAGGTCTGTTGCGACCCATCACGCTGTGGCCCTTCCCCACGGAAGCCATCGCCCGCCAGGCCGATCATGTGAAAGGCATCCTTTCGGCCGAGCTCAATGCCGGACAAATGGTAGAAGATGTTCGTCTGGCCGTCAACGGAAAAGTACGGGTAGAACACTTCGGCCGTCTGGGAGGTATCGTTCCCACGCCCGACGAAGTTCTGACCGCACTGAAAGAAAAACTAATGTAAATACCCGAACCTGAAGGTGGTTCATAACTCATACGCATTATGGATATCAACGAAATTATAAAGCCCGAGAACCTGGTTTACACGAAACCTCGGCTCATGAACGATAATCCCATGCACTACTGCCCGGGTTGTAGCCATGGCGTAGTACATAAACTCATTGCCGAAGTCATCGACGAAATGGGTATTGAAGAAGAGACAATAGGTGTAGCCCCCGTAGGGTGTGCCGTATTTGCCTACAACTATATCGACGTCGACTGGATCGAAGCCGCTCACGGTCGTGCACCGGCCATCGCCACTGCCGTAAAACGACTCAACCCCAAGAAGATGGTATTCACCTACCAAGGCGACGGCGACCTGGCTGCCATCGGTACGGCCGAGACCATCCACGCCTGCAACCGTGGCGAAAACATTGCCATCATATTCATCAATAACGGTATATATGGTATGACCGGTGGTCAGATGGCCCCCACGACCCTCGAGGGCATGAAGACCTCGACCTGCCCCTATGGCCGTAACGTAGCCTTGAACGGATACCCCCTGCGCATTGCCGAACTGGTAGAACGCGTCGACGGTACCTGCTATGTAACCCGCCAGAGCGTACACACTCCCGCCGCCATACGCAAAGCCAAGAAAGCCATCCGTCTGGCCTTCGAAAACTCGATGGCCGGCAAAGGCACCTCGATGGTCGAAATCGTATCGACCTGTAACTCGGGTTGGAAAATGTCTCCCGTCAAATCCAACCAATGGATGGAGGAACACATGTTTGCCAAATACCCGCTGGGAGACCTCAAAAACGTATAATCAAAAAACACGACCGACATGAAAGAAGAAATTATCATAGCTGGATTCGGCGGACAAGGCGTGCTCTCGATGGGTAAGATACTCGCCTACTCCGGACTGATGGAAGGCAAAGAGGTTACCTGGATGCCTTCGTACGGACCCGAACAACGAGGCGGTACGGCCAACGTGACGGTAATCCTCAGCGACGAGCGCATCAGCTCGCCGGTATTGAACTCGTTCGACGTGGCTGTCATCCTGAACCAACCCTCGCTCGAGAAGTTTGAAAACAAGGTAAAACCGGGCGGTATTCTCATTTACGACGGTTACGGAATACACCACCCCCCTACGCGTACCGACATCAACGTCTATCGCATCAACGCCATGGAGGCTGCTATCGAGATGAACAACACCAAGGCCCTGAACATGATTGTATTGGGAGGTTTGCTCAAGTTGAAACCGATGGTGAGCATGGAGAATGTATTGAAGGGGCTTAAGAAATCGCTTCCCGAACGTCACCACAACCTCATTCCGCTGAACGAGAAAGCCATCTTGAAAGGCATGGAAATTATTCAAAAGGCTTAAACAAGCTCTTGAAAATAAGTATACCATAGAGAACGAGAGAAAAGAATCACACTTTTCTCTCGTTTTTTTTTATTTTCTTTGTAACATATTCCCGGATTGTTCGTCCTCTATATGAAAACCGAAGATAAAGCGCTTATCACCCGGAATCAGAATGAAGGACCTAATAAAAAAATGAATAAGATGAAAACCCGAATCTTCCTCACCGCATTGCTCCTGCTGGGCTGCTCATTGCTCCTGCTGGGCTGCTCGTCGGCCATCGTAGCCGGGAACTGTATCGACAACCTGTCACGCTCGATTGCCCGACTGCCCGAAGCACAAACCGTCAACATAAACCCGTTTGTCATGAACTTGATCAAACCCTTCTCGTCCGAAATGAAAGGGGTGAAATCGATGAACATAGTCAGTGCCGAAGATATTTCGACTGCCGACTATACCCGGCTGAAAAAGCTGATAGAGGATTGCCAGAGCGAAGGCTACGAGACGATTATCTCGTCGAATGAAGATGGAGAGATAGCCCGCATACTGATGAAGATGGAGAAAGACAAGATCAGAGAAATCGTCATTCTCTCTCTCGAAGAGGACGAGGCAAACCTCATACGCATCAAAGGCGCAATAGATCCTAAACAACTGAACGAAATTATCGAAAACAACAAATAATACCTCCAGCCATGAAAACAAGAATCTTTACACTCTCCATCTTGCTGCTCTCGGCCTTGACAGTCTTGGCCGGGAACAAGATAGACAAACTGTTCGACCAGGTAAAGGACCTGCCCAACGCCGAGTATACCCACGAAAAGATAAGCAAAACAGAGAAAAAGGGAGTAATCGATGGCATCAAGAACCTGGAAGCCGTCGAAGCTGCCATCGACGAAAGCACTTACCAAACTCTGCGAAAGACGATTGTGAAGGGGGATTACAAGCCCTACGAAATGCTCATCGATACCCATGACGATGACGAAGTGGTGAAAATCCTTATGAAACGCAATAAGAAGAAAATTACCGAAGTCGTCATCATCGACCTCGAAAAAGATGAAATCAATCTGGTAAGATTCAAAGGGAATCTGAAATCGGAGCTCCTGAACAAAACGATAGAATAGTCGATCGATATGACTCACGCGGAGTTTAAAGCGAGATTCCTGCCCTACTACCAAAAGCTCTACCGCATCGCCTACCGATACGTGGGCAATGCGTGCGACGCCGAGGATATGGTACAGAGCACCTACCTGAAGCTGTGGGAGAAGCAGGATTTTCTCGAGCATGTCGAAAGCGACGAAGCCTATGCCGTCACCACCTTGAAGCACATGTGCCTCGACAAGTTGAAGGCTCCGCTCGTCCAGACCGACGACGAATCGGGACTGGTTGGCGAGAGTTCGCCGGAGCCTCCACCCGACCAGGCACTCGAGCAGAAAGAAGAGATGAAGATAGTGCTGCACATCATCTCCGAGTTGCCCGAACAGCAACGGCAGGTTGTACTGCTGAGGCATTTCGAAGAGAAGAGCACAGAAGAAATAGAACGCGAAACCGGCCTGAGCAACGTCAACATACGGGTGTTGCTCTCGCGGGCCCGAAAAACGATTAAAGAACTATTTACACAAACGATATGACCACACAAGAGTTACGAAAACAAATAGACTCCTTCTTTGAAGGCAATCTGTCGGAGGCCGACGAACAAGCGTTGAGAGACTATTTGGCCACTCACGAGGTTCCACAGGAATTTCTCGCCGAGAAGCGCATCGTCCTCGCACTCGTGCCCCACACGGTCGAAATCCCCGAGGGGCTGGAAGAGCGGCTGTCGTCATTTATCGACCGGCTGCCGGCCCGCAAAAAAGCGATGCGCATCGCTCCCGTCTGGCGATGGGTAAGCGGTATTGCCGCTATCGTGGTTCTGGCCTCGGCTGCCGCACTCTATTTCACCCGACAACCGGCCTCGCCCCAACTTAACGCCCAAGAGATGTATGCCTGCGCCGAGGCTCAACGAGCCTTGCTGCTCGTCTCTCAGAAACTGAACAAAGGTACCCAGCAGTGGCAACAGGCCCAGCAGGAGATTATCAAGACCAACCGAATCATCAACAAACATTTCAAATACGAATAAACTATGAAACGACTTATTTATACGCTGTTATGGATGGCTCTCGGGCTGTTCTCGGCCCAGGCTCAAAACTCCTCCATATTCGACCAATTCTCCAACGAGAAAAACGTCACCTATGTCAACATATCCAAAGCACTGCTGAACATGATGCCCGCGGGGCAGCTGGAGGTCGATGCCCTCGACCTGAAAAGCGTCATCAACGACCTCGACCGCATCCAGATTCTTACTTGTGAAGAGGATGCCAACCTGATCAAGCGCATTCGCAAGGCCAGCTCGGCCTACTTCAAGAAAGCCCCCTATGAGGAGTTGATGCAGGTAAAGGACGACGAAGAGTCGGTTGTCATCTACATCTATCCCAAGCCTCAGAAAAAAATCAAGGAACTGGTGATGCTGGTCGACGACGGCAGCGAAGAGTTTGTGCTCATACAGCTCACCGGCGATATCTCCATCAGTCAGCTCCAGAGTCTGACCAAAAACATACAATAACGAACAGCACACGATTTTCTCATACGAACGAAGCGGCTACCGGGCATTCATCCCCGATAGCCGCTTCACTTTTTCTTGAGTCATATCTCTCCGCTCAATAGCAGAGCCCTATCAAATAGCGGCAGAGTATATCACCGCCAAAGATACCGATGATAAAGACCAGCCACAGGTTTCGCCCCTTCAGATTACAAGCGACCGATATGGCCCTAAACATCCAGTACAATACCCATATCGTAAGCAACAGGCTCACGGCACCGAGCCACACAACTGCCAGCAGCCAAGTCGTGTCGGAGAGCAGCCGGTCGGCCGCCTGCAACGACTGTATTTTCACGATCTCGTGCATCGGGGGTAATGCCATGAAGAGCGAGAGCAGCACAAAGGGCAGTTGGGCAAAGGCGACGGTTCCCAACACATCGACGGGCCGCACATGCGAACGGCTGCAAAACAAGGCCAAAAGATAAATCAACACCGAGGGTACCAGCCAAACGGCCAAATGCTCGACCACAAAGCACCACCACGCCCCGTTGGGAGCACCGCCATAGTGCAGCAGGCCATGAAAATGAACTCCGCCCACAAATGCGATAGCCGTAGCCACCACGATACCTGCCACACCCCACACGAGCGAGGTGTAACCGGCTACCCTGTAAAAGGGATTTTTCAAAAATGCCAAAACCGTTTTCATCATGCCTCCATATTATTCAGTTTCTCAATCAAATCGTCCAGATAGTTGCGCACCGTAGGGTAGCTCACCCCCATCTGCTTGGCCATATCCTTCAGGCTTCCGCTCGCTTTTACAAACTCGAGCATGAAGCGTTGCTCCTCTTCGGTCAGCCGGGTCAGAACCGGCAGGTCAAACACGCCCGACACTTCGGTGCCACACTGGTCGCAAACCATCTTGGCGACCTTCAACGGAGCCTCACACGCCGGGCAGCGCAGCGGCAATCGTTTTTTCGTTTCGTTTTGATTCATGGCTTTATAAATTTTTCGATTACGTTCAACAACTCCTCTACGACCGGCAGGTCGGGATTGGTATAGGTAGCCTGCTGCACTCCGGCATCGACCGTGTCGCACGACTTCAATACGTGATTCATGTTCTCGATGAGATGCAACTCGGCCTGAGGCTGAGCCGCCTTCAACGCTTCGGCATCCCCTACCGATACCTGTATATCCTTATCGCCCTGGACCAACAGCACCGGCTGCTCCAAACGGGCCACTACCTCCCGCGGATCGTACCGATACCACGACATCAGATAGGGTTGCACCGAGGGGCGATAC
Organism: Barnesiella sp. An22; assembly: GCF_002159975.1. Lineage (GTDB taxonomy): Bacteria > Bacteroidota > Bacteroidia > Bacteroidales > Barnesiellaceae > Barnesiella > Barnesiella merdigallinarum. Next base: position 124,120 of record NZ_NFJR01000001.1, on the reverse strand, counting down.
AGCGCCATCAATCCCACAGGTACGTCGTTCACAGCCTTTCCGGCCCGCAACGAGTCGTTAATGTTCTTCACCAACTGGCGCACCTCGGCCGGCTGGTTGCTCATCTGAGTCTCGATAATCTCATAAGCCGGATGTCCCGCACCAGCTATGGAGACGAAACCTTTTACTTTCGCATTCCCTTCACTGGCCAGCATGCCTATCAACGACCCCTCGCTATGCCCCACGACAAAGATACCCGAAAAACGGCTATCCTCACTCAACAGCTCTATCCACCCCCGGGCATCGGCCACATAATCGTCGAATCGCAAATCCTTCTCCTCCTTACCGGCCGCGGCACTCGAGGCAATGCCCCGCTTGTCGTAACGCAGCGAGGCGATACCCCGCCGGGCCAACCCTTCGGCCAGCAGTTTCAACGAATTGTTTTTAAGGGTGACGGCTCCCAGCAGCGAATTGCCATCCATATCGGTAGGACCCGACCCGGCAATAATCAGAACTACCGGCGGACGTTCGACATCGGGCAGCATCACCCTTCCCTGGATTTCACCCGTAGGAGTACCGAGCGAAATCGGTTGCTCCCCGGCAGCCCAGCAGAGCATCGGGAACAAGGCTGCCAGCATCATCAGTTTTACGTTTTTCCGTTTCATCGCTATACTTTTATCGGTTAAATTTCTTCTACAAATATAGTATTACTTTTCCATAAATAAAATAAAAGTTCAATTTTATTTATATAGAAATAAATTTTATTCAATTCTTGCTCTACAAATAGCAGTTGTATTCCGATATTTTTTTTCGTACATTTGTTTCAGAAAAGAGAGGGAGGCCCACTACCAATCAGAGGGTCTTCTATACAGTACACGACATTCAACTAAAACAAGCTGTTATGGAAAAGTCAAAGGTATTTTTCACCAATCTGCACACCACCCCCTCGAGCAACCTGCTCGACAAGATGGAGCGGTTAATCAAACGGGGCGGTATCGAGACCATCGATTTCAAGGACCAGTTTGTAGCTATAAAAATCCACTTCGGGGAGCCGGGCAACCTGGCCTACCTGCGGCCCAACTATGCCGCCCGACTGGCCAATCTGCTCCGTTCGTGGGGTGCCAAACCCTTCCTCACCGACTGCAATACGCTCTACTCGGGCCGACGTGCCAATGCCGTAGACCACCTGCAAAGCGCCATGGAAAACGGCTATAACCCCATCTCGGCCCAATGCCAGGTAATCATTGCCGATGGTCTGAAAGGGACCGAATACCGCGAAATACCCCTGAATGGCGAATATTGCAAAGCGCCTAAAATCGGGGCTGCCTTGGCCGATGCCGACATCATTATCTCGATGACCCATTTCAAGGGGCACGAGCAGGCCGGATTTGGCGGAGCCTTGAAAAACCTGGGTATGGGTGGTGCCAGCGTGGGCGGCAAACTGGAGCTGCACTGCAACTCGCAACCCCGTATCGATATTGACAACTGCAAGGGCTGCAACGTATGCGTGAAACACTGTGCCCACGACGCCATACACCTCAATGCCGACCACAAGGCCGTAATCGACTACGACAAATGCGTAGGTTGCGGACAGTGCGTAGCCTTGTGCCAACACGATGCAGCCGTCATGGGCGAAAGCGATACCTCGGAACGGCTCAATTACAAGATTGCCGAATACACGCAAGCCATCTTGAAAGATAAACCCAACTTCCACATCAGTTTCATCATGAACGTGTCGCCCGAGTGCGACTGCTGGAATCACAACGATGCCGCCATCGTGCCCGACCTGGGTATCCTGGCCTCGTTCGACCCCGTAGCTCTCGACAAGGCTTGTGCCGATCTGGTGATTGCCGCTCCGGCCATCGACGGCAGCCGTCTGGTCGAGAAGCATCCTCACGAACATCTCGAAGGTGCCGACAAGTTCCACCTGATGCACCCAGACACCAACTGGCAAGCCGGTCTCGAACATGCCGAAAAGATAGGATTAGGTACCATGCAATATGAACTGATTACCGTCTGACCGACGGCAACCGGTTCATCATCTTTCCCCGACTGCACTCCCGATGCGACGATGCGCTCAAATATGATACGAGAGCATCAGTCGAAATTCAAACGTATCGGAACGCACGTCGGGGAAATATTTATAATGGGTTTTACGTCGATACCAGGCCGTCTCGGCTGCAATAGAGAGCTGAGGAGCTATGGCAAACGAGGCTCTGAAGTTCAAACGCTGTAACCGGGCATTGCCCACATCGCCCTGCGCATTGAGGTAGTTCTGGTCTATATGCTCATAATCTTTCTGTTCATAGCCTTTCCAGGTGAAAATGTGGTAATTCTCAAAAGCCAGATAGAGCCCCAGCTTTTGCCGCAGCGAAAAGAGCCCGTTGACCCGCACGCTATACCCGCTGCCCATATTGTAGTCCCGGTCGTGAAACTGAAAGTAGTCACTCAACGAACCACCTAACACAATGCCCGACAGAAAGCCATTCAGCGACAGGCTATTGTTGCCTTGAAACCGGGCCCGATACAACAAACCGGGGCCGTATGAGACCGTCTCGGCTATGCGGAACGGTGTGTATGACGATTCATCCGAAAAGCTCTCACTGTCGTAATAGTTATAATTCTGGAAGATACCGGCAAACAGCTCGTTGCCATTGGCATAGTCGTGTGCCCTACCCCATATCGAGGCACAGATACTGGCCTCACCGATAGCCGGCTGACGAGAAAAGAGATTCAACAACATACGTGCCGTAAAATGCTCGAACGGCTCATTCCCCTCGATCTCGAACGGATCGTTATAAAACATATTAAATCCAATGAACCCGATATGTCGGCTGCGATTGGGCTGTGAGTCAAAACAGTTGAGCACCCGATAGCCGGCATCGAACTGAAAATAAAACGGCACGGTAGCCGTACGGTCGACATATCGTGGTCCCACGCGCCAGGCCTCGCCGGTCATCAATCGATTGACTCCACGCACCGGGTTGAGTATCAAGCCCACCGCCTCGTGTGCAAAGCGATTCCACCCCCGAGCCTGCCCGTTGAGCGCAAGCGACGACAAGCGATAGCTCACCTCGCCCAGCGCCATACCGCCCAGGGTAGTAGAGATAATATCGTTGGTCGAAGGTGGCTGCAACTCCAGAAACAACTCCCAGATGGAGCTGCCAAACAAGGCATAGGGAGCCGATTCCCAGAAGTTCAAACCGTTGGAGCGTGCACAGTTGAAATACAATCCGCCCTGATATGGATGGAAAAAGAGGTTGGTGTTGAACTTGTCGTTATCCCACAAGAACCCCGTCTTAAAATTGTTTTTAATCGACGACCAGGTAATCTGTGCATAGTCTTCGTGAATGATATAACGGGTAATAATGTGAAACAACGCATTGGTTCCCACCACCTCTACCCCCGACAACCATGGCCGTTTGCGAGGAGGGGCTGCTATATCCCAATCGGGATTACTTATCTCTTGGGGTACCTGAAAAGCGGTATCGACACGACTGCTGTCGACTCGGGCCTCCATACCCGACGAATCGATTGTAACGGCATGCTGAGAAGACATGGCTCTGTTCACGATACAGCTGTCCATGCCGACTTCCATAATCTCTCTCCTATATATCGAATCGGGCTCTGCAGCCGAAACGTACGAGACGAAAAAAGGGAGGTTCACACCTACCCATATCCCTAAAATCTTTTTACCTGCTTTCATTCTTTCTTATTAACAGAGTGCCAAGATAAGGAATAAACCAATACGAAAATCGGCTATGCGAGTTATCGAAAAACGATACCGCATTTTGGAACAATCATTCCCAGGCTTCACCTCCGAGAGACATCTACACCGCACCCATATATAAACCGGCCGGGCGATACGGAAAGAGGCCACCCCGTAACCCGAGGCGGCCTCTTCTTTAATCTATGTTCGTACGAATCGACCCGATTAACGTACAATACACTTTTGACCATTTACAAAATAGACACCGGCCGGCAACTCGATTACTTCACGTCCGGCAAATTTGCCCGTAGCATAGCAAGCGCCGTTGGCATGAACTACCGAATAGTCAACCTCTTCGTTGCTGAGCAGCTCGATTTGGTTTTCACCGGCAATCACTCTCAAGCCGTCGTTCTCCGACTCCTGGATACCTACCGATTTGTTTTCGAACAAGATTGTGATGGCAACATCGCCGTCGATATATTCGGCCGGGATTGTAATCAAACCATCTTCGCTAAGCTCCATATTATCGACTTTCCACTGACGGTTACCGAACAGATACTCTTCGCCCTCGTGGTTGTAGCCGTGCTTGATTTCGAGACCGGTAATGTCGTAGTTGTCGTCCATGGCAATGTTGAACGAGAAGTCTTCGCCAAAGGGAATCTCAGCAGGCAGAGCCGAACCGTCGGCGGCAGTCACTTCGCACATTCTGGCTACTACATTCAAAGCCACATTGTCGCGGTGTACATTGGCCAGGTAATCGACAATACCACCACCATTGGCTACAACCGAGTTGTCGGAAGCCGGGTTACCGGCAGCCACCGAGCTATCCCAGTCGACCTTGCAACGGATGCGGTAGAAGCCCGGCGCCATGTCGGAAGCAAGCGTAAATGCAGGAGGATCGAGGCTTGTATCGTTCGAAGCCGATGCACCGGTACTGTTATAGCCCGACAAATAAGAATAGGCGACCAAATCGCTGCTGGCGGTAGGAACATTGTTCTGAATATCTACATCGAAACGTCCGTCGTTACCCTTATCGATATAGACATACCGGTGCATCCAGCTACCGGTGTAGGTAAATGCCACATTGACGGTCTCGCCCACTTTCAACTCAATGGGATCGGCCGAGGTCTTGTCGACATATACGGTCTTCTCGCTTGCTATGTTCGACTGATACGAAGCCCCCATATTGCCCGAGAAAGCAAGGCCCTCGAGAGCACGGTCATTACGGGTTTTCTCTTGCGTAGCCTCGAAGTTCAAGGGATAGGGATCGAATGTAAAGCGCTGTTGCGAATCGTCGTTGATGAGAATCTCGTCGAAATAGGCCACGTAATCGGTTTCGGTAGCCAGGTGCGAGTCTACATCGGGCACAATGACAATGCTGTGCAGTTCGGCAGCGTCGTTGCCATACACACTGAATACGGCATCGACCCATTTGTTGGCGTCGAGCTCCTTGGTTGCAGCCGTCACAAACTGTACGGTCGTAGCCGGCTGGTCGGCCCAGTCGTTACGTTTACCGAGTCCGACAAGAGCTACACGACCGGCCACAGGTTTATACATCAGTACATGGATGTATTGCGGTGTGGGCGACAAAGCAATAGGCGAAGTCAAATCGATGCGGGCACCGTACAAGTGGCTGCCATATCGCGAACGCTGGAAAGCCAGCACCTTGGCCGACCCGTTTATATCGTCGGATACCGGGTTGTCTACCACCTTAATCTGACCGGTCAGCAAGCCGGTATTGAACGGAGACTTGTCCCAATAATCATAGGTGGAGATTGCGCTGTAATCAACTTCCTCAAACTGGCACAAAGTAGTTTCGGCATATCCACCAAATGCCCAAAGCAACGAAACGGCACCAATGAGGTTCTTATATATTCTTTTCATCTTTTACAATTTTAGATAGGATTGATTTGTTAGAAAACCGAAACGGTACTGATGAGCGGACAGGCTTTGCTGTCGGTTATCTTCACACGGATATAACGGGCCTGCGTACCACTGCCATACGAGGTAGTGTCGTCGTTCTTGGCCATGATGCGTTTGTAACCGATTGTGGTACCGGTAGCAAACGAATCCCACGAACCGTTGTCCTGGCTGGTTTCAATAGTAAAGCCCTTTACGCGTTGTCCCAGCGCGATATACTCTTGCAGGGTAACGTAGTGAATCGTTTTCAGCTCGCCCAAATCTATAACGAAAGTACCCGTAGTTTCGTCGTCGTTGGTAGCCCAGTAGGTAGTCTTGTCGCCATCGGTCATGTTCGAAGCGGCAAAATTACCCGGGGTACGGGTCTGCTCGGCCGTTACATTGGCGTGCAAGGCCATGTCGTTGCTCAAACGCTCGGTGAGCAATGTACCCAGACCGCTGAGGCTCGTGCGTACGTTGTCGGGCATTTTCCCGTCGCTGTTGGGGGCACAGTTCATAATCAGCGTAGCATTGCGGCCTACACTCTCGAGATAGATTTTGAAGAGTTGCTCGGCCGACTTGGCTTGTTCCGACGAGGTCCAGAACCACTTTGACGTCGTTCTTACATCGACCTCAGAGGGCATGAACAGCAGACCGTCTTCGGCACCTACATTATTGGTGGTTTCGCTATTGACTGCGTTTACGTCGAAATTGGACCAGCAGGTCTTGCCCGAATAACCGTCTTCGTTACCGCACCAGCGGAACTCACGTCCCCATACGACACAATTGGGCTGCATTTCGTGAATACGTTGCGTGAGGTTATCCCAATCGTAATAGGTCTTTTTGTCGATTGTACGGGTTGTCAGGTAAGATCCGCCATAGTAACCGCTACCGCCGTTGGCACCGTCGAACCAGATTTCGAACAATTCACCGTAATTGGTACAAAGCTCGGTAATCTGTTTCAAGAACACGTCGGTCACATAGGTGCTCGAGGCATAGTATTCGTTGCTGGCATCCCACGGCGACAGATATACACCGAATTTCATACCATATTTTTTACAGGCTTCGGAGAAGAGTTTGGGAATATCGACCTGCGCACTTACCCCGCCACCGTTCGTCACACAGAAATCGGTGCTCTCGGTAGGCCACAGACAGAAACCATCGTGGTGCTTGCAGATAACCACGGCCCCTTTCATACCGGCAGCGTGCATCGATTCTACCCATTGGTCGCAATCGGGAATCGTCTGCGGTGCATACTCTTTAGGATTGGGCCGGCGATCATTTCCCCACTCGGTACCCACAAAGGTATTGGGTCCATAATGCGAGAATCCATAAAACTCGGTCTCCATCCAGTTTAATTGTCTCTCGGTAGGTACCGGAAAAACAGGAGCCGGAATATTATCGGGATTCGGGAGGTTTTGCTCCGTAAAATCTTGCGATTTCACAGAAAAAGTCATACTTGTCATTCCTATGACAAGCGAGGCTAATGTTAATCTTTTACAGATATGTCTCATAATATTATATATTTAACCTTACAAAGATAAAATCCACATCAGAATAAAGCAAATACAATTTATATTTTATATAGCATTGTTAATTCATAATCACTTCACTCCTCCTTGGCCGGGTATAGATACAGCGAAGAGGGGAAACCGTCGGTATAACCGATCGGGTTCCCCTCCTCTGAATATCAGCTACGGGTACATTGTACCTCTGTATTCTCTGCTACAACATCGATTACTTGCCGCTTCCGTACTGTTTCTCGATTAGCTTCTCGGCCTCTTCCTTCAAGTTCTGGGCCTGCTTCTCGGCCTCCTCGACCAGCTTCTTGCCGGCTGCCTGAGCAGCTATCTTGGCCAACGGATTCGAGGCTTTTTCCACCAGTTTCTCACTCTCGGACTGGGCGGTTGCAATCAGTTTGTTGCCGGCATCTTCGGCCTGTTTGCGAATGGCTGCCTTCTGGGCCTCCACATCTTCGGCATCGACACCCAGCACTTTCGAAGCGACCGTACTGGTCACCACATTCTTCACCACCTCCTCGGTATTCAGCTTGATCGAAGGCTTCGTAAAGGTTCCCCCGATGGTAGCCGATACGTTGCTCAAGGCGCCGGCTCCAGGAATATTGATTTTGGCCGTGTAGTCGATAGTCTGGTCGAGCCCGGTGACACCCGAGAGGTTCATGGTGATGTTGCCCATCTTGATGTCGAAAGGCGAAGTCTTCACCTTGCCGTCGGCTATGGCAAAGGAGATTTTCAAATCCTTGGCCTCGATGTTGCGCAACTTGTCGTTCTTCAACAGGGTTGCCAACTGGCTGAACACCTCGATATTCTGCAACTGTATATCGTTCGACTGGATAACACCTTGAGCCGTCAAAGTATTCAGGTCGGGCGACATCTGGCTGTCGAGGGCCGACTTCAAATCGAATTGAACCGAATAGGTTCCGCCCGTTTTGGCAAATATGGGAACAATCTGCTTCACCATATCGAGTTGATCGAACGTCTTCTCGAACGAGGCTTTCTGTATATCGAGGTCGAAGTTGACTTGCGGCTGCAATGCGTTCTGGGCCGTCGAATAGGTACCGTTGGCCACCATCGTACCGCCGAAGGCTTTCAAGCTGAGCGGAGTCATGCGCACGGCCCCGTCGGCTACGACCAGTTTGCCCTTCACCTGCTCGAGCACCATCTTCTGGAACAGAATCTTGTTGAACGAAGCGTTCAGGGTCATGTCGATATTCTTGGGCACCTCGATGGCCGAGAGGGCTGTCGTATCGGCCTCGGCCGTCGGCTCTTCGGTCGTTTCGCTCTCGCCCATCAGTTCGTTCAAATCGAGCAGCGACGAGGTAACCGTTAGGGTACCCTTTATCGTCTCGTCCTTCAATACATAAGCCAGATAGTTGGTGAGTGAGCCCTGGGCCTGCAGGTCGCTCTGCCCTACCTTCACATCGAGTTGCGAGAGCGACATGGCCTTGGCCGAAATCGAGGCCTGAGCCTTCTTCACCGCTACGGCGGGCATTCCCTTCATGGTCAGGTCCATGTCGGCAATCGAGAAGGTACCTTCGCCCTGTATCTTTTCGTAGTTCTCTTTTTCAATATCCGACATGCGTCCGGCCAGGCGCAAATCGGCGGTAACGATACCACTCAGGCTAATCGAGTCGCCCAGCGGATAAATATCCTTGACTTTACCCAGATGTACCGTACCTTTGGCCGTAGCCTTGAAGTTCAAATCGGAGATGGGCGTAGCCGCATAGAGTGTGGCCTGGAAGGGGTTGCCGGCCATATTGAGCCGGAAGTCCGACAGGTCGATAACTGTCTTGTCCAACACACCGCCGGGGTTGCTCACGGTGGCGGCTATCTGTATGCCGTTGATTGAAGCGGGCATCCCCTCGTAGCTGAAGGTAGCGTCGTTTACACCCAGCGTAAGGCCGAACTGCGGCATGGTGTCACCCTCCATACGCCCCTTGGCAAAGGCCGTGAGCGACATGTTGCCCGTGGTGCGCAACTTGTCGAAATTGTTTTGATAGATGGCCGGTATCAGCGACAATATCTCTTTGAAGTTGATTTCGGGCGTGTTTACCTTCAGGTCCATATCCATGGCTCCGTTGTCGAGCATGGCCACCCAACCGTCGAGATTCAGCGTAATGGCGTTGAGACTCAACGAATTTTCCTTCAAGGTAAACTTGTTGTTCTTCAAATCGGCCGATACTGTCAGTTTGGCTTCGGTCCGGGCCTGTTTCAGGTAAGAGGCTCCGCCCATGGCAAAATAGATATTCTCGCACGAGAGCTTGCTGTCTATATCGGTCACGTCGGCACTCATGTCGCCCGAGAGTTTCAGATTCAACTTGTCGGTATAGAACTGCATCTGGGTCGAATCGTCCAGATAGACAAGGGTGGCATCGATAATCTTGAAGTGTTTCAGTTTCAGCCTGAAAGCCGACGAGCTCTCCTCCTCGACCGTATCCTCCTCGGCCACGGTATCGGGTTTCATGATATCCCAGTTTACCCGCCCGTCGGCCAGCTTCACAGCCTTGACGGCCGGCCGGTCGAGCACGATGTAGTTCACATCGAAACCCTCGTCACCGAAAAGGCTCATCACATTGACAGCCACATCGATAGAGCGAGCCGATACCAACGTATCGCCCTCGAAGTCGCCCACGCCCGAGAGGGAGAGCCCATTCAACTCGATCGAGGCACTGGGGAAATGCGAGAAGAGGCTGATGTGAAGCGACTCGAAGTCGAGCCGGGCATTCAACATCTCGTTGGCCTCCTTCTTTACAATGTTCATCACTTTGTCTTGGAAAGCAAAGGGCAAGACAAACATCAATACCAAAATTGCCGCCAGGGTTATGCCGGTAATTTTCAAACCTTTTTTCAGACTTTTGTTCATCATGGTCGCTATTATTGGTTGTTCTGTTGTCGTTTCTCACGCAGCTCCTCGGCTATGGCCCAGTGGCGGGCAGCCATGTCGGGCATATCGAGTTTGATAAAGGTATCGCCCAGGCGGTCGTGTGCCGTGGCATGGCCCGGTTTCTGCTTCACGGCCTTGGCAAAATCGGAGAGTGCCGAGTCGTAATCGCCCTGCTTGTAGCGCAACTTGCCCCGGTTGTAGAGGGCCTTGAAGTTGAGCGGGCTCAACCGCACGGCCTCGTTGTAACAGGCCATGGCCTCGTGCTCGTCGCCGCTATCCTCGAGCGTAATGCCCTTACGCACCCAGGCATCGACCATCGTCGGGTCGAGCGACAACGCCTTGTCGAAGTTGGCCAAAGCCGCCCGCACATCTTTGGCCTTGGTGATGCACTCGTTGCCCAGCAAATAATACTCCCGGGCATATTGGCGCAGCACCGCATCCTTATCGGCCAAAGCCTGTTGCAATTCGCGATTCCGGGCCCTCAACTGATTTATCACATTCAGTTTGCGACGGATATAGCGCTGGATTACCGGCTTCTCAATGTCGTACCGGGTGTGAATGGCTTTGAAAAACGATTGCAGCATGAGGTCGAAATCGCCTTCGTCGAAGGCTTTCACCGTATCGGCATACAGGCGGTCGGCCTGGGCCAGCTTGAGCGACTGCTCGATGAGCGCCGGGTTGTTGAACTCCCGGCTGAACCGCACAATATCGGAGTTGACAAAGATGTCGCGGTGCATGATAGGCTTCTTCAGGACAATCCCCTCCAACGACTTGCAGCGGCTCAACGCCACATAAGTCTGCCCGCCGGCAAAGGCTCCGCCGGTAAAGTCGACAACCACCTTGTTGAAGGTCAACCCCTGGCTCTTGTGCACCGTAATGGCCCAGGCCAGCCGGATGGGAAACTGCACGAAAGTACCCAGCACATTCTCCTCGATACTCTTCTCTTTCTCGTTATAGGTATACTTGATATTCTCCCACACACAACGCTCCAACTCATACAGTTCGCCCGACTCGAGCACGACCTCGATTTTCTCGTCGGGGGTAATGTCCGACACGATGCCTATCGTGCCATTCACCCACCGGCGTTCGGGATCGTTTTTGATAAACATGACCTGAGCCCCCTTCTTGAGGACCAAATCGAGCAGCGTGGGCAAACTTCCTTCCGGGAAATCGCCTTTGATTTCACCGTGAAAAGTATGCTCCTCGCCCGGCAGACGAGCCAGCCGGTTTTCGTTGATATAGTCGACCTGGTCGCGACGGGTTGCCAGGGTAATCGAGAAATCATCCTGATTGCCATCGTATTGCGGTATATAGCGACTGTTCAGGATCGTGAGCTCTTCGCGAGTAGCCGTGTTGTTGCGTATCTTGTCCAGAATCTCGACAAAGCGGCTGTCCTGCTGGCGGTAGACCGTCTGCAACTCGATAGGCACCAGGGCCATCTCGTGGAACACCCGGGCCGAAAAGAAATAGGCATTGGGATAGAAGCGGCCCAGAATATCGCGCATGTCGGCCGTCACCACCGGCTCCAACTGATAGACGTCGCCCACCAGCAGCAACTGCTTGCCACCGAACGGCAGGCGCATGTTGCCCGAATAGACGCGCAATACCCGGTCGATGAAATCGATCATATCGGCCCGCACCATCGAAATTTCATCGATGATAATCAGCTCGACCTCACGCAAGAGCTGGCGTTGCTTTTTGTTGTACTTGAGCAGGTCGTAGATGCGACCGCCGGTCAGACTCAAGTCGGGATCGTCGGGCAGCATGGGCCGGAACGGCATCTTGAAAAACGAATGGATGGTGCTGCCGCCCACATTGATGGCGGCCACTCCCGTAGGAGCCAGCACAACATGCTTCTTCTTCACATGCTCGCACACATACTTCAAAAAGGTAGACTTGCCTGTGCCGGCTTTTCCGGTAAGGAATACCGACTGATGCGTATAGCGAATAAGGCTCAAGGCATCTTGAAACTCTTTATTCGTTGTATCTATGGTGGGCTGCTTGTCCATGAAGGCTTTTCTTATTTTCGACAATTTGCAAAGGTAGCGTACGACAAGCCAGACGGCACTGTAAGCAAAGCTACTTTCCTGCTCGAGCCCAACCGACCGCTACCCTATCCAAAGGTAGCGATTTCTTTTTATATAAAAAAATTATTGCTGTCCGATAAAGCAAAACTGCACAGACCTTCAAAAGCAAAGAGAAAGTAGAGTATATGCTACTTCATTGAAGAGTAAAAGAAAAAGGGAGAACCTTTCGGCATCGAGTCGATAGATTTTTCCTTTTTATATTCTCTCTGTTCTTTTTTATTGTTGTAGTTAGAGAGCAAGGCTGAGAATTGGATATTACAGATTTGCAGATGGTTTAAGCAATGCTCAACGGAATAAATTATATATTCCTTTGCTTATAACTAAATAGGACATAATCCGTATATTTGCGATAAACAAAAGAAAACATAATATGAACATGAATACACACGCATTTGGACTTCTTCTGCTGATCACTTTCTTTGCCACAAGTTGTAGTCATCAAGGCACGGGCCATCATCGTGAAAACGGCTGGTATCGCATTATAGACGGACAAACAGACAGTATCGCTTCCACTCCTATCATTACGGTAAAAGAATTTACCGATTTGAGATTGGACGAAGATTATTTTGGGAAAAGCGTGATAATAGGAAATGTAAGTAAACATAAATTGCAAGCGTGGTCCGATTCGACAGAACAGCTGGTAGACAAGCGAATGGGATTTGTATTCAATGATTCCGTAATTACCGCGCCTCGTATAAATATGAGATTGGAAAGTGGCACATTCCAAATAGCGACAAATAAGAATTATGATATGAAGTCACTATACAGAAGTCTTTTAAACGAGAAGAAAGATTCTTTGGATGCTCTGTTCAAAAACAAAGGCTGGGAAATAGACACCCTTTTTTACAACCGCCTGGGACAGGTTGAACAGGATTCAATCATAAACTCTTTGGATTATAATGATGCTTGTGCCATCATAGTGGGCTTTGAAAGATAATTGGTCAGTAAGTTTCTGGAACTTAACTTATTTGTGCTGACATTTAGCGTATGCAACGCATTGTTCCCGTCTGGACGGGCCGTTGAAGAATATAGACTTCTGTTTAAGAATACAATAAAGGGAGAATCTTTCGGTATCGGACCGGAGGGTTCTCCCTTTAATCAATTTGAAATATTTAGAGGGAATATTTCAGCTCTTCTATTCTTTACAGTCTATATTCATCCATATTGAAATCTCGGGCGCATCATATTCTACATCTTTCTCTTTACCTCCGAAGTTTAATAGCAATTGGTCTCATGTAACGTATAACAACCACACGGATTTCTATTACTCATTAAAGAAAAAGGGATATATTATGATGGTTAATAAATAATATATAGCCTCTTCAGGTCCTGAATTTTAGTTGATTTTCGACTATTGATTCGTATAAACACTTATTACTGGTCCCCCAAAAAGCGAAAGGACGCTTCAAAACGAAACGTCCTTTCAAAAACTGTTTTTCTGCCGGTCAGAACTTCACTCCCATCGTCAAGGCAAACGAATTGTTGTGGTCGGTTAGCGTTGATATTTGAGGCGAAATAGCCAACGCCTGATTGATGACACCGGGATCGAAGAGGTCGTCGGAACCCGAAGGCAGCGGAGAGAAGGGGAAAAGCTCGCTGCGACGATAACGGTGCATATAGGCAACATCGACATAGACATTGGCAAAACGGTACCCAAGCCCTACGGTAAAGTAGTTGGTCTCCCGGTCGAGGGTAAACATGGTCAGGGTCCCGGCAGTAGGAATCTCATGTCCCGACCTGTACTCCGATTTCACAGGAGACGTTTGGTAGGCATAGCCCAACCGAGCACTAAACTGCGGAGTAATGCGATATTCGCCACCCACCTTGAAAGTATGCACGGGAGAGAGCATCTCGGAAATTTCGTTGTTTGTATTGTAAAACATGTCAATTGTATAGGGATCGTCGAACGACATGTTGTTATTGGCCGTATACTCGTAGTCGAAACTCAGAATACCACCCTGCCCAAACACGTAGGCGGCACTGGCAATCATGCGCCAAGGCGACTCAAACTCGTAGCTGTAACTTCCGTTAGGCGTCTCGGCCAAATCGTTATACGAGGTCCCGCTACGGTCGAAATTATATTTTACGGCAGCCGAATAGGTACGGTCATTTTGTAATAGTTGGGGGTATGGAAAGCAAAACCCAACCGGAAGTTATTGGTTGCCCGCATAATCACACCCAAGTTGGCCTTGATACCCGAGCCGTTGGTGTGCAAGGCATTCTGCATGAGATACCAGCCATTGGTATTGGCGCTGCTCACCGAGCCGTTATCGTCGGGCAGATAACCCCCGGTAAAGTTCTCGCCATATCCGCTCTGTATGTCATACGAAAAGTCGGTAACTGCAACGCCGATACCCCAGTAGAAGACATCGTAGATATTACCGCCGATGTTGAAGTTGTACTCGTCAATCGAGCCTTTCTCCCGCACATACAGGTCGCCGGTAGCCGAAGTCCCGCTACCCACGACACTGCTCCAGGTATTTGAGCTCTTTGGGTTAATCAGGTACGACTGATAGCCCAGCACATTGAGCCAGGGGCTGCTGTCGTAAGGGTCGAAACTGGAATTGTTGCTCGACGCCAGATTGTCGACCGAGATTCCATCGGAGAGTTTGGCGATATACCCCGATAGCGAATTGGCACCCGAGATATTGGCATAGCTGGTTTTGTATGAGCGGTCGAACGACTTCTGCTTGTTGTAGGCAAAGCCGAAATTCAGATTCTTCAGGGCCTCCTGATTGAAACGAACGGTCCAGACAAAACCGAAATTGTTGCACGAGAATTTGAACTTACTGTCGGAGTAGTTATTACCGGCAGTATTCACCGTGCTCACCTGATTCGAAAAGTCGATGGTGGCGGCAATGTCGGAGTTTCTATAGACACCTATACCAGCCGGATTCTGGCCCAAGGTCGTTATATCGCCGCCTAATGCGCCGAAGGCTCCGGCCATGCCCATATACCGGGCCGTACCTCGTATATCTTGTTGTGAATATTTCAAGGCATCGACCACGCCTTGACCAAAGAGCATGGAGCTGCTACAAAGAGCAACTCCAGCCAAAGCATATTTTACCGTTTTCATATTGTTCTTACTTGATGATTCACGTCTTGCTTATCTACGACCTCCACGGCCTCCTCCACTGGATCCCCGCGAAGAGGTACCGCTGCTTCTTCCCGACGAAGAGGATGGCGCCGAATAGCTACCCGAAGAGCGACGGCTCGACGATCCGCTCGAGAAGCTCGAGGAACGCCCCGAAGTCGAGGAGTTGCGATTGAACGAAGAGCTTGAGCTCGAGCTGCTGCCCCGTCGACTGGTACCGACAGTACCACTGTTGTAACCCCTGTTATAGCTGTTGCTCGAGGAGCTCGGACGGGTATTGATTGTCGTCTGTCTGCGACTTTGAGTCGTCGACGGAACCGATACCGAGCTCGACGACGAACTGGTGCCTCGGCGAGAAGTATTGGCAGAGCCGAAACTATACCCACGATTCGAATTGGAGCTGGAGCTATTGCTGATGACCGTTCCCCGGTTGGTGCGAACACCATTTACAGAACTGCTGCCATTCGACGATGAAGAAACACTGGTCGTTGCTCGGCGACTGGTCGTAGTCGACGCCGAAGTCGAAGCGGTACCCACCGTTGCCCGACGTCCGGTAGTCGTCACCCCATTGCCCGACGATACGATATTACCGCCATAGCGATTGGGCTGACGCCCGTTGGGAGTATATTGCGGACGTGCCGGAGCATTCCACCCGTAGTAGGGACGATGGTAGTAGTAGGGCGAATAGTAGTGATGGTGATGGAAATAGGGACTGTACCACGAGTTCCATCCCCAATAGCCACCCCAGTAGCCGCCCCAACCGTAGTAGTAGGGATCATATCCCCAACCAAACCGCCACGGGCCCACACTCCAGCGCCACGACCAACTGGTATAGGAATAGGGTGTCCACATGTAATCCCAGTACCAGGGATTCGTCCAGGTGGGAGTTACCCAAGCATAGTTGTCCGAAATGTAGACATTCCAGTCGTTATTGTCGAGGAAATAAATATCGGAATAGAAGGGATCGCTTACCGACACCACAAACTTGGGGTTGTGGAACCGACGAATACGCAGGGCATACTCATAGTCCGAAGCCGATCCGTTGAAACCATTCAGGTAGTAACCGTCATCGCCATTCTCGTCGACAATATTATACTCGACATAATTTTCCTGCTGATTGGCTGCCAACTGATCGAGGGTCACCTCCGGAGCCGAACTGCCTCGACGATTGTACTCGTCGACATCGAAGAACTGTTTGTCGGCAGTCATCACCAACGTCTTCTTCACAACCGTATCCGAAGCTGCCCTGACGGCGGCAGCCTGCGCAGCTTTCTCCTTTGCCTTTTGCTCTACAATCGGATTCTTATCATTCGGATTATAATAAATATCATCTTCGATTACATACGAGCTTGCCCTGGCAAAGCTCACCCCAAGCATCGGCAATATAATCAACAGGGCAAATCTTCTTGTTTTCATAACCACTTCTCCTTAGTTTAATTACTCTATTGATTGATTCTATAATTTATCCATTAGACTTTTCTTTCAAAAAATAGTTTAACGGCCTTTCTACTAAAAGAAACTAAAAAGCCGATATATACTGCATACAGTTCTCTTAATTTTCTACAAATATACTCTTTTCCTGCTTATAAGAAACACCCACAAAAGGATTTAACGCACTTAAACAAAAAGCGCTCACCTCCGATAGAGACGAGCGCTCGATGCAAAACAGCCTGTCGGGAACCGTCATTGAGCCTTAGGCCGTAACGAATAGCCGAAAAGGATAAGTGTGATACCCCAGTAGAGGAAGGCTGCGGCACATAAAAAGACAATCGAGAAGGTGGCCATGAAAGGCATCGACAAAAACAGGAATCCAAGAACGAGCAGCAACAGACCGTTGATGAGATAGACCCACCAGTACCGGTGCGTAGAGGTCATGGCAAATGCCGAAGCCAGATTGGAAATACCCTTGTACAGGAATATGAATGCAAAGAAGAAAGGTAACACCGTTTCGCTGAACGAAAGATTCCCCACCAAAATGAAACCAATGAGTATGTCGATGACACCCCCGGCCAACCACCAGCCCCAGCCGCGCACCTTACGCTTTACATTGTTCGATACAATGAGCTGCACAACACCAAACAAAATCAGCATCCATCCCAACAGCATGGAGAGCACTTCATAGCCCAGTGTCGGCTGCGACCAAAGCCACAAGCCGCAAGGTATCATCAATAACCCGACTACAATCAGGGCCCACCAATACTTGGTTTTGCCCCAGAAATACATGGTTGAAATATCCATCATAGCAAATAGTTGTAATTAAAATTATAGATTCACACAAACTACAACTATAACAGTCGGGATACCGCATTTGTTCCGGGTTTTACATTTTCAGATAAAAATCACGGGTAAGCGACACATAGTCTGTTGTGTAGCCCGCACCCCGCTGTTCGATAGCCATGGCATGGGTCTGCAAAGGCCGGCGTGCCCTGCCCCACTCCGACAGCAACCGTTTGGGTGCTCGCCCCGCGATACCCGACACATAAGTGAACCGGGCCGGATAGAAGCCGTGCAACAAGGCCACAAAGGTGAGATGCTCCTCCAAATCGGCCGGTGAGATAAGCGACACACGTCCGCCCGGCAACAGCAGCGCAGCTGCCCCCTCGAACAGAGTCTCGTAGTCGAGCGTACCAGTGTGCCGGGCCCTCTCCCGACGGCTGTCGGGCGGCAACAACGACTGCACGAAATAGGGCGGATTGGAGAGAATATGGTCGTACCGCGGCCGGGTGTATCGGCCGAACCAATCGCCGAAATCGGCCTTATAGATTGTGACACGGTCGCTCCAGGGCGACAGTCCCGCATTCAGAGCCGCATCGCAGGCAGCCCCGAAATCCAGCTCGACGGCGTCGATACAAGCCGCCGAGCGTTGAGCCGCCATGAGAGCTATCAGCCCGGTGCCGGTCCCCACGTCGAGAATGCGCTTGCCCTCTCCGATGCGACACCAGGCCCCGAGCAACACCCCATCGGTACCTACCCGCATGGCGGCACGCTCCTGATAAATCGTAAACTGCTTGAATTTGAAAAAAGAATTTGCCATATTGCTTTGCTTTGGGCATGCAAAATAAACAAAAAAACATAATAATTTCGACAATGCCCTCTTATTTGCGTAACTTTGGCACGCCTGTTGCAGGATAACATAAAATAAGAGACAGGGGAAGACTATGCTTGCAACAGAAGTATGGCTACCTGCCAAAATGTCAATATGGAACCAAACACCTAAGAATAAGAACAAGTTTATGATCTGCGAAAACGACGAAAATACACCTTCGATTATGCCACTGTTTACCGAAATATCCGGACAAAACGATTCGGAATGCAAGACGTTAGACACCAAAGGATTGCCTATTCTCGCCTTGCGCAACATGGTATTGTTCCCGGGAGTAGCCATCCCGGTGAACGTAGGCCGCCCCAAGTCGCTGCAACTGGTCAAGGATGCTCAGAACAACCATACCCCCATCGGCGTGGTATGTCAGCGCAATGCAGCCGTTGAAGACCCGGGGCGCGACGACCTGTACGAGGTGGGTGTAATCGGCGAAATCATCAAGATACTGGAGATGCCCGACGACAGCACGACCGTGATTCTGCAGGGTAAGATGAAGCGCTTCAAAATCGACGAAGTGACCGAGACCT
Source organism: Barnesiella sp. An22 (assembly GCF_002159975.1). Taxonomy (GTDB): domain Bacteria; phylum Bacteroidota; class Bacteroidia; order Bacteroidales; family Barnesiellaceae; genus Barnesiella; species Barnesiella merdigallinarum. The sequence continues at coordinate 105,321 of NZ_NFJR01000001.1, read as the reverse complement.
TCCCCTACATGCGTGCCAATGTGTCGCTACTCGACGAAATCATGCCCGAACCCGACGACAAGGAGTTTGAAGCGTTGGTATCGGCCATGAAAGACCTGACCTTCGACTTGCTGAAAAACATCGGCGAGCAGGCCAAAGAGTTGATTTTTGCCATTCGAAATATCGACAATGCCCACTACCTCATCAACTTCCTGGGAGCCAATATCCCGCTGACAGCTGCTCAAAAACAGGAACTGCTGGGTATCGACAACATGAAGGCCCGCCTCTTCAAGCTCTACGAGATGCTCACCCAAGAGGCGCAACTGCTGCAAATCAAGGCCGACATCCAGTCCAAAACCCGCGAGGACCTGAACCAGCAACAACGGGAACACTTCCTGCAACAGCAGATACGTACTATCCAGGAGGAGCTGGGCGGCAACATGCAGGACCAGGACATACAGGAGTTGCGCGAACGGGCCGAAAAGAAGAAATGGGATGCCAAGACGGCCGAGATTTTCGAGAAAGAGATGCGCAAGCTCGAGCGGCTGCACCCGCAATCGCCCGACTTCTCGGTGCAGTATACCTACCTCGACACGCTGCTCGAGTTGCCGTGGAACGAGTACACGCAAGACAACTTCAACCTGAACCACGTGCAGAAACAGCTCGACAAGGACCACTACGGTCTCGACAAGGTGAAAGAGCGCATCATCGAACATCTGGCCGTGCTGAAGCTGCGGGGCGACATGAAATCGCCCATCATCTGCCTCTACGGACCTCCGGGCGTGGGCAAGACCTCGCTGGGTAAATCCATAGCCGAGGCACTGAACCGCAAGTATATACGCATCTCGTTGGGCGGTCTGCACGACGAGGCCGAGATACGGGGTCACCGGCGCACCTACATCGGGGCCATGCCGGGCCGTATTATCCAGGGACTCATCAAGGCGAAGAGCTCCAACCCGGTATTCGTGCTCGACGAAATCGACAAGATAGGCAACGACTTTAAGGGCGACCCGGCTTCGGCTCTGCTCGAGGTACTCGACCCCGAACAGAACAACGCCTTCCACGACAACTACATCGACATCGACTACGACCTGTCGAAGATTCTGTTCATCGCTACGGCCAACAATCTCAACACCATATCGCAGCCCCTGCTCGACCGTATGGAGCTGATCGACATCAGCGGATACATACTCGAGGAGAAGGTCGAAATCGGCCGCCGGCACCTGGTACCCAAGCAACTCGAGAACCACGGGTTGAAAGAGGGCGACGTAGTCATCCCCAAAAAGGTGATGGCTGCCATCGTCGACCAGTACACCCGCGAGTCGGGCGTGCGCGAGCTCGACAAGAAAATAGCCCGCATCATGCGGAAAATCGCCCGCATGAAGGCCTCGGGCAAGGAGTACAACCACACCCTCTCGCTCGACGACCTGCACGAGTATCTGGGAGCTCAGGAGTACAACCGCGACAAATACGAAAACAACGACTACGCCGGTGTCGTAACCGGGCTGGCCTGGACGGCGGTAGGCGGCGAAATACTCTTCGTCGAATCGAGCCTAAGCAAATCGAAGGGCGAGAAACTCACCCTCACCGGCAACCTGGGCGACGTGATGAAGGAGTCGGCCGTCATTGCCCTGCAATACATCAAGTCGCACGCCTCGCTGCTGGATATCGACGAAGATGTATTCGACAAGTGGGCCGTGCACATCCACGTACCCGAAGGTGCCATTCCCAAAGACGGCCCCTCGGCCGGTATCACCATGGTCACCTCGCTGGCCTCGACCTTCACGCAACGCAAGGTGAAAGACCACTTGGCCATGACGGGCGAGATTACCCTGCGGGGCAAAGTGCTGCCCGTGGGCGGTATCAAGGAGAAGATTCTGGCGGCCAAACGAGCCGGCATACGCGACATTATCCTCTCGGAGGAGAACCGCAAAGACATCGAAGAAATCAAGGATACCTACCTGAAAGGGCTCACCTTCCACTACGTGAAGAATATCGAAGAGGTGTTGAAGATTGCCCTCACCGACGAAAAGGTAAAAAATGCCATAGAGATTAAATAAGAATAGTGCATTATGAAAGAGTGGAAAATAACCGAAGGATATAAAGTAAAAGAGGGAGAAGTCTCCTGGAACGAACTGAAACGTACAACCGAAAAGACCGCCGAAGAGCGTCGCCCGGCACACCGCATCGTGGCGCTCGACGGCTACGGACTGAACCCCGGCGACCTGTCGTGGGAGAAGATCGAAGCGCTGGGCGACTTCACCGTCTACGACCGCACCGCAGTCGACGAGATTGTGGAACGGGCCGCCGAAGCCGACATCGTACTCACCAACAAGACTCCGCTCAGTGCCGCTACGCTGGACAAGTTGCCCCGGCTGCGCTACATCGGGGTATTGGCTACGGGATACAACATCGTCGACATCGAAGCCGCCAAAGAGCGCGGCATCGTAGTCACCAACATACCGTCGTACAGCACCGACTCGGTGGCTCAAATGGTATTTGCCCACATCCTCAACATAGCCAGTGACGTGGCCACCCACTCGCAGAGCGTGAAAGCCGGCGACTGGGCACGCTGCAAAGACTTCTGCTATCTGAAGAGCCCGGTATTCGAGCTGGCCGGCAAGACCATCGGCATCGTCGGGTTCGGACACATTGGCAGTGCCGTGGCCCGCATCGCCCACGCATTCGGCATGAAGGTACTGGCCAAGACCTCCAAGAGCCGCGAAACCCTGCCCGACTACGTCACCCCCGTCGACTGGGAAACCCTGTTGGCCGAGAGCGACGTCATCACGCTGCACTGCCCTCTCACCGACTCGACCCGCAACCTCGTCAATGCCGACGCCATTGCCCGCATGAAACCGACGGCTATCGTCATCAACACGGGACGCGGCCCGCTGGTCAACGAGCACGACCTGGCCGAGGCGCTGAACTGCGGCCGCATCAAGGCCGCCGGAGTCGACGTTCTGTCGCAGGAGCCGCCGCGGCCCGACAACCCGCTCGTCGCTGCCCGCAACTGCTACATCACCCCGCACATTGCCTGGGCCACCCTCGAGGCCCGCGAGCGGTTGATGCAGATTGCTGCCGATAACATACGCCAATACATCGCCGGGAACATCGTCAACCAGGTAAACCGCTAATCGGTCCGAACAAGATAAAAGGCCCGCTACTCACCCCCATGTGAGCCGCGGGCTTTTTGCATACCTGCTTGTCCGTACACACGAGCCAACAGGACCAAACCGCCACACACTCACAAGACTACCGCTGTTCGACTCTTGTACAATTTGAAAGCATCCAAACCGGGGCAACAAGAAAATTCAAGAAAAATTCGAGACAATTTATCGTCCTTTACAAAAGAATATATAAATTTGTAAGGTACAAACGCTGTTGACCTGATACCTATGAGATATATCGCCCTGCCGGACCAAACAGTGCGCCGCCTGTCGTTCTACCTGGCTATGGAAGAATACATAGCCCGTACGCGAAGCGGCGAAGATTGCTTCTTCATGTGGCAGGTAAACCCTACCGTTATTTTTGGACGCAACCAGTTGATGGAGAATGAAATAAACATGGACTACGTTCGCTCGCACGGCATCCAGTACTATCGCCGCAAATCGGGCGGAGGCTGCGTCTATGCCGACTTCAGCAACATCATGTTCTCCTACATCACCGACGACTTCAACGTCAGTTTCACCTTCGACCGCTACCTGCAACTCATCGCCCGCACCCTGAACAAACTGGGCGTGCAGGCCTTGGCTTCGGGACGCAACGACATCACCGTCGACGGCAAGAAGGTGTCGGGAAACGCGTTCTACCGTGTGGGAGGCCGCAGCATCGTACACGGCACCATGCTCTTCGACACCAACCTCGAAGACCTGGTTCTCTCCATTACCCCCAGCAACGAGAAGCTCATCACCAAGGGGGTGGAGTCGGTGCGCAAACGGGTGACCAACCTCAAGGAGTATCTCGACATCGACATCGAGGAGTTCAAGCGCTTCATGCGCACGTCGCTCTGCGACAGCGAGGAGTGCCTTACCCCCGACGACATCACCCGCATCGGCGAAATCGAAAAGGAGTACCTGAAAGAGGAGTGGATTCTGGGTAACAACCCGCGCTATACGCTGGTGCGCCGCGGCTACGGCTCGGCCGGTGAGATAGAGGCCCGTATCGAAATCAAAAACGGCATCGTCAAGGCGCTGAACCTCATGGGCGACTACTTCCCGATAGGCGAAATCGACGAGTTCCTCGACCGCTTCCGCGAGGTGCCCTTCACCCGCGAAGCCTTCGACCGGGTACTCGACGATACCCCCATCGAGCGCTACATACACCGGCTCGACCGGGCGGTCTTTACCCATATTTTATTCAACGAGCAGAAATAGATTTTATCATAAAAAACACCTGTTGACTATGGAAGATATTTTAAAAACGTGCCTGCATCAGAAACACCTCGATCTGGGTGCCAAGATGATGCCTTTCGGCGGATTTGACATGCCTATTGAATACACCTCGATTATCGAGGAGCACAATGCCGTACGCCACGCCGCCGGCATATTCGATGTGTCGCACATGGGCGAGATACTCATTACCGGCCCCGACAGCGAGCGCTACATCAACTACATTTTCACCAACAACATACGGGGTGCCGAGCCCGGGAAAATCTTCTACGGCATGCTGCTCTACCCCGACGGCGGTACCGTCGACGACCTGCTGGTCTACAAGATGGGCGACGAGCGCTTCTTCCTCGTGGTAAACGCCTCGAACATTGCCAAGGATTACCAGTGGATTGTCGAGCACAGCGCCGGCTACAACCTGAATATCGAAAACCTGTCGGACTACTACGGCGAAGTGGCCGTGCAGGGTCCCAAGGCCGAAGCCTGCATCGAAGAGCTGCTGCACCTCGAGGTAAAGGATCTGCAGTTCTACACCTGCAAGGAGATTGAGTGCGACGGCGAAACCATCATCGTTTCGCGCACGGGCTATACCGGCGAAGACGGTTTCGAGATTTACGGCAGCCACGCCTTCATCAACAAGGTATGGGATGTGCTGGTAGGTTCGAAACAGGTACTGCCCTGCGGACTGGGTTGCCGCGACACGCTGCGCTTCGAGGTAGGACTGCCGCTCTACGGTCACGAACTCGAAAAAGACATTACCCCCATCGAGGCCGGCCTGGGCATGTTTGTCAAACTCGACAAGGACGATTTCATCGGCAAAGAGGCTATCGCCCGCCAGAAGGCCGAAGGTGCCAAACGCAAAATCGTGGGCATCGAACTGGCCGACAAGGCTATCCCCCGCAGCGGCTACGAAGTCTATGCCGACGGCAAGGTGATAGGCCACGTCACAACCGGCTACAACTCCATATCTACCGGCAAGAGCGTGTGCATGGCCCTTATCGACAGCGCCTACGCCGCCCTGGGTACCGAGGTAGAGATTCACATCCGCAAGAAATTCTTCAAGGGAACGGTCGTCAAGAAACGCTTCTACGAAAAGAACTATAAAAAATGATTTATTGACAAACCTAAAAATAACAAGATTATGAGTACAGTATTGGACGGACTTTATTATTCCGAATCACACGAGTGGTTAAAAGTTGAAGGCGAATTCGGCTACATCGGTATCACCGACTATGCCCAACACCAACTGGGTAGCGTAGTATACGTAGACCTGCCCGAGGTAGACGATGAGCTGAACCAGGGCGAAGAGTTCGGAGCCGTCGAGAGTGTGAAAGCTGCCAGCGACCTGCTGTCGCCCATCAGCGGAACCGTCGTTGAGATTAACGAAGCGCTGGAAGACAAGCCCGAACTGTTGAACGAAGATGCTTTCAACAACTGGATCTGCAAGGTAACGATAAGCGACCCCGAAGAGTTGAAGAACCTGATGGACGCCGAGGCCTACAAAGCTATTTGCGAATAATCGACGGAGGAGGATAAGTACATGTACAAATATTTCCCGCATACCGAATCGGATATTGCCGAAATGCTGGAGCGGATAGGCGTCGCGTCGCTCGACGATCTCTACGCCGAAATCCCCGAAAGCATTCGCTTCGACAAAGACTACAACCTGAAGAAGTCGATGTCGGAAGACGAGGTACGTAACTATTTCAAGGAGCTGGGCAACCTGAACCACCCGCTCACCGTCTTTGCCGGCGGCGGAGCCTATGACCACTACTCTCCCTCGGTCATCGGACAGCTCATCGCCCGCTCGGAGTACCTCACGGCCTACACCCCCTACCAGCCCGAGATTTCGCAGGGAACCCTGCAATACATCTTCGAGTTCCAAAGCATGATGTGCGAACTCACCGGCATGGAGTGCTGCAACGCCTCGATGTACGACGGCGCCACCGCTACGGCCGAGGCCATGCTCATGGCCATCGCCCATGCCAAGAAACGCAACAAGGTGATTATCTCGCGCACGGTGAGCGAACGGGTGATTGCCGTCGTAGAGACCTACGCCCGTTTCCACGGCGTGACGCTCGACTATATTCCCGAGAATGATGGCGTGACCGACAAGGCCGCCATGGAACAGATGCTCGAGGCCAACGACGTGGCCGGTGTCATCGTGAGCACCCCCAACCGCTACGGCATCATCGAGGACTTCACCGGCTTTGCCGAGAGCACGCACGCCCACAAGACTCTCTTTATCGTCAACGCCGACCCCTCGGCCATGGCCGTGTTGAAGACGCCCGGCGAATGGGGTGCCGATATTGCCTGCGGCGACGGTCAGTCGCTGGGCATGCCGTTGAACTTCGGCGGTCCCTACGTGGGTTATCTGGCCGCCTCGCGCGACCTGGTGCGCAAGTTGCCGGGCCGTATCGTAGGCGCTACGAAGGATGTCGACGGCAAACGGGCCTTTGTGCTCACCCTGCAGGCTCGCGAGCAGCACATCCGCCGGCAGAAGGCCAACAGCAACATCTGCTCCAACCAGTCGCTCATGGCGCTGTATGTCACCATCTACATGGCTCTCATGGGCAAACGCGGTTTGCAGGAGGTCAACGAGAAATCCTATGCCGGGGCACACTACCTGTGCGACAAACTGCTGGCTACGGGCAAATTCTCGCTCTGCTTCGACAAGCCCTTCCTGAAAGAGTTCGCCGTACGCACCACCCTGAACCGGGAGACGCTGATGAAACATCTCGAAGAGAAAGGCTTCCTGGCCGGTATCCCCGTCGAAGGAACCGACGACACGATACTCTTCTGCGTAACCGAAAAACGCACCCGCGAAGAGATTGACAATTTGGTTTCACTAATCGAACAGGAGGGATAAGCCATGAAGTATTACAACAAACTGATATTCGAAATTTCAAAACCGGGACGCGTAGGCTACTCCCTGCCCCAATCCGATTTCGGCAACTATTCGCTGGCCGACCTGCCCCAGACACTGCGGAGAGAGACTCCGGCCGAATTGCCCGAAGTGAGCGAACTCGACGTAGTGCGCCACTATACCAACGTATCGAACAAGAACTTCGGTGTCGAGACCGGCTTCTATCCGCTGGGCTCCTGCACCATGAAGTACAACCCCAAGATAAACGAAGAGATGGCTGCGATGCCGGCCTTCACCACGCTGCACCCGCGGCAGAGCGAAGAGTCGGTACAGGGTGCCCTGCGGCTCTACTACGAGTTGGCCCAGGCATTGGCCGAGATTTCGGGTCTGGCCGAATTCACGCTCAACCCCTTTGCCGGTGCTCACGGCGAGCTGACCGGTCTGATGCTCATGCGTCAGTACCACATCAAACGGGGCGACCTGAAACGTACCAAGGTCATCGTACCCGACAGTGCCCACGGCACCAACCCGGCCAGTGCGGCCGTGTGCGGCCTGGAGATTGTCGAGGTGCCCTCGACCCCCGAAGGAACCATCGACGTGGCCAAGCTCGAACCGCTGCTCGACGACACGATTGCCGGTATCATGATGACCAACCCCAACACGCTGGGTATCTTCGAGAAAGAGATTCCCCAGATTGCCAAGCTGGTACACGGATGCGGCGGTCTGCTCTACTACGACGGAGCCAACCTCAACCCGCTGCTGGGCCGTTGCCGTCCCGGCGACATGGGCTTCGACATCATGCACATCAACCTGCACAAGACCTTCTCTACCCCGCACGGCGGTGGTGGTCCCGGTAGCGGCCCCGTAGGTGTGGCTGCCGCTCTGGTCGACTATCTGCCCCGTCCCCGCGTGGTGAAACACGGCGACCGCTACGCCGTCGAAGGGGGTGCCGACAGCCTGGGCAGCGTATCGGGTTTCTTCGGCAACTTCGGGGTGATGATGCGGGCCTACGCCTATATCCTTTCGCTGGGCAAGGAGCAAATCAAACATGTGGGCGAACTGGCCACACTCAACGCCAACTACGTGAAAGAGTCGTTGAAAGATTGCTACTACCTCCCCATCGAGGGCATCTGCAAGCACGAGTTCGTATTCGACGGCCTGCTCGACAAGTCGACCGGCGTCACTACACTCGACGTGGCCAAACGGCTGCTCGACTATGGATACCATGCGCCTACCATCTACTTCCCGCTGCTGTTCCATCAGTCGATTATGATCGAGCCTACCGAGACGGAGTCGAAAGAGACGCTCGACGAATTTATCGAAGCCATGCGCACCGTGGCCCGCGAAGCCATCGACGACCCCGAAATGGTGAAGAGCGCTCCGCACGTGACACCCGTACGCCGACTCGACGAGACGACCGCAGCCAAGAACCCCATCTTGCGCTTCAAAGATTTGAATTATTAAAACCTCACCTTTACGGAGACCGGGAAGGCGCCCTGCGCTTTCCCCTCTCCGTTTTTTATTTCTTACATGCACATGAACAGCGATATTATCATCATCGGAGCCGGCCCCGGCGGATACGAGACGGCCCTGTATGCTGCCAAGAAGGGACTGAGCGTCACCCTGTTTGAAGAGCGCCGGGTCGGAGGCACCTGTCTGCAAGAGGGGTGTATCCCCACCAAATGCTTCTGCCGCAGCGCCGAGGTGGCCGACACCATTGCCCACTGCGAGGCGATGGGTATCGGGGCGACGGCTCCTACCGTAGATATGGCACGTGTCGTAGCCCGCAAAAACGAGGTGGTGGCCCAACTCACCGCCGGCATCGAGTTCCTGTTGAAAAACAAACTCATCACCTGCATACCCGAACGGGCCGAACTGCTCGACGCCCACACCGTGAAGAGCGCCTCGGGCGAGACCTATACGGCCCGGCACATACTCATAGCCACCGGCTCTACGGCCAAGATTCCGCCCATCGCGGGGAGTGACCTGCCCGGGGTAGTCACCTCGACCCAACTGCTCGACATCGACCACATACCCTCGCGGCTCTGCATCGTGGGGGCCGGTGTCATCGGGCTCGAGTTCGCCTCCATCTTCCGCAGCTTCGGCAGCGAAGTCACCATGCTCGAGTTTGCTAAAGAGATTCTGCCCAACTTCGACACCGACATCAGCAAACGGCTGAAACAGGTTCTCTCCAAGCGGGGCATCGAGTTCTTCAACCAGGCCGGTGTAAACGCCATCGAGTCGACCGGCTCGGGGCTGACCGTCCGCTACACCTGGAAAAACCAGGAGCACACGGTCGAGGCCGACACGGTATTGATTGCTACCGGCCGGGCCCCTCGCGTCGAAGGGCTGGGACTCGACACCGTGGGCATACACTACTCACCCAAAGGCATCGAGACCGACGACAACCTGCAGACCAACGTGCCCGACGTCTATGCCATAGGCGACGTGAACGGCCGCTGTCTGCTGGCCCATGCCGCCTCGTTCCAAGGCCGCAAGGTCATCGACCACCTGCTGGGCCAGGAGAGCGGCATCGACCTCAGTATCATTCCCTCGGCCGTATTTACCCACCCCGAAGCCGGCATGGTGGGACTCACCGAAGAGGAGTGCAAACAGCAGGGCATCGCCTTCACGGCCAAGAAATCGCTCTTCCGGGCCAACGGTAAGGCGGTGAGCATGGGCGAGCCCGACGGGCTGTGCAAACTCATTGCCGACGAAAACGGCCGCATCATCGGCGGCCATATCTTCGGGGCCCACGCTGCCGATCTGATACAGGAGATTTCGGCCCTGATGAACCGCGCTACCACCGTAGCCCAACTGAAAGAGATGGTACATGCACACCCCACCCTCTCGGAGGTGCTGCAAGAGTGTGCCCGGGAATTTTAGGGAATCCCCCTACTCCACAGGATAACGAAAGAGGCTGTATCTATCTTGGATGCAGCCTCTTTCCTTATAAACGTACATAATCGTTCCACCCGAGAAAAGCATGGGTCTAGATTGTTTCTTTCAATAATTTTTTGCTACTTTGTAACTGATATAATATGTAAAGCCTTAATCTGAAAAAGAACACACTTATGGAAGCGACAAATTGTGAAAACATCGGTATAAAAATACAGATAAGAGAGAATCTGACCGATCCGAGAATAACAAAATTTCTCGAAGAAAAAGATTGGAATTTCTCATTAAAAGACTTTCATACATTTCTGGATTCCTTGGAACGACCGTTCTACAATGAACGGGCTCGACAAATTGTAGAATTTTTTGTCAACTATCGCGACGGGCTTATATGTCCCGATCGGTACAACAGTTGTGACCCGATAAAATATCCCTTTGACAAGAACGATATATCAGACCCGATTGCCGAGCTAAGTTTTCCGGCAGGAGACTTGTATATGAAGAAACTGCGTAAATATCTTGTTCTTATATACAATAAGTCATATGCTATTATCGGAGATGGAGGAGTGGAAAAAGTCTTACGTCCCAAACGTGTCTTACCGGAATATATGGGTGTCATCACCTTTGTTTTTCACAAACAATGGAAGATTGACAGGAGTTTTGTGGAACAACTTCTGCGGGACTTTTGCGAATACCTGAAAGCCGACTACGGCATCATGTATGACGATAAAACGGGCGAAGTCCTGCTCGATCTCTTCGGCAATGCCGAGAAAAACATCTACGAAGAGAAATGGAAATCACAAAAAGAGACCGAAGAATACTTCAACAACCTCATGCAAAAGGCCTTGGCCAATCAGCAGAGCCAGGGACAGGAAATCGCCGACCCACAAAACCAGGAGCAGAAACCCGCGATACGGCAACAGGAACCCGGCAAACAGCCACCGATTTTATGCTTATGTATACAGGTCAAGCCCAACCTGACCGACCCGCGATTTGTAGAGTTCATGCAGAACTGGGACTTTGATAGGGCCAAATTAAATACCTTTTTACACGACCTGTGGGAGAAAAGTCATAACGAGTATGCCGAGAAGATAATCCGTTTCTTCTGCACTTATAAAGATGGATTTATTTGCCCCGACAAATATGGCTACTACGCCACCATGGGAAAAGAGTTTGATGCCGACCATATAGAGATACCCGTGGCCTGGTTGAGTTATCCCGGCGTGCGCCTGCACCTGTCGAAGAAGCGCATGTATCATGGCTCTATCATCAGCGATTACTGGTACACCATTACCAATGGCTGCGACATAAAAAATCCCAAGAAGGTAACTCCCCAATATGTAGGGATATTGACCAACGAACTGGTGAAGTCGAGAGCGCAGATTTTTGGCCAGTTTCCCGACCACATGGGCACCATATTGATTTGGACCATGAAGAGGAGCAAGCTGGATATGGAACGATGCAAAGAGCTGCTGGTCGATTTGTGTACCTATATGGATACCGACAGCGGGGCGATAATCGACGAAGAGACCGACCAAATCATCTTCAATGTCGAAGAGGTTCTGGAGAAAAAGCCAGTACCTCGCAAGAACTGGCTGTCGTGGCTTCTGAATCCCTTTAAGAAAAAAGACGACCTGAAGTCATAGACTCATAAGAACAGAAAGAAAAAACAAGAGGGGCTGCATCGGTTGCGATGCAGCCCCTTGTCTTATCAGTCTGTGATAAAATTATTTCATCACTTTGGCAACCGTGTTACCGGCTTTTACAATATAGGCACCGGCAGCGGGCAAGGCGATTTCGTTCTCACCTTCCACACCCTCGACACTCATAACCAGTACACCGGCCATGTTGTAGACGGCAATTGTAGCCGGTTTCTCAAGAACAACGTGCAGATTGTCGTGTACGAAAATCTTGTCGTTGCTAACTTGTACACCTTCTACACCGCTTTGGCCATCTACATCAATCAAATTTGAAATATTGGAAGCATCGGTAACTTGACCGGTGGCCATATTGACATTCAAGGCAAATACACCATAGAAGAAATTATCAGTTACCCCTTCGGACATTACATCTCTCTCCATCGTAAATACCTGAACCGATGTACCCGTGGTCGTGGCATAATCATGGAAAGCCATAAACTCAAGACCGGGAGCAAGAGTTTGTGATACAACGAATTCATTAACCTTTATATCACCTGTATTCTCCGAAGCCATCGTATATAAGAAAAGTCCCGATTCTTCAGTCAACGGAAGATCTGGAACCGAATAACTTCCTTTCAACCCGCCATCTTCCAAAGTCAGGTCACCCAAAGCATAAGCTTTGCTTTCACCATTTTCATCATAATAATACCCTATATAAACCTTATCACCGGTATTACCCTCTAGACTGAGACTGAAATGGATATTCCCGGTTTCACCACCAGCCGTCAAATCCAACGGGGGAGTATCCAACTCGCAACCCTCTGCAGCTGCGGCAGGGAGAATAACAGACTGATCGCCCAACTTACCATCGATCAATACCCACTGAGAACGGTAGGTACTACCATTAAGATAGTTGGTAATCGACTCATCACTTGCCTCTGCGAAATAGAAATCTTCATACAAAGCACAATATTCAACAGAATCGGCAGCCGTAGTAAATATTCTATATGTATCTACTTCGTAATAATTAGCTCCCGACACAGCATTCCAGTTAGCTACAAAATAAGAAGGTGTTACATTTGTAGCAGGGAGAGCTTCAGGTGCCGTCAAAGCAGCAACTTGTGCCGGTTTTTTGGCAATACGTTTTTGATTCTCCTTAATAAAATCAAATTTGGTTTCAGCAGTACCCGGTAAAGTTCTGCTCAACGAGGACTTTTCAATCTTCTCGAGGGCTACTTGTTTAACCGGAGTCAAGCGATTCATCGGTTCAAATGTTTGGGCAAAGCCAACATTTACACACAAGGCCGTAGCGGCCAACACAAAAGTAAATTTTTTCATACCACTTTTTTTAAGTTACTACTTTGGGGTCAAAAAATATGTACACAAATGTAATAATATTTTGATAAATAAAGTCATTTTTCTAATAAAAATCTATTAAAAATTTCATTTTGAAAATGATTACACCCCTGCAAATTTTAATCTCAAAGCAGATGATATTTCCACAACAATCTGTTTAACAGAAAAATACAAATAAAACAAACCTGCTTACAACTGAAACGAACAAACTAAATCGTACCGACCATGCAATCTACCGGCCCGAAAACAGATAGTTGCCACACTTGTATGAAAAGAGAAGGAAAGCCCCGGATGGAAGAATTTGCGAGGGGTTTAAAAAAGGAAAGGTTGTCTCACGACAACCAATCTTCATTAACCTTAAATCTAATACTATGAAAAACACATTGCAAATGTATGAATTTTTCGAGTCGACGGCAAGAAATTCAACTTGAAAATACGACTATACAACATTATTTATTATTTAAACACAACATTTTAGCAAAATAGAATCAAAAACAACCAACTCTAACCTATTTTTGCAGCATTGAAAAAAGTAAGAGCTCGACGAACCATTATCGTCAAGAAATCGCTATCTTCGTGCACCCAAACGAAAAGAGATGATAGACCAGGCAACCATCGATAAAATTATGGCCGCGACCGACATCGTCGATGTCGTATCCGACTTCGTCAGCTTGCGCCGGCGCGGAGCCAACTATTGGGGGTTATGCCCGTTTCACGACGACCGGTCGCCCTCGTTCAGCGTATCGCCGTCGAAGGGGGTTTGCAAATGTTTCAGTTGCGGCAAGGGGGGCAGCGCCATACACTTCATCATGGAGCACGAGCAGCTCTCCTACTACGAAGCGCTGAAATACCTGGCCAAGAAATACAACATCGAGGTTCACGAGAAGGAGCTGACCGACGAAGAGCGTCAGAAACGGAGCGAACGCGAAAACATGTTTGTCATCAACACCTTCGCTCAAGAGTTCTTCAGCAAGTCGCTGCTCGAGACCGACGAAGGCCGTTCGGTGGGTCTGGCCTATTTCAAGGAGCGGGGCTTCAACGAAGACATCATCCGCAAGTTCGGGCTGGGATATTCGCCCGAAAAGCGCGACGCCCTGGCCGTGGAGGCCCAGAAACGGGGCTATAAGATCGACTATCTGCTCAAGACGGGGCTCTGCCGCGAGACACAGGAAGGCCGCATCTACGACCTCTTTTCGGGCAGGGTCATGTTCCCGGTCTACAGCGTATCGGGCAAGGTGGTCGCCTTTGGCGGACGCATCTTGAAGTCGGGGGTGAAGATAAGCAAATACTTCAACTCCCCCGAATCGGATATTTACCACAAGAGCGACGAGCTCTACGGCATCTACCAGGCCAAGCGGGCCATCGAGAAAGAGCGGCGCTGCTATCTGGTCGAGGGGTATACCGACGTGCTGTCGATGCACCAGTCGGGTATCGAAAATGTCGTAGCTTCGTCGGGTACGGCACTTACCCACGGACAGATACGACTCATTCACCGCTTCACCGACAACATCACGGTGCTCTACGACGGCGATGCTCCGGGCATCAAAGCCTCGTTGCGAGGTATCGACCTGCTGCTGCAGGAGGGGCTCAACATCAAAGTAGTGTTGCTGCCCGACGGCGAAGACCCCGACTCTTTCTCCAAGAGTCAGAGTGCCGAGTCGTTCACCCGTTATATCAAGGGACACGAGACCGATTTCATTCGGTTCAAGACCCAACTGCTGCTCGAAGATGCTGGCGAAGACCCTATCAAACGGGCTGACATCATCTCGAATATCGTCGAGAGCATCTCTCTCATTCCCGATGCCATTGTCCGCTCGGTCTACGTGCAAGAGTGCAGCCGCCTGTTGCAAATCGACGAACAGGTACTGCTGTCGGAACTGAATAAACGCCGCCAGAAACGGGCCGAACAGCAGTTCTCGCGCGAGCGCTACAATCAGGAGAGGCAATCGGCCGCCACGACGAACGCCCCGAAATCGGGAAACACAACTACCGCCGCACCGGCCAACGGCAACGAAACTCCCCCACCCCCTTCGCTGGCCGATATGCCGGCACCGGCCGAAACACCCGAAGCCGTCCCCGTCACCGACCACACGCTGTCGCAACGGATGGTACAGCAATCGCCCCTCGAAAAATACGAGCGGGAGATTATCCGCTATATCGTGCGCTATGGCTACCGCAACCTGTTCGAATTGCCCGACGGGTCGTGGCAAAAGGTGTGGGAATACATCGTCGAAGAGCTCTCGATCGACAATATCGAACTGTGCAATCCGCTGTACAAGCATATCGTAGAACTGACAGCCGAACAGCGGGAATACGAAGCTCAACAAGTAGCCGCCTTGCGGACCGAACTGCAGGTGAAGGAACAAAAACTGGTCGACGAAGCCATCGAACAGATACGCCTCGAAAGCGGCGATATTGCCGACAAACAACGGAAAGAGGCCGAAGCTCAAACACGTATCGCCCGCGAGATGGAAGAAGAGTTGCAAACCTTCGAAACCAATTTTCTCGAACGCTATTTCACGACCCATCCCGACTCCTCGATCAGCATGCTTGCCGTCGACCTGGTGAGCGAGAAATACCAGCTCAGCAAAGTACACACCAAATTCCAGAAGGTAGAACTGGAGGCCGATCGTCTGTGGGAGCTTATTCCACGGGCCATCTACGAGCTGAAAAACGCCATTCTCGAGCAGTCGATCAAGCAGATACAGGAGCAAATCAAAGAGGCCTCGCGCAACAAGGACGAGCAACGGATAATCGAGCTCATCGAGCAGAACGTCGAGCTCAACCGGGTGAGAACAGCGTTGGCCAAGCAGATAGGCGACCGTATCGTATCGCCGAGATAAAAAAGATATTCAATATTTATTTATCGAAAAACAATAAAATTTTATCATTTTACTTGTTTAATTCAAAAAATATACGTTCCTTTGTCTCATCAATCATATACCTATTGTCAAAACACTATGTACTATCTCGAAGCCAATCACATTGTCAAACAATATGCTTCACACCGAGCACTCGACGATGTCACCGTGCGCGTACCCCGCAACGGCATCTATGGCCTGCTGGGGCCCAACGGAGCCGGTAAAACGACCCTGATTCGTATCATCAACCAGATTACCGCCCCCGACGAAGGCGAAGTTCTCATCGACGGCCGCCCGCTACACCCCTCGGATGTCGAGCACATAGGCTATCTGCCCGAAGAGCGAGGCCTCTATAAAAAGATGAAGGTGGGCGAACAGATTCTCTACCTGGCCCAATTGAAAGGCATGTCGCGACAAGCTGCCAAAGAGAGCATGAACTATTGGCTGGGCAAATTCGACATCCGCGGTTGGGAAAAGAAGAAAATAGAAGAGCTCTCCAAAGGCATGCAACAAAAGATACAGTTCATCACCACGGTGATGCACAACCCGCAACTGCTCATCTTCGACGAGCCCTTCAGCGGATTCGACCCCGTGAATGCCAATCTGCTCAAACGCGAGATTCTCGAAATGCGCGACAAGGGTGCCACCATCATCTTCTCGACTCACAACATGGGTTCGGTCGAGGAGTTGTGCGACGAGATTACCCTCATCAACCGCTCGCACGCCGTGCTGCAAGGCAAGGTCAACGACATCCGCGAACAGCACAAGAAGCATCTCTTTCAGGTCGAAGTACAACAGGGCGAGTTGCAAAGCAACGACCTCTACGAAATTACCGAGGCACGGACCATCGCCCGCGGCCACGCCTATACCCTGCGCAAGCGCGACCCGCACATGAGCAACAACGAGCTCATCGGGCTGCTCACGCAACAATGCCAGATAGCCGGATTTGAAGAGATACTGCCCACGATGAACGAAATCTTTATCGATACCGTTGGCGAGTCGGCTCTGGAAGAAAAACAAAACGCTTAGCTAAACACACTGCATCATGAGTAAAATATCGCTTATCATAGAACGCGAGTACCTCACCCGAGTTCAAAAGAAATCGTTCATCCTGATGACGATTCTCTCCCCCATCATCATGGTGGCCCTCGTCTTTGCACCCATCTGGCTCTCCAAGCTCTCGAGCGACGAGACCCGCCTCATCGCTATCATCGACCAGACCGGCCTGTACAAGGATATTTATCACGATACCGACGAGTATCACTACACGTATACCCAAGGGACCTTATCGCCCGACCAGATGCGGGTCGACGGCGACGAAAGCGCCATGCCCTATGCCTATGTCATCATCAAGGACAACCTGCTCGACAATCCTCAGGGCATGACCATCTATTCGCAGAAACAGATTACCTCCAGTTGCGAGCTGAACATCATCTCGCAGATGGAAGATTACCTCAAGGACGAGAAACTGCTCTCGTACAATATCCCCGACATCAAGCGCATCATCGACGAGTCGGACATCAATCTCCAGGTCGACACCATCCGGCTCGAAGAGGATGGGGCCGAGACCCAGACCTCGACCGAGTTCGTGACGATTATCGGCATGGCCATGACCCTTATCATCTACATGTTCCTCATGCTCTATGGCGGACAGGTGATGTCGAGCGTCATGCAGGAGAAGACCAACCGCATCGTCGAGGTGATGGTATCGTCGGTCAAACCGTTTGAACTGATGATTGGCAAAATCGTCAGCATCGGGCTGGTAGGGCTCACCCAGTTGGGCATCTGGATTATCTTCCTGGTGGGCATATTCCTCTCGGCCGGTGCCTACTTCTCGTTCAACGGAGGTGTTGATCCCGCCCAAATGAGCGACATGGCCGCCATGACCACTACGATGAACGGTGTCGACGCCACTCAACTGGCCGGCGACATGGGCGCCATGGCCGAAGTACAGCAAATGCTGGGGAGCATCAACATCACCCAGTTGCTCGTCAGCTTCGTGTTCTTCTTCATCGGCGGGTATATCCTCTATGCCTCGCTCTTCGCCGCCATCGGGTCGGCCGTCGACAACGAGTCGGACACTCAACAATTCATGGTACCCATCACCTTCATCATCATCTTTGCCCTCTATGCCGGCATCTTCAGTGCCGAGAATCCCGACGGACCGCTGGCCATGTGGTGCTCGATGATACCCTTTACCTCGCCCATCGTCATGATGGTGCGTATCCCCTTCGGGGTATCGACCTGGGAGCTGGCCCTCTCGATGGTTATCCTCTACGGCTCGGCTATCGGGCTGGCCTGGGTAGCCGGCCGCATCTACCGTGTGGGCATACTCATGTACGGCAAGAAACCCAGCTATAAAGAGATGATTAAATGGATACGTTATAAAGCCTGAGCAGTATGAAAACGGTACGAAATTTCATAACTCTGCTATGCGCCGGTCTGCTGATGCTCTCCTCTTGCGCCGGTAGTAAATATGTAGTGGAGAAGAATCCCGCAAAGCACAACCCCGTCGATGAAATCGAGTGGTTGAAGGAGCGGAAGAAAACTCTTTCGCAGACCGAATGCCGCATCACCCTCTACGAGAAAGAGGGAGCGCTCTACTACGTCGTCTATATGCCTACTCCCGGAGCCTTCGACAAAAATACCACTACGGTCTACGACAGTGAGGGCAAGATGTGCCTCAAATACGGAGGCCTCATGCCCCCGGCCCGTCGGGAAGCAATCCGTCAGTTTTTCGAAGGTGCCGTCGACAAAGGGGTTATCTGGGAATGCCGCCTGCGCGAACAGGCTGCTGCAACCAATCCCCAGCCCTGACAAATACGACTTTTACAGATTACACACAATAACAAGCGTGGCAGAGGCCCGAGAGGGTCGCTGCCACTTTCTTTTTTTTTAATATCCTAAAAAACCACTCCGGTAAAGACTACCGCAATTCAAAATCGTCGGCATCCTTCCACACGGGGAACTTTTCCCGAAACCGGCGCACCTTCGACAAGTCGAGTTCGACCTCGAGCACCTGCTCGGCAAAGGGTTCGGCCTCGGCCAGAATCTCGCCCTTCACCCCTACGGCCATCGTATCGCCCCGATAGACCATTGCGGTAGCATCGTTGCCGGTACGGTTCACCCCGCACACATAGGCGGCATTCTCGATAGCACGAGCCACCAGCAGACTGCGCCAGGCATAGGCCCGCGACTGCGGCCAGTTGGCCACCACCAGCATCAGGTCGTACTCGTTGTTCACATTGCGGCACCACACCGGGAAACGCAAATCGTAGCACACCTGCAAGGCGATATTCCACCCCCGATAATTCACCACGAGTTTGTGGTCGCCAGCTGCAAAATGACGCCCCTCCTCGCCCATGCGGAAGAGGTGACGCTTGTCGTAGTAGTGCGGGGTGCCATCAGGGGTAACCAGGAATCCGCGGTTATAGCACACCTCGCCCTCCCGGGCCATGAAACTGCCCGCCACCGCCAGGTTGTACTGCCGGGCCCACGACGTCAAAGCCTCGACCGTCGGACCCGAAACCGGCTCGGCCAACGCTTCGGCCCGCATCGAAAAGCCCGTGGTAAACATCTCGGGGAGCACCACCAGATCACAATGCCCGGCAAGACGCTCCAGCATCGCAGCACAACGCGCCCGATTCTGTACCTTATCCTCCCACACAATATCGGTCTGCACCAAGGCGACCCTCAACAATTCGTCCATCTCAATCGTGTTTATACAAAAAAGTCGAGCAGACCCAACCAGCCCGCTCGGCTCATACAAAATTTACTTACAATCCGGTTATGAAATTCTCGGGCTTACGAGCATGGAAATCCTTGTAATACGACTTGATGGCCCGCATATCGGCCTCAACATCGCCCGTAGGGGTAAAGGTGCGCTCGATACCCACCCGCTTCTCCTTGTAGTCGATATAGGCCAGCACGATAGGAACACCCGCCCCCTGAGCAATGTAGTAAAAGCCCTTCTTCCAATCGGCATTAGGCTTGCGGGTAGCCTCGGGGGTAATGGCAATCGCAAAGCGTTCGCGCTCGTTGAATATCGCCACCAGTTGCGACACCATATCGGTACGTCTGTCGCGCGACACGGGCACCCCGCCCATCGAGCGGAACAAGGCACCGAGAGGCGGGAAAAACCACTCTTTCTTCATCATGAATCCGGCAAAGCGCCCTATCGACAGATAGGCCAACTTGCCGATGATGAAATCCCAGTTGCTCGTATGAGGCGCCACGCAGATGACACACTTGGGATAATCGGGCAGCGTGACTACCACCCGCCACCCCAGCGCCTTCAGCAAGAAGGAACTCAGGGCCCGCTTCATCTTACCCATTAGCCGTTAAGGGCAGCCAAATCTTCGAATACACCGTCGATGGCCTTATCGAAGTCGGCACGCAGTTTCTTGTAATAGACTTTCACCTTTTTGGGGTCTTTGTCGCCATTGGCACTTACACGGCACAGGAAATCGTCTTGAATACTAACGATTTTACCCATCAGCTCATCGAGCTTGTCGGCATCGACACCGGGCACATAATATTTATTGAACAGACACTCGGCCAGCAATTCACCGGCGATGTAGTTAATCTCTTTTTTCAATGTTCTTTTGTTAGCCATAGCTTTTCTATTTTTTTAGGTTTGGTCAAAGATACGAAAAGGTGAGTGCAGAGGCAAACAGGAAAGTTTGACTATGCCGAACCGCATCCTATTTTCGTGTAACAAAGATAAGGAAAGGAGTGCGGAAAGGCAAACGAAAGGCGCAGTTTTTTCAGGTAAATTGAATTTCGAAGATTACGAAAACCTTTCTTTCCTCCTTTTATAAGACATCATCAACGAATGATATGGAATAACGCATACCCTCGATAAATACAATAGACATAGAATTGAGAATCGGGCTCTTGTTTTTTATATCCTTTATAGAACAGATACAACTTTTGCAATACAAAAGATTTCCTTTCCCGATCAGAGAGCACAACCGATTTTTACTCCACGGGTCATCGTTTTATCGTGATAAGAATTTGCAAAAAATTTTTTTTATCGCTGTGTTACAAAATATTTTCTCTAAATTTGCACTCTCCATTTCCCAAGAAACAACCGGGAATGATTTTTACAGTAATGGAAAAACAACTCGTACCTGATTATATTTTTGAAGTTAGCTGGGAGGTTTGCAACAAGGTAGGCGGTATCTATACGGTACTTTCGACCAAAGCAAAGACTCTGCAAAAACAATATAAGGATAAAGTCATCTTTATAGGCCCCGATGTTTGGGGCGATAAACCCTCACCCTATTTCACACGCTCGAAAACACTATTGAAAGAGTGGCAACGCGAGGCATGTCTGCCGCAGAACATGAAGGTAAAGGTGGGCCGCTGGAATGTACCGGGTCGCCCTATCGTGATTCTGGTAGACTTCAAACCGCTCTATGCCTACAAAAACGACCTCTACGGCGAAATGTGGAACCGCTATGGCGTAAACTCGCTGCCGGCCTATGGCGACTACGACGAGTCGTGTGCCTTTGCCTACGCCTCGGCGCTGGTTATCGAGAGCTACTACAAGTTTATCCATGGCGAGAAATACAACGTCGTGGCCCACTTCGACGAGTGGATGACCGGCATGGGGTTGTTGCATATCAAATACACCTTGCCGCAGGTGGCTACCCTCTTTACCACACACGCCACCTCGATAGGTCGCTCGATTGCCGGCAACGGGAAACCGCTGTACGATTATCTGGCCGGCTACAACGGCGACCAAATGGCCGAACAGTTGAACATCGTATCGAAGCACTCGCTGGAAAAAACAGCGGCTATCGAGGCCGACTGTTTCACAACGGTGAGCGAAATCACGGCCAAGGAGTGTACCCAACTGCTGGACCGCAAGCCCGACATCGTGACGCCTAATGGTTTCGAACGGAACTTCGTACCATCGGACGATGTTTACAAGGAACGCCGTAAGGTTGCCCGCCAACGCCTCTTCGACATCACCGAAGCGCTCACGGGCGAACGTCCCGACAAAAACGCATACCTGATTGCCACCTCGGGACGCTATGAATACAAGAATAAGGGTATCGACCTCTTTGTCGATGCGGTTGAACGCATAGCCAAGAGTCCCGACCTGGAGCGCGAAATCGTAGCCTTCGTACTGGTGCCGGCCTGGATCGATGTTCCCCGGGCCGACCTGCAAGACCGGTTGAATCGACAGGTCCACGAGACTACACCTCTGCCCGAACCCTTTATCACCCACACGCTGCACAACTACGACCAGGACAGCGTGGTGAACCAGATACACTATCTGCATCTCGACAACCATGCCGGCAGCCGGCTGAAGATTGTCTTCATCCCGTCGTACCTGACGGGCGACGACGGCATTGTAAACCTGTCGTACTACGACCTGCTTATCGGCCTCGATGCCACGGCATTCCCCTCGTACTACGAACCGTGGGGCTACACCCCGCTCGAGAGTATCGCCTTCGGGGTGCCCACCATTACGACCGACCTTTCGGGATTCGGCCAATGGATCAACAGCCGTCAGGAACAGGGGTTGAAGAAATCGGGCGTAAAGGTACTGCACAGGAGCGACTTCAACTTCGTGGAGGTTTCGGAAGAACTGGCCGATACCATCCTTGCCCTGAGCCATTGCGGAAAAGTGCAACGCGAAAAAATAGCCCAGGCTGCAACCGCCGTTTCGCTCGAAGCCGAATGGAAAAACTTTATTACCTACTACACGAAGGCCTTCCACATAGCGCTGAAAAAGTCGGCTCTGCGAAAGCCCTCGGACAACTCGGATAACTCGGATAATTTAATGTAGAAAAGACTTAATAATAAATTCAATATTCTATTATGAAAGTACAAGTAAGCAACACAAACACTCCTAACTGGCGTGATATTACTGTTAAATCGCAAGTTCCAGCAGAGTTGAACTGCCTGGCAGTCTTAGCAAAAAATCTATGGTGGTCATGGAATAGTGAGGCCAAAAACTTGTTTAAATCGATAGATAAGGATTTGTGGAAAGCGGTTCACGAGAACCCCGTTCTATTCTTGCAACGCATCGGGTACGAAAGACTCGAAGAAATCACTAAGGACAAACAGCTCATGCACGACATCAAAGAGGTGTATGATCATTTCGAAAAATATCTTCAGGTAGAGAAGCGGAAGGATGTACCGTCGATTTCCTACTTCAGCATGGAATATGGCTTGAGCCACGTGCTGAAAATCTATTCGGGAGGTCTCGGTATTCTGGCCGGCGACTATCTGAAAGAGGCCAGCGACAGCAACGTCGATATGACGGCCGTTGGCTTCCTCTACCGTTATGGCTACTTCACGCAGACCCTCTCGATGGACGGTCAGCAGATTGCCAACTACGAGGCCCAGAACTTCAACCAGCTCCCCATCGAGCAGATGACCGAAAAAGACGGCCGTCCTATGGTACTCGAGGTTCCCTACCCCGGCCGCATTGTCTATGCCCACATCTGGCGCGTGAATGTAGGCCGCATCAAACTCTATCTGCTCGACACCGACCTCGACTCGAACAGCGAATGGGACCGCTCCATCACCTACCAGCTCTACGGCGGTGACTGGGAAAACCGTATGAAACAGGAGTATCTGCTGGGTATCGGCGGTATCTTGATGCTGAACAAGCTGGGTATCAAGACCGATCTCTACCACTGCAACGAGGGCCATGCTGCCCTGCTGAATGTACAACGGTTGGTAGACTATGTACAAAACGAACATCTGAAATTCGGCGAAGCCCTCGAGGTAGTGCGTGCTTCGTCGCTCTATACGGTACACACGCCGGTACCTGCCGGTCACGACTACTTCGACGAGTCGCTCTTCGGCAAGTACATGGGTGAGTTCCCCGCCAAACTGGGCATCGAATGGAAAGACCTGATGAACATGGGTCGCGAAAACCCCGACACCAACGAGAAGTTCTCGATGAGTGTGTTTGCCTGCAACACCTGCCAGGAGGTGAACGGTGTAAGCTGGCTCCACGGCAAGGTATCGCAAAAGATGTTCCAACCCATCTGGAAAGGATACAGCCCCGACGAACTGCACGTAGGCTACGTAACCAACGGTGTACACATGCCTACCTGGGCCGCTTCGGAGTGGAAAGAGTTCTATGTAAAGACCTTCGGTCCCGACTTCATGGATCACCAGTCCGACCCCAAGATGTGGGAGAAGATTTACGACGTAGACGACGAAATCATCTGGAATATCCGTCAGACGTTGAAAAACAAATTCGTGAAATTCGTGAAAGACGACTTCCGCGAAACCTGGCTGAAAAACCAGGGCGACCCCTCACGCATCGTTTCGGTTCTCGAGAAAATCAACCCCAACGCCCTGCTCATCGGCTTCGCCCGTCGTTTTGCCACCTATAAACGTGCACACCTGCTCTTTACCGACCTCGACCGTCTCTCCAAGATTGTCAACAACCCCAACTACCCGGTACAGTTCATCTTCTCGGGTAAGGCTCACCCCGCCGACGGTGCCGGCCAGGGTCTGATTAAACGGATTGTCGAAATCTCGCGCATGCCTGAGTTCCTGGGCAAGATCATCTTCCTCGAGAACTACGACATGAAGGTTGCCAAACGGCTTATCTCGGGTGTGGATATTTGGTTGAACACGCCTACCCGTCCGCTCGAGGCATCGGGTACGTCGGGCGAAAAAGCCGAAATGAACGGCGTGCTCAACTTCTCGGTACTCGATGGCTGGTGGTACGAAGGTTACAAAGAGGGTGCCGGCTGGGCGCTGACCGACAAACGCACCTTCCAGGACCAAGGACAGCAAGACAAACTCGATGCCGCTACCATCTACTCGATGCTCGAGAACCAAATCGTTCCTCTTTACTTCGCCAAGAACAGCAAAGGCTACTCTCCCGAGTGGATTCAATACATCAAGAACTCGATTGCCAAGATTGCTCCCCACTTCACCATGGAGCGCATGTTGCACGACTACATCGACCGCTTCTACCTGAAAGAGGGCAAGCGTACTCACCTGCTCAAGGCCGACAACTATGCCAAAGCCAAAGAGATTGCCGCCTGGAAAGAGGAGTTCGTATCGAAATGGAACGACATCGAAATCTGCTCGGTATCGATTCCCGACGGTCTGCTCTACAACCCCCACGTAGGCGAAGAGTATGAGATGACAGTCGTTCTCGACAACAAGGGCTTGGGCAACTGCTTGGGTGTAGAACTCGTCATCGCCAATGCCGAAGAGGGCAATACCGAACCGTACAAGACTCTCGAAATGAAACCGGTACAGACCGATGGCACCAAGGTGACTTACAAGTTGCGCTACCTGCTCAACGACTCGGGTGTATTCCGCTACTCGTTCCGCATGTTCCCCCAGAACCCCGACCTGCCCCATCGTCAAGATTTGGCATACGTCCGCTGGTTCTAATCGGAGTCGTCGTGGAGAGAGGGACCACACTCTGCTTCGCATGAGGGCGGCTCCCGACCAACATTCTCCCGACCCTATACCATCTATCGCCAGATTCCCGCACGGGAGTCTGGCGATCTGTTTTTGTTAAAGCTCGTTAAGTTTTTCGTCTCGACAAACATTATTTCCACACATGCGTTTTATCCCCAAACTACTACTCTGTATATCAAGATGACCCGGCGTCGAGACGACAGGCAATGCCCCGTCCCTGCACCGAGTCATCTTTTCCCTCTTACCGTTAAAATAAATCGTGCGAATTTCGTATCTTTGCACAAAGCAAATATCGCAAAGCAAACATAAACCTCATGAGCGAACAAAATTCACTACTGGAAAAATTAGAGGGATTGCTTATCCGATTTCAAGAAATAGGGACTCTCATCACCGACCCTGCCGTCATAGGCGATATGAAACGGTATGTAAAACTCACCAAAGAATACCGGGAACTCGAAAAAATATCGGAAGCAGCCAAACGCTATAAACAACTGCTGAACGGAATAAACGAATCGAGACAGATACTCGACAGCGAAAACGACCCCGAAATGCGCGAGATGGCCAAGGACGAGCTCGAATCGTGCACGGCCCAACTGCCGCAACTCGAGGAGGAGATAAAGCTGCTGCTCGTACCGGCCGACCCCGAAGACAGCAAAAACGCCATCGTCGAGATACGTGGCGGAACGGGCGGCGACGAGGCTGCCATCTTTGCCGGCGACCTCTTCCGCATGTATACCAAGTATTGCGAGACCAAGGGGTGGAAGACCGAGGTAAGCAGTTACAGCGAAGGTGCCTCGGGCGGTTTCAAAGAAATTATCTTCACCGTGACAGGCGACAACGTGTACGGCACCCTCAAGTATGAGTCGGGCGTACACCGCGTGCAACGTGTACCGGCCACCGAAACCCAGGGGCGCGTACACACCTCGGCCGCCACGGTAGCCGTGCTGCCCGAAGCCGAAGAGTTCGACGTAGAAATCAACGAGGGCGAAATCAAGTGGGATACCTTCCGCTCGAGCGGTGCCGGCGGCCAGAACGTGAACAAGGTAGAATCGGGTGTGCGGCTGCGCTACAACTGGAAGAACCCCATTACCGGCGTGACGGAAGAGATACTCATCGAGTGTACCGAAACGCGCGACCAGCCCAAGAACAAGGAACGGGCCCTCTCGCGGTTGCGCTCGTTCATCTACGACAAGGAGCACCAGAAATATATCGACGACATCGCCAGCCGGCGCAAGACCATGGTATCGACGGGCGACCGGTCGGCCAAGATTCGCACCTACAACTACCCGCAGGGACGCATCACCGACCACCGCATCAACTACACCATCTACAATCTGGCAGCCTTCATGGACGGCGACATACAGGACTGCATCGACCACCTCATCGTGGCCGAAAACGCCGAGCGACTCAAAGAGAGTGAATTATAATCTGCATATAATCATGAACAAGAAACAGCTATTCGAGAATATCAAGCGGAAAAAATCTTTCCTCTGTGTGGGACTGGATACCGACATCCAGAAGATTCCCGAACACCTGAAGTCAGACGAAGACCCCATCTTCGCCTTCAACAAGGCGATTATCGACGCCACGGCCGACCTCTGCGTAGCCTACAAACCCAACCTGGCTTTCTACGAGAGCCTGGGCGTGATGGGTTGGACGGCCTTCGAGAAAACCGTCAGCTACCTGCGCGAGAACTACCCCGACCAGTTTATCATTGCCGACGCCAAGCGAGGCGACATCGGCAACACCTCGGAACTCTATGCCCGCAGCTTCTTCTGCCACCTCGACCTCGACGCCGTGACCGTGGCCCCCTACATGGGCGAAGACAGCGTGAAGCCCTTCCTCGGCTACCCCGACAAGTGGGTCATCCTGCTCGGCCTCACCTCGAACAAAGGGTCGCACGACTTCCAGCTGACGACCGATGCCAACGGCGAACGCCTGTTCGAGAAGGTGCTGCGCACGGCCCAAACCTGGGCTACCGACGAGCAACTGATGTTTGTCGTGGGTGCCACACAAGGCCAACTGTTTGAGGATGTGCGCCGCATTGCCCCCAACAACTTTCTGCTGGTGCCCGGCGTAGGCGCCCAGGGCGGCAGTCTCGAAGAGGTTGCCAAGTACGGAATGAACAGCGAGTGCGGCCTGCTTGTTAACTCATCGCGCAAAATCATCTACGCGGCCAACGACGAAACCTTCGCCCAAGCTGCCCGCGAAGAGGCCCTGAAGGTACAATACGAGATGGAACATCTGTTGCACAGCAAGGGATTACTCTGATTTTTAAAGAAAATAGCATTTAATAGTAAAAAGATAATCGATTTTTACCTAAATTTGCCAAACGGAAACGAGTTACATACTAAATATTAAACGATATGCAAACTATTGACAATTACAATTTTGCCGGTAAAAAGGCATTTGTACGCGTAGATTTTAATGTTCCCCTCGACGAGAACTTTAACATCACCGACGACACTCGTATGGTAAAGGCTTTGCCTACGTTGAAAAAGATTCTGGCCGATGGTGGCAGCCTCATTATCGGTTCGCACCTGGGCCGTCCCAAAAAAGGTCCCGAAGATAAATTCTCTCTGCGTCACATCGTAGCTCACCTGAGCGAACTGCTGGGCACCGAGGTTAAATTTGTCGACGACTGCGTAGGCGACAAGGTAAAAGCTGCTGCCGCTGCCTTGAAACCGGGCGAAGTGCTGCTGCTCGAGAACCTCCGCTTCCACGCCGAAGAAGAGGGCAAACCCAGAGGCTTGGCCGAAGATGCCAGCGACGAAGAAAAAGCTGCTGCCAAGAAAGCTATCAAAGCCAGCCAGAAAGAGTTTACCAAAGACCTCGCCAGCCTGGCCGACGTTTATGTAAACGACGCCTTCGGTACGGCTCACCGTGCTCACGCCTCCACGGCTCTGATGGCCGAATACTTCACCCCCGAAAACAAAATGTTCGGTTATCTGATGGGTAAAGAAGTTGCTGCCGTAAACAAAGTGATGAAAGAGATGGTTCGCCCCTTCACCGCCATCATGGGTGGTTCGAAAGTTTCGTCGAAGATCGAAATCATCGAAAACCTGTTGACCAAAGTCGACAACCTCATCATCGCCGGTGGTATGACCTACACCTTCACCAAAGCTCTGGGTGGCAAAATCGGTAACTCTATCTGCGAGGACGACAAACTCGACCTGGCTCTCGAACTGATTGAAAAAGCCAAAGCCAACCACGTGAACCTCGTGCTGGCCGTCGATGCCAAAATCGCCGACGACTTCTCGAACGACGCTCACACCGACTTCTGCGACGTAGACAAAATTCCCGACGGTTGGGAAGGTATGGACATCGGTCCCAAATCGGAAGCTCTGTTTGCCGACGTAATCAAGAAATCGAAAACCATCCTCTGGAACGGTCCGACGGGCGTATTCGAATTTGAGAACTTCACCTCGGGTTCGCGCGCTGTTGCCGACGCTATCGTAGAGGCTACGAAGAACGGTGCCTTCTCGCTCGTTGGCGGTGGTGACTCGGTTGCTTGTATCAACAAGTTCGGTCTGGCCGACCAGGTTTCTTACGTTTCGACCGGTGGCGGTGCCCTGCTCGAAGCTATCGAAGGTAAAGTATTGCCCGGTATCGCCGCTATTCAAGGCTAATACCCTGCTTTATAAACTATACAGAAGCATCTGGAGAAGATTTTCTCCGGATGCTTTTTTTATGGGGTTATCCCATGCAAGCATAAGCATCAAACCCAATCTCACCCCAGCTCTGTACTCGAAGACAAAAGAGGAGAATCGGATACGGAATGCTATGTTTTCAGCAATTATCCTACATTTTTTCACGAAAACGATGGAAATCCTATAAATTTTCCATACCTTTAGCCACCGAGATATTATCATAGGGACTTATTCATTGTATCCGAGACTCAATCTGTTTATCGTCATACCCCCTCATTACGCATACCATGAACAAAATCGAACTGAAGAAAGAAGCATTAACATCGTTGAGCGCCAGCGGCACCCTGTATCAGGAGGGGCGCTATCACGAAGCCCTCGATATGGCCGAACGGGCTTGGAACTGCTACTTCGAATTGCAGAAGTTGCGCGATCTCAACGAAGACTATACCGACCTCATCTATACTGCCCGTACCCAATACGAACGATGTAAAGAGGCTATCGACCCATCGGACGACAGCACTCCCACCCCCAACCTCGAAGAGGAGTATGCGACAGTCCTGGGATGGCAAAGGGAGGGCGAAGCCGGCGACTATCAATCGGCCTTGAATGCGGCCGACTGGTTTGCCAATCCCGACCACTGGAGTTTCCTGCACGAGAGTGGCATGACCGGCAGCGAATACCTCACCCGCGCCTCGCAACTGTACCAGTCGGTAGTCGACGACGAAAAAATCTGGCCCGAATACCGCGCTCTGGCCGCCTATCGCATAGGCAGGATGTACATGCTACCCTTGTACGGGAATGTCGATATGAGCCATGCGCTGCAATATCTGCGATGGGCCGCCGAGCAGATGCTCGACCTGGAGCACCGCACCGAACGGCTCTTATTGGCCATACTCCAGTCGATGGTCAATGCCGCCACCTACATGGGCCATATTCCGCAAGCATGCCGCTATGCCGCCATAGCCCGCGAGAATGGTGCCGACATGGGCATATTCGATGCCGTGGCCCGCTACGGTTTCCGACACAAGGAGAAGATGGCCGGCGAACTGCTCGAGCAGATGATTGCCGACGGTACGTGGGAGGGATTGCTCATCAAGGGACAGAACCTGCTCAACGACTGGCTGGCCGATATGGACGACCCCGACAAGGATGCCCGGATGGCCGAGTATGCCGACTTGCTGTCGAAATATTACGACGAGCATTCCGATGCCGAAGAGAGCTACGAGATTCTCGGGTTGGTATTGATGAACTACTTCCTCAGGAACGGCATGAGCTTCTTCGACGACAACCTGGTAGACTACATGCAGAGGGGTCTCGACGCCGGCTCGCTGTGGTGCCGCTACTACATGGGATGGATTTGCGACATAGCCTCGGAAATCGTGAGCAAGGAGGGTGACCACGAACGCGCCGACAATTTCCACAAGACAGCCCTCTCGCAATATTGCCTGGCGGCCAACCGAGGGCACCGACTATCGATTATCGCCTATCTGAACATGCTCAAGGACGACCAGGCCGACCCCGAACTCATCGCCAGCTACGAGGCCGTTGCCCGTCAATACGATTGTGAAATATAATTTGCTAACTCCCTAACTACACTCAACCATGGCTCAAGAAATAGACGGCAAAATTTACCAGGTTGCCGATTTGGAAGAGATACGACGCCAACAACTCGACGTGTTGCAGAAAGATGCCGGCAATGCCGATGCCATCGTCGAACTGGTTTGTGCCGATGCGCTGCTGTGCGAAGAATACATCATGGATTTCGGCCCCTCTTGGAAAAACGCCGCTTTGTGCCGGGAGATTGCCAAATACATCCCGGCAATTATCGAGGACGAAGAAAAGTGGGTAATGGCCGGGAACGTATGCCACCGGGCCCGAATGGCCCTATATGACCACCCGCGCCTCAGCCTGCGGCTGATGGAACTCGAGCGCGAGGCCATCGAAGGAGTCGGCGACGACCGGGCCGAAGACCTGGAGATGGGCATCGACCCACTCAATGCCGAAATCACACGCTACGCGCTCAACATCATGGCGGCCGACCAGAAACGCTTCGACGATATTGAGGAGGACGGCCACCTGCGCAAAGACCCCATAGAATGGACGGCCGAATATGAAGAGGTCATTGCGGAAGCCGACGAGAAAGCTCACGCCCTGCTGGCCGACGAACCTCGCGGCATGGGATTCTGCTTTGTCTATTGGCCCACGCTTCAACGCATTCTCTTCCAAGACTACGGCATCCGCTGGCGCTCACCGGCCGAGATGAACCCCGGTGTCATATTCGATTGACCGGCAAACCGGATAGAAACAGGACTCTCTTCGTGGTAAGGGGTAAAGCCGAGATTCCTTATCGACAACAACCGGGAACAGGCCACTCGGGAAACCAAGATTCAGGTATGAAATACCGTAAATCGTATACAACCCAAGCGGGAAATACCCTCTATTTTTGTACTCGAGAAAAGGGACTCGAACCCACCCTTCACTCATGGAGAGACAATGAATACGAAAAATTTTATCATTACCCTGTTTTTAATTCTGTTTGCAATGACTACGATTCAAGCACAAGAGAACGACAAGACGTTTGCACCGAGCGACCGGGTAACGGTCGAGCGTGTAGAGTTCAAGAACCGGTTCGGCATCACACTGGCCGCCGATATGTATATCCCCAAAAACGCCGAGGGCAAGATGCCGGCCATCGCCATATCGGGCCCCTTCGGTGCCGTGAAGGAGCAGGCCTCGGGTCTCTATGCCCAGACTCTAGCCGAACGCGGATTCATCACCCTGGCATTCGACCCCTCCTACACGGGCGAGAGTAGCGGCGAGCCCCGGTATGTGGCTTCGCCCGACATCAATACCGAAGACTTCAGCGCCGCAGTCGACTTCCTGTCGATACGCGACGACGTGGACCCCGAGCGCATCGGTATCCTGGG
Source organism: Barnesiella sp. An22 (assembly GCF_002159975.1). Taxonomy (GTDB): domain Bacteria; phylum Bacteroidota; class Bacteroidia; order Bacteroidales; family Barnesiellaceae; genus Barnesiella; species Barnesiella merdigallinarum. The sequence continues at coordinate 73,339 of NZ_NFJR01000001.1, read as the reverse complement.
CATTTGCGGCTGGGGCGGCATGGCCCTCAACGCTGCAGCCATCGATACCCGCATCAAGGCTACGGTCACCTCGACCATGTACGACATGAGCCGGGTCAATGCCAACGGCTATTTCGACTCGATGGATGCCGACCAACGCTACGCCCTGCGCCAGAAACTCAACGCCCAGCGCACCGAAGATGCCCGCAACGGCTCATATGCCTTGGCCGGTGGCGTGGTAGACCCGCTGCCCGACGATGCTCCGCAGTTTGTCAAAGACTACTATGCCTATTACAAAACTCCGCGGGGATACCACAAACGCTCGCTCAACTCCAACGGCGGCTGGAATGTCACCTCGGCCCTCTCGTTCATCAACACGCCCCTGCTGACGTACAGCAACGAGATTCGCAGTGCCGTGCTCATGATTCACGGCGAGAAGGCCCACTCGCTCTACTTCAGCCAGGATGCCTTCAAGAAACTGACCGGAGACAACAAGGAACTGCTGATTATCCCGGGCGCCTCGCACGTCGACCTGTACGACCGCACCGACATCATTCCCTTCGACAAAATCGAAGCATTCTTCCGTCAATACTTAAAATAAGGAGACAGCCATGACTCTCGAAGAATTTCTGAAACATACGGCCGAACGCAAACCGCTTTGCGGCCCCGAGATCGGACAGTTTATGAACGAGATGAGCGACGAGGCCCGGCGCATTACCTGCCAGATGAACGGCTCGTACCACACCCCCGACGAGATACGCGAACTGCTTGCCCAACTTACCGGCCAACCCATACCGGCAACGGTTCGGGTATTCCCACCGCTCTATGCCGACTTCGGCAAGAACATACACCTGGGCGAAGAGGTCTTTATCAACGACTGTTGCCACTTCCAGGACCACGGCGGCATCACCCTCGGCGACGGCTGCCAAATCGGGCACGGCGTCGTATTTGCCACACTCAACCATGGGCTCGCCCCCAAGGACCGCAAAACCACCTACCCCGCCCCTATCGTGTTGGGACGTAACGTGTGGGTAGGTGCCAACGCTACCATCCTGCAAGGGGTCACCATCGGCGACAATGCCGTAGTGGCAGCCGGTGCCGTTGTGACTAAAGACGTGGCAGCCAACACGGTTGTCGGCGGTGTTCCGGCCCGGTTAATCCATGTAATCGAAACCGAAGAGGAATCTAAAGCATAACGCGTATGAGACCGCTATTTTTGACATTGGCCCTGCTCTTTGCCGCAACCGCGTGCCCGGCCTTTACCGCGTGCGATCGCAACGACGACCCCACGACTACAATCAATACCCCGACGGGAGGCAGTAGCGACAGCAGCGACAATACCGGCAATACACCCGGTGATAACGAAGACAATGACGATAACAACGGCGACAGCCCCGAAACCACTCGAACCATGACACTGAAAATAGGAAACTCTACCTTCACGGCCACACTGGCCGATAACGCTACGGCCCAAGCCTTCGCCGCCATGCTGCCGATGAGCTTGTCGATGAGCGAACTGAACAACAACGAAAAGTATGTATACCTCGACCAGAGCCTGCCTGTTCAGGCCTCGTCGCCGGGTACCATACAGACGGGCGACATCATGCTCTACGGTTCGTCGTGCGTTGTGCTGTTCTACAAAACCTTCTCGACCTCATACAGCTACACCCGCATCGGACGGGTAGACAACCCGGACGGACTGGCATCTGCCGTAGGTTCGGGCTCGGTAACGGTACTGTTCGAACGCTAACCGAAGCCCCCGATACGCCACAAAAAAGATTGGCGGGAGAAGAGTTTCACACACTCGGTCTCCCGCCAATCTTTTTCTATTTTCATACCCACAACTACATCTGCTGTTGCAGGGTAGAGTTGTCGTTTCTCCGCTCGAGCAGTTGTCGCTTGTAATCTTTCAGCATGGCCACATCGGCTGTCTCGCCGTTCGCCCTCTTTTCAAAAAGCGAAATGGCCTTCTCTACCCACTCGATAGCAGCGTCGTAATGGTCGAACAGTTCGTTATAGACCGCCAGGTTGGCCGCAGCCATAGCCCGGTGAGTCGTGCTCTTCTGCTCCTCGTAGACATACTCCCACAGATACGAAGCCTCGGTGTATTTCTTCTGCTGCCAGAAGACATAGGCATCTTTCAAGGCCGGTTCGGTAGAGGTGTAGATATACCGCTCTACATTATCGACATGCGGGATGAAGAGATCGCGCACCCGCTTGGAAACGCGGTGCATGGCCTCTTGAATGAAGCCGGCCGTCTGAGGCAGCGAACTGTGGGCATCGTCGGGCGTATAGCCAAACGATTGCCAGTAGACCGTATCGCTCACCATCTGGGTAGTAGGCTCGGCCTTATCGGGCCAGTAGACCCGCACCCCCAACGTCGTAGCCACCGAGAGGTCGGTCACGAACACGGTTTCGCCCATGGCATCCACCACCGTCTGGTCCACCATGTTCACGGCCATATCGGTGTGGTCTAGCGATACGACCGCCGTCTGGTCGGCTCCACCCCGTATCACGGCCAACTGTTCGGCCGACAACAACGGATAGAGACTCTTGGGCAAGGTGATGGAGTCGTCGTAGAAAATCGTAATTTCGGGGAAGTAGTGCGCATCGGCCAAGTCGAGAGCTATGCACTCGGCCAACCGATAGGTGGTGCTGTCGTGGGGAACGACCAGCGTATACTCACGCCCCGACATATCGGTATATTTGTTCCCTACCTTTTCATTGGGCTCTGCCGAATTGTTCACGACCGTCACGCGCTGGATGGTCGGCGGGAAGGTAACTTTAGCCGGTCGCCACACATCGAACGAAAGGACCGATACCGATCGGCAACCCGTCAATAACAGGGAGACCGCAGCCATTAAAAACAAAAACTTTCTCATCATAAAATCTCCTTTCCACCACAGGTTTCTCTCTACAAATGTAATTCATAACCCCGTGTTCTCGGGGCGAATCAGATACATTTAAGCTATTTTAAATGATTGGCTCGCACCCGCCGCAGCAAGGCCCGCATGCCCGGCGAACGGTCCAGATCGTTCAAGACCACGAGTTGGGCTATCATATCGTCGGCCCACTCGACTTGCCGGGCCAACAGTCCGAGAACAGCGAGCGTCCATACGAGCGTCGACACCTTTACACCGGGCTCTATGCTCCAGCTACACACCACCTCGGCCAGATGCTCGGCGGCTTTGCAGTCGGGGCGATACTCACCCCGCTCCAACAAATGGTGCATGAGGCTGCCGTATATGCGCCGTACCCCGGGATGAGCCACGCGGTCGAAATCGGATACGAACCGCCTCTTGTATGGAGCAAAAAGAGCCCGGTCCCACTCGTAAACCCACGCCACACATCGCGACGCCCGAAAGGCTTCGGCCCCCTGCCCCAACGCCATATCCATCACGGCATCGAGACTCGGGTCCCGTTGCAACAACTCGGCCACAGCCGCAGCCATCGACTCCTTTCGGCTCGGCTTTGCCACAATCGCATGCCAATCGTTCTGCTCCATAGAGGTCTGTTTGTTTTCGATAAGTAAATATAGCGATTCATTTCCTTATCCCCAATAGCGCTAACAAAAATTAGAAAAGAGGGTTACAATATAAAATTCGAAATAAAATATACATAAATCGAAAATAAAACAGAAATACATTGTTTCGAATTTTTATCTTTTTTATATTTGTAGCACTTTTCAAACAAATCTAACACATGAAACGCTCGGAATTCTTAAAACTTATGGGACTTACTGCCGTTGGTGCGGCCTTTGCGCCTTCGATTCTGGCCAACGGGAAATCGGACAACGTACAACATATCGATGCCCAGATAAAAGATTTGAAAGCCTCGGTCGACCGACCGGTGACCTTTCTCGTACTCGGTGCCGGCAACCGCGGAAACGTCTACGCCGGCTATGCCAAACGCTACCCCGACTGTATGAAAATCGTGGGTGTGGCCGACATCAACCGGCTGCGGCTGGAGAACATGAGCGAAGACCACAACGTGCCTCAGGAGAACAGGTTCACCGATTGGAAAGAGGCCCTCGCCCGCCCCAAGATGGCCGATGCCATCGTGCTCAGCCTGCCCGACAACCTGCACTACGAGCCTTGCATGAAGGCTCTCGAAATGGGCTACCACATCCTGCTCGAAAAACCGATTGCCCCCACCGAAAAAGAGTGCACCGACATACGTGACCTGGCCCTGAAAAAGAAGGCCATCGTGGGGGTATGCCACGTGCTGCGCTATGCCCCTTACTTCATTGCCCTGAAACAGATTATCGACTCGGGCGAAATCGGGCAACTCATCAGCATACAGCACCTCGAGCCCATACAGTATGCCCACATGGCCCACTCGTTTGTGCGGGGCAACTGGCACAACTCGCGCGAGACGACCCCGATTATCCTGGCCAAGTCGTGCCACGACCTCGACATCATCCGGTGGCTGGTAGGCTCGCCCTGCAAGTCGATTGCCGCCTATGGCTCACTTACCTATTTCAAGCGCGAAAACATGCCCAAAGGGGCCGCCGAACGCTGTATCGACAACTGTCCTTACGAGAGTGAATGCCCCTACTCGGCTCTGGATATCTACATCAAGAAACGGCAACACATCTATGCCTTCGACCTGCCCAAGGAGCGCAGCCGGCAAGACGATGCCATCCGGCAGGTACTGCGCACCACCAACTACGGGCGCTGTGTATTCCAGATGGACAACGACCAGTGCGACCACTACGTGACCAGTATGGAGTTCCAGAATGGCGTCACGGCCAACTTCTCGATGGAGGCCTTCATGGCCAAGGGCGGACGGCGTACCCGAATCATGGCCACCCGGGGCGAAATCGAGGGCGACATGAGTGCCTTCACGGTGACCGATTTCCGCAGCGGGAAGAAGCGGGTATGGGATGCCAAGGTCGAAGAGGTCAAGACCTATGTGGGCCACGGTCACGGCGGCGGCGACCTGTGCCTGGTCCGCGACTTCATCAACGCCGTGGGCAACAACGACCCCAGCTACCTGTCGAGCCCCATCGAGGTTTCGGTCGAGAGCCATATCATGGGTTTCATGGCCGAGAAGAGCCGCCTGAGCAATCGCAAGGCAAGCATCTGAGTTCTCAATTCTACATAACCACAAAAAGAGAGAAGACCGAGGTCGTCGAACACAGACCCCGGTCTTCTTCATATAGAGACAATTCTTATCAGCGTACCATCACGCGGGTAGCCGCTGCACCGCAACGCACGATGTAAACCCCGGCTGCCGGTACCGGCACTACGGCCCGGCCGTTTACCTCGGTCGACGCAACCACCTGACCGGCCAGGTTGACAATCTCGACCGGTTGAGCAGATTCGCACTCAATCACGACACCACCCTCGGCGGCATAGATGCGGTGGTTGACCTCAAGAATATCGCAGATACCCGAACTCAAGTCGACCTTCACCACATTGGAGTAAGCCCCCTCTTCGTTCTCGGCCGTCACGGCCTTTACCTTATACGAATAGAGATAGCCCGGCTCGAGAGCGGTAAGCGTGTAGGAGGTCTCGGTAATTCCCGTTATCTCCAGGGGCCACTCGGCTGCAACCGCCGCCGGCTTGGCCATGGCTTCGGGCTGAACCTCGCCGCTGTACACCACGATATTGTCGATATAGGCCCGCTTCTTGCCGCTGTCGGCGGTCGACTCGAACACGATCTTGCTGCTGGCCGTGCCGCCGGTAAAGGTCAACGTATAGGTATTCATGGGGTCGAGCGGCAGCATCTCGGTGGTTTGGGCATGAGCCTCGTCGCCCTCGAGATAGACTTTCATCACCGTCTTCTCCTTATCGTTGTTGTAACGCGAAGCCGCAAATTGAACCGTGAAAGTCCCGCCGTTGGACGACAAGTCGATGGCCGGGGTACACAGGGCACCACCGTTCGACGAGTTGCCCATCTTCATCATACCCACCTCGGGATAGAGGTATTTGCCGCTCCAGCCCGAAGTCTGGAAATATTGGCCGTCTACGGTCTGGAAGGCATTGGTTCCGCCCAGGTTGGCCGTACCCGCAGTCGTACATTTGGCAAAATCTTCCGACAACAGAATCTCACCCCCGGCCGACGGCTGACGGCGGTCGACATAGAGGGTATAGCTGGCAGCCCCCTCGACCGGCGACCAGTTGGCCGTAAAGCCGGTAGCGGTTATGCCGGTAGCCTCGTTGGCTACGGGCGCATCGACAGGCGTGCCGCCCATGAAATCGAAGGTAATCACCCCGTCTGTCTGGGTAATGTTGGTTACCGGCTTACCCAGCAACAGCCCTGTATTGGTCACTGCCGCCGGTGTGCTCTGGTCGGTAAACGAGTTGTTATTCTTGTAGGGATAGAGGTCTCCCGTCTCGTCGTAGAAGCTACGATGGTTATCGGCCGGCATGATGGTCATGCGCTGGCGAGTAGGCTCGCAATTTATGATATTGTTATCCCAAATCATCCGGTCGTAATCGACCTTCAGAATCATCAAGCCCGAAGAGGCCATGTAGGTATCCCACCCCGTTTGCTGACGATTCTCGAGAGTGAAGTATTGATTTTGGTCGCTCGATACAATCTTGTAGGCTTTCTTGCTATCGGCCAGATTTTCGAGCGTGAGGGTAGCCGGCTCGGTCAGCTCTTCGATGGTGAGCCAGCCGCAAAATTCGCGTTCATACGCGGTATAGCCTACGGGTACAGAACCGTCGCTATGGCCGTCGCCGTTCATATCGGGACCGTTGTAGCAACCGTAATCCATCAGGCTCCACGAACTCATTCCATAGTTGGAACCGCTGGTATCGTAGAAGTCGGGCAAACCCAACGTGTGACTGTACTCGTGGCAGAACGAACCGATACCATCACGATAGGTCCCGGTATTACCCTGCAACTCGGCCGAACAGGCGTATGCGTCGAGCAGTTTGCCATCGACCGAAACCTCTTTCCCGGCACCCTGGTAGATATACCAGGCGTGGGGCCAGATGGTGTCGTCGAGCGAACCGGCGTTATCGTTGGCCGACTCGCCGTAACCGGCATAAATGACATAGACCAAATCGACAAAACCGTCGTTGTCGCGGTCGTAGATGGAAAAATCGACCGTCGACTCTACCTTGCGGCAAGCGTCGATAACCATCTCTTCGGGACGGCTGTCGTTACCCGTATACTTGTCGTTGCCCCCGTAGTAGGCCATCGTCTTGTCGAGCGTAATGGGGCCTACCACGTCGAAGGTGGGACGGAACTGTCCGCCCGACTGTGCGATGAAATAATCGCGTGCACTGCCTATGGCCCCTTGATAGTTGTACCCCTCTTTGTTCATCATCTCCTTGAAGTCTTCGAGGGTATTTGCCGCATTAAATTTCTGGTCGCTAAACTCGACCAGCAACACCAGACCATGTACATCGTCGCCCGTAGTGGCCTGCATGGCCCGGCGGGTAACCGAGCGCAGCTTCTGTTGCCGCTTCAACTGACGTTGGGCAACCATCCCTTGCGACACCTGCCGGGTGGCCAACTGCTCGAGATAGACCTTGTCCGAAGCCGTACGCAGGTGAGCATCGCGGGCTATCACTTGCCCGGCCACCACCGTACCGTCGGGGGTCAGTTCGGCATACCGATAAAAGCCATCGGCACCCCGAACGACCGGAATGCCATCGGCTGTCATTTGATAATGATAAAACTCATCGCCGACCACTCGAACGGTAACTACCGTCCCGTCGGGCTGGGTTACGGTCTCGGGGATAGACCTCGCCGGTAAGGCAAAAAGCGAGGATATCCCCAAAAAGGCACTCGCGCACAAAGTGATAAAGACTTTCTTCATATTATCAGGTTTAGAAAAGTGAGTAAATATACGAATAATATTTGAATAAAAAAGACAAGCGCCCCGACGATTGTGTCGAAGCGCCTGCACTTATGTGATTGTCGCGAGAGCTTACCACACCAGTTTTGCTACCCGAAAGCCGGTCTCAGTCTGTACACCAACCAGATAAACACCTCGAGAGAGTGTAGTCGGAAGCAACACCTCGCAGGTACCCGACGGCGAAACCGATGTCTCGAGCATAACCAGCCGACGCCCGTTCATGTCCGACAAGGTGACACTGGCACTCCCCTCGTATGTCGCAAGGCCTTCTATCATGAGGCTCCCGGGCGAACTCTTGAACACCGTAAGACCCGGCTCCCGAACGGGCGCCACAATGCCGTCGGTGGCTTCGTGCGGATAATAGGCCTTGAAATCGCGGAACGAAATCTTCCGGTCGGTCCCCTTCTGCTGGGTCGAGAGATAAATCTTGAGATTATCGAGCGTCACGGGGAAATCGCTCACGCCCCGGTCGGACAACGGTACTACATAGACCGAGTCGCTGTCGGCCTCGGGAGTAAGGGTATGTATCCACGAGCCGGTCGGGCAGGTAAACTCGCACGATATGGAGCTGATAATCGAATCCCAGTTTTTAATCTGCATCGATACCGAATCGGGCAAACCGAAGAAACGCATCGAGTGGTCAATCACGATATTGGGTGCCCGCCCCGTATTCAGGTCGAAGACGAGGGTATTGCCGTCGCTCCACCCGGCCGGTAGTATCGACGAATCGAAACGCATCTGGGCTACGGCCGAACTGGCGGTTACCGGCAGCGATGCAACGTCGGCAAAATCTTCGTGCACCATTTCGCCCGCCCCGATTTCGACCACCACGGGAAACTCGACGGTCGTACCTTCGTAGCTGCCTCGCAACATGGCCCGGCCGCTCTTCACGCCCTTGACAGCTCCTTCGACCACTTGGCAACAGTCGTCGCCGGTCACGCTCCACGTCAATATCTCGGGGTTCACCCGATAGGTCTCACCACTGGCTTCGGCCTCGAGTTCGATGGGATACTCCCGGATGTCGTCGATATAAAGACTGTCGATACAGAGGCGAGGCTCGCCGGTAGTGCCACTCATCGTTACCCGCATCTTGCAGGTCGAGTCGCCCCGGCGGGCCGTTATCGTACCCGACATGGCCACCGGCCCGGCACAGAACTCGCCACGGCTGTTGACATAGCCCAGCTCCTCGGGCTCGCACGAGAACTCGACCTCGCGGCAGTCGTCGTCGATGACGATACCGTAGCGGTTATGAGCCAGCAATCGCAGTGGTGTTACCCCCAGGGGGTGAGTCTTTATCGAGGGTTTAGAGAAGGAGAGGAACGAAAAGACAGGGTCGTCGGGAGCCAGCGAGATGCCCTGGAACGAGTCCATCACGGCACGCTCCTTGCCATCGGTGGGCGAATTGACCACCTGGTCGTATACCACCATCGTGGCCGATCCGCCACCGTCGAAGTTGACCACATTCCAAGCCCCCTGCTCTACCAGATAGTAGGCATCCTCGACCATCGAGCCCTTGTCGGCCGTGATGATGAAGAGCTTCTTGCCGTCTTTGGTGATTCCCACCAGCGTGCAGGGATAGTCCTGAAACTCACGCCCCGGAGTCACGAAGTCGTTATACTCCTTGTCATGCAGCTCGCCGTTCAAGATGACGCTGGGCCAACCGTGGAAGGCCTGCAGCACCTGCTGGGCCGGCGGAACCGACAGTCCCGAATTGGGAAAGGTGGTATTGACAAAACGCTGGTCGATCTGCACCACATCGCCTACCTGCACCCGACTCTCGAACTGGGTAGCGGCATCGTTGCGCATGAAGAGAATATGGCTCTTCCCGTCGGGCTGTATGGGGGTGTGGCCTATCGAGACCACCCGGCAAGGGGTAGGCTCACCGTTGATAATCCACTCGCCCTGCGGCTCCAGCTTGGCATAGAGTCCCTCGGTCGTAAGGGTGAGGCTGCTGTATGTATTGAAGAGAACACAATTCCGATAAGACTGTATCCCGTAGGCCGACTCGTTGACGTTGTCGATTTTGATTTCGGTCTGGTCCGGGCAAATGACCTTGGCCTCGTAGCAGGGCGGAAATACCTCGGCCACCTTGTCCTTGTTGATTGAGAGGACCGACCGTCCGTAATCGCCGTAATGGCTGATGATTTCGCCATTGCGCACGTTGATTCCCGCCGCCGTAGTCTGGCCGCTGTAATGGAACAAATCGTGGTTCACACCGAAGAAGGCCCGGTGACCTTCGTACGAATTGCTACGACACTGCGACGAGGTGGTCTCACGCGTGGCATCGGGAGTCTTCCCGTTCGACGGATATACCTCCACGGCATTATACTCGTCGTTCAGGTCGAGTGTAACCTGAAAGAGCTGGATAGGTTTCTGAGTAAACTCGATGTGGGTATACACCGCCCCCGGTCCTATGGGATAGTGTGCTATCGTGTCGGGGGTACCCCACTGGGGTTTCTCGGCTTGAGCGACTAAGCCGAGCGAAAGGCAGGCTGCCAGTGCAATGCTATTTTTCATATATATCAATTAAGCGGTTATTCCATGGTGTAAATTTGGTTATTTTTCGAATTACATACAATTATTTTATATTATTTTTTCAAATAAAAAAGCAAGGCACTCCCATTGCGGGTGCGCCTTGCCCTGAAACAATATCTTCTGCAAAAGAATTATTCGTCGAGAAGAATTTCGAGAATCTGACAAGCAGCCTTGGCTACCGAAGTACCGGGACCGAAGATAGCTGCCACACCGGCCTTGTAAAGGAAGTCGTAATCCTGGGGAGGAATTACACCACCGGCAATGACTACAATATCTTCACGACCCAGTTTCTTCAACTCCTCGATTACCTGCGGAATCAAAGTCTTGTGACCGGCAGCCAGTGAAGAGACGCCCAGCACATGCACGTCGTTCTCGACAGCCTGGCGAGCAGCCTCGGCCGGAGTCTGGAACAACGGGCCCATATCTACGTCGAAGCCACAGTCGGCATATCCCGTAGCTACCACCTTGGCACCACGGTCGTGACCATCCTGTCCCATCTTCGCAATCATGATACGCGGTTGACGGCCCTCTTTCTTGGCAAATTTTTCGCACAATTCCGTTGCCCGAACGAAATCGGCATCTTTTTTGGTTTCTGAAGAATACACGCCTGAAATAGTTCTGATTACTGCTTTATAACGACCTACCACTTTTTCGCAAGCGTAGGAGATTTCGCCCAACGTAGCGCGCACCTTGGCGGCTTTCACGGCCAGGTCGAGCAAGTTGCCCTGTTTGGTCTTCACGCACTCGGTAATGGCATCGAGGGCAGCTTGTACGGCCTCGTTGTCGCGGTGCGACTTCAGGTATTGCAAGCGCTCAATCTGCTCTTTACGCACGGCGGTGTTGTCCACCTCGAGGATGTCGATGGGAGCCTCTTTCTCGAGACGATATTTGTTCACACCCACGATAGTCTGTTTGCCCGAGTCGATACGAGCCTGTGTACGAGCGGCAGCCTCCTCGATACGGAGTTTGGGGATACCGGTCTCGATAGCCTTGGCCATACCGCCCAGCTTCTCGATTTCCTGAATGTGTTCCCAAGCCTTGTGAGCGAGCTCGTTGGTCAGAGCCTCTACATAGTACGAACCGGCCCACGGGTCGATTTCTTTGGTAATGTAGGTCTCTTCCTGAATATAAATCTGAGTATTACGGGCGATACGGGCCGAGAAGTCGGTAGGCAATGCGATGGCCTCGTCGAGGGCGTTGGTGTGCAACGACTGGGTGTGACCCAGAGCGGCGCCCATGGCCTCGATACAGGTACGGCCTACGTTGTTGAAGGGGTCTTGCTCGGTGAGCGACCAACCCGAAGTTTGCGAGTGCGTACGCAGAGCCAGCGATTTGGGGTTCTTGGGATTGAACTGTTTTACAATCTTGGCCCACAACATACGGGCGGCACGCATCTTGGCAATCTCCATGAAGAAGTTCATACCGATAGCCCAGAAGAACGACAAACGCGGTGCAAACGAGTCGATGTCCATACCGGCATTGATACCGGCGCGCAGGTACTCGAGACCGTCGGCCAACGTGTAGGCCAGCTCGATGTCGGCCGTGGCACCGGCCTCTTGCATGTGGTAACCCGAAATTGAAATCGAGTTGAACTTGGGCATGTATTGCGACGTGAACTCGAAGATATCGGCAATGATTCGCATCGAAAATTCGGGCGGATAGATATAGGTGTTACGCACCATGAACTCCTTGAGGATATCGTTCTGGATGGTACCGGCCATCTCTTCGAGTTTGGCACCCTGCTCCAGACCGGCGTTGATGTAGAAGGCCAGAATGGGCAACACGGCACCGTTCATGGTCATCGACACCGACATCTTGTTCAAGGGGATACCGTCGAAGAGCACCTTCATATCCTCGAGCGAGCAGATGGAAACACCGGCTTTACCTACGTCGCCTACTACACGCTCGTGATCGGCATCGTATCCGCGGTGTGTAGGGAGGTCGAATGCTACCGAAAGACCTTTCTGACCCGAAGCCAGGTTACGACGATAGAATGCGTTGGATTCTTCGGCGGTGGAGAAACCGGCATACTGACGGATAGTCCAGGGACGAATCGCATACATGCCGCTGTACGGGCCACGCAGGAAGGGCGGAATACCGGCTACGTAGTTGAGGTGTTCAAGACCCTCGAGGTCTTCTTTGGTATAAATGGGTTTTACGGGGATCTGTTCCGGGGTTATCCAGTTTTCACCCTCGCTGGCTACTTTCCCTGCCGAGTGAGCGAAAGCATCCTTTGTAATATCTATGTTCTTGAAATTAGGTCTCATAGTTTTCTGTTTTTCTTTGAGTGATACAAAATTGTACGACTTTTAAATCGAGAGTTTCTCGTTAAACGATCTCAACGTATCAAGCACGTTGGAACGTACGTGGATAAACTCGGTAATACCCTGAGCTTTCAAATCGTCCATACAAGCGGGGGCACCGGCTACGACGAAGAGCGCACGGCCGTCGAGCAGCTTGAAGGCTTCGGGGGCATATTGGGCATATTCGTCGTCGCTCGAGCAAAGTACCACTATATCGGCTTTAGCTTCGAGGGCGGCATCGATACCGGCTTGTACAGTTTCGAAACCGAGGTTGTCGATAATCTTGTATCCGGCACAAGCAAAGAAGTTGGCCGAGAATTGCGAACGGGCCAGACGCATGGCCAAGTTGCCGATGGTAAGCATGAATACCGACGGACGCTTGCCCGAGTGCTCGGTAGCCAGGCGCAAGGCTTCGAAATCGCTGGCGGCACGTTTGGTATTCAGTACCGGGAATTCGGGTTCGCAATGGTGCTCGCCTTCGTGTTTGCTGCAACCGCAGCCACAAGCCTCGCCTTTGGCAATCTTGTCGCCGGCTACCTCGTTGAAGTTGGGATATTGGTTGGTACCCAACAGAATCTCTTTGCGGCGAGCCACATTGGTGTGACGGGTCTCGGCCGAAGCGTTGACCTGATTTTGAACAAAGCCCTCTTTCACGGCTTTGTAGAAACCGCCCTTCTCCTCTACTTCGAGGAAGAGTTTCCAAGCCTGCTCGGCAATCGACACGGTGAGGGTCTCTACATAGTACGAGCCGGCTCCCGGGTCGGCAATGCGGTTGATATGCGACTCCTCCTTGAGCAACAGTTGCTGGTTGCGGGCGATACGCTCCGAAAATTCATCGGGCTCCTTGTAGGCTTTATCGAAGGGAGTGGTCGTAATCGAATCTACACCAGCCAAAGCAGCCGACATGGTCTCGGTTTGCGAGCGGAGCAGATTGACATAAGCATCGAATACGGTTTGGTTGAATTCCGAAGTCTGAGCATGAGCCTTCATCTTGCAGGCACAGTCGCAAGCGGGATTGTATTGTTTTACAATCTGAGCCCACAACATGCGGGCGGCACGGAACTTGGCCAACTCCATGAAGTAGTTGGACGAGATGCCGAAGTTGAATTTGATTCGATTGGCAACCTCATCGACCGAGAGACCTTTCTCGGTAAGAGCGGCCAACCATTCGTTACCCCAAGCCAGGGCGAAACCCAGCTCCTGCGAAATGAACGAACCGGCATTGTTCAGCATCACGGCATCGACAGCCAGCACTCTGAAGAGCGGCAACTCTTTCACGGCTTCGATTACGGCAACGGCCTCATCGGCATAGTCGGCAAAGTCGCGGCCTTTGGTCAACATGCGCTTAAACGGATTGAATCGGATAGAACCCGAAACTTTCGAAAGGTCGGCTCCACTCTTTTTCAAATAGGCGGCTACCGTTTCGGCAAGTTTCACTGTGCTTTTCATGCAAGAGGAGAAGTTCAACTCGACTTTCTCCAACTCGATACCATGCAGCAAAGTTTCCATATTCTCTACCGAAATCAAATCTTTCGGGAGCTCAAAGCCCAGCGACTCGACACCCTTCGTCAGGATGTCCAGAGCCTTGGCGTTGGCCTCTTTGACATCGGTCACTTTGATGTCCTGACGTACCAGCCAGTTGTTGTCGGTACGAGTGCCACGCACGTAAGGATATTCACCGGGAAGCGAATCGGTCGTGTGCAGGTTCGCAATGTCTTCGGCACGATACATGGGGTTTACGTTAAACCCTTCGTTTGTCCTCCATACGAGCTTTTTGTCAAAATCAGCTCCTTTCAGGTCGGCGATAACCTTGTCTTTCCATTCTTGTGTGGAGACCGGAGGGAACTGGTCAAACAGTTTTTCTTTACTTTCTGCCATAGTTGTTATTAGTTAAGTTGTTTAAGCCAAACTATTGGATTGGATTATTCACAAAATAGGCCCGGCACAAAATACTTGCACCAGACATCTGAGAACAAAAGTAGTACAAATAGTTTGAAATAAAGAATTTTTTCTGTAATTTTTATGAACGCCCCTACCTTTGGGACAAACCGGCTTCGTATTGCGGTCTCACCCCCTGGTTACCCGCCAGAACTACCGTCACCACGCAGTTGTCGATTTTTTTTGTATATTAGTAGAATACAAACCAACATAATAGGTTCGAATAGGATTTAACTGTTTACACTCCGTGTCCATATGAAAGAGGGTAAGAAACTTGTTTATACTGGAGATCTGCTGCGAAAATTCTTGCACCAGAAAGGGATTACCTACAAAGAGGCCGCTAAAGAACTGGGGCTGGACAAGAATACCATAGGCAAAGCCGTAAGAGGTGGCAACATGAACATCAATGTATTGCTCACCATTGCCAATCATTGGAATCTACCCATCACCGATTTCTTTACTTTTATCAATTGCGACGAGAGCCGGGAGGCCTATTTTATTAGTCCTAACCAGTATGTCTTCGACGAGGGGAACGGGGCTGCAACCGCCGACGAACCCCTTAAATTATATAAAAACATCACAAAATCAGTAAACAAAAAGAGTGCTATTTACGAATCGAAACAGCAAGAGATCGAACTGCTGCAAAACCTTATCAACAATTACCGGAAAAGAATCGAAATACTGCAACAAGAGTTGGAACAAAACCATTCCTATTAGCCCCCCCATCCAATCCACTTATAACTTGCAAAACGATTTTTGCTTCTACCGATTTTAGTGTGTAAAATCGACAGGTGCTATCTTCCCCATCAACGACACGATTTGTGCCTGCCGGCGCAACATATACCCCGACGGCGCAGCCGAATTGAACCGCCGCGGATTGGGCAACGTAGCGGCAATCAGTGCACATTGCGACCGAGTGAGCCGAGCAGCCGTTTTGTGGAAATGCTGCTGCGCGACCGCCTCTACCCCATAAATGCCCTTGCCGGTCTCTATGGAGTTGAGATAGACTTCCATGATACGCTCCTTCCCCCAGAAGAGCTCGATAAGTACGGTGAAATAAGCTTCAAACCCTTTGCGCACATAGGAGTGACCGGGCCAGAGGAACACATTCTTGGCTGTCTGCTGCGTGATGGTGCTGGCTCCCCGCGGACGCTTGCGGTGCTTGTTCTCCTCGATAACTTTTCGCAGCTCCTCGAAGTCGAATCCGTGATGGGTCATAAAGCGATTGTCTTCCGAGGCAATCACCGCCATGGGCATATAGCGCGACATCTTCTCGATAGGTACCCACCGGTGGTGCCACTCGACCTTCTTCCCATCGACCAGTTGCTCGACCGTGCGGATAACCATCAAAGGGGTTACATACACGGGGACAAACCGATACAGCAGCACGACAATGATGGTCGAGAGAAAGAAAAACAACACAAGCCGTTTTGTCCAACGCCAAATCTTACGCATCATCGCTCGTCAATCTTTCACACATTCGACCCGGGCCCACCGGTTTTTCTCGGCATGACCTGCAAACCGCAGCCCCAGACGCTCGGCCTCGGACCGGATGGCCGGAATATCTTCAACATAAAATCCACTCATAAAGAGATGCGACCCACTCTTCATTCGTTCTGCATAGGCATGCATGTCGGACAGCAGAATGTTGCGGTTGATGTTGGCAAAGATAAAGTCGAAGGTCTCTTGCTTCAGTACCTCGATACCACCCAGACGCACCTCGATGTCGGGCTCTCCGTTCAAGCGCACATTCTCCTGGGCATTTTCAGTGGCAAACTCGTCGATGTCGACAGCGACCACCGGCGAAGCCCCCTTCATGCCGGCCAGGATAGCCAACACGGCGGTTCCACACCCCATATCGAGCACCGAGCAACCGGTAAAGTCGGTAGCCAATATGGCCTGCAACATGAGGGTCGTAGTCTCGTGATGCCCCGTGCCGAATGCCATTTTCGGGTCGATGAGCACATCGTAGCGAGCCTGGGGCACATCTTTGTGAAAAGTGCTGTGTATCACACACTCGTCGCCCACGACAATGGGTTTGAAGTAGTGTTTCTCCCACTCTTCGTTCCAGTCTTGACCCGGCACAAAGGTTGTCTGCCGAGTCACCTTTACCCCCTCGAGCGGGAACTGGGCCAGCACCGCTTCGAGCTGTGGCTCGTCGTAGGTACCCTGCGGAACAAAAGCCGTCACACCCGTCTCGTCGGGAACAAAACTCTCGTAACCAATCTCGCCCAACATGGCGGCCAGCACATCGGTAGCCACCTCGCTACACGGCTCTACCTCGAGCCGCACCTGCATATAATCGTTCATAGCCTATTTTTTCTCCCGCATAGCTTTCTGTGCACGCGGATAGAGGACATCGCGCACAAAGGCATAATTGGGGTATTTGTTCATGATGTTCTTATACATGGCCAACGCCTGCTCGTAATGTTCGTTCTTCTCGTTGACGACACCGATAGTCACCAGCAGTTGCACATAGAGCCAGTTGTGAGAGTTGGCCGAGAGATTCTTCTCCATCCCCTGGCGGGCGTGCTGATAGCAACTCAACCCCTGCGCCTTGTCGCCACCAAACATGCCCGGCATATAAAAAAGAATATTACCGTATAATATGGAGACCCAACTGTCGTCGGGAGCCATCTTGTAGGCCTCACGGGCCGACGATAACATATCGGAAGCCAAAGTGGTAGCCTTCAAGGGCGAAAGCGCTATCTTAAGGCCCAGCAGATTGGCATACAATGCCTTGAAACGGGCATCGTGCGGGTAGAGTTTCTGATACTTCTCGGCCAGAGCCAAGGCCGTTTTCAGATTCGATTGGGCTTCGGTCTTGCGTTTCTTGTCGACCAGATGGCCTACCAGACCGTAATATCCGCACAAGATTTCGTGCCGCCCGTCAAGGGTCTCGCACGATTTGTCGGCACTCATTTGCGACAACACCCCACTCCACTGCGGAATCTTCTGCTCGATAAACAGGTTGTACAATTTTTCACGATAGTCGGTGAGCGACGCTCCCCACATGGGCAGATGCGAAAGGGCAGCCCAGAAAAGCAACAAACATACAATTCGTTTCATATCCATTTATTCTCTTCTGTACAAGGGCGCAAAGATAGTAAAAGGTGAGAGCAGAGACAAAAAGAAAACAAAGTTTTCATCTTTTGGCTATGCCGAACCGCCCCTATCTTATTCAAAGATAGGAAAAGGTGAGAGCAGAGACAAATGAAAACGGACTTTTCACACTCCATCTTCTCTCAAGCTATACATCAAAAAGAGAATACTCTACAATCTGAGATACCGGCAGCATTCCCCAGCTCTTTCTACCCGACAACCTTTAATGGGTATCGGTAATGCCATACATCAGCTGGTCGAGCAAAATGGGTATATCACTCGCGGCAATGCCCGAGGCTACGAGATCGGGCACATCCTGCTTGAAGTTGGCCATAAACTTGGCGGTATCGCCCCCGTCGAGCTCGATGCTGCGGCGATAGTAATCGATGGCCTGCCGGATATGACCCAGCGAAAACTCCACATGCCCGGCATTGAGATAGTCGAGTGCCGTGGGCTTCCCGGCCAGAATCTTCTCGTAATAGCGGCGCGCCTGATCCTTCTTCCCCACCAGGAACGAGCACCAGGCAATGGGTTGCCAGGCCTTCCCGCCGTCGGGGTCGAGATAGTCGACCTTGAAGTAATACTTCAGAGCCTCCTCATAATCTTTCTGCTCGACATAGCAATGGCCTATGTTCATCTGCACCGACAGATTGTCGGGCTGTATCTTTTCGGCCCGATGGTAATACGAGAGGGCCATCTCGGGCTTCTTCAGATTACGGTAGCAGGTAGCAATGCGCCGGATGGTCCAGAAGTTGTCGGGGGCGATAATCTCGGCCTTGAGGAAGGCCTCGAGCGCCTCGGCATAGTCGCCCTGCTTCTGGTAGCAGAACCCTATCTTCTGGTATATCTCGGCATCGGAGTGATAGGTAGCCGAGAGCCGTTCGAAGAGTTCGAGCGCATCGTCGTAATACCCGCGACGGAAATAATATTCGCCGATGAGCCGCAGGCTCTCCTGCCCGCTCAACAGCGACTCGAGCGTAGAGACATGCAGCAGGTTGATGTGTCCGGCAAAGGGGTCGGTAAACTCCGACCGACGGATATAGAGTTTGAAGAAGCGATACAAATCCTGAATGTACCGGTTCGAGATATTCTCGCGACTCAGTTCCTTCTTCATCAGCTCCTGGTTGGCCATCTCCTGCACGGCGGCGTTCTCGGCCCCAAACTGCCCCATCATCAACTGACGTTGCGACTCGGGCACTTGCGACAGACTGAGGCAGAACGAATACTTGTCGGAGTTGCACAAGAGCGACGAAGCCGAAAGCATCTTCTTGAACATGGCGCCCCCCTGCCCCTCGAGCAGACCCGAGAGAGCCGTGTGGTCGGGATTGAAGGGCATGAACCAGTTTTGTATCGACTGGAAGAAGGGGAAGCTCTTCAAATGCGAGAAGGTGCTCATAAAGACATCGGCCCCCTCCATCTGCAGGTCGGTCAACTCTTTCAGTTTGTCGGCAATGCCCGTCTTGTCGAGCATATCCTGCCACTCGGGATTCTCCTCGAGCGCATTGATGTCGTTCATCAAGTCCTCCTGTTTGATTTTCTTATAGAGCGACGGGCCCAATTTCATCATCTCGGGGAGCAGCTCCTCGGTCATCTTGCGGGTAATCTTCTCGGTCTCCTGGGTTTTAATCAGTTGCAGAAAGACCGTGCGCACGTCGTTCTTGAAACGAGGCTCCTCGCTCAAGGCGTCGATGCGATGCTGCACACTCGGAAAGAGCGGCAACCGCTCGCGATAGATATACATCACCATGAGGGCGGCACAGAGTGAACGCAACTGTATCTCGGGCGAGATGTGCCGATAACCGTCGAGGAGAAGAAGCAGTTTCTCCTCGTCGAACCGATGCAGCAGATTCAGCAACAGGGCCGAAATCAGCAGCGACACCAGGTCGTCGGGGAAACGATTGGCATAAAGCGCCTCGCGCAAGGTGGAATAATCCTCCTCTCGTGCCGGATAGTTGGTCCACACATCCATAAAGAGCGTGCCGGCTTCATCCTCGACCCGATGCTTCAACGATTTGATTTTGGCGGCATCGCGTTCCTGCTCGCTCAGCAGCGAGGCCAGCGACAGGTCGTTGAGCGCCTGGTCACATCGGTCGCACTGCGAGGCCAGAGTCTCGTTGGCCCTACTGGCTTTCACATAGCGGCGCCAACCGTAATACTGGGACGGAGAGACCCGGGCAACCAGTTCGTCGGACACGCGGTCGGTGAGCATATAGGCCGACACCACCAGGTGGTCGTAGATACGTTTGCGCTCAGGATCTTCCACTCCGTCGAGCATGTACTGTATCATATACTTGTACGACATCTCCATCTCGTTGAGTTTGTCACGGCTGATCCAATCTTGCAATTCGTTCACCAGAACGGCCAGCTTGCCAAAGGCATCCTTCAAACGGCGCTCGGCCAACAGTCCATATATTTCGTGTCGCTGTTTTTCAATCTCGGTCGTAATCATCTGTTCTATTCTAAATCCGTAGTAAAATTAAGGAGCTTTCTCCAATATAACAAACTTAACTTGCAAATAGTGTGCCGGGAAAAATCATTTTCCTATTGCCCTTACCTTGCGGCACATACCCGCATGCTCGAATACACTTTCCTCCTTAAAGAGAGTTATCTGCAAAATCTCAATCTTTCAAAATTTGTTTCTACAATGGCTTTACACTATCTTTGTAGAAGATAAGATATGGTTCAGCATAAAGTTCAAGTAAACTTGACTTTCTGCGTTCACCTTTTTTTATCTTTGGATAAGATAGGAGTCGGTTCGGCATAGACAAATGTTGAAAACTTCGTTTTCCATTTGCCTCTGCGCTCACCTTTCATTATCTTTGCATAAAGATAGAGAAAGTCGGAAACCGAAAAACGAGCTCGCTTGATTTTCATACCGAGACGCATCCTGTCTTCTACAAATAACAAAACATATAAACAAGCTATGATACAACGTATTCAAACTATTTACCTGCTGCTGGCCGCCGCCCTGATGGCCACGTTCCTTTTCTGTCCCATCGCTCAGTTCGATACCCCCGACGGACTTTACAGCTTCACCTCGCAAGGGGTATCTACCGTAATGGCCGAACCGGCTACGGACGGGTCCGAAGCTACAATTGCCCAAACCTCGGTATTCACGGCCACGTGGGGTGTATTGGCATTGGGTGCTGTCATTACCGTACTGTCGCTCGTCGCCATCTTCCTGTACAAGAACCGGCCCAACCAGGCTCGCGTCTGCATGATCAACGCCTTCTTTATGGTGACCTTCTACATCATCATTTTCTTGAGCGGTTACACCTTCCAGAACGACCTTGCCGCTACGCACACGTCGTGGTCGGCCTATCTTGTGATGCCGTTCGTAGCACTCGTGCTCGACATTCTGGCCTATCGCGCCATCAACAAAGACGAGCAACTGGTGCGCAGCATGGACCGCATCCGCTAAAGCGCCAACTTCTCTTTCAGGAATCTGCCCGTATAGGAGGCCTCGCAACGGGCCACCTCTTCGGGTGTGCCTGTACATACCACGTAGCCACCGGCCTTGCCCCCTTCGGGGCCCAGGTCGATAATGTGGTCGGCACACTTGATGACGTCCATGTTGTGCTCGATAATCACCACGGTGTGCCCCCGCTCAATCAGTTGGTTGAACGACTTCAGCAGCGTGTTGATGTCGTGGAAATGGAGCCCCGTAGTGGGCTCGTCGAAGATGAAGAGCGTGGGCTCCTGCCGTTCGTTGCTGAGGAAGAAAGCCAACTTCACACGCTGGTTCTCACCGCCCGAGAGGGTCGATGACGATTGCCCCAGCTTGATATACCCCAGCCCCACATCCTGCAACGGTTTCAGCCGTTTGACGATACGCTTCTCCTGACTGCCGTCGACCTCGGAGAAGAACTCGATGGCCTGGTTGATGGTCATGTCGAGCACATCGCTTATGTTTTTGCCCCGATACTCGATTTCAAGTACATCTTGTTTATAGCGTTTGCCATGGCAAGCCTCGCACTCCAGCACGATGTCGGCCATGAACTGCATCTCGACCGTGATGGTACCCTCGCCCTTGCACTCTTCGCAGCGGCCACCCTCGGAGTTGAACGAGAAGTACGACGGCGAAAAGCCCATCTGCTTAGCCCCCTGCTGGTCGGCAAAGAGCTTGCGTATCTCGTCGAACGCCTTCAAATAGGTGGCGGGATTGGAACGGGTCGATTTGCCGATAGGATTCTGGTCGACAAACTCAACCGCCTTGATGCGGTCCATATCGCCCGTGAAGCGGGAGTAGGTTCCCGGCATCTCGCCCCCCTCGCCATAATAGCGCAAGAGTCCACGATAGAATACATCGCGCACGAGCGACGACTTGCCCGAGCCGCTCACGCCGGTAACCACGGTCATTACATGGAGCGGGAACCGCACATTGACCGACTTCAGGTTGTTCTGGGCAGCCCCTTCGACCTCGATATACTGGTTCCACTTGCGACGTACGGCCGGTACCTCTATCTTGCACTCGCCCGTCAGGTAGCGCATGGTGTAGCTGCGGGTCGCCTTGGGCAGACGCGAAAGGTCGCCCTGATAGACCACCTCGCCGCCCAACCGACCGGCCAACGGACCGATGTCGATAATGTAGTCGGCCGCCCGGATAATCTCCTCGTCGTGTTCGACCACAACCACCGTGTTGCCCAGCTCCTGCAACTCGCGGAGCACCTTGATGAGCAGGTGCGTGTCGCGCGAATGGAGGCCGATGCTGGGCTCGTCGAGGATATAGAGCGAGCCTACCAGACTGCTGCCCAGCGAAGTAGCCAGATTGATGCGTTGGCTTTCACCACCCGAGAGAGTCGACGACAACCGATTGAGAGTGAGGTAGTCGAGCCCCACCTCCTGCAAGAAACGGATACGGTTCTTGATTTCGGTGAGCAATCGCTTGGCAATAGCCGTGTCGTGCTCGTCGAGCTGCAGGTTGTCGAAGAAGGCTTTCAGTTCGCCTACCGGCAGATTCACCAGCTCGGTAATGGAGCGGCCACCCACCTTCACATATTCGGCCTCGGGTTTCAACCGGCTGCCCTTGCACACCGGACAGATGGTTTTGCCCCGATAGCGGGCGAGCATCACCCGGTATTGTATCTTGTACTGATTGGCCTCGAGCATGGCAAAGAAACCGTCGATGCCCTCGAAGTCGCCCGAGCCGTGCCACAATATATCTTTCTCGCGATCGGTCAGTTTGTAGTAGGGCCGATGTATCGGGAAGTGCAACGAATCGGCCCGACGGATAAGGTCGTTTTTCCACTCGCTCATCTTCTCGCCCCGCCAGCACATCACCGCATCGTCGTAGACCGAGAGGGTCTTGTTGGGCACCACCAGATCTTCGTCGATACCGATTACCCGCCCGAAGCCTTCGCACTCGGGACAAGCGCCCACGGGGTTGTTGAAGTTGAACATCAGGTCGCTCGGCTCGTTGAAGGTGATGCCGTCGGCCTCGAACCGTTTCGAAAAATGGAACTCTTTCACCCCTTCGGCCGTGTGCATCTGTACGACGCACTCCCCACCCCCTTCGAAGAAGGCGGTCTCGACCGAGTCGGCCAGTCGGCTCACGGTATCGTTCTCGTGCGACACGCTCAAGCGGTCGATTACCAGGCGCACCTTCGACGCATCGGGCAGCGTATCGCCGGCCAGCAAATCTTCTATCGCCACGAAGCGGCCCTCGACCTCGACACGCGGAAAACCCTCCTTCTGCCATATCTGCAACTGGGTTTTCAGGTCGCGCCCCTCGGGGAGAATCAGGTTGGTAAGCAAGGCAAAGCGGGTACCGTCGGGGAAACCGAGGGCACAGTTCACCACATCGTCGACCTGGTGCTTCTTGACCAGTTCGCCCGAGATGGGCGAATAGGTCTTGCCGATGCGGGCATAGAGCAACCGCAGGTAGTCGTATATCTCGGTCGAGGTGCCCACCGTCGAGCGCGGATTGCGGGTGTTGACCTTCTGCTCGATAGCGATGGCTGGCGGTATGCCCTTGATGTAGTCACACTCGGGCTTGCTCATCCGACCCAGAAACTGGCGGGCGTAGGCCGAGAGACTCTCGACATAGCGCCGCTGCCCCTCGGCATAGAGCGTATCGAACGCCAGCGACGACTTGCCCGAGCCCGACAGGCCCGTAATGACGATAAAGCGGTTGCGAGGTATCTCTATATCGATATTCTTCAGATTGTTGACGCGTGCCCCTTTGATAAAGATTGACTGTTCAGACATAGTTCCCGGAAATAACTTTTGGTTCCTTTGTTGCTTTTTCGACATGCCTCCCGATGCGTTGCCCCATGAGGTCGCGCCCGGCCCGGCAAAGTGAGTGCAAAGATAGTGAAAGGCGAGAGCAAAAAAGCCAAACTTGTTTGAGTTTTTTTGCCGAGCCACATCCTATCTTCTGGAAAGATAGTGAAAGGCGAGAGACAAGCAAAGATGCTTGCACAATTTGCTTGGCCGAGCCGCATCCTATCTTCTGGAAAGATAGTGAAAGGCGAGAGACAAGCAAAGATGCTTGCACAATTTGCTTGGCCGAGCCGTATCGTATCTTCGCATCAAGCAAAGATACGAACTTTCGCCATTCGTGATTCGGCCCGCTTCTATCCTTTATACTTTTTTGTAAAACAATTCATAAAAGCGAAAATCTTTGGCGCGCAGACTAACAAAAATCCAAATACTTTGTTATCTTTGTATAGTCACATTAAAAACGATAAAGATTATGAAAGGTCTTAATTTACTGTTTGCATTCCTCGGCGGAGCCGCCGTGGGTGCTGTGGCCGGCATCTTGTTTGCCCCCGAAAAGGGCTCGGACATGAGAGCTCGCATCTGTAAAATGCTTCACGACAAGGGTATCCACCTGAAGAAAGAAGAGATGGAGCAACTCGTCGACCAGATTGCCGAAGAAGTGAAAGGCGTAAAATAGACTGCGCCCGTTACCACAATGGGAATATCAAGACAGACCTTCGGTAGTCTTGATACTCTCATTGTGTATCTATACCTTATGTATCTCCTCTAACCCTGCTATATTATGCCCGATACCCCCGACAACTCATTCAAGCGACTATTCGACGAAGGTAAAAAATACCTCACCCTGCAAATCGACTATGCCAAACTGACGGCCACCGAAAAGATTTCGGTCATTCTGGGCATGTCGGTACTCTTTATCATCATTCTGGTTCTGGCCGTAGGGGCCGGCATATACCTGTCGTTTGCCCTGGTCTATCTGCTGGAACCGCTCGTGGGCATCGTGGGCAGCTATGCCCTGCTCGGTGCGCTGTTCCTGGTGCTCATTGCCATTGTAGTCATCTTCAAACGGCAACTCATCCTCGCCCCCATCACCCGATTCATTTCGCGCGTACTATTAGATAACGACAAAACTCCTCAATAACATGGATACACCGAAAACCCCATCCAAAGGTCTTACCCTCGAAGAGATTGCCGCTCGACGACAAGCCCTGAAAACGGCTATTGCCGAACAACGAAAGTGTGTCGACGAGGCTTATCGACAGGTCATCTCGCCCTTTACCGAAGCTCGATCAATTACCAAATACATCGGCAGCAACCTGCTCGGCGGTGTCACCCTGCTCGAGAGCGCCATGTGGGGATTCCGACTGGTATCACGAATATTCCGTCTGTTCAAACGGTTTCGCTAATCCTCCCTTATCTCCTTCGAGACCATTATGCACCAAGACTGGCCTCCACATACAATCCTCATCACCGAAACCCCTCGCCCCGACACCCCGCAGAAGTCGAGCCTGACCGATAATTGTTAATCCCCGACGTCGGCTAAACCTTGTTGATTATCTTCTGTTTATAGATAAACGGAAATATGAAACGACCATGAAATTAGTACGACTGATCGGATATATCGCCATCGGGGTAAGCCTGGCCAACTGCAACGGGAAATACGAAATAGAGGGACACACCCAACTGCTCCCCGACGGAACTACGCTCTTTCTGCAAAAGCTGACCGGACAACAATTCGAAATCATCGACAGCGCCGTAGTCCGAAACGGCGCCTTTACGTTCGAAGGAGACCAGACAGAACCAGCTATTGCCATACTGGTACCCCGCGACGAGCGGGCGTCACAATATCCCCCGCTGCTGCTCGCCCTCGAACCCGGCACCATCGAGGTGACATTCGACTCGGTCACCCACCTGTCGGGCACTCCGCTCAACGACCGGCTGCAAGTCTACGAGGAGCAACGTCAGACCTTCGACAGCCACATACAGGAGATTACCCGACTTTACCTGAAGGACTATCTCGCCGGACAACTCACCGACAGCACCTTCAACACCCTGAAACAGGCTTTCGAAAAAGAGCAGCAGGGGCTCGAACGGCTGACCCGCAAATACATCGCGGCCAATACCGACAACGTGACCTCGGTCTACCTGTTTCTGCAAAACAGCTTTCTCTTCTCGCCCGACGAGCAACGTAGCCTCATCGCCAATGCCGCCACCTCGTTCAAAAAGAATCCGGCCATCCAGAAGCTGTCGCACATGCTCTCGCGCCTGAAAAACGTGGCCCCCGACATGCCCTACACCGACCTGACCCTGCAAACGCCCGAGGGAACAATGGCCTCGCTCTCGCAATACGTAGGGCACGGCCGGTATGTGCTGCTCGACTTCTGGGCCTCGTGGTGTCCGCCCTGCCAGCGACAGACTCCCTATCTGAAACAGTTGTACAGCCGATACGGCAACGGACAACTCTCGATAGTGAGCATCTCGCTCGATACCGATCGCGAAGCCTGGCTCACCTATGTGCGCGAAAACCAGATGACGTGGCCGCAACTGGGCGACCCCAAGGGGTGGGACTCCGACGCCATCCTGTCGTATGTGATTCAAGGCATCCCCCACTTCGTCCTCATCGCCCCCGACGGCACCATCGTGGCCAATAACCCTTCGGAAGAGGAGCTGAATACTCTGCTGGCCTCCCGGCTGAAACGGCAATAAATGTAAAATTTGGTTCTTTTTCCCTTATCAGCCCTGCCAAATAGCTACTATTCTGTGTATAAAAATTTACAAGTGATAATATTTTTGTTGTAAAAATAATAGGAAGAGAAAAAAATTTCTATATTTGCCCGCCTAATGATAAAAAATTTATCACCATGTGGAGATTTATATGCACAGCGATGGCAATCATCGCCCTGGCAGGATGCCACACCAACAAGAATATGTCGAAGACTGAAAACACGGTCGTGACGACCGACTACACCCTGCCGCAGGAGTTACCCGTATCTGCATCGTTCCGTATGTTTTGGGAAGCCTGGCAAGCCGACCTCGCACAATCGGGCAAGACTATCGACGACTATACCCCCTCGTCGTTGCTGACACAACGCTTCTCCCTGCGCAACCAGAACGGCCAATACCTCGCCACCGGATTTCTGCACGCCGATGCCGAATTCGATGCCGACGCCCTCACCCAACTGGGCGGCTATTGCGTGAAGTACAACGAGACGATGTACAGTTTTGCCGTACCCTTGCGAAGCCTTACCCGCTTCGTTACCCTGCCGGGCATTACCTATATCGAGGCATCGTCGCCTGCACGTCCCCGATAACTAAACCTTTACGAATTATCTATTGTTTTAATAACTAAATCGATGAAAAAAGTATTACTATCAGTTTATCTCTTAGCGCTTGCCTGTCAATTTGGCGCAACCGCTGAAGAGAAGATGTCGCCATCGACTCAAAATTTTCTGCGCAGTTACGAATCGACCCCTACGATGCAACGCGCCAAACTGAAATCGACCTATGCCGTAGACCAGGAGAATAGCCAGACCATCGTCTCGGCATTCCTCCACCTTAACGATGAAAACGACCTCGAAGGCCTGGCCGACAACGGTGTAACCGTCAATGCCCAATACGGTACCATCCTCTCGATACGCATTCCGGCCGACAAACTCGAGGCGGTATCGCAACTGCCGTCGGTCGAGTATATCGAGATCGGACGTCCGGTACATAAACTCATGAACACGGTACGCAGCGCCGCCTTCGCCAATGTCGACGCCCTGCACGCCGGTACGGGCCTCACCCAGGCCTACACGGGTAAAGATGTCGTGGTGGGTATCATCGACGGCGGTTTCCAATACAACCACATCAACTTCTACGATACGGCCGGAGAAAACCTGCGCGTGAAGAGGGTATGGAACCAAAACGCTACGGGTACGCCTCCCTCGGGTTACTACTACGGTCGGGAATATACGACCTCCGAGTCGATCGTATCGGCCAAACAGGATATGGCCGACTGCCACGCCACTCACGTGGCCGGTATCGCAGCCGGAGCCTATCACGGCAACAGTTACTACGGCGTGGCTCCCGACGCCGACCTGGTGTTTGTAAGCTACAACCTCTACGATACCAGCAGCAGCAACACGAGCATCAGCGACGGTATCAAGTACATCTACGACTATGCCGAATCGGTAGGCAAACCGTGTGTTATCAACATGAGTCTCGGTTACCACATCGGGCCGCACGACGGAACCTCGACCTTCGACCGCATCTGCGACTCGCTGCAAGGCGAAGGCCGCTTGCTGGTAGGTGCCGCCGGTAACGAAGCCGAGACCAACATACACGTAAAAAAGACGCTGACTGCCGACGACTCTTCGATGAAAACGCTGGTCGACCTGGGTCAGAATCAAAATACGACCGTCGACATTTGGGGCGATGCCAACAAGACCTTATCGCTCAAAGTTATCGTTTACGATACCCGCAACCAGACAGAGGTCTATACCTCCACCGAATTTTCGACAGCGACCAGCACCAGCAAACGGATATCCAGCCCCACCGGTACCTACGGCGAAGTCTATGTCTCCACGGCTACCGACCCCAATAACCAGAAGGGCAACATTACAATCGATATGAACGTAATCCCGATGAGCAGCTATTACCATGTGGGCTTCGAGGTATCGGCAACCGAAGAGTGTACCGTCAATGCCTGGACCAACACGCCGTATACCGCGTTCTCCAACTTCGGGATAAGCGGATTTACCAACGGCGACAACGACTCCAGCATGGGCGAAATCGGTGGAACAGGCTCACGAATCATCTCGGTAGGTGCCTACACCAGCAGCAACTATATCGAACACAGAAACAGCTCGATGTACAACCAATCCTACCAGACGGTAGACCAACTGGCCACCTTCTCGAGCCACGGACCGACGGCCGACGGCCGTATGAAACCCGATATAGCCGCACCGGGTACAATGATCGTATCGTCGTATAACAGTTCGACCTGCAGCACCAGCCGCAGCGACTATTACGCAACCGTGGTAGGCCAATACAACGTAAACGGTACCAATTATTACTACGGTTCGATGGAGGGCACCTCGATGGCT
Organism: Barnesiella sp. An22; assembly: GCF_002159975.1. Classification (GTDB taxonomy): domain Bacteria; phylum Bacteroidota; class Bacteroidia; order Bacteroidales; family Barnesiellaceae; genus Barnesiella; species Barnesiella merdigallinarum. Next base: position 44,354 of record NZ_NFJR01000001.1, on the reverse strand, counting down.
GCACCGGTAGTAACGGGCGTATTGGCCACCTGGTTGCAGGCCCGGCCTACCCTCACCCCCGAGCAGGTGCGCGAAGTATTCGCCAAATCGGCCAAGACCGACAGCTACACGGGCAGCATTGCCGGTGTAGGCAACAACCAGTGGGGTTATGGCAAAATCGATGCCTACAACGGTCTGGTCTATTGCCTCAACGAATTCTCGGGTATTGAAGAGACCGGAGCTCCTACCCGCTCGATGGTCTATCCAAACCCGGCTGCAGAGAGCTGCTACTTCGTGTTGCCCAGCGACGACCAGCAGGTAACCGTAGCCCTCTACTCGCTCAACGGTGCCCAGGTGCTCAACCTTTATGCTGGCGATGTCGTGGCCGGCGAACAGAGGGCCGTATCGCTGAACGGTATTGCCCCGGGTATCTACCTCATGCGCATTACCAGCGAAAAGAACCAAATCACGACCAAACTGACCGTCAAGTAACCACAACCGACAGGTCTCACCCATACAGAGAGGGGGCGGAAAAAATTCCGCCCCCTCTCTTTTTTTATTACAGGTCTAGTCCTAAAATAGCGTTACAACAAAAAGAGCAACGAAATGGATAAGACAGGAAGAGAGTACATTAAGCGAACGCAAAAGGACTACAGCATGTCCTTTAAATTGGCGGTTGTTCAAGAGTATGAGAACACCGGAATAAGCCAGATGGCGCTCCAGCGCAAATATGGCATACAGGGCAACAACACACTGAAGCGCTGGATTGAAAAATACAGTAACTTTGACGTCTCGAACAAATCCCGCAAGCCAATGGAAAAGAGTAAGGACCAGGAGCTTCTAGAGCTGCGGCAAAAGGTGAGGCTGCTGGAACGCAAGAACGCCCGCCTGGAGAAGGAGCTGGAGCAGAAGGACATGAAGGCCGAGTTTTTCGATCTGATGATAGACATCGCCGAAAAGGAATACAACATCGACATAAGAAAAAACTCCTTTCCCGAACAGTCATGCGATACAGAGAGATGAAGTCCGTGAGTATAAGCGGAGTCTGCCGACTGCTCGGGATAAGCAGGCAGAAATATTACCGGCAGCAGTGGAGTATATGCAGGAGCCGACAGAAGGCTACGGAAGTCGTGGAGATGGTGCAGGACATCCGGCTGGAGATGCCTCGCATAGGCACCCGGAAGCTATATCACATCCTGCGGTCAGACCTGAGGGAAAGGCATGTCGGCCGCGACAGGCTCTTCGACATACTGCGTGCCAACCACATGCTCATAAAGCCCGTCCGCTCATATCATGTCACAACCAACTCGCATCACCGTTTCAGGAAGCACAAGAATCTTGTGGAGAATATGGAGGCGACACGCCCGGAGGAAATATGGGTGTCGGACATCACCTACATAGGCAACAGGAGCAGGCATATGTATCTCTCACTGGTGACGGACGCATATTCGAAGAAAATCATGGGATATTGCCTCTCCGGTTCATTGGACACGCAGGGGCCCCTGAACGCATTGAAAATGGCAAACAGGAACCGTCTGTATAAGGGAGATCCATTGATTCATCACTCGGACCGCGGCATACAATACTGCTCCGACGCATACCAGAAAATGCTGAGCCGGTATCGCATAACGCCCAGTATGACAGAATCCTATGACCCTTATTCCAATGCTGTGGCAGAGCGTGTGAACGGAATACTCAAGCAGGAGTTCCTGCTTGAGAAACTTGATCTGCCTTTACAGGACATGAGGTGCATCATAAAGGATGCTGTCTATAAGTATAACAATCTTAGGCCTCACTACTCCTGTGGATACAAAACGCCCGAGTATATGCATCATCAGAATCAGATCAAAATTAGAAATTACAGAAACAAACAGTCCAGCAAGACTCTTGCTGGACTGTGATAAATGATTTATTTTTGTCTAAAATAACTGTAACGGTTATTCAGGACTAGACAACAAGCTATCGAAGAAATTCCCGCTGAAAGGCGATGCGCTCGTCGCCGTTGGCCAGATAGATGATGCCGCACCGGCTGAAGCCGTGGCGCACGAGCAACTCCTGCATCACCCGGTTGTCGCGATGGGTATCGATGCGGATATTGTCGACATGGCCCCAACAGTAATCCAGAGCCGCGGCAAAGATACCGCCCACCCGACCGGCCGAGGCGATGCGGTGTATCACGCCGTAGGGCTTGTCGTTGAGCCAGGCCCCGTCGTAGATGGTGGCATAGGTGGGCTCGGGCGCCACACCGTAGCGGAAACAGAAGGTTCCCACAATCGCCCCCTCGTCGTCGAGGCAGACGAAGCTGCTGGCAGCCTCCATATCGGCCTGGATGATTTCGCGCGAGGGGTAGCCACCCGTCCATTGGTGGAGGTTTCCGTGCTGCCGCATGAACCGTTTGGCCTGCTCAAACACGGGCATCACCTGTTCCAAATCGTCGATTGTCGTGGGTCTTATTTCCATTTCGTGTCGGTTTTATCGCGAAGCCAAGTCGTCGTAGAGTTTTTGCAAATAGGCTTTCCCCCGCTTCAACCGTAAGGCGTTGCTGTCGTTCTGCTCGACGAGCACCGACTGTGCGGCACAGTCGTAGACGGCAGCGCCATCGCGGTCGACATATCCGAACCCGTCGGGGAAGGTATAGTAGGCAAAACGCTCCCGCGTGGGGTCGGCCAGATTCTTGCTGAAGGTAAAGTCGTCGTAAGGGATATGTAACTGGGCCAGCAACGTAGCCGCCAGGTCAATCTGCGACATGTAGTCGTCGACTACCCGCGGCGAGCGTACGGCTCCACCGGCCCACACCAGCGGTATGTGGTGATAGTCGATGTCGTGATTCTGCACGTTGTAGGGGTAACGGAAGGCATGATCGGCCACGAACACCAGCAGGGTGTTCTTCCACACGGGGAGCTGCTTGAGTCGCGATACAAACGCACCGAGGCAACTGTCGGTATAGGCGACCGAGTTCAGATACTTGTCCTCGAGGCGGTGCATGGGCACATCGAACGGCTCGTGGCTGCTGAGGGTGAGAAACATCTTCATAAAGGGTTTATCGGCCGGCTGCTCGGCTATGAGACGATAGAGCTCGTCGAACGTCACATGGTCGGGCACACCCCATTTGCTCAGCCGCTGGCTCAGCGGGAAGTCGCTGTCGCACACGATACGGTTCATGCCCATCGAGATGAAGTAGGAGCGCATGTTGGTAAAGTCGGCATCGCCGCCATAGATAAACTGGGTGTCGTACCCCTCATTGCGCAACGACTTGGAGATGGCCGGGAGCGATTGCGACTTGGCGGGATATTTCATAATCGAGGCCGTAGGCTGGGCCGGGTAGCCGCTCAAAATCGAGGTGAGCCCCCGGTCGGTACGGAAACTGTTGGCATAGCAGTGGGTGAAGAGGATACCCTCCGAGGCAATCTGCTCGAGATTGGGCATCACCCCCGACAGACCGCCCAGGCTCTCCATGGCCGCTCCCGAGAAACTCTCGAGCACCACCAGCACCACGTTGGCACCGGGCTCGACCCATTGAGCCGAGTCGGCCGGGAATACCGACGGTCCGCCACCCCGCAACGGTGCGAACAGAGCATCGGCCTCGGCCGGTTCGAAGAAACGGTATTGTGTCGAGAAATCCTCCGACTTGGAGAGCGACGACATCAGACTGAATACCGGGTTGATGGCAGCATGGTTCAACTCCATACGCTCGCTGAAATAGGCCTTGCCCACATTCATGGTCGAGACCGTGAAGCCGCCTCGTATGGGGATGAACAACGACGCCGTGAGCAACAGCAAGACCGCAAACGAAAGGTGTGGACGACGGGGTTTCTCCCATTGGGCCTCCCTACCCGACCAGCGCCACAACGGCCACACGAGCAGCGCGGCATAGGCCACGATAAGAAGCAGAATCACCACCGTTTGCCACACCGGGATACTGGCCACGGCATCGGCCGGCGAGGCCAAATAGAAGAGCGGCGTAGCATCGATGCGGAATCCCCAGAAGCTGTAGAGCACCGCATCGCTCAAGGTGATGGCCGAGACCACTGCGGCTATCAGCACGAAGTAGGCCCGGAACACCGGTTTCCACCACGCGCCCCGCAAATAGACGGTAACGGCAGTGAGCAGAGCAGGCAAAGCCGTAATATAGGCAGCCATCGAGGCGTCGAGTCCCCGGCCGTGCCATATCACCGCCAGCCACTGCGACAGAGGCTCGTCGCCGTAAAGATTCCAATGATACAGCATGAAGAGGGGCTTTTGCACGGCAAACATGATGAGAAACCAGCAATATATCCACACCAAAAAATAGAATCGTCGTTTCATATTCGGCACTGTTTATAAGCTGCAAAGCTAATATAAAAATGGCCTTCGGGGCGAAATTAAACCGGTGAAACGATTTGTTTAATATTTATTAAGGGTCGAAGATTAGTTAGAATGATTATAAATCGTGAACTTTGTTACAATTACCATTTGTATCACCTAACACAGTAGTAATGAAAAAAATTTTATTATTATCAGCCTTAACTGTTTTTGCAATCATGGCACAAGCTGCTAACCCCTTTTTCGGGCCCTACAAGACGCCCCATCAAACAGTTCCGTTCGACAAGATAAAACTGTCGCACTACGAACCGGCTTTCAAGAAAGCCATTGAAGAGAATCAAAAGGAGATCGACGCCATCGTGAACCAGCGCTCGACCCCCACATTCGAGAACACCATCGAGGCACTCGACCGCAGCGGCCGTATGCTCAACCGCGTGGCCAACGTCTTTTTTGCCGTATTGAGCGCCGAGGGCAACGACGAGATGATGGAAATCTCGCAACGCGTACAACCCATGCTGTCGGAGCACAGCAACAACATCAGCCTGAACGAGAAGCTCTTCGAACGCATCAAGTTCGTGTATGACCGTCGCGACCAGCTCGACCTCACCCCCGAGCAACAGATGCTGCTCAAGGAGACCTACGAGTCGTTTGCCCTGAGCGGAGCCGAATTGCAAGGCGAAGACCGCGAAAAATACCGCAAACTCTCGTCGGAGTTGAGCCAACTCACCCTCGACTTCGGACAGAACGTATTGAAGGATACCAACCTCTTCTCGATGATGCTCACCGAGGATGAGCTCGAAGGTCTGCCCCAAAGCGCCCGCGACGCTGCTGCCGCTCTGGCCAAGAGCAAAGGCAAAGAGGGTTACATGGTCAACCTCTCCTACCCCAGTTACAGCGCCTTTATGAAATATTCGTCGCGTCGCGACCTGCGCGAGAAACTCTATCGCGCCTACAACACGCGCAACCAATCGGGCGAATACAACAACATCCCCATCCTGAAACGTATCGCCGAGGTACGCCTCGAGATTGCCAAGCTCTTCGGTAAACCCAACTTCGCCGAATACAACCTGCAAACCACCATGGCCGGCAACAGCGCCAACGTGTACAATCTGCTGAACCAACTGCTCGACGCCTACAAGCCGGCCGCCCTGCAAGAGGTGAAAGAGATTCAGGGTTTCGCCATTGGTAAAGAGGGCAAAGACATGACGCTCATGCCCTGGGACTTCAGCTACTACTCCGAGCAACTCAAGCACATCAAATACGACCTCAACGACGAGATGCTGCGCCCCTACTTCGAGGTGAACAACACCATCAAGGGAGTATTCGGTCTGGCTACCCGCCTCTACGGCCTGCACTTCACGAAAAATCCCAAAATCCCCGTATACCACCCCGAGGTCGAGGCTTTCGAGGTAACCGACAACGACGGTAACTATGTGGGTGTAATCTACACCGACTTCTTCCCCCGCGAGACCAAACGTGCCGGTGCCTGGATGACCGAATTCAAAGGGCAATGGAAAGAGGAAGACGGAACCGACAGCCGTCCGCAGGTAACGATCGTGATGAACTTCTCGCGCCCCACGGCCGATGCTCCCGCCCTGCTCACCTACGACGAGGTGGAGACCTTCCTGCACGAGTTTGGCCACGCCCTGCACGGCCTGCTCTCCGACGTTACCTACTCGACCCTCTCGGGTACCAACGTATACCGCGACTTCGTAGAGCTGCCCTCGCAGTTCAACGAGAACTTCCTCGCCGAGAAAGAGTTCCTCGACAGTTTTGCCGTTCACTACAAGACAGGCGAAAAGATGCCGGTCGAACTGGTTGAGAAAATCAAGGAGTCGAGCCAATACCTGGCCGCCTACCTGTGCGTACGTCAGCTCACCTTCGGCTTCCTCGACATGGCCTACCACACCATCGAAGCTCCTGTCGACGACGCTGTAGCCTTCGAGAAACAGGCCATCGCCAAAACCCTCGTGTTGCCCGACGTGGAGGGAACCCTCATCGCTCCTCAATTCGGTCACATCTTCTCGGGCGGTTATGCTGCCGGATACTACGGATACAAATGGGCCGAGGTGCTCGACGCCGATGCCTTTGCCGTGTTCAAGGCCCACGGTATCTTCGACCCGGCTACCGCAGCTTCGTTCCGCGACAACATCCTGAAACGCGGCGGTGCCGAGAACCCCATGACCCTCTACAAACGCTTCAAAGGCAGCGAGCCTACCATCGAGGCCCTCATGCGCCGCGACGGTATCATCAAATAATATCGCTCCTCACGCATCACATGACGGAGTCCGCCACACTGCGGGCTCCGTTATTTTTTTACCTGTATCAGACCCTTGTTCGGCCAAGGGATTGATGCCAACTGCCTCCCCCCCCGCTGGACTACTCACACCGAATGCATAGGCGCCATAAAGTCGATTATCCCACGATACGACTCGGAATCCAGTCGACACAGAAGTAGTAAAAGGAGATACCAACAAGGGCCGCCTTGCTCACGGCAAAGCAGCCCTTTCGTATAGATTTGAGATAATCGAAATATCCTTCTGTACCCCCGGCGACTCCCGGTTTAGAACGAGAAGTGGAGCGAAATGCGCACGCCGCTCTTGCTCACGTTGGGGCTGTCGCGATAGGTCAACCGCCACACGTAATCGACCCGCAAGATGGTAAAGATGTTGTCGAGACCCACGCCGCACTCCATGTAGGGCATCTTGTCCATCTCGGTACTGCCCTTGGGGAATACGAAGAGGTCTTGATTGTAGAGCGGGTTGTTCTTCTTGCTGAGCGAACCGTAGAGACCGCGGAACGAGAAGACCTCGCGCAGCTTCATGTACTTGAGCAGCGGAATGCGGTTGAACAGGGCGCCGTTGGCGTTGTAGGTGAAGTCCCACGACACGTACTGGTCGTTGATAAACTCGAGGGCATTCATCAAGGCATACGACTCGGGTTGTATCGTGTACGAGAGGTTGGCGTTGGGGAGCAACAGCATGGGGAAAGGCACCTTGTCCCACACCTTGCCGGCCTTGACGATACCGTCGAAGTAGCCGAAGGCCGAGAACCAGAACCGTTTCTGGATACCGAACTCGGTGCGGTTGTAGGAGTAGCGGCTGCCCAGCACATCCTTGAAGGCAAAGCTGTGCGAGAGGGTGAGCACCGGGGCGTCGAGGTTGATGGGATAGCGGTTGCTGCGGGTCTGGTAGAACTTCTCGTTGGGGGCAAACCGCAACTTCACATCGAAATAGGTCTGCATGTAATCTTTTGTCTCGTTACCGAAACCGTCGATAAAGGCGATGCGGTCGGTTGCCATCTGCTGAATCTCGTTGCGGATACCCAACCCGAACGAAAAACCGCCCTTGCGCTCCTGCAGGTACGAGAGCTCGGTCTTGCGCAGATAGGTAGCCTTGTTGTCCGACTTGCGCTTGAGCGAGAGGAATACATTATCCTTGTTGGTATACATGTACTGCTGTCCCAACTGGTCGATGTCGTAGGTGTGGTTCAGCTTGATGGAGTGGATGGGGAACTCCCGCGAGTGGAACTTCTTCTTGTTGAACGAATATTCCACCTCGCCCGAATATTTCATCTTCTCGTCCTTCGTACCATAGGCCACGTATCCGCGGGCAAACCAGTGCGGATTGAGCTGTGCGGTAGTGACACCGCCTACTCTGAAACGGGCCCCTTCCACCTCGTTGGCACTGATGGTGGTATTCATGGGACCAAAGTCGAACTTGCTCTCCTCGCTGGTCTCGATATACCCGGCTATGAGTATACCCAACACCTTCTCGGTATAGTAAAAGGCAGGCACCTCGCGCAACCGGGCCAGGAGCTTGTCGACCGCCCCCTCCTTCTTCTTCACCGGCACATGGCGGTTATCGACCCAGAACTCCTCGGGCTTGGCCTGTGCATCGACCTCGACCCGCTCGCGCCCCTCGAAATTGTAGACCGACAGGTCGTCGGGCGGCGTGAACGAAAACTTGTCGTATGTGGTCATACGGCGGGCATACAACCCCTGCGTGGCCGGCATCACCTTGAACTCGATGATGGCATCGTCCTTTGTCTTGATGCGGGTTCCGTCGTCCAGCTGCTTGTAATCCTGCTCGAGGTACATGTTCTCCACATAGTTGAGGTTGATGTCGCGGGGGACGTTCAGCTTCACCTTCTTGATGAAATAGGTCGAGTCGCCCTCGGGCACATAGATGTGGCCCGTAAAACCGAACGACTCGGAGTTGAAGGGCACAAACGCCAGGTCGATGCAACGCACCCCGTCTACGGGAATGGTGTCGAGCAGATAGTATTTGTAAAACGAAGTACCAATGCTCGACAACGGGCTCACAAACCGGTTGTTCAGCAGCGTGATGTCGTTTCTGAAAATATCGATTTCGCGGAACAGGTCGTCGCACAGCATCTGCACGCTCTCCTCGTTGAATATCTCGTCGATACCGGCCCGCTTGATACCCGTCACAATCGACTTCTCGGTCTCGGGGCTACGGCGGTAGTAGTTCTCGGCAATCTTCTCCTTGATCGAAACCGTCAGGATAGGCTTTCCCGACACCTCCGACGTATCTACATAGTCGAATATAAACTGGAATTTCTTGAAAAGCCACTTCTTCTTTTGCTCCTCCGAAAAGTCGTTGAGGGCAAAAGTCATCTTCTCGTATTTCTCGTAATTGAAAAAGTCGTGACGCTTGGGGTCGCCCACGTCGCGCCGCTCAATCAGCTTCTTGACAAACTCTACCGCGGGGTTATTCTTCTTGCTGTACTTCTCCTTCTTGGGCTTTACCACCACCTCCTGCAGCGTATAGTCCGACGGCACCAAATCGACCTCCAGATTGTTCTCGGCACCCTTCTTGACGAAAACCGTCTTCTCACGGTAACCCAGCGTAGCAATACGCACATTCAGGAAGTTATCGCGCACGGCCACAGCAAATTTGCCATCATCATCGGTCATGACACCTTTGTCACTTCCCACAAAAAAAACCGAAGCATAGGATATGGGTTCATGGGTTATAGAGTCCCTTACGATTCCCTTCACCACCGTCGTCTGTTGTGCCTTAACCGAAACAGGAAGCCCTACACACAACAAGCAAAGGGCCAATACCACATATATCTTTTTTGCCATAAAAGTCTCAAATACTGTACAAAGTAACCGGTACCACCATTCGATTCACTCGAATATCCGGGTGACAAAAGTACAAAAAAACTGCCGCTCACCGGGCTTTTATCTCCAACAGTTCACGGGTTTAACAATGTTTAATAATGCCCGCATCTTTATTCCATCTCTTAAACCAAATAAATGTATTATATTCGGTTCACTATTTATTTTTGTTAATTCATGAATATAGAGATCGAACGCAAATATCGGGTGACCGATACCTCGTATCGCGCCCAAGCCACCCGCTGCACCTACTACAAACAGGGATACCTGTCGGCAGCCCCTGCGGCCACCGTGCGCATACGCATCGCCGGCGACCAGGCCTTCATCACCATCAAGGGTACCACTACCGGCTGCTCCCGGCAGGAGTACGAATACCCCATACCCGTAGCCGACGCTACCCGAATGCTCGACTCGTTGTGCCAGTCGGGCCTCATCGAAAAGAGGCGGTACCTCTACCCCTATGCCGGGCACACATGGGAGATTGACGAATTTATGGGCGACAACGAAGGGCTGATTGTGGCCGAAGTTGAATTGCAATCGGAGTCGGAAGCGGTACAGTTGCCCCCGTTCATCGGCCGCGAAGTGACCGGCGACCCGCGTTACTACAACTCTTGCCTGGCCCAAAATCCCTATAAAAACTGGGAGGAGAAAGAATAATTTCCGCATTTAGCTTTTTTTTACAATTAAAGCCATTGCATATCGAATCTTTTCCGTACCTTTGCCCCCGTCAAAAACGACAGACCATTGGAAAGATGCCGGAGTGGTCGATCGGGACGGTCTCGAAAACCGTTGTACCCTTACGGGTACCGAGGGTTCGAATCCCTCTCTTTCCGCAGAAAAAGAGCAAATCGCGCAGGTTGATTTGCTCTTTTTTTATACCCCTTTTTCAGATGGATACCCCAAGAAGACAACGGTCCCCCCTCTCGAGAAATCCATAAATTCAGACATAAACTTCACGAAACAAGACACAGGTCCACCACCCTACTTCGGCAGACTTACCCGCAGACGGAGGGCCGAAGAGAGCGCGCCGCACAAGGTGAGGATACCGGCCAGAAGCATGGCATCGTGCGGTGCGGTATCGCCATGGATGTGGAAGAGCAGAGCGACCAGAGCGGCTCCGATAGTCTGCCCCGTGAGTCGGGCGGTAGCGAGCATGCCGCTGGCGCTGCCGGTACGTTGCGGGGGTGCCGAGGTGAGCAGCATGTGGTTGTTGGGCGACTGGAAAAAGCCGAAGCCCATACCGCAGAGCATCAACCGCCACACGAGGCCGAAATGGTTGGTATCGACGGGTACGAACGAAAGACTGAAACAACCGATACTCATGATAATCAACCCCACTCCACCCAGGATTCCGGGGTGAATCTTACCAATGAGCACACCGGCCAGCGGTGCTACAAAGACAATGACCAGCGGCCACGAGGTCATCAACAACCCGGTGCCCACGGCATCGTAGTGGAAAGTATTGACCAGCAGGAAGGGCATGGCCACCAGACTCATCATCTGTGCCGTAAAGGAGAGAATACTCGTCATCACCGACATCGAGAAGATGGGTATTTTGAGCAGGTCGAAGGGAAGCATGGGATAGCGCTCACCCAACTGCATGCGCACATAGAAGGCAGCCACCACGGCCAATAACACGACACCGCACAACACCCAGCGCACCGGCACATCGTGCGAATAGGCCTCGACACACCCGATGAAGAGCCCGAAGGTGGCCGCATTGAGCAGTGCCTCTTTCCAGTTGAAGCGATGCCCCAGACGCCGCACGGCATTGTCGGGCAGATATTTGCGTCCCAGGATAAAGGTGGCGATACCTACCGGCACATTGATGGCAAAGAGCCACGGCCACGAAGCGAACGACAGAATGGCGGCCGCCAATGTAGGCCCGGTGACCGAAGCGATGGCCACCACCGTAGCATTGAGTCCTACCCCCTCGCCCAACCGGTGTTTGGGATAGATGAGCTTGATGAGCGAGGTATTCACACTCATAATCATGGAGGCTCCGAAACCCTGGAACACCCGCGAGACCACCAGCAGCGGCAGGTTGTGCGACAGGGCACAGAGCAGAGACCCGATGGTGAAGACCACGACTCCGCGCAGATAGACCTGCTTGTAGCCCCAACGCTCGCCCATCGACGAGAAGGGAAGCAGGGTCATCATAATGATCAGCTGGAAAGAGTTGACGATCCAGATGGAATCGGACGACGATACGTGCAGCTGCTGGGCTATGCTGGGCAACGCCACGTTGCAGATAGAACCGTCGAGCACCGACAGGAACAACCCGCAAAAGGTCGTCGCCATGGCGTAGTAAATACGCGGGCGATGCAGACCGTCCCAATTCAAATCTCCTACAATCTTGTCTTCCTCTTCCTGTTTCATCTTTTTACCTTTCTTGAAAACCATGCTCACGCATATCGGCCGCAAAGGTAGTGAAAATGGACATAGAGGCAAACGAAAAACTCCGTTTTTCCCGTTTGCTCAATCTCTGCTCACCTCAAAGGTAAAAAACAAAAAAAGCAGGAAATACACACCCCGTCTGCAAGTATACCGAACTTTCCTCAAGATTTATTCTCGAGATGGCTTACGTCTGCTGCTCCACTTGGCACAGAGCCTTTTACACCCCTTCACCACCATAGGGGCAAAGATTCCACCCAATAGCCCGGGAATGAGGATACAGATCAGGATAAATTCCAGTGTAGTCATAGCTATAAGCGTTTAGATTCTGATTAAAGTCACCCGTGTAAAGAAACGAAAATAATTTTACCAAACCAAAGAAATCGACTATATTTGTCTACCTGTCAAAACAAGATGTGCCACATGAAAACACCCTACCTAACCCCCTCTAATTTCTGTCGCAAATACGTTGTCGGACTGTTGTTGCTTTGCCTGGTCGCCATCCCGGCACGGGCCCAATGGAGTGTAGGCGGTAAAGCGGGTATCAACTGGTCGACGGTGAGATACCCCAAAAACGTACTCAACGACAAGGCCAGCTATATCGTGGGCGGTCAAGCGGGAGTAGTAGCGACCTACACATGCAATACCTATTTCGACCTGCAACTCGAGCTGCTCTACGCCACACACGGCTACAAAGACAAGACGCTTATCTTCAACGACGAGCGAGGCGACACGATGTACAAGGGGTATTCGTACCGCATCCACTACATCGATATTCCGCTGCTGGTCAAGTTTTTCCCCATAGCCGGTTTCAACATTCAGGCCGGTCCGCAACTGAGTATCGGGTGTGCCGCTACCGATTCGTGGAAAGGGGTGGAGGCTTTTCAGCAACCGGCAGGAGCCGAACTGGGCGTGGTCGCCGGGCTGGGATACGAATTTGGTTCCGGTCTCTTTGTCGATGCCCGCTATACCTGGGGGCTCACCCACTCCATTCGCGACGCAGAGAGTGCCTTCGAGAGTCGCCACATAGGCATCTCGGTGGGGTATCGCTTCTTTTTGTAAACCCGTGAAGAGGCTGACCTCAACTCTATAAAGAGAGATCAAAGCAGCCCCGCTCCACACCGGTTCAGTCGAGCATGAGACTCATATAGGGAGGCATGGCCGGGAAATCGACGAGCGAATCCTGACGGGAATCGCCAAATACCAGAAGTGCCAACTCGGCCACGTCGACATCGAAGTCGCACGTATCGGCCTCTACACGACCACACGCACCATCGGCAATTCGATAAACGCCGTTATTCGCAGGCAACAGCGGGTCGGACACCCGCACGACCACCTGCAGCGAAGGATGGTTCTGCGCTACAGTCGAGAGCATGGCCGGCACATCCACGATGCGCATCATGCCCATGCGCTGCAACACCCCCTCCCCGCTATCGGGTGGCAGCGCCACCGTAACCGGCAGGCCGGGGAACGTGCGTTCGACCTCGTGCAGGGCCGCTTCGCGAGCCTGGTCGTCGACTGCCAAGAGCTCTTTTACCCGTGTGCCATCGTCGTATGGCACGGCAAAAGCCAGCGCCGAAAGCTCACCCGCCTCATCGGCCAAGGCAATCACCTCGCCCCCGTCGAGACGGTTGTCGCCGCAAATCACCTCAAAGTCGTTCCGCGCATGCAACATGCAGCAAGGCCGGCGGCGCATCTGGGCATCAAAAAAGGAGTAAAGCCGATCGAGCGACGGAACCACCCGCCGATACCCGGCACCCTCGAAACGATGCACGGCCGTGAAGTGACTCTCGCGCCGAAAGAATACCGGGGCATACCCCTTGGTGGCATAATAGCCATACAACCACGGCTCGGCCGGGATGAGCGCCGACAGCGGAATGGCACGCGACCGCATCGTCTCGAACGACTCCCGCAACAACCGGCCCATCAATCCCCGGTTGCGATACTCGGGACGAGTAGCCGCTCCCGAAATATAACTTACCTCCAACACCGACTCCCCATAAGTCATGCGGTAAGGGAGCATTTGCAAGGCCGACGTCAACACGCCCCGCTCCTCGAAACAAAGGGCATTTTCATCGCGATACAAGTGGCCGAACAAGAGGTCGACAAATTGCTCGTCGTCGTGAAAACAGAGTTGCCACAACTCCCGAATACGGGCTTTCTTCTCCGAAATCTCCATGATTACTTTATCTTTCATGTGCTAAACATACCCCACACGACAAAAGTTTTCCATTTGCAAGGTTTTATAGCTGTATAAATTATAATCAACTGGTTTATAGTACTATTATGAATGATACTTATATCTCCACTTGAATAAAAATCGGTAAAACCTACAACGCACTGATTACAAGACACTTATAAACATCCATATCCATACGATAAACCTCTATGTAACGCGAATGGCGTTTGCTACATAACAAACGCCATATATTCGCTACTTATATATCCAAATAAAAAAGTATTTGATTTACAAACTATTTACAAATAAATCTAAAGCCATAGTCTACAAAATCACATTCGTTATGCCTCCTGGCTCGGTGAGTTGTTACCGCCATTGCCGTTATTACCCGAGCGAGGCTTGCGCCGGCGATGATTGCGACGACGCGACGACGAACCACTCTGATTCTGCGAAGCGGCATTCTCGCTCTTCTCCTTAACCGGTTTCTCCGAAGCCGGAGCCGACTTGTCTCCCTTCGGGGCGGTATTCTTGGCAGCATTGTCTTTGGGGGTACCCTTGTCGCCCCGACGGCGATTGCGCGAGCGGCCACGCCCCTCGCCTCCCCGGTTTCCACCCCGGCCGTGACGGCCACCCTTCTCTTGCTTGGGAGCATATACCGGCCCTTCACCTACCCCCTCTGGCATCTCGCGCTTGGCAATTTCATAACCCAGAAAAGTCTCGATGCGGTTGAACTTGCCCTGCTCCTTCTCCGACACGAAGGTAATGGCGGTACCCTCGGCATTGGCACGAGCCGTACGACCGATGCGGTGAATGTAATCCTCGGGGTCGTGAGGCACGTCGTAGTTGATGACCAACCCGATCTGATCGATGTCGATGCCTCGCGAAATGACATCGGTAGCCACCAGAATATCTATCTTGTTGTTTTTGAAATCGAGCATCACTGCCTCACGCTCGGGCTGCTCCAGGTCGGAGTGCATGGCGGCCACTCTGTATTTTTTCCGTTTCAAGGCAAAAGCCAGCTCCTTGACCTTCTGCTTCGACGACGAGAAGATGATGGTCTTCGTTCCGGTCGGCTCTCTGAAGAGGTAATCTATAATCCCCATCTTCTGATTTTCGTAGCAGACATAGGCCGACTGGTCGATGGCTTCGTTGGGTTTCGAAATAGCCACGTTCACCTCCACAGGATTGTCCATGATATTCTTGGCCAGCTGGCGAATCTTGGGCGGCATGGTAGCCGAGAACATAATCGTCTGTCGCTTGGCCGGCAGGCTCTTGCCTATCTTCATAATATCGTCGTAGAATCCCATATCGAGCATGCGGTCGGCCTCGTCGAGGATAAAATACTCGACTCCCGAAAAGTCGATGTTCGAGATATTCAGATGCGAGATGAGCCGGCCCGGCGTGGCTATAATCACATCGGCACCCATGGTCAGGCCCCGCTTCTGCTGCTCCCACGACGAACCGTCGCCACCCCCCGAAACTACGGCCGTAGAGATGGGCAAGAAATAGGAGAAGCCGGCAAACTGCATGTCAATCTGCTGGGCCAACTCGCGCGTAGGCGCCACAATCACCGCGCGCACCTTGTCGCCGCTGCCGGGAAACTCGGTAAGCAAGTTCAACAAAGGCAATATATAGGCAGCTGTTTTACCCGTACCCGTCTGGGCACAAGCAATCAAATCTTTTTTCTGCAATATCACGGGAATGGTCTGTTCCTGAACCGGGGTCGCCTCTTGAAAATTCATGGCGTCGAGTCCTTGCATGACCTCTTCCGACAATCCGAATTCTTCAAATGTCATATCTTTTTTCCTTAAATTTTTCTTTTCGTCTATCTAACTCTTGCAGGAAATTACAAGCCCTCGAGGCTTCCATTTTCCCGAGTAATAATTTTTCGGTGACAAAGTTATAAAAAAAAGGCGATATGCCGCAGCATATCGCCCTCTATTCGTTATTAAGCCGTTACATAGCTTACTGATGTTGAGGCCGCAACAGGTCGTTCACGGTCTTCACCGGGTTGAAGGTCTCGGCGGGAACCTCGACAAACACGGTGTTCCAGTCGCTCATGGCGCCATTCCACAAGCCCGGCAACTCGAGAGCTTTCAGCTCGCGGCCATTTTTCGACTTATGCGAAATGAATCCGGTATTTTTGTCGACATAGCGAGGCAAATCGTACTTGACACCCTGACCGTCGCGCACGGCACAAACCAGATCGACCGGGTTGAAGTGTGTACCGGCCTCGAATTGCCGCTTGGCTTCGGGGTTGGCCATATCGATTTGCGAACTCTCCAGAATCTGCAACGAGGTAGTACCGTCGGGATTGTATGCCACAAACGGACCACCACCCGGCTCGCCCGAATTGCGCACCATACCGCACACCCGGATAGGACGGTCGAACTTGCGCAACAGATAGAGCGCCAACTCGGCATCCTCGAGATTCTTGGTCTCTTCGTTTCGCACAAAGAGCTTCTGTTGCAGGAACTTCACCATTTCGCGCAAGTCGTCGATGGTGTACTTGCCGCTCTTCAGCATGGCCGTGTAGCGATTGACCTCGGCCTGCAAGGCCACCAGCACACCGCCTATCACTTTCTTGTAGCGCACGGTGGGCTCTTTGAGGCGATCGGGCACCACATTGTCGATATTCTTCACGAAAATTACCTCGGCATCGATGTCGTTGAGGTTTTCAATCAGGGCACCGTGACCACCGGGACGGAACAGGATTTTACCGTTCTCTTCGCGGAACGGCTCGTCGTTCATATCCACGGCAATGGTATCGGTCGAGGGTTTCTGCTCCGAGAAACTGATGTTGTAGCGCACCCCGTAGCGTTTCTCGTAATCGGCCTTCTTCGAGGCGACCAGCTCTTTGAAGTGAGGCAGATGCTCGTGCGAAACCGTGAAGTGAATATTCACCTCGCCATCGGAGCTGGCAGCATAGAGAGCCCCCTCGGTGAGGTGCTCCTCCATGGCCGTGCGATTGGTCGTGGCATAGTGGTGGAACTTGAGCAGCCCCTTGGGCAACGAGCCGTAGTTGAGCCCCTTGGCCTCGAGCAGATTCGACACGACAGCCTTGTAGCGCCCGGCAGCCACCAGGTCGGCAATGCCCATACCCTCGTTTTTCAGACAGGCGGCATCGAGATCGGCATAGAAGGCAAAGTGCTCGATCGAGTCGAAAAATTTCTTTTCAAAATCGGTTTTCGGTTCGGTGTACTCGGCCGACAGAAAAGCGAACAAATCCTTGAACATGCGGCTGGCCGCTCCCGATGCGGGAATAAACTTCACCACTTTGTGATTGTCTTTCAAGTATCCTTCCCAAAGATCCAGGTAATATTGCGTCTGTTGCTCATCGAGCGACAAAATGCCATTCCCTACCGATGCCGAGGAGGCGATTTTCAGGAACGGGAATCCCCTTTTGAAAGATGCCAACTGGTCCTCGACTACCCGCAGGTCGAGACCTTTTTCGGTAAACAAGTTTAAATCCTCTGTTGTAAACATATCTATAATGAATAATGAATTTTAATTCTGTTCCCAAAACTACAAAAAGCTCTAAAAAAAAGTGCACTTTTAACTATAAAAATATATATTTGAGACATAATTTTCCGATAACAGTCACAACTTATGCCCGAAAAAAGCTATTTCACCCCCGAGGAAAGAGGAAATGTCCTATCGGTTTATCGGCAACTTCTGCGCAACAGCCGGCCGGTGATGTCGCTCAACGACTTCACCCGCATGCGCAAACTCATCACCGAAGCGGTAGAAACAGGACATTACCAGCGCAACAAACAGGGCATCAATCCGGTCGTTCGCAACTTGAATACGGCGCTTATCCTGTGCGACCGGGTGGGACTGGAGCGCAGCATGCTCATCTCGGTATTGCTTTTCAATCTGGTAGTGAGCGAATTTCTCACTATCGAAACTGTACAGAAAGAGTTTGGCGACGACATTGCCCAACTCATTCGGGGACTTATCAAATCGAACAGCCTCTATGCCAAGCAGGCGGCTGTCGAGAGCGAGAACTTCCGCAAGCTGTTGCTCTCTTTTGCCGAAGACATACGGGTGATTATCATCATGATTGCCGACCGTCTGTGCGTGATGAAGATGATCAACCACCACCCCAACGAGAAGTATCGCTACGACGTAGCCTGCGAGGCGTCGTACCTCTACGCACCGCTGGCCCACCGGCTGGGCCTCTACTCCATCAAATCGGAGCTCGAGGACCTCTCGCTCAAATATACCAATCGCGAAATCTACGACCAGATAGCCCACAAGCTCAACGAAACGAAGCGCAACCGCGACAAGTACATCACCGAGTTTATCGAGCCGGTCAAACAGAAACTCGAGGCCGAGGGGCTCAACTTCGAAATCAAGGGTCGCACGAAGTCGATCTTCTCCATCTGGAACAAGATGAAGAAACAGAAGGCCGACCTCGAAGACATCTACGACCTGTTTGCCATACGGGTGATTCTGGAGACTCCGCTCGACCAGGAGAAGGCCGACTGCTGGAAAGTCTACTCGATTGTGACCGACATGTACCAGCCCAACCCCAAGCGTATGAAAGACTGGCTGTCGATACCCAAGTCGAACGGGTACGAGTCGCTGCACATCACCGTGCTGGGGCCCGGACAACGATGGGTCGAGGTGCAGATACGTACCCGACGCATGGACGAAATCGCCGAACGCGGACTGGCAGCCCACTGGAAATACAAGGGTATCAAGAGCGAATCGGGGCTCGACGACTGGATGAACAACGTGCGCGAAGTGCTCGAAGCGGCCGAACATGGCGGTGCTCTGGAACTGATGCGCGACTTCAAGATGGACCTCTACGACAAAGAGGTGTTTGTCTTTACTCCCAAGGGCGACCTCTACAAGCTGCCACTGGGGGCTACCCTGCTCGACTTTGCCTTTCTCATCCACACGGGACTGGGGTGCAAATGCGTGGGCGGCCGAGTGAACGGAAAGATAGAGACCATCAAATACAAGCTCAAAAGCGGCGATACCATCGAGGTACTCACCTCGCCCAACCAGACCCCCAAGCAAGACTGGCTTAACATTGCCTCCACTTCGAAAGGGCGCGTCAAGATAAAACAGGCCCTCAACGAACAGCAGAACAAAGATGCCGAGTATGGCAAGGAGCTGCTGCAACGCCGGTTCAAGAATCGCAAGATGGAGATGGAAGACGGCATCATGATGAAGCTCATCAAAAAGATGGGCTACAAGACCGTGACCGACTTCTACAACGAGCTGGCCGCCGAGCGCATCGACGTGAACCGAGTCATCGACCTCTACCTCGAAATCGAACACAAAGAGAACAACGAGCAATACGAAGCCCGCACGGCCGAAGAGTTCACGCTGCAACCCAGCGAGCACGACGACTCGAAAGAGGACGAGCTCATCATCGGCGGCGACGTGAAGGGTATCGACTACAAGCTGGCCAAGTGTTGCAACCCCATTTTCGGCGACGACATCTTCGGGTTCGTATCAACCGAGGGGACCATCAAGATACACCGCAAGGACTGCCCCAATGCCCGCCACATCTACAGCCGCTACCGCTATCGGGTGGTCAATGCCCGATGGTCGGGAAAGATGGGCTCAAAATATGTCTGTGTGCTGCGTGTCGTGGGCAACGACGACATCGGCATCGTCACCAACATTACCTCAATCATCTCGAAAGAGAAAAACATCTACATGCGCAACATCTCGATCGACTCGAACGACGGACTCTTCCAGGGACACATCACCGTCATGGTCGACGACACCTCGAGCCTCAACAGCCTCATCAAGAAGCTCAAGACCGTGAAAGGGGTAAAAGATGTACAACGGAGTTCGATAAACTGTTAATGACCCATTAAAAACACAATATGAATATGACAAAATACCTCTACCTTTGGATATGCTCCTGTATTCTTCTGTTTCCGGCCTGCGGCGACGGTAGCCACGAAGCCGGCGAGCAATACGAAAAAGCCTTGAAACTCTTCGAGGCGGGACAGTACGAAAGCGCCCGAAATGCGATAGACAGTATCGAGCAGCTATACCCCAAAGCCTTCAAACAGATCAGAGAGGGCATGTTGCTCATGTGCCGGGTCAAGCAGAAAGAGAGCGAGCGAAACCTGCTCTATATCGACAGCGTACTCAAGGTAAGACAGGCCGAACTCGAGGCAGCCAAAAAGAAATTCCGCTTCGAGAAAGATGCCAAATATCAGACCGAAGGCAACTACGTGTACAACAAACTGCCCAAACAAAACGCCATCACCCGCAGCCAGCTGAAGGTGCAGGTTACCGAAAACGGTCAGATGCAGCTGGCCAGCGTATACTACGGCAGCACCCCGCTGAAGCATAGTTCGATACGGGTCACCCTACCCGACAAGAGCAAGGCCGAGACCCTGGCTATCGGATACGACGGAGCCAATAACTACCGGTTTACCGACAACGGCAAGTATACCGAAATCGTCACCTACAAGGATGGACAATGTTCGGCCGTCGCTTCGCTTATTGCCGACAACACCGACAAGGCCATCACTCTCACCTATCTGGGCGGAAACCGTTACACGCTCGCTCTCGACCGGACGACTCGCGAAGCGGTGAAAGAGACCCGCAACCTCTACACTCTGATGCGTAATGTCGATGACCTCACCCGGGAATATCAGCTCAACATCCGTACCCTCGAACTGGCCGACAAGCAGGTAATGCAACTGGAGAAACAACAGAAATCAAAGAAACAATAACAGTCGTATCACGACGAAAAGAAGAACGGCCGGGGCAAACACCTCCGGCCGTTCTTCTTATAATAAGTTTTTATTTCCTGCAGTTCAACGCTCCAACCCGTTGCTGCGCAACCACCGGAATATCTCGGCATAGACCGATGCCCGTGCAGCCGGCTTCGACAACACGAGGTCGTGCAACCCCTCCTTCACCTCAAACTCGGTGACATGCGGCCCCAGCGTACGCCCGTAGCGGGCTATATCTTTCACATCGAGCACCGCGTCGCCCGACTGGTGCTGCGGGGTCCACTCGTCGCCCTGCACCGACTGGCTCGAATACATCAACAGGATGGGACACGGTATGTGCAACCCCTTGTGCACCTGGTTATGCCCCCGATGTATGGCCCGTACCCAGGCCGCGGTGACCGGCCGCGAGGCCATAAACTTCAGGTTGGTGTCGTAGTCCCACTCGCCGTGATACTGTTTCAACAGACTCTCGGCATAGGCAGTGGAGTTGCCTTGGCTGATTTTCGTATTCTTGAAACAACCGCCCCAGGCCGAAACCAAAGGCACCAATACCTTTTCGTAAAAGCCGCTCATGTTCATGTCGAGGAACGGGCTGTTGAGGATAAGCCCCTGCACCGGCAGGGAGTCGCGATGCGCCTCGCAATAGAGCGAGGTGATGAGCCCTCCGGTCGAGTGCCCCATCAGCACAACCTCGGTATTGCCCTCCTGCCGGACAAGTGTCAACGCCGTGTCGAGATCGGCAAAATACTCGCTCAAGTCGCGCACCTCGAAAGGGGTTTGCTCCGGCAGAAGCGAACGCCCATACTTGCGCAGGTCCACGGCGTAGAAGTTGAAACACGAGTCGGTAAAGGTCCGGGCCATCTCCTTTTGGAAAAAATAGTCGTTATACCCGTGTACGTAGAGCACGGCCCGATGCACATCGGGGCAAGGCGACAGACTGCGCACGAGCGTAGTCACCACCCGACCGCTGTAATCGTCGGGCATGACGAGTGTTTTCGATTCGAACCCCTCGCCCAGGCGATCGGGTTGGTACTGTGCAAAGGTGAATGATGTGGTTGCGGCCAGCCCACACAGCAAAACCGCCACAAACAGTTTGGCATACTTGATCATCGCTATCGTCTTTTTAGAGATTAGTCGTTCAACGAGTTTTTCAAATTGCCGAAGACCTTGGCCAGCATCGCACCGGCCATCTCGACCTCGCTGTCGGAAAATCCCTCGAGAGCGGTACGCATGATGGCCGTTACCAACGGCTTGGTAGCAACCTCGAGTTCACGTCCCTTGTCCGTGAGATGAATGAGGTTGATACGGCGATCTTTCACACCCGGCGAACGAACCACCAGCTGCTGTTTCTCCAGATTGTCAATCAACCGGGTCATACTCGGCTTGTCTTTGAAAGTGACATTACACAACTCTTGCTGAGTTACCCCGTCGCGCGACCACAAATAGTAGAGCACCGTCCATTGCTCGGGCGTAATGTCGATTGACAACTTGCGAAAACTGCGGTGCAACTTCCGATTGATGGCTGCCGACAACTTACCGCTCATCAGAGCAAAGAGCATCTCTATATTTAATTCCGAAAAGTTCATATACGAATCATTGCTTAAACAACTACAAAAGTAACTCAACTTTGCTACAAAAACAAATTTAGCCTCCTTTTTGCTCACTATCGGCGAAAAAGAGGCTATTATTTTTTTCCATCAAACCATCGCCACCGGCCCCATCTACCCGAATCAATCGGATAAAGACAGTTGCCGAGCGCGGCCCTCCCGGTGCTACATCTGCTCGTAATCCTTGGCCAAGCCACCTTCGCCCGTCTCCTTGTAGAGCGACGGCAGGTCGTGCCCGGTCTGCTTCATTACCGCCACCACCTTGTCGAACGAAACCCGGTGGTTGCCATCGGTAAAGGCCGAATAGATATTGGCATCGAGAGCCCGGGCCGCGGCATAGGCATTCCGCTCGATGCAGGGAATCTGCACCAGGCCGCACACCGGGTCACACGTCATGCCCAGGTGATGCTCGAGACCCATCTCGGCGGCATACTCGATCTGTGCCGGGCTGCCCCCGAACAGTTGGCTGGCTGCCGCCGAAGCCATGGCACACGCCACGCCTACCTCGCCCTGGCAGCCCACCTCGGCCCCCGAAATCGAGGCATTCTGTTTCACGATATTACCCACCAAACCGGCCGTAGCCAACGCCCGCAGGATGCGCATGTCGCTGAAGTCGCGGCTCTTCTGCAAATGATACAGCACGGCAGGTACCACCCCGCACGAGCCGCAGGTAGGTGCCGTGACAATACGGCCACCCGAGGCATTCTCTTCGCTCACGGCCAGGGCATAGGCAAAGACCAGCCCACGGCTCTTCAAGCTATCCTTATACCCCTTGGCCTTTATATAGTAGGAAGAGGCTTTGCGCCGCAGGTTCAACGGCCCCGGCAACACGCCCTCCTGGTCGAGACCCCGCTCGATGGCCTGGCGCATTACCGCCCACACCTCGGCCAGGTAGTTCCAGAGGTCATCGTCCTCGCACTCCTGCACATACTCCCAATAGCTGCGCCCCGTGCGCTCGCACCAGTTGAGTATCTCGGTCATGTGATTCATTTCATACAGCTCGGGCGACTCGTCGAGAGCCTTCCCCTCTTCGGCCAAAGCACCGCCTCCGATGCTGAAGACCGTCCATTCGTCGGTCACCTCGCCCCGGCTGTTCTTCGAGCGGAAGGTCATGCCATTGGGGTGAAAAGGCAGAAATACCGAAGGCTTCCACACAATCTCGACCGGCGCATGGGGACGCAGCGTGTCGAGGATAGCCACGTCGGTCAAGTGGCCCCGCCCCGTAGCGGCCAGACTGCCGTATAACGTCACTTCGAATGCCGCCGCATCGCGATGGCGTTCCAAAAACATTTCCGAAGCCTTGCGCGGCCCCATCGTATGGCTGCTCGAAGGGCCATACCCTATGCGATATATTTCCCGTATGGTTTTCATCTCATTTATGTATAATGTAAATACAAAGATAGTGAAAGGCGAGAGCAGTGGCAAATGAAAACTTTGTTTTCAAATTTGACCATGCCGAGCCGCCTCCTGTCTTCGTGTAACAAAGATAGCGAAAGAAGATTGCAAAGGCAAATGAAAACCACGTTTTCAAATTTGACTATGCCAAACCGCCTCCTGTCTTAGTAAAAGATACTGAAAGGTGAATGCAGAGAAACAAGCTCGCCCGGACTTTTTCCGGCCCCGGTCGCTCACGGCTTGCCCAACCGCTCGCGGTATTCCAGAGGCGACATACCCGTCATTCGACGAAAGAAACGGCACAAATACGAGGCATCCTCGTAGTTAAGTTCGTTGGCAATATTCTTGACCGACAGGTCGGTACTACTCAAATAGGTCTTGATAGCCATAATACACTGCCGGTTGATATACTCCTTGGGGGTCATCAAGATATATTTGAGCGACAGTTTATTGAGGTAATCGGGACTGACACAAAGGCGGGTGGCATAATAGGCCACGTCGCGGTGCTTGACATAGTGGCGACCCACCAGCACCATAAAGTCATTGGCGACCACCCAGGCATGACTTCGTTTCTCGCTCTTGCCCGAAGCCAGCGACAGCCTCTCCATTTCGCAGCAGAGCGAGAGCATGAGCTGATAGAATACACTTTGCAACAGTTCGGTGCGGTAGGTATCCTCCGTGTGTCGGGCAATCCACTTCACCTGCAACAGCCAAGACTCGACCAGCCGTGGATGCTCAGGCTCCAGACGGCAAACCGGGTAGAAATAGAAGCGGTCCCAAAACTTTACCGAAGAGATTTTATAGAAGGTATCGTTGCAAACCGAAAGCGACAGCGATACCCATTCGACCCGGAATCCGGCCGAGACCTTGAGCGGGATTACCGTGCGGTCATACATGACCACCAGCAAATCGCCCCGACGGAAGGTGTAGTTGTGAAAGTCGATGGAGAAAAGCGCTACCCCCTCGGTACACATCAGCACCACACACCCCTCGACCTCGATAGGACACCCCAGACAGGGGCGAAGGTCGGTTGTGCCGTAGCTGCATTCGCTGCCCTCGGGCGAGAGCCTGTACTTGAACGACTTCATATATTGAAAAATACCTTTCTGAGATGCAAAAATAGGGTATTTCCCCAACTTACGCCCCATTTTGTTCGGAAAAGTACCCTACTTGTCGGGGTTCTGCTCCCCTCCGGGAAGATACATCTCACTACCTTTGCCCCTCGTAAAAGACCCACAAACACAACTCTGCTTGTATGAACCGAGACGCTATCGACTTTCAGAAAGAGCCTGTCGCCACACTCTTCCGCAAACTACTGATTCCCACCCTGCTGGGTTCGTTCGCCATGTCGGCTGTATGTACTATCGACGGTATCTTTGTAGGGCACGGCACCGGTGCCGACGGGGTTGCCGCCGTAAACCTGGTCGTTCCCATCTACCAATTCGTAGCCGGCCTGGGGCTCATGATCGGCTCCGGCTGCTCGGTAGTATCGTCCATTCACCTCTCTTATAAAAAGGTGAAGACTGCCCGGCTCAACATTTCCCAAGCCCTGCTGGCGACTACCTTGTTTATAACCGTACTCACGGTGCTGGTACTGATATTCCCGGCCGAGACGGCCCGGCTGCTGGGCTCGTCGGAGAGCCTGATGCCGCAAGTTCTCGACTACCTGCAATGGATTATGCCGGCCTTTGTCTTCCAGACCTGGATGCTGATAGGGCTCTTCATTATCCGCCTCGATGGCTCACCCCGCTTTGCCATGTGGTGCAACATTGTGCCGGCCCTGCTGAATATCGTGCTCGACTGGCTCTTCATCTTCCCCCTTGGCATGGGAGTAAAAGGGGCGGCAATAGCCACTACCCTCAGCATTATGGCCGGCGGTGTCATGGCCTTGTACTATCTGCTATTCATGGGCCGGTCGCTACGCATAATCGCCTTGAAAACAAGCGTCAAGAGCCTCTGCCTGGCCGGCCGAAACCTCGGCTACCAGTGCAAGATAGGCTTGTCGTCGCTGCTGGGCGAACTGACAATGGCCATCTTTATCTACATAGGCAACTGGCAGTTTATGCACTATCTGGGCGATTCGGGCGTGGGCGCTTTTGGCATTGCCTGCTACTATGCCCCCTTCTTCTTCATGATCGGAAATGCCATAGCCCAGTCGGCCCAACCCATCATCAGCTACAACTACGGCACCGGCCTCTGGCACAAAGTGAGAGAGACCCGCCGCCTGCTGTTGCGCACGGCAACCCTGTTCGGCGTGTGCCTGTCGCTGCTGTTTATTCTGTTTCCACGAGAACTGGTAGGGCTGTTTGTCGACACCCAGAGCCAAGCCGGAAGAATAGCTACGGCGGGATTTCCCTACCTGGGTACAGGCACCGTCTTTTTCATTGCCAACGTGGCTGTCATCGGCTACTTCCAGAGTCTGGAACGGATAAGAGAGTCGATTCTGTTTGTGCTGATGCGCGGTGTAATCCTCCTCATTCCATGCTTCTACCTGCTCCCCGCCGTGTGGGGAACCACTGGTATGTGGCTGGCCATGCCGGTGACCGAAGCACTTACCTCGACAATCATCTACGGCATGTGCCTGTATCGCCGGAGAAGGCGGTGAGACTCTGCCGTCCGAGGCCTCGCACCCGAACCTTACGAGCCTCGCACCCGATGTGACAAATAGGCCACTTCGGCGCAAGTCTGTCCACTTCGGCGCACTCTTGTCACCACATCCGGGGCAAAACAGGTGCCAAAGGGTATTGGCACACCCTTTGCAAGTAGATAGGTGATTTCGGTAATCGAAAGAGAGCCGAAAGCAAAACAGATAATAAACAACTTAAAGATAGGAGATTATAATTATGGTACCCATGAGAAAAAACCAAGGTTGGTTGCCCGACATTTTCAATGATTTCTTTGATAATGAATGGATGGAAAAAGCCAATGCTACAGCACCTGCCATCAATGTGATCGAACATGAAAACGACTACTGCGTAGAAGTGGCTGCTCCGGGTATGACGAAAGACGATTTCCAAGTTCACGTCGATGAGAACGACAACCTCGTAATCACGATGGAGAAGAAAATCGAAAACAAAGACGAAAAGAAGAAAGAGCACTATCTGCGTCGCGAATTCTCTTATTCGAAATTCCAGCAGACCATGATTCTGCCCGACGATGTCGACAAAAACAAAATTTCGGCTCATGTCGAACATGGCGTTTTGTCGGTCGAACTTCCCAAACTGCCTGTTGAAAACAATGCCGGTGTAAGAAAATCGATCGAAGTTAAGTAAACAATTTCGGGAGCAATCCCCAGCAAGGCCGCTACCTTTTGCACAAAAAGGCAGCGGTTTTTTTATGCCTGTTCCCCTGGCAAAAAAAAGAGACACAAAGTTTGTACAACCCGCAAGATTTTGCGTCCTTTGCACCCGATTTTCAGGGAGGGTCTGCCCGGGCAGGTTGCTCCCTGCGTTCAATAGGTTATTAAGGTATCGTATGAAAAAGAGTCTTATTGCATTGGCGTTCGGCACATTGGGGCTTGGAATCGCCGAGTTTGTCATGATGGCTATCCTCCCCTACATAGCCGCCGATCTACACATCACTATTCCTACGGCCGGCCATTTGATTTCGGCCTACGCTCTGGGCGTATGTGCCGGAGCTCCCCTTCTGACCATGGCCCGCAAACTGCCGTTGAAAAATATCCTGCTCGGTCTGGTAGCCGTGATGATGGCCGGCAACCTGTTTGCCTCGCTGGCCCCCAACTACTGGACCATGATGATGGCCCGGTTCATCTCGGGGCTCCCCCACGGAGCCTACTTCGGGGTAGCGTCGATTGTGGCCGAGAAGCTGGCCGATAAAGGGAAGGGCTCGGAGGCGGTCTCGATTATGATTGCCGGCATGACCATCGCCAACCTCTTCGGGGTACCGCTGGGCACCTCGCTCAGCACGCTGCTCTCGTGGCGGCTCACCTTCCTGCTGGTGGGTGTGTGGGGCCTCATCGTGCTCTACTACATCTGGAAGTGGGTACCTCAGGTCGAGGGATTGCCCGACACGGGATTCAAAGGACAGTTCCGTTTCTTGAAGACCAAAGCCCCCTGGCTCATCCTGGGAGCCACCATGCTGGGCAACGGCGGCGTGTTCTGCTGGTACAGCTACATCAACCCGCTGCTCACCCAAGTCTCGGGCTTCCCGACCGAAAGTGTCACCCTGCTGATGGTGCTGGCCGGATTCGGCATGGTGGTAGGCAATCTGTTGGGCGGACGCCTGTCGGATATCTACACCCCCGGCCGCGTGGCTGCCTACACCCAACTGCTGCTCTTCATGGCCCTGCTCGCCATCTTTTTCGCGGCTCCTGTCGGATGGCTCACCGTACTGCTCATGTGCCTGTGCACCGCCGGACTCTTTGCCGTGTCGAGCCCTCAGCAAATCTCAATCATTCACTTTGCCAAGGGTGGCGAGCTGCTGGGTGCCGCCTGCGTGCAGGTAGCCTTCAACCTGGGGAATGCCATCGGAGCCTTCCTGGGAGGCCTGCCGCTCGAGGCTGGTCTCGACTACCGCTACCCCGCCCTCATCGGGGCACCGCTCGCCCTGGTCGGTTTTGTACTGCTCACCCTCTTTTACAAAAAATACGAGTCGACCAAAGCCTGAATTTTGTCCCGATTGAACGAGCACCGGCAGAAAAAAGAGAAAAAACCGTCGCAAAGGGTTGTATAATTGCAAGATAATCTCTACCTTTGCCCCGCTAATAAAAACTATTAACCAAATACGTTAAACTAAACGAGTATGAATCATTACGAAACCGTTTTCATTTTAACTCCCGTTTTGTCTGATGTACAGATGAAGGAAGCGGTAGACAAATTCAAAACGATTCTCACCGAGCAAGGTGCCGTAATCGTGAATGAGGAAAACTGGGGATTGCGCAAGCTCGCCTATCCTATTCAAAAGAAAACCACCGGTTTTTACAACCTGCTGGAATTTGACGCCGACCCTTCTGTCATCGCCAAACTGGAAATTCAATTCCGTCGTGACGAACGTGTAATCCGTTTCTTGACGTTCAGAATGGACAAATTTGCTGCCGAATACGCTGCAAAGAGAAGAAGTGTTAAATCGTCTAACAAAGTAGAAGAAGTAAAGGAGAACTAAAAAATGGCACAAGCACAATCCGAAATCAGATATTTGACCCCTCCGTCGGTTGACATCAAAAAGAAAAAATACTGCCGTTTCAAGAAAAACGGTATCAAGTATATCGACTACAAAGATCCTGAATTCCTGAAAAAATTCTTGAACGAACAAGGCAAAATCCTGCCCCGTCGTATCACAGGAACTTCGTTGAAATTTCAACGTCGTATTGCACAAGCTGTGAAAAGAGCCCGTCACCTGGCGCTGCTCCCTTATGTAACTGATTTGATGAAATAATTAAACGAAGGAGGAATTTTAGCATGCAAGTAATATTGAAAGAAGACATCGCCAACCTCGGTTACAAAGACGATGTCGTTACGGTAAAAAGCGGATACGGTCGTAACTACCTCATCCCCCAAGGAAAAGCTGTTATCGCTTCGCCCATGGCTCTGAAAATGCGTGAAGAGGACCTGAAACAACGTGCTCACAAACTCGAGAAAATCAAAGCTGACGCTCAAGCTCTGGCTGCTGCCCTCGAAGGTGTATCGCTCACCATCGGTGCAAAAACCAGCTCGACGGGTACCATCTTCGGTTCGGTTAACAACATCCAAATCGCCGAGGCTCTCGAGAAACTGGGCCACAACGTAGACCGCAAACAAATCATTATCAAAGACCCTGTAAAAGAAGTGGGCCACTACAAAGCTACTATCAAACTCCACAAAGAGGTTAGCGTAGAAATCCCCTTCGAAGTCGTTGCTGAATAATCGACGAATCTATAATAAGGAAAGCGCCCGACACTGTCGAGCGCTTTTTTTATGCAGTCATATAATGCTTCACTAAATTTCAAGAGTGTCGCCGCAAGCGATATAGTGCATATTATCCATGTGCCGGGCCAAATAGTCGAATGCCGGCTTTCCCGTGCAGTGGCACGTATAGAACAGGGTATCCGCGTATTTGCCACGCAACTCGGCGGCTATGTCGTCGAGCAGACTCTCGGGTACCGATTTCCGGGTAACGGGATTGAACAGATGGAAACCGCCCACACACAAGGAGGGGCGATACTTTGCCGCAACGTCCATAATATTCACGACGCCCGAGTGGCCGCAGCCCATAATCAAGACCATCTTGTTTTCGGCGATAATCAGGTTCTGCTCGTGCCCGAAAGCGTCCTGCCCCCGTTCATCATAGAGGACACGGTTGGCCGGAGAGTAAAATCTATCGCTCCGGCTCTTCACGGTAAACAGCCGCAGCTCATCATCAATTGTACAATCGCCCTCCAGCAACACCAGTTGCCGGTGCGACATCAGACTCCGATCGAGCCCGATTGGCACCTTGCAAAACCAGACCTTGCTGTAATGGGGTTCAAAAGCCTCTCTCTGCACATAAACGGCAGCCCGGGAGTTTATCTCCAGAAACTTCTTCAAAGCTCCCCCATGGTCTGCGTGCCCGTGAGAAATGACGACCGTATCGACCGTTGAAATATCGATGCCTCGCTTGGCGGCATTCTCAAACAAGGTATTATCGGGACCCAAGTCGAACAAAATCCTGTGCCGACGAGTCTCTATATACAACGAGAGGCCATGTTTAGCCGTCAGCTCCGAGTTTGTAGTATTCTCTACCAGCGATACGATGCGCATACGCCTATATTTTCTTTTTCGCCAAACTGTCCGACTTGGCCGACACCGTATCGCGACGCATCCGATAGGGCAACAGCTCCTGCAACTTGCTGCCCAACTGCTCGAGCGTGAGATTGCGGGAATTTATGGTCCCGTCGGGATTGATGATTATAAACGCAGGGACCGCGGCCAGCGCATAGCGCGACTCCACCTCGTCGGGGTTGGCGGCGATACACTGGTGGGCCGGCAACTTCGAAGCCTGCACCTGCTCGCGCCACAACTCGGCATCGCTGTCGAGCGAGACCGACAGGAAGATTGCACCTCGGTAGCCATACTCACGATACAGTTCACCCAACTTGACCATGGCCCGGCATGAAGGGTCGCTGCCGGCTTGCCAGAACCCCACGACCACATACCGAGCATACCCCACATAGCCCGACAGCGAGGTGCTTCGCCCCCACATATCGACCAACGGTACATCTACGTACGGGCTGCCCGGCTCTATCTTATCGGCACTGCGCAGCCGCTGAGCTATATCGGTCAGCACCTGTGCACTCTTGTTGCGGCTACCCAGCTCCGACAGAAGCTGCTCCAACTGGGCTTCGCTGAAACGGCTCTGCATCGACTCGAGCAACCAGAGTGCTGCCGGCGAATTACGGTTCTTGCGGATAAACCGGTAGGCCCGATCGGTTGCCTCGTCGTCGAGACGACCATATTGTCCATACATCGACGACTCGAGCTCGGCTGTCATCTGGCTGTCGGCCACCTGCTCGAGATAACGCTCATGCAACCGGTTGCGCAGCGAGTCGAGCCGATGGGCCTCTACCCTGTACGCCTCGAAAGCCTCGTTTTGCTCGGTACCCGTCACGGTCGAAAACAGGGTGTCCATCGTGGCCTCCATCGAACCGTTCTCCAGAATAAACAGCACCGGCACGGCCAGCGAGTCGAGCGAACGGTTGAATCGCAAATAAGCCATGATAGGCACCTCTTGCTCACCGCGAAACGAAAAGAGCCCGTCGTCGACAATCGCACTGTCGAGATTAACCAGCTCGTCGCCATTGCTATGAGAGAGATAGATAATATTTCCATTGGCGTCGGCATTGTTTACATGCCCGTCGATTACATACGAAGTCTCTACGCCGCCCTGGCAACCAGCACACAGCAACAGCGGCACTATCCAATAATAAACTCGGTTCATACACATCGATTTCTCGTGAACAAAGATAAAGAAG
The DNA here is from genome assembly GCF_002159975.1 of Barnesiella sp. An22. Lineage (GTDB taxonomy): Bacteria > Bacteroidota > Bacteroidia > Bacteroidales > Barnesiellaceae > Barnesiella > Barnesiella merdigallinarum. The sequence continues at coordinate 12,691 of NZ_NFJR01000001.1, read as the reverse complement.
ATTTTTGTTCATTCCCTCTCGATTGCCCCACGATCCTCTATTTTTCTACGTTCAAAGCCCGTAGAAAATCGTACAACAGTCCCTCTTCATGGTTGGGCAAACGCACTCATTTGCCCGGATGACTATCTCTCATCGTGATCATCGAGACTATCCCATACCGAATCTTGCTGTTCGAGATACTCTTCATAATAGTAAGCAAAACCCTTTCGTCCCGAGACTCCCATCGTATCGCACCACTCTTGATAATCGGCTTCCAACTGCTTATCGTCCTCCATCATCGACCGAAACATCTCTTCCGCCAAATCCAAAGTGCGATATTGCTTAATAATATCATCAAATATGATTGTAATATCATTACTCATGGCATTCCTATTTATCAAATGAACACATTATTGCATATCTTGGTTTACAAATATAGAAAATCTTTTATAAAAAGTGATTGAAAACTTGTAAAAAAGCGAAAACAAATTAGACCTTTACGCATCATCTTTTCACATTCCGTGTTTCCCATTTGCCTCTGCTCTCACCTTTCGCTATCTTTGAAGAAGACAGGATGCGGCTCGGCCCAGGCAAAGTTGAAAACTGCGTTTTCCATTTGCCTCTGCTCTCACCTTTTATTATCTTTGTATCAAATAAAGAAGACAACATGATTTACAACGAACGTGATACTCGTAAAGAGGTTGTATGCAAAGCTGCCAAACAGATTATGATGGCGGCACGTACCGCACCCAAAGGCAAGGGGGTGGATATTATCGAGATTGCTACCGTCACCGGCGACGACCTGCTGGCGCTGGCCCGCCGGATGAGAGAGGAGAGCGAGAAGCGCGACATGAAGTTTTTCCTGCGCGATGCCGGCAACATCGAACAGTCCGACGCCGTTATCCTCATCGGTACCCGCCGCCAGGTACAGGGCCTCAACTGTGCCTATTGCGGCTACAAGACCTGTGCCGAGAACCCGCAGGAGAATCCCTGTGCCATCAATTCGATCGACGTGGGCATTGCCATCGGCTCGGCCTGCTCCAAAGCGGCCGACCTGCGCATCGACACCCGGGTGATGTTCTCGGCCGGAGCCGCAGCTCAAGAGATGAATCTGTTGCCCGGCTGCCGACAGGTGATTGCGCTGGCACTGAGTGTATCGTCGAAGAGTCCCTACTTCGACCGTAAATCGCAAACCCCGAAAGCATGACCCCCACGATACTCTTCCCGGCCGAGTGGTACCCGCAATCGGGTATCCAGCTCACCTGGCCCCACGAAGCGACCGACTGGGCCTACATGCTCGACGAAGTGACGGCCTGCTACATCGACCTCGCCCGTGAGATTGCCAAACGCGAGCATCTGTTGATTGTCACCCCTCACCCCGAGCAGGTAAAGCAACTGTTGCAAGGGGTGGTCGACCCCGATGCGGAGACCTTCGCCGAGTGCCCCACCAACGACACGTGGGCTCGCGACCACGGTGGCATTACCCTCCTGCGCAACGGCGAGCCCTGCATCTACGACTTCAAGTTCAACGGGTGGGGACTCAAGTTTGCCGCCAACTACGACAACCTCATCACCTCGACGCTCTATCGGCAGCAGCGATTCCAGGCCCGGTACGAAAACCGGCTCAACTTCGTAGTCGAGGGGGGAGCCCTCGAAAGCGACGGCGCCGGCACCCTGCTCACCACAAGCGAATGCCTGCTCTCGCCCAACCGCAACGGCGAGTGGTCGAAGGAACGCATCGAAGAGTATCTGAAAGAGACCTTCGGACTGCAACGCGTCTTGTGGCTCGACCACGGTTATCTGGCCGGCGACGACACCGACAGCCACATCGACACCCTGGCCCGGTTCGCCCCCGACGATACCATTGTCTACGTACGGTGTACCGATACCACCGACGAGCACTACGAGGCGCTGCGCCGCATGGAGGAACAACTGCGCACCTTCACCACCCTCGATGGCTCGCCCTACCGGCTGCTGCCCCTGCCCATGGCCGATGCGGTACATGACGAGAATGGCGAGCGGCTGCCTGCCACCTACGCCAACTTCCTCATCATGAACGATGCCGTGCTATACCCCACCTACCGGCAACCGGCCAACGACCGGGCTGCCGCCGAGGTTCTGCAAGCCGCCTTCCCCGGCCGGGAGATGGTGGGTATCGACTGCTCGCCGCTCATCCGGCAACACGGGTCGCTGCACTGCGTTACCATGCAATACCCCGAGAATGTATTACGATAAAATGCTATATAACATGACCGAAAAGAAAATCAAAGTCGGACTCGTCCAACAACATAACAGCGGCGATAGGGCCGACAACATGAACCGGCTGAAACAGCGCATCGAACAGTGTGCCGCCCAGGGGGCCCAACTCGTGGTGCTGCAAGAGCTGCACAACAGCCTCTACTTCTGCCAAACCGAATCGACCGACAACTTCGACCTGGCCGAACCCATACCAGGCCCGTCGACCGAATTCTTCGGCCGCCTGGCCGGCGACCTGCACATCGTGCTGGTCACCTCGCTCTTCGAACGCCGCGCCCCCGGGCTCTATCACAACACGGCCGTCGTCTTCGACACCGACGGCTCCATGGCCGGGAAATACCGCAAGATGCACATCCCCGACGACCCCGCCTATTACGAGAAGTTCTACTTTACCCCCGGCGACCTGGGCTTCAAGCCTATCCAGACCTCGATAGGTACACTGGGCGTGCTGGTGTGCTGGGACCAGTGGTACCCCGAGGCTGCCCGCCTCATGGCCCTGCAGGGAGCCGACCTGCTCATCTACCCCACCGCCATCGGTTGGGAAAGCTCCGATACCCCCGAGGAGCAAAAGCGCCAGCAGGATGCCTGGATTATCTCGCAACGGGGACACGCCGTAGCCAACGGTCTGCCGGTCATCGCCGTCAACCGGGTGGGACACGAGCCCGACCCCTCGCAACAGACCCGGGGCATCCAGTTCTGGGGCCACAGTTTCGTGTGTGGTCCTCAGGGTGAGATATTGGCCGCAGCACCCAGCGACAACGAATGGAGCCAGGTAGTCGAGGTCGACCTCGGCCGCAGCGAGAATGTGCGCCGCTGGTGGCCCTTCCTGCGCGACCGCCGCATCGATGCCTACGACAACATATTACGCCGCTTTATCGACTGATTACACGGGGTGTCGGAGGCTATCCGACACCCCGTTTTACTATGCGGCCCGATGCCCGGCTCATTTTTCTTGCCGGTGCACCGTTATTATTTGATAAAAAAAGAGGATAAATAACCGCAAAACAGCTATTTTTGTAAATCATTATCGCAGGATATATGGATACGAAATTAAATAGCACCGACAAACAACTGAACCTGGACAAGCGCTACATACGCATGGCGCAAATCTGGGCCGAAAACTCCTATTGCCAAAGGCGTAAGGTCGGAGCCTTGATTGTCAAAGACAAGATGATTATCTCCGACGGATACAACGGTACGCCGGCCGGATTTGAAAACTGCTGCGAAGACGAGAGCGGACACACCTTCCCCTTCGTGCTGCATGCCGAGGCCAACGCCATTACCAAAGTGGCCCGCAGCAACAATAGCAGCGACGGAGCCACCCTGTATGTCACCTCATCGCCTTGTATCGAATGTGCCAAACTGATTATTCAGGCAGGCATCAAGCGTGTGGTATTCTCGGAGTATTACCGGCTGCAAGACGGTATCGACCTCTTGCGGAATGCTCATGTCAAGGTCGACTTCATCGACCCGCAAGCCGACGAGCACAAACCGCAGGAGTCGGGACAGTAACCCCACGGAGACAATCGCGCCGCAAGCGATTTGTCAATCGGGAGTCAATACCGCCCGAACCATCGAAAAAGATAGATACCAAGACGAGAGGCTCCAGAGAGAAACTGGGAAAAGCCCGTCACCCGTGTGAGCAATCTCGCCGATAATATGTTTTTCTTCTATAACAACAGAACGCGTTTAAATTATCCGCATCGATTATGAACAATAACAAAGCCCGCTTCGTCTGGATTCCCCTGCTCGTAGCCGTAGCTATCGTGGGGGGCATCTTAATCGGACGATTCTTCTCCATTCAAAATCCCTTCGGCGGCAGCGCGCAATACGACAAAATCGAAAGCCTGCTGCAATGTATCGAACAACAGTATGTCGATACCGTAAACCGAGACGACCTTATCGAAAACGTCATGCCCAAGATTCTGGGCGAGCTCGACCCCCACTCGGCCTATATTCCGGCCCAAGACCTGGAGAGTGTCAATGAAGAGTTGGAAGGCTCGTTCAGCGGCATCGGCATTCAGTTCAATATCCTCAACGACACCATCAACGTAGTGAGTGTAATCCCGGGCGGTCCCTCCGAAAAGGTGGGCATTCTGGCCGGCGACCGCATCGTCGCCATCAACGACTCGGCCTTCGTGGGCGAAGGCATCAGCAACGAGAGCGTGATAAAAAATCTGAAAGGTCCCAAAGACTCGGTAGTCAAACTCACCATCGTGCGCAAGACGGCCAAGAAGCCCCTCACCTACGAGGTAACCCGGGGCGACATTCCCGTGAACAGCATCGACGTCGCCTTCATGCTCGACGACCAGGCTGGCTACATCAAGGTAAGCAAATTTGGACGCACCACCTACGACGAGTTCATCAATGCCCTCTCCAAGCTGAACAACGAGGGAGCCCGGAGCTTTATCATCGACCTGCGCGGCAACAGCGGTGGTCTGATGGATATTCCCATCAACATGGCCAACGAACTGCTCCCGGCCAACCGGCTGATTGTCTATGCCGAAGGCCGGGCCTTCGAGCGTGAGGATGCCGTCTCGAACGGGACCGGCACCTTCCAGGATGCTCCGCTTATCGTCCTCACCGACGAATGGTCGGCCTCGTCGAGCGAAATCTTTGCCGGGGCCATACAAGACAACGACCGAGGTCTGATTGTAGGCCGCCGTACCTTCGGCAAGGGGTTGGTACAACAGCAGATTCCCTTCCGCGACGGCTCGGCCATACGCCTTACGGTAGCCCGCTACTACACCCCTTCGGGCCGCTGCATCCAGAAACAGTATGAGCTGGGCAAGGCCGACGATTACAGCATGGATATTGTCAACCGCTATAAACACGGCGAGTTCTTCAACGCCGACAGCATCAAACAGAACAAAGAACTGGTATACCACACAGTCAACGGACGCGAGGTATACGGTGGAGGCGGCATCATGCCCGACATCTTCGTACCGCGCGATACGACCGGATACACCTCGTACTTCAACAACGTAATCAACGAGGGTACCCTCTACCAGTATGCCTTCGACTTCACCGACAAGAACCGCGACCGCCTGTCGAAAGCCAAAGACCTCGACGACCTGATGCCGATGATCGAGGGCAACAGTCTGCTGAACAGCTTCGTGCAATATGCGGCACAAAAAGGCATACGCCCGCGCCCCGTCTACATCAACATCTCGCGCCGACTCATCATCAACACCTTGCAGGCCTACATTGCCCGCAACATCCTGGGTGAAGAGGCTTTCTACAAACTGCTGCTGCGTGACGACGAGACGCTGCGCAAAGCCCAGGAGGTACTGGCCGACGAGCAGAACTACAACCGGCTGTTGAGCGGGACCTCGACCGCAAGCACGGGCACGAAATAGGAGCGACACGTCATGCACGACAAACACCAGCTCAGGCAAACAATCAAGCAGTTGAAGCGGGCCCTCACTTCTGCCGAGCGGGAGGAGCTCTCGCGACGCATCTGCGCGGCCATAGAGTCGCTGCCCGGCTTCGACCGGGTGAGCCGCCTCATGCTCTATCACGCTCTGCCCGACGAGGTAGACACTCGACCGCTGCTCTCGAGATGGAGCACGGCCAAACAGCTCTATCTGCCCATTGTCGCCGGCGACGACCTGGTGGTGGCCGCCTATGACGAAGGGGCCGTGAAACAGGGAGCCTTCGGCATCTGGGAGCCGGCCGACGACACGGCCGTAGACCCCTCGCTGCTCGAGTGGATTGTCGTGCCGGGGGTAGCTTTTGACCGCCGCATGAACCGGTTGGGCCGCGGCAAAGGCTACTACGACCGCCTGTTGCGGCAGACCTCGGCCCGAAAGATAGGCATCTGCTACGGGCTGCAACTGGTCGACGAAATTCCGGCCGAGCCTCACGACATACAGATGGACCTGATTATTACCGAAAACGACATCATCTATAAAAACAACGAACCATGGCACTGATAAACGCCGATTGTAAACTTTGCGACGTCATCCTGAACGAGCCCTCGATTATCCCGGTCATCAACCGATTCGGGATTATTCTGGGTGTCGGCGACAAGAGCATACGCACCGTATGCGAAGAGAAAAACCTCGACTGCGAGTTTTTCGTGACGATTCTCAACACCTTCATCAACGAAGACTATTTCCCCGAGAACCGCCTCAAATCGTTCTGTGCCACCCAGATCGTCGACTACCTCACTCTCACCAACAGCTACTACCAGCAATTCCAGATACCCAATATCGAGCGGCACTTCAACTCACTCATCTCGCAGAGCGACAGCGACAACAACAACCTCGAGCTGATGAAGCAGTTTTTCGAGGAGCTGAAGAAAGAGCTGCTCTCGCGCATCGAGCGCGACCGCACCAGCTGGTTCCCCGCCATCAGGGCCGCGGCCGAGCAGCTGCAAGGCGAATATTATGGCGAGCACATACGCTACGACCACGACGAGCCCGACTCGCTCGAAGAGAAGCTCGACGACCTCAAGAGCCTCTTCGTCATTCATCTGCGGGGCGAGTACGACCTCAACCTGTGCCACGGTGTTATCTTCGCCCTGTACAGCCTCGAGAAAGACATCAAGCAGCACAACCGCATACGCAACCGCATCCTGCGCCCCATTGCCGATGCCATGCTCAAAGCCTGCCACGATAAAGAATAACCCAAGAAACTGCTCATGCGTATCGCCGTCGTCACCCCGCATACCCTGCTGAACTTAGGTCTGAAGCATCTGTTCCAACGATACTTCGACGTGACCCCTGCACTCTACAACCGAGCAGAAGATTTCTTCGACGACACCCCCGAACAGTTCGACGCCTACCTGCTCTTCGCCGACACGGTATTGAAATACAGCGACTTCTTCCTACCCCGCAAGAGCCGCATCATGCTGCTTACGGCTCACGGCGACCAATCGTCCGAATCGTTTGCCCCCACACTCCCCATCGACGAAGAGAAGGAGAGCCTGCTCGAACGCCTCGAACGCTTTGTCGAACAGCTCGGCCGACAAGCCGAAAGCCTGCCCCAAGAGCTTTCGCCTCGCGAGACCGAGGTGTTGAAACTGGTGGCCAAGGGATTTATGAACAAAGAGATTGCCGACCAACTCAACATCAGCATCAACACCGTGCTCAGCCACCGCAAGAACCTCACCGCCAAACTGGGCATCAAAACCGTATCGGGACTCAGTTTCTATGCCATGATGAACGGCTATATCTCGGACATCGACAACAAATAATCGGCTTCCTCCACACCCCGCACGGAATCAAATTTTATCGTTTTTCGATAAAAATATACTGTTTTTCTTGTTTTTCTCAAAAACATTGCTTTCCTTTGTCTTACCAATACAACACAGCTTATATGTTTTACGACAAGCAGACAAAACGGAAAATACAATTACTCAACCTGTTAATTGCATTGCTTATACTCATTCCCATCGTACTCGACTTCTCCAAGGGATTCACGATTGGGTTCAACTCTTCGTTTATCGGATTTGAAAACGGACTGGGAAAATCGTCGTTACAGATAAGCACCATCAAGCCCGACAACCTGCAACTGAGCGAGTTCGGTTCGATACCGGGCCTCACGCTATCGACCGGCGGGATCCTCTACATACCCGACTCGATGGTACCGCAAGGGCTGAGAATCTGTGCTGCAATCTTTACTCTGCTCTCACTGGCCTCGTTCATAGCCATGATTGTGATGCTGGTCAAGCTCATCCGTTCGGTAGCGGCCGACGGTTTGATGAACCACAAGAACATCCGACGCCTGCGGCTCCTCTCCTACTACATGATTGCCTTCTACTTCATCAGCTATATCGACCTGTTCATTGCAACCGGATACTACCGTTCGCACCTCGACCTGGGCGGTTACACCCTTTGCTACCCCGAGATGAGCCCGGCAGTCACCATCCCCTTTATCTTGCTGCTGCTGGCCGAGATACTGAACATTGCCCACAAACAACGCGAAGAGTTGGACCTCACCATATAAATCATTGCCTATGCCGATTATTGTGAACCTTGATGTCATGATGGCGAAACGGAAAATTTCGCTCAACGAACTTTCGGGCAAGATAGAGATTACTCCCGCCAACCTCTCTATACTCAAGACCGGGAAGGCCAAAGCCATACGCTTCTCGACCCTCGAGGCCATCTGCAAGGAGTTGAACTGCCAGCCCGGCGACATACTCGAATATCAGGGAGATAACGAAGAGACAACAAAATAACACAAACACCAATATTTATCATTAAATCAAAACACAATGAATTTACGAATGGTAAAATCGGGATTAGTGCTTGCTTTCCTGGCCGTAGCCCAATGGGTATCGGCACAGCAAGCTCCTCAGATGGAAGCATTGCCCATCGATCCCAACGTGCGCTACGGTGTGCTTGACAACGGTCTCACCTACTATGTACGTCACAACGAAACCCCCAAGAACCGTGCCGAGTTCCACATTGCCCAAAAGGTAGGCTCGATTCTCGAGAACGAAGACCAACGCGGTTTGGCCCACTTCCTCGAGCACATGGCTTTCAACGGTACCGAGCACTTCCCCGGGAAGACGATGCTCAACTACCTCGAGAACAACGGTATCAAATTCGGTGTCGACCTCAATGCTTATACCGGTTTCGACGAAACGGTATACCGCATCTCCAACGTCCCCACGCAGAATCAGAATCTGGTAGACTCGTGTCTGCTCGTGCTCTACGACTGGGCCTGCGCCATCTCGCTCAACGATAAGGATATCGACGAAGAGCGCGGCGTTATCCACGAAGAGTGGCGTACGCGTGCCGATGCCAACTGGCGTACCTGGGAGGCTACGGTGCCCGTCATGTTTGCAGGCAGCCAGTATGCCAACCGCATGCCTATCGGTACCATGGAGGTAGTGATGAACTTCCCCTACCAGGCTCTGCGCGACTACTACCACAAATGGTATCGCCCCGACCAACAGGGTATCATCGTAATCGGTGACTTCGACGCCGACAAGATGGAGGCTCAAATCAAAGAGCTCTTCGGCAAAATCAAAATGCCCGAGAACGCTGCCGAGCGCGTATACTATCCCGTACCCGACAACAAAGAGCCCATCTTTGCCTTCCACAAGGACAAAGAGGCCGCCTACACTCGTGTAGACATCTACATGAAACACGACCCCATGCCCCGTGAAATGCGCGGTACCATCAACGGGGCCATCACCGACTACATGAACGGCGTGATTGGTATCATGTTCAACGACCGCATCACCGAGATTACCCAGAAACCCGATGCTCCCTTCATTGCCGGTGCCATCTTCGACGGCGACTTCTTCGTATCGAAGACCAAAAGCGCCTTCACCCTCATTGCCGTGGGTAAAGACAACGGTGCCATCGACGCCATCAAGGGTATCATCCGCGAGGCCGAGCGTATAGACCGCTTCGGGTTCACCGCTTCGGAGTACGACCGGGCACGCGCCACGATGCTCTCGAACTACGAGAACCTCTACAACGAACGTAACAACCGCAAGAACGTCGACTATGCCGAAGAATATATCCGTCACTTCATCGACGGCGGCTACATCCCCGGCATCGAAATGGAGTATAACCTCATCAAGCAGATGTCGCCCGCTATCACGGTCGATATGGTGAACCAATATGTAAAATCGCTCATCAGCGAAGAGAACATGGTCATCTCGCTTACCGGTCCCGACAAAGAGGGTGTTACCTACCCCGACAAAGACCAGGTACTGGCTGCCATCAAAGAGGTAGAGGCCGAAGAGGTTGCCCCCTATGTCGACAAGGTATCGAACGAGCCCCTCATCTCGAAAGAGCCCGCTGCCGGCAAAGTGACCAAGAGCGCTGCCGGTAAGAAATTCGGCACGACCGAGTGGACCCTCTCCAACGGTGCCAAAGTGGTGCTCAAACCCACCGACTTCAAGGGCGACGAAATCACCATGCTGGCTGTCAGCAAAGGTGGATATTCGCTCTACAACACCAACGACCCGGCTCTGGCCCGCGACCTGAAATCGCTCAACGAAATCGTTGAACTGGGTGGCCTCGGCCAATTCGGCAAGACCGACCTGATGAAAGCCCTGGCCGGCAAGAAGGTATCGTCAAGCTTCTCGATGGGCGGGGCTCAGGAATCGGTATTCGCTTCGTGTGCCACGAAAGACCTCGAGACGATGATGCAACTCGTATACCTCACCTTCACCGACCTGCACCGCGACGACGAGGCATTTGCCGCCTGGAAAGAGCAATCGAAAGCAGCTCTCGTCAACTATGCCAACACGCCGCAATACATCTTCAGCGATTCGCTCTCGGCTACCCTCTACGACCACAACCCCTTGCGCCGTCAGTTGAAAGCCGAAGACATCGACCAGATCAGCTACGACCGCATTCTCCAAATCGCCAAGGAGCGCCTGGCCAATGCCGCCGACTATACCTTCATCTTCGTAGGTAACTTCGACACCGACTCGCTCAAACCCTATGTAGAGAAATACATCGCTTCGCTCCCGGCCAGCAAGAGCCGCGACAAAGTGGGCAAACTGATCGGAACTCAAAAGGGTATCGTCACGAACCACTACAACCAACCGATGGAAACGGCCAAATCGACCGTCTATGCCATCTACTCGGGCGACGAGAAATACAACCTGCGCAACAACCTTATGCTCAGCATTCTCAACCAGGTAATGGACATTGTATATACCGAGACCATCCGTGAAGAAGAGGGTGGAACCTACGGCGTAGGTACCATGGCCAACTTCTCGTCAATCGACAACGAGTGGTTGTTCCTCTTCGGCTTCGACACCAACCCGCAAGACGAGAAACGTCTCACCGACCGCGCTCATGCCGAGTTGATGAAGGTTGTGAAAGAGGGTCCTCGCGAAAAAGATTTCACCAAGGTGAAAGAGTATATGCTCAAGAAACATGCTCAAAACCTGCGTGAGAACTCCTATTGGAGAGATGTGATTTCTGACTTCGAGTTGGGCTACGGCGACAACGAGAGCAACTACGAAGAGACCCTCAACAGCATCACCATCGACGACATGAAGGCCTTCACCAAGAAGATCTTCAACGGCAAAAACCTCATCGAGGTAATTATGACCGGCGTCGTAGAAGAGGAGGCTAAATAAAGACTCTACCGTACGGTAAGGCACATCCTTGCCGACGACACCCATAGCGGGGGCATACACGATGTATGTCCCCGCTTCTGTTTTAAACCACCGTGGCGCAAGCGAGCTGCGAGCACGAAGCAAACACCGCCTTTATCGGGCCGGGAGGAGACTAGCCGACCGAGGAAGAAGGGCGAGGACTGTTTGAGCACAGCAAGTTCCGCAGCCCCCGAGGGCGGTGACAGACTCCGAGCGAGAATGCCCGATAACAGCGGCGGCACTTCTTGGTTCGTTCTTCTTGCTGCTGAGAAGAATGAACACACCGGGTCACCCCGCACAGCGATGCGGGGTCCAGCGAGGGAGTGCGGAATGACGGGACGGCGAGGTCCGGGAAAAGAGCTCGACAACAACGGCGATACCTCTGACTTCGTTCCTCTCGACGATAAAAAAAACGGACATATTCCCTCCAAAAAAGAGCAAAAAACAGGGGCTCGAAACAAAAAAATAGCGATGTTCAACATTTCAAATGTTAAAAATCAGGGCCGAAAAATTTGCTCTATCAACAATTTCTTTGCTCTATCAACAATTTTGGTTAAATTTTAACAGTGCAACGCCTTGATTGTTAAATCCTTTAACAATCACCATTTGCATATTTCTCCTCCGAATATTATCTTTGAAATACAATCCTTCCCGATAATACCAAATCCTATATAACGACATGTTCAAAAAATTGTTGATGACCCTCGTGCTATGGGCTGTTGTATACCCGCTCGTGGCACAGACACAGGGCGACACCATCTACCACTTTCGGTTCGAGCCGGGGAACGACGGCCTCTATACCGCTTACCGAAACAACGGCACCGAGCTGACCCGTCTGCTCTCGTGCGTAGTACAGAACAAAGAGGCGATACTCGCCGGCACCATCCCCATCCTGGTCGACGGCTACTGCAGCTCGCTCCGCGACGAAGCGGCCGCCCGGGCCATCGCCCGCATCCGATCCAACCGGGTGAAGAGCGAACTCATCACTCGCGAGGGGCTCTCCGAAGCCTGCTTCACCACAAGCAACCACACCTCCGGCGGCGACTATGTAACGGTGCGAATCGCCATCCCCGTCCAGCCCTCCGAGAGCGGGCCGGAGCAACAGGCCGAGGCCGAACGGCTGGAGGCTGAACAGCAACGCCTGAAAGCTGAACAACAACGCCTGGAGGCCGAGCAACAACGTCTGGAGGCAGAGAAGCAACGCCTGGAGGCCGAACGGCAGCGGGCCGAGGCCGGGCACCCGGAGCACGACTCCTACCACCTCTCCCTGCGGGCCAACCTGCTGCGCTGGGCTACCCTCACCCCCGACCTGGGTATCGAATGGCGCATCGCTCCCGCCTGGGGCCTGATGGTCAACGGCTCGTGGACCTCGTG